>JADHTQ010000094.1 GCA_016784965.1 Bacteriovoracaceae bacterium | reverse complement strand
GATTTCTGAGGAGTTTTGGGCCTAATCTCGGCCATTTGGGTACAAAAATAAGAAAATTATTATGATTTTTATTGATCATTTTAAATGGTTATCAATATTTAATGGATGCTATGCGATAGGTGAAAAGTTCAGGATAACCAATTATATCTTCTAAAAGAATTAGTGTATACAAAATAAAGCCAGACAAAAACTTATTAATCCTCGTGTTTAGACATTTATTATCGCTTATGAGAGTATGATGTATCTTTTCATTTATAAAACATTAGGAGTCTTGTGAGTATTATTAAGACCAAGGATCAGATTAAACGAATGCGTGAGTCTGGATTGATCGTCTGGGAAGCACATTCTGCTGTTTCTAAAATGATTGAACCTGGCGTGACCACTCGTGAATTAGATGCAGTGATTGAAGACCTTATTATTCAGCGTAAGGCGATCCCACTTTTTAAGGGTGTCCCAGGTGTTACTCCTTATCCGAATGCTTCGTGTATTTCTATTAATGAAGAGGTCGTTCATGGTATCCCCTCAAATCGAAAGCTTTCAGAGGGTGATGTTGTAAGTATTGATATTGGAGTTAAGTTTAATAATTGGTGTGGTGATTCAGCTGTGACCTACCCTGTAGGTCAAATAGATCCGGATTTAAGTCGTTTATTAACTCTTACAGAGGATATTTTACGCCAAGCTATCATAGACATTGCCAAACAGAAATACTGGCGTTTTGTCGCCAGAGATATGAGTAAGACTGCCCATGACAACGGCTTTTCTGTTGTGGATGCACTGGTAGGCCACAACATCGGCAAGCAAATGTGGGAGGGACCTCAAATCCCCAACTTTTATGACGAGAAGATTGATTTTAAGTTGCAAAAGGGGATGGTTATGGCGATAGAGCCGATGATCAACGTTGGCACAAAGGAAGTGAAAACCTTGGACGATGGTTGGACGATAGTCACTGCTGATGGAAAAGTTAGTGCTCATTTTGAGCATACTGTGGCCTTTACAGATGATGGGCCAAAAGTTTTAACCATGGGACCAGCTTGTCAAGGGTGGTCTTTGCCCTCTTTTATAACGGATTTGGATTAATCATTTAATTTGAAAATAATAAACGGTCTACATCCTCGTAATCTACTGCCTTTTTTTGATCATCAATTTCGATAATGTACAGTACTCCAGAAATTCGTTTTTCATTTTTATAGATAGGCTCAAGATTTAAGTTTATCATTAAGCTATCAAGCAAAACTCGTTGGTCAATATATTTAATATTATCATAGAGGCCTTCTCTTCTGGCTATGCAACCAGATGTTCTCACAAAAGGATAAAAAGTAGACTCATCATCATCATTTTTTGATCCTGTTCCATGAATTCTAAACAGATTTCGCCCTAAATCTCTTGCAATAACCGCCTCACTCCACCAAGGTTTTTCATGTGCAGAGGGTGGAAGAAATGATTTCATATTCTTCTCATTCCTTGAAGAGGCAATGAAATTTACAATAACCCGTCTAAACTTACCAAATGCCCTAGGACGATTTGCTTGTGGCATAACGGAGTCGAGAGTGTAAACACCAGAAGGAGTATGGCCGTTGCGTTGGTTAAAATTTAGTCCAGGCTGGCCTAGTGCCAAAGATGGACTATTCCACAAAGTCTTACCATCGGGACCATAAACTGGTCGGTTGCGATGATCTTTTAACAACATAATACATGGATAGAATCGACTGTGCCGACATATCAAAAATAACCGGATACCATTTTTATAAGTTCCATTTCTATAAGCTGGTGTATCTGGAGTGTTAAAAAATAGATCGCGAAACTCCTCCTTTGTCTTTGCTCTAAAAGGAGATGTCGCCGCTTTATAGGTTAATCTCTCCTTCAAATATCTATCTTTTAAGAGGCGATAGACAGAATCGTGGCCATGGGATATTAGGAACTTCTTATGATTTAGTAGAGTGTACAACGAACGCCTGTCAAGTGTTCCGGTATCAATAGAATTACCAAGATCTGCAATGAGTTTGTAAGAATCATAGATAGAGAGATGGAATTTTTTTGCCAATAGAAAAAGCCTGACTCTATCTGCAAGAGAAAACAAATCGATCTTAATCTTTTCTAAAATCTCAATGTGTTGAGGAGTCAGAAAATTTTTAGTAGGCGGTTTCCATAAAAGATCCCATAATGAATCAATTACGATTTTTCGAAACCTCTCATCTCGCAGGTTTAAATTCAAAGAATCAATATATGAACTGCTTTGCTCTGGATGGTTTAAAAATCTATCCAAATGCACAAAGTATAGATTCTCTTCATTAACTTGAGCGGCTTTGATCTGATCAGTTGCAGATGCCCATGTGTTAAAGCTCACAAATAAAAACAACAAAAGAAAATATCTCATAATCTCACACCAGTTAAGTAATAAATTTACGACAAACTTGAATCGCCCCCTAAATTCTAACAAGCGAACACAAATACCTGCAAGCGAAGATTGTGATTATATGGGTCTTTAGATAGAAATCAAGCACGTAATGTGCCAGCAGACTTGCGGGACTCACCGCGCATGGCGCGGCGGGTCCCGCAAGTCTGCTGGCACATTACGGAAGATCGTCGCGTATCATAGGGCCTATATGTGTTGGAAGACTTTCTCGTGAAATCAATATGTCTAAATTTCGCCCACGATAAGCTTCAATTTGAATACCTGTCTCGGAAAATGAAATGCTGGTCATGGCCTTGTGAGATCTTCTGCTTGATCCAATCAAATATCTTAGGCCCGATCCCAAAGCGGCTTGTGAAACCATGCGGATCCCATCGACCTCTCCAGGATAGTATCCATGATGGTGACCACTTAAAAAGACATCTACCTTATGTCTTTTCATAATATTTTGTAACTCACTATCATTTAAAATCCCTCTCTCTCTGCCCTTGGTAAAGGCGTACTGAGGAAGATGCCCAAATAAAACCTTGTGTTTGTATTTAGCACTTTTTCTAAGCTGCTCTTTAACCCATCGTATCTGTGCAGAATCTAACTTACTCGAAGTAGTCGCATCTAGTGAAATGAAAAAGGTACCGTTGTGTGAAAATGAGTAGTGTTCTGGGTAATGGCTTTCATCAACAAAGTCAATTTGTGGTTTATACTTCTTCCATTGTTCATTAAATACAACTCGCTCTAATTTATACTTTGGATATTTTGATCCATCATGGTTACCGGGGGTTACAACAACAGGTATATAACTATTTGTAAGTGGAATTGTTACAGTCTCATGGAATGCACTCCACATTTGTTGGTAATGTTTTTTTGATCGTCTTATCCTGCCCTGACCTGCTACCATGTCGCCGGTGATAATAACCATATCAGGTGTTAACTGTTGAATTCTTCTGACTGCTGTTTTGACGGCCCGTCCATAACTTGTTGAACCATAGCTTCCATTTAGGTCTGAAATAACTATGATGTTAGTTTGCTGCTCTGGTTTAGCATTAGCATTAGCATTAGCATTAGCATTAGCACTAGCACTAGCACTAAGGCTCGTACTAGTAGTAAAGCAAACTGCAACGTTTAAGGCAGTGATACTTATGATTAATAATATTTTTCGATTGAACATACAATTTCCTTTATGCAATACTAACCAAGGGGCTGCATTTTTGCCAAACCCTTTCAATCAATATATGTTAGCTGTTTGTATAATATTTGGCTATCAAAACAGATTAACTGTGAATTGTTATGAACAAGAAGAATAATTACATTACTAAAAAGGGTTTAAAAAAGTTAACTGATGAGCTTGACCAGCTCATCAAAGTAGAGCGCCCAGAGCTTACAAAGGTCATTGCTTGGGCAGCGGCCAATGGTGACCGCTCAGAAAATGCTGACTATATTTACGGCAAAAAAAAACTTAGAGAAATTGATCGTAGATTGAGATTTTTAACTAAAAGAGTTGAGGCAGCAAATGTAGTCGAACCAACACAAGTTACATCTGATAAAGTACTGTTTGGTGCAACAGTAGAGGTTATGGATGAAACCTTAGCAAAAAAGACATATTCCATTGTTGGTGCCGATGAGCTAGATACGGCCAAAAATTATATTAGTTGGAAGTCTCCTATCGGAGCAGCACTACTTGGTAAAGAAGTCGGTGACTCCATTGTAGTTAACACTCCTAAGGGTGAGCTTGAATTGGAAATTTTAAAAATTGAATACATCGACCTGGATACCTGATTAATATCTAACCTTCATTCATAATCTCTATGTGCTCATTGAAAAAAGTGATTAGGATTATGGCATTAGCTCGTCTAAACTTGCGTCGAATTTTGAAGCTTTGGTTCATGTGACCAATGAAAAAAAGTAGTTAACAATAAAATCAACTAAAACTAAGGAGAAATGATGAAAAACTTAAAAACCTTTCTAGTAGGCATGTTAATGTTGGCGTTTGCAACACAAACTTATGCAGCGATTGGATCTGGTAATAATTATTGGGCAGCTTCTGCAGATATTGTAGGGATGCCCGGGGCCGGTATTGTAGTCACAGACAGTACATATTCGGCTTGCCAACAACAGTTTCAAACAGCGATGGCAAATCACACTGCCGTACATGGGTGGCAGTTTACCAATATCAAAAATTGTCATTATGTAGTAACCGGCTCTGGTTTATCCGGACACGTAGTAGGGGTACAAGAGGCCCTACAACTAGACTCTGCAATTGCACAAATAGAAGAGCAATACAATGTGGCCCAAATGCAAGCCGACACAAAAAAAGTAGTCAAGAAATTCCTAAGAAGAATCCGCAGGACTCGTGCCAGCAGACCTGTGGGACCACGTGCACAATAAATCTGTGTTGAAGTTGTACTTTCATGCAACCTATGCCCCTTGGTTGTAGACTTTGACAAGATGTGTCCCGTTTAGGAACCTGGAACCTTTAGATGGAACCTTTAGATGGAACCTTTAGATGAGATTAGATGACTTTGTTTATGATTTTACCTAGAGGTTCCACTTCTAGCTCAACAGTGTCGCCACGATTTAATAGCCTTGGTGGATTCATGAATACACCTACACCGCCAGGAGTTCCTGTTGCAATGATATCTCCGGGCATTAGGGTCATGCTATGAGAGATATACTCGACCAATGTCTCAACATTAAAAATTAAATTTGAAGTATTTGATTGTTGTCTGGTCTCACCGTTTACTTTACACCACAATTTTAGGTTATTGGGGCATGGGATCTCATCTTTTGTTACAAGGTATGGGCCAATTGGTGCAAATGTATCAAAGGATTTGCCGCGAAACCACTGCCGGTCACCAAATTGCGCACACCTAGCTGATACATCATGGAATGTGCAGTAACCAAATATGTGGTCGATTGCATTTGAGGCACTAACGTCTTTTGTTTTCTTATTTATTACAATGCCCAACTCTACTTCATAGTCAAGCTTTTCAACATTGTCTGGGTAGATTATTGGGTCATATGGCCCACAAACAGACCAAGGAGATTTGTTAAACAGTAGAGGATTTTTGGGGTATTTTGCACCTTGTTCGTCTGCATGGTCTTTGTAGTTTTGACCGACACATACTATGAGCCTGGGGTTTGGCACAGCTGCTGCTACCAACACATCATCCGGTGAGATGAGGGTTTGCTCATCAAGGCCATTTTTTATTGTTTCACAAACTAAAGGTAAAAAGCCACCTTCAATTAAAGAGATAATGTCGGTCGGAAGCTCTTTGTTGGCAGTATTAATATCTAGAATTTTTTGCTTGTCTTCAAGAAAGACTCCCAGCCGTGCATTGCCTTTGGCCACATAATTTATAAATTTCATAATTACTCACTTCATTTAAATATTGTTAGTTAAATATCGTTAGTTAAATATTCTTGCCTTACTACATGTTTTACGACAAGATTTGTTAGAAAAAAAGTATAATATATAAAATGAATAAAAAAATTAACAAAAACTATTAATAGCATTAGCATTAGCATTAGCATTACAAGATTGTTGCAATATTTTAAAAAGCAGGTCTTTGAGCGTGAACATTACACAGTTTTTTACTCCTTCAAACTTAAAAGATAACCTCCATTCCCTAGACTTTGATGTTCAAGATCATGTGGATAAGTCTAGGATGTTGATCTGGTTTATCATTATTACATCTTTTTCAGTCGGTGTTTATCTATTGAAGCATTATACTGATAACTTTTATACTTACCTGCCAATTTATTACATTGCAATACCAAGTCATTTGCTGAATTTATTTTTTTATAAATTAAAAGGCAACTATGTTGTTTCTGCAAACATCTTCATACTTTGTCTGGAGCTGACCTTTTTTGCCCTGATGTTATTTTCGGGAGGCTTTCAGTCAATGGTAATTTATTGGTTGCCAGGAATTCCCATCGCAACCGTTTTTTTACTAGGAACTCGCTGGGGATTTGTTTGGACCTCTGTTAGCGTTGCACTCAATGTCTTTGCTGGTTGGGCCGTTGCCACCTCTTTGGTTAAAACCTATCAAATTCCTGCAGAGATTATTTCAACTGATTGTACTGCTACAATTATTGTAGGTGCCTTTACGTATTTGAGCATTACCTATTTGTATTATACAAGGAAAGAGGCTTCCATTTTAAAACTCAATGAAAAAAATAGGCAGTTTCTAAAAGCGATCGCTGATAAAAAGCATCTGCTTGCCATTTTATACCATGACATCTCAGATCCATTAACACTGATTCATGGAAAGACCCGCTTTAAAGACTTCAACTCACTGGCGTTTAATGAAAAAGATAAAAAAAATATTAAAAATAGATTTTCAACAATCCAAAAAGCGACAGTCAATATGTTTGACATTATAGGTGAGGTAAAAAAGCTTGAATCCTTGGAGGTGGATAGTATCGCATTGGTACCTACTTTAATCAATTTTAGAGAGCACCTCGGTAGCGCCATAACTGCCATGTCAGACAAGTTTAAAAATAAGGACATCACAATTAAAACAGAATTTCCGGAAGGTTTTTGCGATAAAATTTTAGCCGGGCCTGTGTCTATTCAACATAGTATCTTTACGAATATTTTATCTAATGCCCACAAATTTTCCTATCGAGGATCTAAAATTGTAATCACGGGTGAAAATTTACCTGATTGGACAAAAATCATTTTTTCGGACTCAGGGTGCGGAATAGATACCAACAACATTCCAAACTTAATAGAAACTCAGACTAAAACGAGTACCCCAGGTACTGAAAATGAAGAGGGAAGTGGCGTGGGATTGCCGATTGTGAAAGCCTACATGGATTTTTATAAAGGTAGGCTAGTTATAAAGTCAACCACTGAAAATGACAATCAACCTAATCATGGAACAGATATAATTTTATATTTTCGAAATAGCTAGTCATCAATTGCTTTTCTTATAAACAAAATCAGATTAAAATTATAAATTATAAGTAACAAGGGGTACAAGCTTGTACAAGTTTTTAGTAATTGATGATAATAAAAATACTCTAATGATTTTTTCAGAAGTGTTTGAAGAGGCTTGTGATTGTACAGTTCACAAAACTGATAGTATTGAAGAGGCAACAGACTTAATCCAAAAAAACAAATATGACTTAATTAGCCTTGATTATAGTATGCCAATTATGTCAGGGGCAGATTTAGCAAAAAAAATCAGAACAGAAGGGGTAAATCAATTGACCCCAATAGTGTTTATTACTGGATATTTAATGGATTGTATGAAGGATGCCAAAGACCTTGATAATGTTTCATTTATTGAGAAAAAAAATATTTATGATGAGCTTGTTCCACTAATCATGAGTAATTTAGAACCATCAAAGTAACTTAAAATTTTCTTCTCGTTTATGTAGTTTGACTTGAGTTTGGGCTTGGGCTTGGACCGTAGAACCTCTCTAAAAATTTTCTGATAATTTTTTGTTCAATTTTTCCTTTGGACCTGGCAGGAACTGCTATGCGAGTTAATAACTCTAAACGGTTGGGGGCCACAGTTTTTACGTGTACTCGTGGATTTACCATTGGCAGCTCTAGATTATCTCGATACTGAATTCTTTTTATATATTTTTGGGCAGATTCTAAGTATTGTGAACACTCCTCATCAGCTGCCTTCAAAATAACTTCAAGTGCTCTATTCCAGTCTTGTGAACACTCGATAGGGATGCTAAAGGTGTGTAAAACATAGTCGTGAAAATAAGATTCATTCACAACAAAATTGCTCAAAAACAAACTGTTTGGCAGAGTTATACAACGACCTGTATGTTGGTGGGTGTCTTGCCCTGGACCAATTTCTAAAATTTTAGTCATCAAGGGCCCACGGTCTATGACGTCACCTCTAATCCCTTTAACTTCGATTCGATCACCAATTCCAAAAGGGTTGGAGCTAATTTTATAAAAGGTGCCTGAAAAGCACATTATCAGCTCTTTTGTAGCTATGGCCAGCGCTACCGCAATTGCAAAAAATGAAAGCGCGAAGGTTTGAATCTCGTTTCTCCAGATCAACACCATGGTCACAAAGAACAAAATCGAAAGGATCGAGCTAGTGTTTAAAGACCAACGCCTTTTAACATCAAAATCCGCTTGCTTTGAGAGACGAATTAACTTTAGGGTGACCAATCTAAGTACAAGTAAACAAATAAATAAGGCCAAAGAAATAAGGGCACGGACCCAAACGTTATCCATAGAAAAATTTTCTAGCATAGTTAGCACCTTCACCTTGAAGCAGTCTAGTTCTAACTATCTATTGTATACCAAAAAGGTCATTCTGGGTATTGCAGCTTCTATCTAGTAAACTTGAGAGCTCTCACTGTATCAGCTATAGAATTGAGTTTATAAGCTTTTTTAGCATCGGGACAGTCGACTACAGAATAAGCAAACTTTTCATTATTATCAAAATAGTGAAAAGGCTTCTGTCGTAGACTTAACCAGTGATATCCAGAATTGTTTTGATACTTTGAGA
>JADHTQ010000041.1 GCA_016784965.1 Bacteriovoracaceae bacterium | reverse complement strand
CATACTTTTCTTTGTATAATAGGCCAACATTTATTGTTTGCAGACTGCTTAAGGAAAAATATCGTAAAAATGACCATGTCAATGACCAGGACAGGTATTTGAAGATCAGATCAAGTTTAGGATGAAAAATTCAGGTAAAAAGAAGATATCGAAAACTCTCTACAATATTAATTACTTTAAAAAAGGAAGTTGCCACCATAAAATTGCCAAGAATTTTGGTGGGGGAAAAAGATGGTTATATTAAGGTTAATACTCATCAAATCAAAAAGGTTGTGACCTATAGACTGTTCAACAGTTCGAAACAATCAGGCTTTCGGGCCATTGATATTTGTACCGAAACGGATAAACCAATTAATATAAATTTTTTTGTTACTGATTTAACCGCACTTACCGAGCATCTCAAAGATTATGCAATTCCCATAGAAAACAATCGATTGAATTGGCGTCGTATCACTACCTATTTGTTACCATTTATTGTTGGTATTTTCGTTGTTAATTTCAGCGGCAAACAGAGTTTTCAAATGATCAAAAGAGATAAAAACTTTGGGCTAACCTTTTTTAGTTGCCCAGACAAAGATCAAGTGGACAAGCACAAAAATAAACATGATAAAAAATCTAAAGAGTTTGCATATACCTGTAAAGGGCCAGCAGTGCCAGTTGGTGATTGGAAATGTGAAGCTGTGAATTCTAAAAAGTGTGCAGGTGGGCAACACTTGCATTGTAGAAGGGTTTATCGTTGTCTATAACAACTCTTAGTTGCTTCGCAATTGTTTTTTTTCTACTTCCCATTCTAGAAAAAACTTTACAAAATCTGCTTCAGTGATAATTCCCACAAGCTTCCCACTGCTTGTCACCACGGGCAGACAGCCAAATTTTTTCTTAAACATAATTTGCGCTGCATTTTGTAAACTAGCTTCAGGGGCAATGACGGCAACACTTTTTTGCATAATTGCTTCTACTGCCACGCTATCTAATTTATTGTGATGAATGGCCGAGAGCTTTAGAATATCTCGGTTGGTGATAAGACCCACCAAGATGCCGTTATTGTCGATAATGGGGATGTGACGGATGTTTTTCCATTTCATTAACTTGTTGATCGTTACAAAATAATCTTCTTCATAGAGCGTAAAAACATCAGTAGTCATCACATCCTTGACCATCAATGCATCGGGATCATGAAAAAAGAAGTTTGCTTCTCTGTCAGTAATATCAACTTGCATTTTTAGACCTCCTCGTTTATTACCAAAACTAAAGTGGTATAGTATTTTATACACACTTTAGATGAATGGGGAAGGACTAAATTTATTAAAGATTAGACTTTATTTTTGAAATGGTTAGAGTTTCACCTAGGTTAATTAACCGCCCATTTGGAGTTTGAATAAAGTAGGCAGGAACTCCTACCATTCCATGATCTTTTAACCATTTACCAATAACTGGATCTCTTTTGGTCCAATCCGCAAGGAGTAATTTCATATTGTGCTTTTTGACCAATTCTTTAAATCCAGCAGTATCAAGGACCAGTTTTTCATTGACCTTGCAAGTGAGGCACCATCTGGCAGTAAAGTCGATAAAAACGAGTTCTTTGCGGTTTTTATAATATAGCAATTTTTCCTCGGACCATTTTTCCCAGGTCATGCCATTCATATTCATAATGGATTGTTTAGAAGAGTCGTTACTCGATGGTAGTGTAGTGTAGTTAAAGGCAATATTTGCGACAAAAAGAGCAGTTGATAAAATAAAAAAGGTGAAAAAGTAGATCAGCTTTTTGGATATACTGTTATAAAAATAGAAGGCAAAAAACATTAAGGCCATTGAACAGTTGAGGACTAAAAGGGAATTTGAGTTTTCAGTTAGGGCCAAGAATACATCTGTTAACCAAAGGGCCGTAAAAATTAAGCTAAGTCCCAAAAATTTCCGCAAGTTCTCCATCCACATTCCAGGCTTGGGTAGAAATGAAATTAAACCAGGAAAGATACCAATAAGAATAAAGGGGAAGGAAAGGCCAAGGCCTATGGCCATGAAGGTTCCAATAATTGTGTAGGAGGTGGAAGTAAGGGCGAAGGTTAGGGCCACTCCCAAAAAAGGCGCGCTGCATGGTGTGGATAAAATGGTGGCCATGATCCCACTGATAAAATCTCCCAGCATTCCGTGGCTAATTTGGAGGCCACCTAAAAATTTACCACCGGGAGTTTTAAACTCATACAATCCAAAAAGGTTTAGGGCAAAAATAAACATTGTCATAATCATGATGGAGACAATTATTGGGGATTGTAATTGAAAACCCCAACCAACAATTTCACCACTTTTTTTCAGGATGATAATTGTAGAACCTAAGAGTATGAAGGTAAATAAAATCCCTGATGTATAGCATATACTGTGCATGAACAGCTTTTCTTTGGAGTTACTGTGTTTGATGATGCTAAATAATTTAATAGAGATAACTGGTAGCACACAGGGCATAATGTTTAAAATAAGTCCGCCCAAAAATGCCAGAATTAGGTAGTACCAGAGGGTGGCACTACTTTTTTTTTTTTTATTGGCAGTAACTGACTCTAGTGCTTTTTGACCATTTATTAAAAAGGTGGAAAAGGTTTTTTCGATAATTTCCACCTTACTGGTACTAGGATTGCTGTATAAAAACTTTAAAGTATATGGTTTTTTAAATTTTCCATCTGTGGGCAGTGGCTCCTCTGGCTCCATGTATTCCCCATCCCATTCAATGTCCATGTGGGCGTAGGTAGTTTTTGTTTTACTACTTATCAGTGTTTCATGTTTAAATGAAAAGGGTTCTTGCAAATAAGGAGTAATGAGATTCATATCTGGACCGAGCTCACTTTTTTCCAAGTTTGGTATGCTGTAGTACAGGGCCAGCCCTTTTTTATCTTGTGAAAGGGCCAAGACCAATTTTAAATTCTGTGGGAAGGTAGTTGGTCTGGGAAGTGCTGATAAATGCTGACTAATTTCTTCTTTAGTCGTAGTAAATGATTGAGTGTCGGATAATTTAAATTCAGATTGACCTGGGATACATATTTTTTTACATGCAAGCCAAGTGGCCTTAATTTTAAATGAAGTGTGATTCACTTTAGTATAATTTAATTTTGATAGCGGATAGAAAATGCTGTATTTGCCGGCGTATCCATACGTCCAAATATTGCCTTCAGCAATATAACGCTTGGGAGATGGCCAGGGTATACTGTTCAATTTTAAAGTAGAACTTCCCGAGGTAAAAGATATCTTGGTGGCAATTCCAGCATCCCCTGGATTTTTCCAGTAAGTGTGCCATCCCGGTTGATTTTTAAAAGTGACAACTAAAAATTTATTAGAAGCTTTATCCTGGTAGGTCGTAGCACTTACCTTGATCACATTTTTAGTGTCTATCGTGGCCTTTATAGTTGTTGTAACAAAAAGTAGCGTGAGTGTGGCAAGAATTTTTAACATTGGTCAATTCCTTATAAACTTCTTTTAGAGGCGATAGTTATACTTTTTAGTCTATTATGGTCTTTAGGGAGTAAATCTGTCCATTGAAATCTCCAACTCCAATTACCTTCGGTAGTGCCTGGAGTATTAAAGCGTCCCTCGGTGCCCAGCCCCATGACATCTTGCAAGGGGATAATGGCCATACATGCTTTGGAATGCATGGCAGCTTCAATCAAGTCCCAATTTATCTGATCTAGGTTTTTAATTTTAAGATAATCAAAAACAAAGTGGCGCTCCAATGTATCGGGAAGGTTTTGGAAATAACCATTTGAAGTATCATTATCGTGAGTTGCTGTGTACACCACAAAATTTTCTTCATAGTTGTGGGGTAGGTACGGATTGCTGTCTCCTGAAGCAAATGCCATCTGGAGCACTTTCATACCTGGAAAACTAAAGTGGTTGCGCAGCTTTTGTACATCTTCGGTTATATGGCCTAAATCTTCGACAATCAGTGGCAAATTGCCCAAATCTTTTTGGAGCTGTTTAAAAAAATCAATTCCTGGACCTTTGCACCACCATCCACTTGCAGCATCATCTGCCTTGGTATCAACTTCCCAAGTAGCAGCAAAACCGCGAAAATGATCTAGGCGGATTAGATCAAAGTTTTGCATCATGAACCTCAAGCGATCTTTCCACCAACTATAGTTATCTTTTTTCATCAAAGACCAGTTGTAGTTGGGTGTACCCCATTTTTGCCCAGTGCTGCTAAAAAAATCGGGAGCAGCCCCAGTTTCCACCTTTAACTGTCCTGTCTCATCGAGTTTAAACCACCCAGGATTTTTCCAAACATCCATGCTGTGATGAGATAAAAAGATGGGAATGTCACCGATTAATTTAATCCCGTGGGAAGCCGCATATGTTTTTAAGCTATTCCACTGTCTGAAAAAGACAAACTGCAAAAATTGGGCAAAAGAGATCTCTTCATGGTGTTCTTTTTCAAAATTTTCTAAAGTCTTGGGATCTCTATCTTTAAACGGCGTAGGCCACATCGTCCATGGCCTTCCAAAGTGTTTGGAGAGCGCTTGAAATAGGGCCAAATCAAATGGCCAGTGGTTATTGCATGAAGTAATAAATTGGGTAAATTCTTTTTGTAGCTTAGAGTTATGTTTAAATTTTTTAAAAGCTTTTTTAAACAGAGACATTTTAAAATCGTAAACTTTATGAAAGTTTACGGAGTTTTTAGAGCTCAACTCAATTGGTATTAAGCTTTGATTAGTATCTTGTGGGGTAAGCAATTCATCTTCAATAAGATTTTCAGGAGAGATAAGCAGTGGGTTGCCTCCAAACGCTGAGTAACTAGAATATGGTGATCCATCATGACCTGCTACTGAAATGGGAAGTACCTGCCAGTAATGTTGACCAGCTTCTTTGAGCCAGTGAATAAATTTGTAACTATCTGGTCCTAGATCTCCTATGCCCCATTTACTAGGAAGCGAGCTAATATGAAGAAGAATCCCGGCTTTTTTGTCGATCATAAATTATCTTCCTTCAAGAAGTAAGGCAGCACCAATTACACCTGCTGAATCCCCCAGTTGATGTTGAAGAATGTTAGGGGAGGAGACTGGGTTAAAGCAAATTTTGGCGAGAGATTTTTCAAGTGTGTACAACTGCTCTTGGTTACTTACTCCACCTCCCAACACAAAGTAGTGAGGGTCAAAAATGTTGCTTAGATTTCTTAAAAAGCGGATCATGTTGAGTTTATATTCGTCAATAATTTGTTGGCATATTGGGTCTTGCAAAGTATTGGCCTTTTCAAAAATATCCACTGCCTTTAACTCTGATCCATATGTTTTAGCACGATACATGCTCTCCACTCCAGGACCAGATAGATACTGCTCAACACATCCAAGGTGACCGCAGTAACAGGGATTTCCCCCTGTCACTAATTCTGTATGGCCAATCTCGCCACCGCCACCATGTATACCTCGTAGTAGTTTACCTTCAATTACAATGCCACCGCCCACTCCAGTGCCCAAAATTATACCAATTCCAACTTGCTTAGAAACTGGAATATCATACATTTGTTGGTACTTATTACCTGCGCCGCTTATGACTTCGGCCAAAGCAAAACAGGAGGCATCATTATCACAAACGATGCGGGTTTTTTCTGGCAATAAGTTATTTAGGTCTTCAATGAAATTTTGGTTAATGAAAATACTAGAATTGCCATTTAACATAATTTGTTTTTGGGGATGAATTGCTCCGGGGAGTCCCGCACCAATTCCTGCAATATCTGAGATTTTTAAGTTTTGTGAGTCCAAAAGCTTGGTACATAGCTCACAGATAGTTTTCATGACAGGTAAGTAACCCCGCTTTCGATTTGTCGGTACTCTCTGTCTGGCCAAAATCTTCATGGTATCTTTTATTTGGGATTGATCTTCAATTTGTAAGAGGATCCCTTCAATTTTTGTTCCGCCAATGTCTAGACCAAGAATAATATTTTTCATGGAAGTTAGTATTGTACAATTGGTTCAAAAAGGCAATTTAAGTTAACTTTTAATTACTGCGAACTAGAGGTGCTTTTTCCTCTTTTAGGTCATTGGGGTCATTGGCCTGTAGGTCGTTGGCAGCGGCTTTTTGCTCTTTTTCTTTTTTACTTGCTTGCACTTTGCGATACCTTGAATTATCCCTCGATGCAGTTTCAAGAAAGTGCATCTCAATTTCGAACCTAGATTTATTGTCAATGGGGGAAATGGGAGTAACTTCTTTGATGTTACTTAAAGCATGCATCGGGAAAAAAAGTAGGTATAGTGCAATTAGTACAGGCATATTAATTAAAAGTATGTTAGTCCTAGTTGTTAGTCTATCGAGTTATTATGATGGCATACAAATTGATTTAAAGCTAACTAAAAAAGATTCAAGTTATGAAATTTTTTGAACTAC
The DNA here is from genome assembly GCA_016784965.1 of Bacteriovoracaceae bacterium. Lineage (GTDB taxonomy): Bacteria > Bdellovibrionota > Bacteriovoracia > Bacteriovoracales > Bacteriovoracaceae > JADHTQ01. The sequence continues at coordinate 34,765 of JADHTQ010000041.1, read as the reverse complement.
TTGCAACATCTAACAAGGCACGCGCAGGGCTCATTAATACGGCCCACGGAGTGATCGAAACCCCGATTTTTATGCCGGTTGGAACCAGAGGTTCAGTGAAAACTATGTTTCATGAAGATCTCGAAGAGATTGGTGCTCAAATTATCCTGTGCAATACCTATCACTTGTACTTAAGGCCGGGGCACCTTTTAATAAATGACCTCGGAGGGCTGCATCGCTTTATGTCGTGGAAGAGGCCCATTTTAACCGACTCCGGAGGTTTCCAAGTATTTTCTTTGAGTAAATTAAATAAGCGCAGTGAAGAAGGGGTAAAATTTCAATCTCATATAGATGGCTCATATCATATGATTGGCCCAGAAAAATCAATGGAAATTCAAAAAGCACTGGGTAGCGATATTGTTATGGTTTTTGATGAATGTCCCGCATTACCCGCCACTAAAGACTCACTGCAAGAGAGTATGGAGTTAACTTTGCGATGGGCCAAGCGCTGTCGTGACTATCAACTCCAAGACTACCAAAAGCTTTTTGGCATTATTCAAGGCGGACTGCACATTGATTTGCGCACAGAGTGTATGGAAAGACTCGAAGAGCTAAATTTTGCGGGATTAGCTGTTGGGGGGCTATCGGTTGGCGAAAAAAATGATGAGATGGTGGATTTTTGCCAGCAATTTGTGCACAGCATGCCAAGCGAGAAACCCCGTTACTTAATGGGAGTTGGCACTCCGCTAGACATTTTAACGGGGATCAAAAATGGTTTTGATATGTTTGATTGTGTGCTACCCACCAGAAATGCCCGAAATGGTCAGTTTCTAACCTCGAGGGGCCCACTTAATATCAAAAAGGCCAGGTTTAAAGAAGATCAGCTACCACCAGATCCAAATTGCAAGTGTCGAGTTTGTCAGAGATATTCCAGGGCCTATATACGCCATCTATATCTTGTGGGCGAATACTTGGCCGGACAGTTGATCTCCTATCACAATATCAGCTTTTATTTGCATATGACTGGCGCGGTGCGCGAGACAATTTTACAAGATACATTTGACGAATATTATCACTTATTTTATAAGAACTACTCGTCAAACGAGTGGAACTAATCACTAATAACATAACCGAGGATAAAGCATATGATCGATCTACTAATTTCTTCCGCTTTTGCACAAGAAGCAGCAGCTGCTGCCAATCAAACCAGCCCGCTGGCCTCAATGGCACCATTTGCCATCATTTTTGTTATCTTTTACTTTTTGATGATTCGTCCTCAAAAGAAAAAAATGCAACAGGAGCAAGCGCTGGTTGCATCTCTAGGTAAAGGCGACGAAGTGTTCACAAAATCTGGAATTTTAGGAACCATTACCGGCTTGACTGAAAAAATTGTTACCCTAGAAGTTTCAGAGGGCGTTAAATTTAAAATCATTAGAAATGAAATTGCAGGGAAGGCCTCAAAGCTGTTTGAAAAGAGTGAAGGCAGCGACAACAGCTCTAAAACAAAACCCAATAACAAAAAGAAGTAATTTGCTTCTGACTTAAAAATACCTGTACTTCACCTCAATTTAAAAGGCCTTAAGTACTCATGTTTTATAGTTGAGATTCAAGTTATAGTTCTTGCAATTATGTACACTTATAAATTATAGTTTTGGTATAGTTTTAATTTTAAAAATCGTCAGGAGAGGGCATTAAGATGAAAAGAAGTTGGTGGTATCGTTTTATATTCTTATTATTTCTAGCAATAATTGCGGCCGTCTCAATTATACCTACGGTGTTTGACTACGACGAAGAAACTAGTAAGTTTCCCATTAAATCCAAGATTAATTTAGGCCTTGACCTGCAGGGTGGTCTATACATGATATTGGGGATTGACTTCAATAAAGTCTATAAAGATGAGATCAAAGGTTATGCTCGAAAAATGGAGTACACCTTAAAAGGGCAGGAAATTAAGTCCCAGGTAGGTACTGTTGACACCACCTCACCTGATGATCCATTGCATTCTATGATTATTGACAATCTAACAGATGTAGAAGCGGCCAAGTCAAAAATTAAAAGTTATTTTGGCAACCTATTGAGGCTGACCAAGCAAGATGGAAACACTTTGCAGTACGGATTATCTCAATCATTAAAAACCAGGATAGAGGAGCAGTCAGTATCGAAGTCTATTGAAGTCATTCGCAACAGGATTGATGAATTTGGTGTTACAGAACCTGAAATTCTATCTCAGGGTAAAGATCGCATTATTGTTCAGCTTCCAGGAGTTAAAGATATTGATCGTGCGAAGTCTTTAATTGGCAAGACTGCTAAATTAGAGTTTAAAATAGTAAATGATACCGTAGCATCAACTACCATCGACACCTGGCTAAAAAAGGCCGAAGGTAAGAATATCATTTATAAAAAAGGGGAGCGCTTCTCAGACTATTTGGGTAGATTAAATGAATTTTTAAAAGATGACTTACCTGCCAATTTTGAGTTGGCCTTCAAAAAGACAGTCAACAAACACACCAATGAAATTGACACCAAAATTCCTTTTCTAGTAGACGTCAATCCTCGCCTAACGGGGGATGAGCTAGCGGATGCTTATGTCGATTTTGACCGACAAAAAAATGAGCCCTATGTTTCTATGAATTTCAAAAGTAGAGGGGCCAAGATGTTTGAAAAGATTACCGGAGAAAATACCGGAAAAAGAATGGCAGTCATCCTAGACGGCAACGTCTATACTGCTCCAAACATCAATGAAAAAATTGGTGGTGGACGGGCCCAAATTACTCTCGGTTACGGAGATTTTAATACTCTTATGAAACAGGCCAGAGATATTGCATTGGTTCTGCGAGCAGGTGCTCTGCCCGTGCAGCTAGACTTTTTAGAGCAAAGAATTGTCGGACCAAGTTTGGGTCAAGACTCTATTAAAAAGGCAAGAATCGCTTCTTTTATCGGCTGTATCTTAGTCTTTATTTTCATCGTCGTTTACTATAAAGTCGCCGGCGCCATTGCCATGGTTACACTTTCTTTAAATGTACTATTTGTGCTTGCCTGTTTGGTCGGCTTTGAAGCAACATTAACTCTACCCGGTATTGCCGGCATTGCCTTGACTATCGGTATGGCGGTCGATGCAAATATAATTATATATGAACGTATAAGGGAGGAGATCCGTCGAGGGGTAAGCAACTACAAATCGATGGAGGGTGGCTTTGAACATGCTTTTTGGACCATCATTGACGCCAATATTACTACTGCGCTGGCCGGGCTTTGCCTGTTAAATTTTGGTACCGGACCAATTCGTGGATTTGCGGTTACCTTGCTAATTGGTATCGTTGTGACAGTCTATACTGCTTACTTTGTTGGAAAATTATTCTTTGAATTTTATATGAACAAAGTTGAAGGGCAAGAATTAAGTATTTAAAAAAATAAAAAAGGTTGGAGAATCGATATGATCGAATTTATTAAAAGTGATATCAAGTTTGACTTTGTCTCAAAGTTTGGCATAACCGCTATAATCTCGGCAACAGTGGTAGTTTTATCATTGGTCTCATTGTTTTCAAAACTAGAGTACGGCGTTGATTTTAGAGGTGGTGCAGAAATTCAAGTAAAATTTCAAAAAGCAGTATCTTTGGATTTACAGCGAAAGGCCTTGAAAAAAAATGGGCTAAAGGGAGTAAGTGTCCAAACTATAGGTCTTGCCTCCGATCATGAATATCTCGTCAAGGTACAAGCGGATGAAGAAAGCTTAAATGCCATTACCCAAAAAGTAACAGAGATTTTTAAAATTCACTTTAGAGACCAAGGTGTTGATGTTCGAAAAGTAGATATCGTAGGTCCAAAGGCCGGTGCATCGTTGCGTATTTCAGGAATTCAGGCCATGGGTTGGGCCTTGCTTACCATTATGATCTATATCGGTCTGAGGTTTGATTTTAAATATTCTCCAGGGGCCGTTGTGGCCTTGATCCACGATGTTTCAATTATTTTGGGCATCTTTGCATTAACTGGTACCGAATTCACACTTCAAACGGTTGCGGCACTTCTTGCCGTTATTGGTTACTCGGTCAACGATACGGTTATTGTCTACGATAGAGTGCGCGAGCATGAGGCCAAGTACCCTGGGTTAGAGCTTAAGACTCATATCAACAATGCCGTTAATGAGACACTCTCTAGGACTATCCTGACCTCTGGTACCACTTTGTTTGTCTCTATTACCATGTACTTTTTTGGAGGATTGGCAATTAGAGATTTCTTTTTGGCCATTTCTTTAGGTGTAATTATTGGTACCTACTCTTCTATATTTGTAGCGGCACCTGTTACGTTGTTTTTTGATCACATGAATCAAAAGAAAAAAGCTCAAGCATAAGGCGATTTAGCAGTGCAAGGTGCATCTTGTCTGGTGTGCAGTGTGTGGTGCTTTTTGAAATGGCGGCGTTTGTTATCAATTTGATACCATCAAATAAATTATAAAATAAATCAACACATTCGTGAGATACACTTTTAGTCGCTCTGTCAAGCGCTATTGCGTTTAAATGATTTAAGTGTGTAAAACTTTCACAGCTTTGGCATTCACTTTGCAACATCAAAATTGCGCTAAAAATTAGGTGTACAAGATGTGACCTACATAAAAAGGAGAGTGATTATGAAGGGTATTAGAAGTTTAGTTTATTTGTTTGTTTGTTTAGCAGTATCAGGTGTGTCTATTGCTGGTACTATTGATCTTAAGCCAATTGGTTTATCTTTTAAAAAAGGTCTCGATGACGACATTTCTATGCACTATTCGCAACATGTGTATATTAAAATCAAAAATGTCGGTACCGAAGATTATACCGCAGCAAGAGGGTATAGAATTAAGTTTAAAATGAACGGTTCTACTCGTACAGGTTATATCTATGGGCCCGATCACGATGGTGGCTCACTTGGTGGAAGAATTGAACCAGGTGAAGTTGGAAAAATTTTCTTTCGCCTTCCCCTAAATACACTGGCCAGATGTGCACAAACAAAAATCCATATCGATTCAAATCGAAGAGTGCAAAGAGGTGGATGGAGAGTTTTTCGAAATGACAAAAAAGTATTCTTAGCACACGACAGAGACTCAAGATTTAGATGTATGCGCAGAATCAGCATACCAAGATTGCCAAGAGTGTTAGAACCTCTTAATAATTTAATTTTAGATGAATAGTAATTTTAACTTATAAATTGTTATAAACGAATTAAAACAACCAGGAGTTTTAAAATGAAAAAATCAATCTTTGTAGGACTTGTAACCTTTTTATTAACCTCAACTGCATTTGCTGATACGTGGATTGCAAGATGTAAGGGCCTACAGTTTAACTACAATCGTACATCTGACACCGGTCTTGTATATTTTAAAACCACTGCGGGTATTTTTCAAATGGCCAAAGTAAAACTTGATTTTGATAATGGAGTAGCAGTTCGTGGAGCAATCTTAGGTAACAGTATGACAAATAATGGGAAACCAATTACAGAAATTGGACTAAATAAAAGTAGAAATACAGTGTATGTCCTATATCGTCACCCTTGGCAAAACAACATCAAAAGTGGTGTCTTTTGTAAAGCAAAGATCAAAGTTGTTCCTTAAAATTTTAATTTTAAAAAAAGAATTAAGCGCAGGTTAAAAACTAAAAACTTTTAACCTGCGCTTTGATTATATCTCCAACTTAGGTACACAGCCGAACCGCTTGTCAGGAGGTCTAAGGGTTGTTCTGATTCCATATTGTGCACTTTGGGAGATATTTTCAGGTGCAGTAACAGTATATATTTTTTGAGTAGACTTTCTTATGTATGGATTAATGGGATCAGGGGGCCAGTAGAACATAATAGTTCTATTGTTTGCTGTAATATCATCAGGCCGATAATGAGTTCCGTTTTCAAAGTAAAACCAAATTTGGCGCAGCAGACTTTCTCTTATTATTAAAATATCATCAGGTGCCTTTGTAACTTCACCAGAGGTGGGATCAATTTCTGGGTTGCCATCTTTATCTCTTAAAACTTCTGCCTCTCTCAGTGCTAAAAAAATGGCCTCAGTCTCAACACCTACCAACTCTTTTAGAATGTTAAAGATGGGATTATTTCCATTGTAGTCACTTTGGGTGGGACAAAACCCTCTATTGGTTTCATTGTTGAGCCATGGTTGGAGATAGTAACCGAGTCTTGGAGCATTAGCATCAGTATACGGCCAGTTGGGCCAAGTGAGTTCTCCAAAAAAATTGATCTCTTGCTTAATTCCTTTTTCCAGTAGTTTGGCCTCAATGAGATCATTGATGTCGAGCTTTGAATTTTGCGGACTAACATCATAAAAGCGTGCATCGGCTTGATCCCAAACACTAAACACTTGAGGAATAAGCTCAAGGCGTGGAAGTAGTGGGCTATCATCTTCTTGCATATTTTTGTCGTGACAAACAACATAGGTGCTGTTTGGCGGCAGTGATGGAGGATTTTGATTGTAGGGAAAAAAGTAGTGGTTTCTAATGGCATGGTTAAAATAGTTGCCGCTTGAAGTGGTGTTACCATTTCTTCTAAGGCAAGTATATTGAGAAACCGGCATCATTTTTAAAACCCCATTGGTGCCACTTTCATCATCAGGGGGATCAACCCTTCTTATTTGAAACGAAGTAGTAACAGCTCCAGATGAGTTTTCTACTATATGGGCCACATATGTTGTATTTTTACTAACCGAAGTGAGGTTTACTGTAAAGGAGTTGGAATTTTGAGTGAGCTCAACTGATAGTGGAGCTTCGTATCCACTGCCATTGTAGAGCATAAGAGAACAAGATGGTGCTACCTCTTTTTCATTGAGGGTTACATTGCACCAGTTATACAGGTTGCCAAGAAGTGGATGCAATTCTACTTCTGGTCCAATTGTGACCGATCCATAAAGAGTGGCGACATTAGTTACAGGGCGACCAGCACAAAAAGAGCTACAGTTATTTAAAAGATCTAACTTGCCTTCGAGGCAGGAACAAAAATCTCGATTAACATAAATGACTTTTGTGGGCCTTACGGTATTTGGTAGTGGACAGTCGGCAAGAGACCTCTGATTTGCCTTCTCATTATCATCAATTACCCTATCATCTATCAAAGAATCTATTGTACCACTTTCGGTAATCGCTGCTTCATACTTTGCCTTATTGCCGTATCGTTTATTAGTGGTATCAAAACAATCATAATCATCACTAGGTGTAGCACTGGGAGTGCTTCTTTTAGAAAAATCAGCAATTCGACCTCTATCTCTTCTACCAGATGAGCCCTCCAGGCAGCTAGCAAGTAGTAGTGCCACAACTATGGAAATAAATAAATTTATTGTCACCTTTTTCATACTTAACTCATTTGCTCTACAATAGTATTCGTCATTTAAGTGTTAATGCTTTAATTTTAAATAGAGCGCCTATAGAGAAAGTATAGCATAGGGGTGCCACTTCAACTTTGCTCTTCATCAGAAGCACCTAAGTCACCTAATTTTGAAAGGTTACAAATTAAGGGCGACTCCCACTTTTGATGAAGCCGCCAAAAATTGTTGGCACAAAGTTGAGTGAGTAAAATATATATACAAATCGATGACTCAGTTAGATAATAAATCTATGAACGTTTATGCTGATAAAACCCGCAATCAAAGAGTGTTGTAGGCCCATATGAATATATACAAATTTTTGTTTAATCATCTGAGAAAAAATACTGGCTCCTCATTAATGGAAGTAACAATTGCAGCTGGTGTTGTAGGTCTAGTATCACTTGGCACCATGCGGATCATGTCTAATATGTCAAAAACCACAAAGTCCACCTCTCAAAGTTTAGAAATAACTACGTGGTTAAATGAAATCAGAGGCTTTCTAGGAAATGGTGAAAACTGTATACTAAACTTCAATGATAATAGACCAGATCAGACTTCCAGCGCACTACCTATCATGCGGGGGACTACCGAAAAATACACTACAGAACAAATGCGACATAGTGTGAAAATCCAGAGTATGACATTTGGAGGTGGAACTGTTCCCATTGGAGGGTCTCCTTCTTTTGTTGAGACAAACTTAGAAATTGTTTTTGAAAAACAAGGCAAACCTATTGGAGCTAAAGTAAAAAGGGAAAACATAAAGATTGTAGGAAAGCTAAGTGGCAACTTCTTTGAATCTTGTAGTGCCGTCTCAGGTGCAGGCACTGGCTTTTGGATAGAAGATGCAAGCGGCATTCACTATAAAGGTGGCAATGTTGGTATAATGGAAGATCTTCCTGGCTACCCCCTTCATGTTGTAGGAGGCATAAAAGGAACCAGTCTTACGGCAAATGATATAGATGCTATCGATCTTGTGGCATCAAATTCAATGAAGCTGGATGGAAACGATGTAGCGACAACTGATAAGATTTGGGGAAGCTTAAGTGATGCCCAAACGGCCCTTATTGTATCCAAAATCAATGATGGGGCCACTTCAAATGAAAAGACAATCGCAGATGCTATCGTTTTAATGGCACTAAACAATTTAACAGTTGACTCCAGTGCCTGTACTGCTGGTCAAAAAGTTACCGGTGTTACTTACGACGAGGCAAGTGGTGTTTTTGTTTTTGCCTGTGAAGATGAATTAGATCCCTGCACTTTGTTTGGAAGTTCATCAGATGGAGATCCCACAAACCTAAAATGCCAAGCAATCAACTTTGCAGGAAATATTACCACCACAGGATCTCTAAGCGCCGGTGTAACAACTCTAGGAGCAACAACTGCCAGCAGTATAGAGTCCACCAGCACTATTACTGCCACAACCTCCATCTCTACTACTTCTGATAGGCTCCTTAAAAAAGAGATCGAAACAATCACCAACGCTTTAGAAAAAATCACGGCCCTTAGAGGAGTACACTATAAATGGAAACAACCCCAAAAAAACAATAAAAACCAAGTCATGACAGGCTTTATCGCCCAAGAAGTACAAGACGTGGCCCCCGAGCTAGTTGTTTCCTCCAGTAAAAACCTCTCTGTAATTTACGACCGAGTCGCCCCCTACCTAGTAGAAGCAATCAAAGAATTAAAGCAAGAAATAACCACCCTCAAAGAAGAAATAGACATCTTAAAAGAAAACAAACAGCAGTAACCCCCCTTGATTTAAATAAAAGAATAATCTACTTTGCTCTCTTCCACCCCACTTTCAAATACCAAGTATCAGGAGGAGCAAGCAACTCATGCAACTGATCCTTAAATCGAGCACGTGCCTGTACATCTGGGAACATACAATGAGTATTAACCCTTGCAAGCCCCAACTTAACCTTATCTTTAAACACAACAAGTGTTGAATATGGATCAAATCGATTTGGAACCCGAGTATGTTTTGCATAATTTAAAAAGATATAGACAAGTGCATTTCTAACCTCTGTCGGCGTTTTAAGCACATGCAAGTAATACCTATCCCTAAACACCTTCCCCCTGCGCCCCAAAGCAAAATTCAAACCCCGAGCAATGCTAGTACAAAAACTCTGCATCCCCACCCCAAGCTCCCTTTTCCCCCCACTTTCAATCATCAAATGAATATGAGTACTTTGAACACAAAAGTGTACAACCCGAAGCCCCTTACTACGAGCCTTCCTAATCGCCGCCTTAACAATCTTAAACCGCCCCTTTGTCCGCAAACTAGGCAGCCCTTTAACAAGCTTCACATCCACATGAAGCGGATGCCTAGCACTAAACTCAGGACGGGCCACATGCAGCTGCACAGACCGATCTTTCCTAGGCCTTCCAGCATTTATTCGCTTGCCCCCATGCCCACGATTTGTAAAAAGATCAATTTGTTTTGCCATTTGTCTTCTCCAGAGTGCCTACTATGACAATGAAAATTGGTTTTGTCAACTTGAAATGGCAGACTTAAATATTATACAAAATAAAAGAAAACAAGCAGCAGTAGTGTGCATCTTGAAGCCTTTATATATTACTTGTTCTGGACAAAGATGAGTTTATAACCTAAGACCACGGGGGTTCTTTACCAATGACACCTTTAATATAGGATAAATGCAAAAAATCCTCTGGTTCATACCCAGTTGCTAGATAAAGATTCTTATATCCTTTATCAAAGAGCTTTTTGGCAATATCCTCACCTTTAAGACCATTTTCTAAGCTGGAGTCAATGTAAAAGGTGCTGTCTTTTGAAATGGTAGATAGACTTTGTAACAGTTCTTCAGGATTGGAGTAAACATTTAGTGGGATCTTTTTATCATCGGCCATACTCTTCCAAATGGTACAAATAAGGGCATCATTATCAAGAAGGACCGTCACTATTTTTTCAGCATTGTCACTGTAAGACTCAAGGACATCACTTGTGATCGACATAGGGATAAAACCGGCCATACCCTTGGGGATTAGACCTACATTAAGGTTATTACATCTCTTTTGTACATGTTTTTCTTCAAACCTGCTTGTAACCAGATAAGAACTTCCATTTATATCCAACTGTTCAATTAGGTCAAGTCCATTGCTTTTATCGCAAATGTATTCGTAATCAACTAGAAATTGTGTGTCAGGAATGTCATTTTTACTGACCCAAAGAGCGACATCTTCAGGGCGTGAAAAATGTAGTACTTTAATACCGTAGTTTTTAAAGTTAATAGACTCTAACCGTTCGTTCCAGACCTGATGAATTGACTCATCATCGTCGACAATAACAAGGGTTGAGTTTGCATTAAGAGTAATCTGAGGGACAAATGATGTGGGAGGTTCAACTTTGGGTAAATGAATGATAATAGTGGTGTGAATACCTACTATCGAATCTATTTTCAGTGTTCCTCCCCAAGAGTTTACAGACGTTCTTGCATGGTATAGTCCTAACCCGCTACCGTCTTTTTTGCCATGGGTTTCACCTTTTTGGGCCAATTTTGATAAAACTTCAGGAGGAATACCTTTACCATCATCTTTTATTCTAAGCTCAATTTCTTTATCGTCTTTAGAGAAAAGATCAACTGTAATGTTACCAGAATCAACTAGTATCTCGATGCTATTGTTTAAAATATTTGATATAACTCTTTTGGCTTCTCTTGGTTGCAGTTTTGTAAATAATCCATAGGAAGATTCACTAATGTTTGAGTTTATATTAATTCCAATTTTATGCCTAAACTGCATTCTTTTTTCTGTTAAAATGCTTTCAACAATAACAGGTAGCAGTACTGTGCTTAGCTCTTCTTTTGTCTCAGTAATATTTGTCTGGTTGGATAGTTCTCTATTTTTTTGTAAAAGATTATTTGCAATATCATGAATTCTGGTTGATGCACTTCTAATCATTAATCGCTTTGTTTCAGGGATTTTTCCGATGTCCTTCATTACCATATCTAAGGCCGCAAGGGGACTGCGTATATCATGGGCAACCTGTCCTGCAATCTCTGATAAAATTGAATCTCGCTTTACTTTCAGACCATATCTATACTCGCTTTCTAAACGTTCTTTAGATTTTTTTATAAAAATTATTGAAGCGATTATAGACATTGACCACAGTAAAATAGCATAAATGATAAATTCAAAGCGGTAATACACAAAATAGATGTTACCAACGGTAGTTTTTAATTTTGATGATAGATATACGGGCTTGTGGATTGTTGCAAAGAGTACGAAGTTAAAAGGATTTGAGGTGTTTTTGTCTATAAACTCTGTACCTGTAGGCAATTTGAAAATTGTTTTCTGGTTGTTATCAACAAAATAAATTCTTTCAAATGAAGAACTTCCCAGTCGTTTTACACCATTTATGGCCTCTCTAATATCGTTAACAATAAGAGACTGTCTAACAGACATAGTTGTAATTGATGCAATTTTATTCTTGAACAAGATGTTGCCTATTATAAATAGAGAACATAAAACGAACAAAACAATGGTCTGAATAATAAGTATCTTAAAAAATAAATTTTTTAACTGTTTACTTAGGACAGTATTTAAATCATTATTCATTTTTTATCCCATAGGATGAGGCGTTTTATATAGGTCACCAAAAGAGATATCTTTATTTGCAAAAGTCTTTAATCTATTCAAATTAATGTTTTCCTCTAATAAATTTCCAAAAAACAAATCGTGCAACTGGTCAGAAAAAGCTCTGTAAAATACTAGAGGTGCAGAAGAAATATGTTCACATGCTGGATTGACTTGAGTATCTAGCTGGATGCACTCTATCTCACTCATTCGAATATCATCAAAAACAACATCACAGTTTTTGGCGCAAAAAAAGGGCATTACCTCCTTGGCATATTCAAGGTTACATCCCAATGCTATATGGTCTACAGGTGAGTGCTGCAACTTTTGTAAAAATTCATTTATTGAGATTTTTTCAGGCAATTCACCATCTAAATAGGACACTACCTTTCTTACACATTGGATGAATGCTGACTCAATTGCATCATGAGCATTAAATGCTATCCCATGACCTGTTGTAATGCCAAAGGGATATTTATAGGAGGAGCCAGATGCAATACATATAACTGAAGTTGTTTCAGATGTTTTGGCCATTTCTCTAAAAAATATTTCGATCCCTCTTTTGTTGAGTTTTTTTATCATATCTCTGAAAGGAAATGTACTGTCATTAACTATATTTATTAGTGTGTTGCCAAATGGTACTTGTGTTAAGTAATGGCAAAAAAAGTGATCGCGCTCAATCAACTCCAATTTAGCATTTTTTATTGCTTCATCGTCAAGTGAATGGCCAGCAACTCCACTTGAATTTTTTATCCCCTTTGTATTTGAAAGCACAGCTCGCTCAACAGCTTCTACTGAGGCCTTTATAAACGCAATATTTTCCTGCTTGTCTGTACCTCTGCCGTGATAGATGGCACCGTTAACAGTAATTTCAACATGCATGTCAGTGTATTTTGGTAAATAATCTTTAGTCCACTCCATATGTACAGTTTTTAGGTTTAATGGTGTGATATTTTTTAAAAACCAGTTTAAAACTTTTAGCTCTGTGATGTTAGTGCTACTGCTCATTGGTAATCTGCCAGAAAGGAGTACTTGCATACTGGTCAGACATTTTTAATTTCCAAGGTTTACGAGCAACAACTAAATATGGTGATGCAACAATTGGTACGACTGAGGGGGCAGTCAACATATCAAAATGCACTGTCTGTAGCCTCATTAATCTTTTTTCTTTATCTTCTGTATCTAAATAGTTTTCTAACCACTGCTTAGATTTTTTTTCATCCATTGCAAACATACCCATTGAAACCATATAGCTTAAGAGTGTTACATTTTCTCTAAATGATGAGTCTGTATTTGCAAAAAACAGATGCGGCATGTCATTGATGTTGGTGTATTGCTTAAAAGCATGATGCTCACTTGTTTCCAATATCTTCATTTGAGGTAGCGATTCCTGAAATATTGCTTTATAGTGTTCGACCCTTGTTGGAGCAGTTACCATGATAATGCCGGATCCTGTTTCATTTTCAGTGTTAATTGTATCAAATAATTTGTTTAGTTTGGATGTTTGATCTGATGATAAAGCTCCCTCTCCGTATACTCCAAGATAATACTTTCCAGCTTCTGAAATAGTATCTGCATTAAAGTGAGAAAGGTATGCCTGTCTCATTTTCTTTCCTATAGCAATCCTTCGTTTTTGACTTAGCTGCTTTTGGGCCCTCTGTGTAAATTGTATGTACGAGATTTTAATATTCATTGTTTTGTGAATAGTTAACTCCTCATTTTTAACAGATTTATTATATAGCTCAACAAAGTCTCCCCAAGTGAATGTAGGCATAACATCAACTTTTTTCTGCTCAAGTAGATCAAATAGTGACTGCTTTGGATCCAAATTGGGAACTAAGTCAATCGTCTGTGCAATGTTGGTGGAATAGTGATGATGGTTTTTGTTGGCCTTTAAAAGTACGTTTCCTCTAAGGTCATCACTTGCAACATAGTAAGGACCAGATGTAACAAAATTATTTTTTATTTTTAGAGTTTCAAGGTCAAGAGATTTACTAGGTACAATCGCAAACTCGGTTGCTGTAAGCAGGGGCAATAGTAAAGACTTCCTTGAAGGTATAGGAGACAAAATGAGCGTATCATCTTTTATCTTTAGTCCACTACAAGAGGACTTTATATCCTTTAGTTCGTCGTTAGGACACAGAAAGCTTTTTAAATTACCATGAGTGTTTTTTCCAAGTAATAAGAGTCTTTTTAAAGAGACATATGCATCAGAAGCAGTAATAGAAGAGCCATCACTGGCCTTTAAGCCCTTTCGGATTTTAAATATTAGTGACCCTCCTTTCCAGACAAAACTATCAACCAAACCCGATATTATATCACCCTGATTATTAAACTCTACCAATGGACTATATAATGCCCTCAACATTCCAGATTGAGTTGAATCTACAATTCTTGCAGTATCAAAAGTTGATACGTTTCTATTTTTGTTATTAATATGGGGGTAACTTATTTTTAGTTTTGAAACCATCAATACATCCTTGGAACATCCAATCACAATGAAGCAAAATACAATCAATCGTATAGATATGAACATCTTTATTCAACAGGAATACACTCAAGACCCGTTGTTTCTGATCCTGGTTTAGCATATATCACTTCTAAAGCATTTCGTGACTTTAGTTCATCAAGTATTGACAAATTTAGCTCTAATGCACCATCCTCATGAATCCTGATAGCATCATTAGCGATAAGCTCTTCTAACTGATCCGCAACACTATCAATGTCATTTATACTTTGATTTGTGTTTATACTGCCAAAAGCACATGAAAGTTTCAATAAACTAGCAACTAACAATCCAATGTTTAAAAGATTTTTTTTCACAAGGTCCTCCTCTTCTTCATTTACAAATTTTTGTCCGCATAATTTAACAGAAATATTATTAATAACAATACAATAGACTACAAAAAGTAAATTTTTCATAAACATTTTTTGTGATCATACATAGACTGTTTTTATAAAAAGAGCGTGACATTGCGCGCAATGAAGTCGGTGTGTGGTTGCTGCTTCTTAATCCCGTTTTGCAATAATAGACTTTTAACAAGCTTTAGGGCATGCTTATGGCCAAATAAATTTCCTGGAGATAGTGTGTGAAGTTTATACAAAATAAAAAAATTCGAATCTTGTGTATTTTACTATTATTACAAGCTTGTACTTCTGCACAAAAGTCTACCAATGACAGTGAAAGTTTCAATGTAGGTAAGTCGTTTTCAGTAATAGCTCAAGTATCGAGACAATTGATTCGAAAGTTCCAAAAATGTTTACTAGCCAATAACTTTAACCCAGAGAGAATTAAAAAAGACAAATTGAACGGTAATTATAGTGTTATGGTAGATGTGAAACAAGACACTATAAGTCTTTTGGACTATCACATAAATATTGATGAAAAATTCTTTAAGAAAAATAACAAAAGCTCTAACGTAAAAAAAGTATTAGCAAAATGTAAAAATATTGCCAAGATATATTTCAACAAAGAGATTAAACTCTCAGCTAGAGGAAAAAAAAAGCTTAAAAACTTACACCGATATCATCGAAAATTTATTATATCTGGCTCTTTTCCCTTAGATTTTCATGGTACGATTAGCGATAATGACAACAACAAATTAGCATTATTTGAAACTACAAAAAGGCCCTTTTTCAATAAGAAGCTGAGTCCAAGAAGTGTTAAACAAGCGAGAGTGTTGGCCGATTCCAGTGGTATTACTTCCATTGGGAACACAAGTTCTGGAGCAGACTTTATTGGTCCTGGATATCAAGAGTATTATCAAATCTTTTGGGATCTATTGCACTCATCTAATACGGTTATCCCATGGCTTACAATTATGTCTGAGATGGGCCCTTCTGCACAACTGGACTGGAATGCTGGTAAAGCAATTGTAATAGATTTAAACAAAGTGCACTTTAAATTTGAAAAAATATAAAGTTGATCCAATGAGAAAAATTGCTACCCCTTGTGTCCCAAAGATAAGATCTCTTAACTGCTATCAAAGATGAACGTGGATTTTAATCCCACCACATCTTTGCAAAATATAAAGACCCAAAAAATCCAAGATACCCTACAAAAGCAAAAAGTAGTATCGGCCATCCACAATAAGTTCCAAAACTACCACAGGGAAAACTTAGAAGTTCAATACAGCTATTGCTGGAATAAATCCAACTAAACCAGGCCCCAAGGCCTAGGCTTGGAAATCCTATTACAAGAATCGTAATTATACTAATCATGCAATACCCATGGTGTATTGATTAAACGAATCTTTAAACTAATCTTTCACAAACGTGCATTGGTTTGTAATAATGACTTTCGCTTCAAGTATAGAAGCTTGGACTCTACAGGTTGGCCTAAAACCTTTTTGGGCAAGAGACTCAACTACTGACATGCCAAAAGCTCGATCGCCTTGTTCTAGGTCAATTTTGTCGTAGGTAAATCTTTTTAAAATAATTCCCCCACATGAAATGGACAAAGTACTTTTATCCACATTACTTTCAACTGTTTGGACAAAGCAAGTCTTTGCACCATCTGGTATTTGAAGCGTGAAATCTGCTTTGCTGCCTAGTTCTTTAAATTCACCTTTGATTTCCAAGGTATCGGCAAAAATTGACATTGAAATCAGCACTGATACTGCTAAGATAATTGTTTTCATACATTTTACTCCTTGATTTTTGTGAGTTGGTAAGTCACACAACTCCTCGTTTAAAATGGTCCCAATGTTTTTCAACCACGTATACTCACACAGGTGGCGCAGCGAGTCAATAAAATTAGCAATCATGTAGCGATTGTTAACAAAACTTATAAAAATGGTTGACAAGCACACGAAAAGCATATAAATAAACGAAAAACGTTCAAAAAATGGTTGAGCGTATATAAAAATGACAAGAAACAAACAATAATCAACGAAGTGATCAGACAGATCAGACAAAAAGGGGAAAAAAAATGAAACAAGATTTGAAACTAGGCGTATCTTTACTAACTTTGTTATCTTTAATTATAGGCACGGCAGTGCTCGGCCCTGGGGAAGCATTAGCGCAAATAGGGGAGAGCTCACTCACTCAGATTAGCAGTTTTGGTAGCAATCCAGGTAATCTTAGGATGTTTACCTATTTGCCAAAAAATTTGGCCAAAAGGCCAAGGGCCTTAGTGGTGGCCCTACATGGCTGTACGCAGTCGGCAGCTGACTATCACTTAAGTGCGGGTTGGAGTCATATGGCCGATGATTTTAAGTATATTGTCTTGTATCCACAGCAGAAACTTCGAAACAACATAAAAAAATGTTGGAACTGGCATAAGGATAAAGATACAAGACGTGGTAGTGGTGAGTCCCACTCACTATTTAATATGATTAAATATATGATTAAAAACTTTAATATTGACCGCAATAGAATCTATATCACAGGGCTCTCAGGTGGTGGTGCCATGAGTGCTGCTATGGCCTTTAATTATCCCGATCTATTTGCAGGGGCAGTGATTAATGCCGGCGTGCCCTTTGGTTGTGCCAAGTCTTTTATGAGTGCAGTTTCTTGCATGAAGGGATCAAAGTCGCGCATTCATTATTGGATCAAGCGTTTAAGAAGAGGCAGATACAAGCAATCTATTAGATTTGCAAAAAATAAAAAATGGCCAAAGATTCTTATCTGGCAAGGAAGTAGTGATGAGGTGATTGATATTTCAAATTTATCTCTGCTTATGAAACAGTGGACTACAGTTCATGGCGTAGATCAAACAGTGGATACAACTGAAGGGATAGGCCAAAATACCATAAAGAAAAGTTACTATAATGATGAAGGACAAGCAGTAGTAGTAACATATGAGACGCCTGCTATGAGGCATGCAATCCAGGTAGATCCATCTATTGGTTGTGGTGTCGCTACTAACCAGTACTTTGTCAATAAAGGTGTCTGTACCGCCTATGAATCGGGACGCTTTTTTGGTCTTGATAGGTGAGTGTGAGTCACACTTACTCAACTTGAGAATTAATGTAAAAAGGGATAGACTTTAGGAGTGTTTTTTTTACCTTCTTAAACATAGGAGAGCGTGGTTACTCGTGAAATAGAAACTCCTTTGATCATATTTGAAAAATTATTTTGGTTGTGTGTACGCTATCCAATTGCAGGAATTCCTCTAACTATATTTCTTGGTGGACTGGGCTACTTCGTTTTTAAGATGGTTCAGTCTGCTCGATTAAATGAAAAACTGAGATTATTAAACAAAAAGCAGCATGTAATGGATTTGATGCTTCAGCTTGAAAAGTTAAAAAAACGTGACCCAGATTTTTCTGAGCTTAACTTTCACAAACGGGTGGAAGATGGTTTTTTAAAAATTCAAAATGCATGGTCTAATGAGGATCTATCGCCTGTACGCTGTTTAATGTCCGATGGAGCATTTGAGCGCTTTGAAATAAAGCTTAAGCAAAACAGGGCAAATTTGTGTGTAAACAAGATAACAAACCTGCAAGTAAAAGATGTGAAAATTGTTGGAATTCACTATGGCCAGCACTTTGATACTCTTCACACTGAAATTACTTCAAGCTTTCAAGTGGACAATATTAATCCCGATACTCGTGAGAGTGTTTATAAAGAACCGGACCCAATTTTTACAGAGTTTTGGTCATATCTGCGGCGCCCTGGTGTTAAGACATTAAAGTCTCCAGGTCCCCTTGAAGGGTTTTGCCCCAATTGTGGCAACCCTTTAATCATCACCGATAAGCTGACGTGTAGCTTTTGTCAGGCCATTATAACCAGCGGTGAATACGATTGGGTATTAGCAGAGATCACCCAAGATAGAGTCTTTAGAGATGGCCATGAAAAACGCATTGTAGGTATCAGACAGATGCTAATTAAAGATGAAGCATTTAATACTCAACATATGGAAGATAGAGCAGCAGTGGCATTTTGGAGATACCACGCCAGTAGATTTTTTTCAGACCAAAGGTATATTACAAAACTTAGTACAACAAGTTTTAAAAAAAAATATCACAAACAGTTCGGCCAAAGCGGATCTTTGGCAAGAACATTTTACATGGACCTTGCGGTGGGAGCAGTGGATTTATTTGAGGTTGAACTAAGCAAATCTGATGATGGATTTGACAAATGCAAGCTACTTGTTACCTGGTCAGGACATAAGCAGACCAAAAAATTTAACCAAGAACTTGTACCTGGGCCTAGTAACTCGCGAAGTTTTAAGTCAGAGTTATTATTTTTGCGGCATACAAAGGCCACATCTTCATTAAAAAATGCACTATCGGCCAATCACTGTTTTGGTTGTGGAGCGCCTGAGATGCTCTCTGATACGCTGACTTGTGAATTTTGTGGGCGCTCACATACTGATGGACGCGGGGCCTGGGTCTTAGCAGACATTGCCCCTTTTGAGGAATTTAAAGAGCTTTCTATGCCTGTAGAGAGCAAAAAACCAATAATCCCTGCCGATGATTTAATAACCGCCATGCTCTCTTTGGCCATGAGTGGTGGATCAATCGGTGATCGCGAAAAAAAAATTATTCAAGCGGTGGCAAGAAAAAACAATATAAATCAAACAAAATTAAATACATTAGTGATGCGTGCAAAAACCGATAAAGAGTTTGGCATCCAGGTCAGAAGCAGCAGGCGCCTAAAGGAGATAATGCGTCAATTGAGCATTATCTGTTTGGCAGATGGAGAAGTTTCCATGGCAGAGCGGCGCATGCTTAAAAAGTTGGCCAGACATCACAACATCTCGTATGTTGATATCAACGAAATTATTAAGGTCGAAAGAAGTAGGCTCTACAAAAAATCTAAAGCAAAAATGAAAGCATCAAGTAGAAAATAATCCGTATATTATGGAATTACAGTGGGAATTGGCCTTGGCATATTAATCAACTTTTTAAGTCCCGCAGGTTAGCTGGTTTATAGTTCCTGTTGGTAGAGAGTTGGTGTAATCAAATTTGATTTCTTTTAGAGGTAAGGATTCAATATTATATCCCAGTGTAGTTAGAAAGCTGAAGGTAAACCACTCGACGTTTGGACGAGTGGCCTTGGTCAGCTGTGCGGCCATGAAACAGGCCTCTAATTGTTCTGCTAAAAGAGAATTTTTCATTGAGGCCGGAATCTTTACTTGAATAAGCATGGATTTTGTGTGTGAATTTACTATAGTTTCATCACTAAAATCAACTGCAGCTACAAGAATCTTTTTATCGCTTGAGACAGCATCAAAGCTGTATGTAATTTGGTCACGATCAAAATCAACTTTCCGCAAAGTACGAAGAGAGTGACTTTCAAAATTAACTCTTATTTTTTGGGCCTTAACAGGAAAACGCGTAGTGGGTAGTGGAATTCTACGTCTGGGATGCCGAAGCACTTGAGCATTACTTGCAATTGAATATGAAAAGATCACAAGCAAAACACTAGCGAGAATACAATTTTTTCCAAAACTATTTTTCATTGTAAGTAACCTCCGACTTTAATGAGATATTTGATCTCTAATGTTTTTTAATTTTTAAGTTTGGCCTTTAGAGTTTTTTGGCCTTCTGCTTAGAACGTATATATGGATTTAATTTCTTTGTCACTATAATTGCTTGATAAGGCCTAACTTTATATGCACACAAATATTAGTCATTGCACATTTATACGGTGCATGGTATAATAAAAAGATGTATGTTTTAGATGAAATTAAATTCAAAAATGCTATGCAAAAACAAGGTGTTAGCTCAATTATTGAGTTGTCAAAGAGTCTTGGTATCCATCGAAATACAATTCATCAATATCTTGCCGGAAAAGGTGTGTTTACAAAGAATTTTGAAAAGCTAATTAACAAGTTACGTTTGACTCCCAAAGATCTTATAAACAAAACGTTAAAAGTGCAAAATGAGATGTTTCAAAAAGATATTGCTACTTTTGTTGATAAAATGGGAGAGCGATTTCCCAGTGTAACGTATATACTTTTTGGTTCAAGAGCAAAATTAAATAGTAGCAAGTATTCAGATTGGGACATCGGTGTTTATAAAACTTCTGGCATTGCCCATGTGGATTATTTAAAAATGAGAATTTATGCCCGCGATTTGGAAGAACAGTTGCCAAGTACAATTGATCTGGTAAATTTAAATAGTGCCGATAATTTGTTTTTAAAAAATATTTCAAAAGACTGGTTATTTCTAACTGGAAGGCTTAGCGACTGGGTAGCACTTCAACAGGAGGTTAAATCGATTGACCACACAAATTGATAAATTAAAACAATCTATTCTTGATCTTGAGGAAGCACTTAAATTTAAAAAAAAGGCCCAAAAAGAAAAGTTCTACTTTTTAGGTATCGCCAAAAGCTTTGAGGTCTGTTTTGAGTATTGTTGGAAGTACTTTAAATTTGTCGCAAACAAAGAAGGTCTTGAAATCTACAGTCCACGGGACTCAATTAAAGCGGCCGGCAGACTAAATATAATAGACAATGTAGAGCAGTGGTTGTTTTATTTAGAAAATCGCAATTTGGCAGTTCATGATTATCTGGGCATACCAGAAACGGAGTACATGCAATCAATCGAGAAATTCTACCTTGAAATTATAAATTTACAAAAAAACAAAAAGCTTGAACAAGTAACTTAGATAAGTTCTATTGATTCACAAGCTCTATTTATTTTCATTTAAAATTGCCAACATAATTTTTTCTGCAGTAATGGGCATCGACTTGATCCTAATGCCCAAAGCATCCTCTACGGCGTTGGCAACAATGGGAGCTGATGGAATCATGGTATGCTCTCCCACTCCTCGCGCTCCAAAGGGACCGTCTGGTTGAGGGACTTCAACAATTATGGGCACAATCTCATCTGGGATATCCATACTGGTTGGAATTTTGTAGTCGGTAAAGTTGGGGTTTAGAAGCTTCCCTTTATCGTCAAAACGCATGTCTTCATACAACACAGTAGCAAGCCCCTGAAGCATCCCTCCTTGCATCTGGCCTTTGACTAAGTCCGGATTTAAGGCCTTGCCGGCATCAATGGCCAGCACTACTTTCGGTATAGTAATTTTGCCCGTCTCTTTGTCGATCTCAATTTTAATGGCACTAGCGCCCACTGTGTAGTGAACATTTGGCTTGCCTCCTTGCCCGGTACCAGGATCAGACAGAGCAGATGCAAACTCGGGCATATACATCCCTCGCCCAACAATGGGGCCACCTCTCCAAGTTCCATCTGCTTTCATAATCCCATTAATGATAAAGTCACAAAGATCGAGCTCAAAGTTTTTGTCATTTTTGGATAGAACTTTTTCATTTTCTAAATAAAGCTCATCTCTACTGGCCCCCAAGGCCCGCTCCATTAAATCAAAGATCTGATCAGCGGCATCCTCTGCGGCCCGCTTAACTGCATTTCCACAAGACCAAGTGATATGGGAGGCAACGGTCTGCCACTCATAGGGATTTCTGTCGGTATCTGGAGTTTCTACTCGAATCTTCTCAGGCGGCACCCCTAAAACTTCGGCAGCAATTTGCGCCATCACCGTTAGATAACCTTGCCCAATCTCCATCCCAGATACCAAAATATTGATACTGGCGTCTTCATTAAATTTCAAAAACGCAGTAGATGAAGCATTGGGCGGCATTGCAGGTGCTTTCCACAGCAGTGAAAAACCTTTGCCAATAACTTTATTTGGATCATCTGAAACTTCTTTTTTATCCCACTCAATCTCTTTTTCAACTTTCGATATGGCCTCGAGCAGCCCATTGGGATTCATCTTAGCGCCATAGGCCAGCTCATCCCCCTCCCGAATTGCATTGATCTTTCTAAATTCCACGGGATCAATATCTAATCTTTTTGCGATCTCATTCATATGAGATTCAAGTCCAAAAATAAATTCAGAATAGCCAAAACCACGATAGGGACCACCTGGCGGCAGGTTAGTATAGACACAGACCGAATCAATTTTCACATTGGGAATGCGATAAGGCCCAGTTGCCGACAGCCCAGCCGCATTGACCACATTGGCGCCATACTCCACATATGCCCCAGCATCCCAGTATAAAATCTGCTCCAAGGTAGTTAGGGTTCCATCTTTTTTAACCCCCACCTTTAACCGAGCATGGACCCCTTGGCGCTGATAAGTATTATAAAACTCCTGCTGCCTAGACCACAGCACCTTTACCGGATGCCCTTTAACCGTAGTGGCCAAGGCCGCCGCCAAAATTTCCATGGAAACCCCGGCCTTGCCCCCAAAGCCTCCACCGACATAAGGGGTAATAACCCGCACATCTTTGTGTTTAAAACCCAAAGGCGCCAAGGCCTCAGTAAACAGATGGCGCTGAGTATGAGGCGACTGCGAAGCCGTCCACAAAGTAAGTCGCCCCGAGTGATCAAGCTTACCAATTGCCGCATGATTCTCAATCGCGCAATGAGCGTAGCGAGGCACCTCATAACAATCCTCATATATAAAATCTGCCTCTTCAAACCCCTTCTCCATATCACCCTTTCGAATTTTCCTAAAATGAGCAATATTAGAATCTTCCTGAGGAAAAAACCAAGGCACATGAAAGTAACTTTTAAGCTTGGGATGAATTCTTTTGCTACCCTTTTTCTTCTTACTCTTCCCATTTTCATCAATATCCAAAGCATCATAAACATTTAAAAGCGGCTTAAGCTCCTTATACTCAACACTAACAAGCTTAGCTGCCTTCAGCGCAGTCGCCGGATCTCGCGCAATAACCGCCGCCACCTGCTCCCCCACAAAGCGCACCCGATCTTGAGCAAAAATATACCGATCATGCATATAAAGACCAAAGCGATAAGGAAACTCAGCTCCAGTAACCACCCGAACCACCCCATCAACCTTCAATGCCTTCTTAGTATCAATCGACTTAATCAAAGCATGAGCAAAAGGACTCTCCACAATGGCCGCATACAACAAATCCGGCCCAAAATCCAAATCCTCAGCATACTGAGCACTTCCGCTCACCTTTTGCTTCCCATCAATCCTCACAGAAGACTTCCCAATATATTTATATTTACTCATAGCTTATGACTCCGGCCTTTAATGCCTTTTATAAAAGTATGTAAATTTGTTGCTCACATATTCTATACTGATCAGATTTTAATTATCAAGGAATTAGTACTTAGATACCTGCGGTGAACTGATAAAAAGAAGAGGTGGCGCGGCAAGTCATCAGAGAGGGAGAGGTGAGTAGGACCACCCAAGCGGCAGCGGTTCCCGATGGTGACCAAACAGCTTCTCTGGTCGTATCAAAAAATAATTAATTTCGTAAAGATTTGGCCTTCACGAAGTGGTTCAAGGCCATGTAAACTATTCCTGTTAACTTTAGGAGTAGATTTATGTGTAGAAAACCCAAAAAAGTAAAGCGTAAGTCGTCCGGTCTCCACGCATTCAAAGGGCAACTATTTCCTGTTAGCCTAACCTTGTAAATAATAAACAAGGGGGCCAACCATGGATTTTAATTGGAAACATGCTGATAACTATGATTTACGAGTTTTTAATGCAATAAGAAGGATATTAAAAGGGTACGAGAAACTATTAGTATTTCTATTCCATACGACAGAAGCAAGGTTAACATCATCTCCAAAACATCTTTTAGAACAAGCAAGGTGCATTTCCTCCAGAGAATATATACTAATAAAAGTCTGTTTAGACCTTTGGGACCCACATAGTGGAGGAACACAACTTCCAGATATCGTAAATTTAGATAGAAAATTGTATCTGAGAATTTTACAGGCCATTGAGTATATCTACTGGAGTTAAGCTTGAGGTCCGGTTTTGAATTCGTATGGGGTATAGTGATCCTTGCCTTTGTGAAGATCCTCAACAAGTTCTTTAAAATATTTCCGGTCGTTTGACACCTGCCTAGCAAAAGTAGTGCAGCTCTTTTTGAAAATTACTACAATCTTGCGTAAAAATTCTTCGTTGAAATGTTTTCTATCATACAATACTTCTTGAAAGTGTTTACTGATCGGGCCTTTAGTTGCGTTTAATCAAATATTAAGAAAAATTGCATGAAGAATTCTTAAGAAAGAGTAGATGTAAGATAAAATAATATTGCTGATTTCTTCATAATATGGGTTGTTTTTCTGCACTACGTGCTATGTGACAAATGAGGAAAAACAGGAATTAGAAGACGTTTTGAACATTCTTACATCTTCAAGTGTCAAACGACCGCCAACGACAATAAACCCATCTACTTACAAAATTTCTTGTATAAAGCTTTGCATTTCAAAGTCTTTTTTCTGGAAGAATAATCAATCTTTTCACGGTCATTATCCCATCTAGCTCTTCCTTCAGCAAAGTGCCCATTAGGAACATTTAAAAAATATAGCATCAATGGAATATCTTCTGTGGTGACTAAGTTCATATTTAAGGATTCTAGGTGTTGCAATACTTCTTTTGCAACTGATTCTTGATCATCTGCAGCTAATATTGAAGATTGAGTAGAAATTACTTTTCGTTTTTTATTTAGAAGTCTTAAACTTGATTCAAATTGATGTTTTTCATAAATGAAAAAACGGCCATCTATCGTATCAACTAAAAGCAATCCTTGGTCACAAAAACATCTCCATGACCATCGATTATTACGGCAACTTCAAGGCGATGGATGTGGCGTAGGTTAGTCCGTTTGATTTTTAGGATTACTATTTTATTTATCTTCTAAGTCATCTAAATATTTTATGGGATTGTTGAGAAACTTATTAGCGTTGGACACACTGATCTCTTTCATAATGTCTTTATAGCTGGCTTCAATTATTTTACCACTTTCACATATCGCTATTGCATCTAAAAGAGATGATAGCCTTGAAATTAAATGTATCAAATTATCGTTGAAGTTTCTTAAATCAATCCTAGCTGATATTTCCTCTAGGTCACCCTTTTCGTAGAGTAATTCAAAACAGTGGGTATCTTCTTTTCCCCATAATTGAATATCTGTGCTCCAGCTTTTATTTTTTGGAAGTTCCTTAGACAAGATATCATATATTTCTTTATGAGGGTAATTTCTACCCCATCCTTTTAATTCATCATAAGAATTATTATCCATAATATTTGGAATTGCTTTAAACTTTTCACTTAATTCCTTTCTCGAAACAAGCTTAATTGAAAACTGCCATGCTGCCATTATAGACCTCCAGCAAATAAATCATCCACTGAGCTGTATCCTTTGTATGGTAGCTTCACTTTTTCGACAGGTATCTTTTTGAAGCCCAATTCTTTTGCTGCTCTAACTCTATGAGTAATAGTATTATAATTGTGAACTTCATAATAAATATCACCCTTATTGATGCTTAAAACTTTTTAAACTCAACTGTAATTCTTATGAGACTATTGTATGTTGTAATTCACTCCAGAGCAAGAATGAGTGTTCTGACCTGCTAACCTAACAGCTTTGCCTCGACTTTATTTTACTGTATTAAAAAAACTGACTTGGTGCGCCTTTTTAAAACTTTCTTCATTGAATCTTCAACTTCATCGCAACAAATTCATCAAGCGATAACTGTTTCCCCATTTTTTCGTTGTATCGTTGATGTTCAATAAAGATCTTATCTTTAAGCGTTAAAGACTGACCTTGAATCTTTTGGGAAGTGTCGAATTCTTTTTTGCCGGTGAGGTCCTACGTTGATTTTGTAGTATAATCAAGATCCTACATTAACATTGTTCTAGGATGGAGCAAAATGATCAAGTTTGGCAAGATAAGGCATAAGGCCTCAACTACTCTTAAATGTATTCGTTTATCGTACGAAAAAGAAAACCGGAACTTCCTGGAAAATAGATGAGACTTACATTAAACTTGCGGGACGTTGGTATTATTTATATAGAGCTGTTGACAATGACTGGCAAACTGTAGATTTCCATTTTTCTAAACGAAGAAATAAAACTGCAGCACATAAATTTCTGAAAAAGGCCATCAAAAATAATGGTATACCCGAAAAGGTAAATTCGGACATTTTTTGCTAATTACAAGTGTCTCTTCAGTAAACCACCGTTACCTCAGCTAGCTTATAGGCAAAGAGAAACGCTGAATGCTTCACTGTTTTGGTTTTAGAGAGTCTGAGATGGCCTAGATTTTTCTGGAAAATATTTAGTATCATGATTTTCATTTGTATTTTTGGGAATATCTATTCTATCACATACAACTTCACATCCATCATTAATTTTTCCTATGTAATCTAGGGTCACAATTTCTTTAAACTTAACATGTACTTCATTTTTTTCTATATTTTCATATCGGTGTTCCAAATTTCTACCTATCTTTAGTGCTTTGTTAAAAGCATCATCAAAGCAAGTAGCTTTAAAAATATAAGTAGAATCCATATATCGGTTATTATCTGAATGTTCAACCATATATGCTAAACGCAATTTTGAGCTATACCATTCGTTTTTCATTTCATAAACCTCGTTTCTTTTAAAGCTTCTTAACGCCTATTCTACTGTTTTATTCATGAACTCACCAGGAACTTGCATGTTGTTACTTATAACCTGACAGGGCGTAAATATGGAATGACGTTTTTAGATTTTAACTACAGTCTTCAGTCATTTTTTTATTAAAGGCGCTTAGATTTCTTATATTTTTCGAAACCTGATTTATAATTTTTTGATCAGAGTTTATCGCAATAACTGCAGTCGTACATTCATCTATAAATATATCATCAATACAGGGACTGAATAAAAAACTCCATAGAGCGTCGTCAACGGAGTCTTCTTCATAATTTGCAGTTATAACATCCGAGTATTGCTCATAATGTTCAGGACAAGTTCTGATAACATCTAGTTCGCCTGTAATAAACCTGTTGTTGGATCCAAATGTAGCAAAATAAACCATTCCATTTTCAAGGATATTTATAATAAAATTATCAATGCTTTCAAAGTCTAAGTTCGAAGAATTATCAACTACTAATAAAGCAAAATATTTTGAAGGGATAGGAGGTATATTTAATTTAAAGTATTTGTCAAAATTTAAAACATAAATTTTTTTAAATTGTGAAGCTCGATGATTTACATTATACATTATACCTTCAGGGTTTTGTATCTAGAACAGCATCTGTGATTGCTTTATAATCTTTAAATTTATTGATTTCACTTTTCCAGCTTCTAATAATACCGTCTTGCTTTTGTTTTGTAAAAGTATCCCATTTAGCCACATACTTTTTAGGATTTGCAATTTTATCTTTATTTATTTTAACCTGCTATAAAGAGCTATAATTGTAAATGATCCTTAATTTTAGTCATAAGACCCTCAAAGTTAATATCACCTTCATCAACGGTGTCATAAGGTAATGCTTGTTTTTTTTCAGTTACTAAAGTCTCCAATTCAAAATAAAATGTATCTTTGTCTTTGTTAAAAGTTGAAATATACACAAGAACATTTGGAGCAGCCTTACTTGTTATAGCTATTGCACATAAATCTGATTCCCAATTGTCATCTATTGAGAAATTATCTTCTCCTATCTCGAACGCAATTCTTTTTAAAAGTGATATTATAGAATCATCTTTATCTAATTTATCATATTTCATTTTAAGAACCTACCATCAGTAAGAAGTTTTCTAACTTTGGGATTTCTGCCTTTCAACCTCTTCACTCATTGCGATATAGTCTGCTTTTTTTACATGGACCCTAATCTCCTTTTTTGATTTTATTAAATCTTTAGGTATATACTTTCTGGGAACCATTGTTTTTATACCCCGATTATTTTTTAAATAGACATATTTCACATTGAAACTATAAATTGTTCCTCTAACTTCTATCCAGTCTGTTTTTACTGCTGAAAAAAGAGTCAATGAGTTTGTTGTTAACAATATTAATAATAGATATCTATAACTCATGCCCCACTACCTCTCAATTGTACCTTTATCAGACGAGGGCCCTTCTTGAGAGTGCCTGTCTTCCAGAATTATGGGCTTAGTAATTTGGATGCTTTTATCAGTACCACAAGTTGCAGGTGGTGGACATTTAGTTGAGTTTTTTGGAACTACACATACAAAATTTAAAATAATTGGCCCTGTGAGGCTTGTACATTCAGCTTTAGCAAAACATAACTTTGTATCACAATCTGCAGATTTAATTAACCTAATTTCTGGCTCTTCAATATACCGACATTTAGATTTACTAACATCAAAAGCAAAAACAGCATCTATATATACAAGATAATTTATGGCCAGCAATAGTATTATAATTGTGAACTTCATAATAAATATCACCCTTATTGATGCTTAAAACTTTTTAAATTCAACTGTAATTCTTATGAGACTATTGTATATTGTAATTCACTCCAGAGCAAGAATGAGTGTTCTGCCCTGCTAACCTAACAGCTTTGCCTCGACCTTATTTTACTACATAAAAAAAACTGACTTGGCGCGCCTTTTTAAAACTTTCTTCATTGAAGCTTCAACTTCATCGCAACAAATTCATCAAGCGATAACTGTTTCCCCATTTTTTCGTTGTATTGTTGATGTTCAATAAAGATCTTATCTTTAAGTGTTAAAGACTGACCTTGAATCTTTTGGGAAGTGTCGGATTCTTTTTTGCCGGTGAGGTTCTACGTTGATTTTGTAGTATAATCAAGATCCTACATTAACATTGTTCTAGGATGGAGCAAGATGATCAAGTTTGGCAAGATAAGGCATAAGGCCTCAACTATTCTTAAATGTATTCGTTTATATTTAGCATATCCACTCCCAAAAAAAACAAATTCATTACAGAACTTCTGCAAGACACAAAGAAATCTCTTGTCGGTCAGAGTCATCGACTTGAACAACAGGAGTATGTTTACACTCGGTGAGAAAAGTTTTTAATTGCCCTTTTTCACAAGTGCCCTTAGACAGCTCTATGTTTGCAACATAGCTTAAGGTATACTCTTTGGCAGAAAATGGAGTCGTCAAATTGCCAAGAGAGTAAAAAATTGGAACAATCCTCGAAGGATCTCTTGTGGTCTGATAATACTCAACCGGTTGCGCGATATGGGGATAATGATCGCTACTTAAGCAATACAGGCCAAGTCGTTGCAAAAAAAATAATTAGTTTAAAAAGTTTTTAATCAACTGAGTTGATATTTTTTGATTTTCTAAGTAGGCCCAATGTCCAGAATTTGCCAAAGTTTCTACTTGTGCATGTGGTATTTGCTTTGTTAATTCTAGACCATTTTGTTCCCAATTTGTAATTTGGTCCTTTTCCCCTTTAATAATGAGAACATCGATATTTGTATACATAGAGGTAAGATCAAGGATTTGATTATTAAATAAATCTATTTGGATCGCAAAATAAACATCTAATGCAAGAAGTTCACCCATATGAAAATTTAAGTATTGTTGCATTATAATTTTGTTTTCCCAATAAACATCTAGTAAGTTATCTATTTGAAGGGTTAAGTTGCCAAATTGTTCTAGTTCTTGTGGTGTAAATTTAAGTAGATTGGGTCTTACAAGAGAATCATAAGTGGTTTTGCTTTTGGGATCTAACTTTAGTGTGCCTTTTTTGTAATGAACTTTTAGAACATCTTGTAAAAAAGCAGCAACTTTAATTACAGGACTGAAGAAAACTACTTTTTTTATCATTTCAGGATAAGATTTAACGTAATGATTGATTATTAGAGTACTGACACAAAAGCCTATAAGATTCACTTGACCATTTGTATACTTTTTAAATATCTCATGCATGTCTAATATTGTATTTTTTAAAGTGATTTCACTTATATTATTGGCAGGTGAGTTTTTGCATCCAAGAAAATCAAACCATATAAAATTGTGGGTTTTATGAAAATGAGGGCCCATACTTTCTCGTTCAAAATCGTTGTTAAATCCAGGACCACCATGTAAAAAAACTGTATAGGGGGCATTAATATCTACTACATTTTTATGTAATGTGTACGTAGCAAAGGCGCTATAATGCTTGATAGTTTCCATAATTCCTTCGTTGCTAATTCTTAAAGTTGATGTGTTACACTAAAATTAATATTTATGGAACTTTTTTTTAGCTGTTTGCAAAAATACATCAAAAATAGTGGACAGAACACATGGTTTTATAATGATTATCACGTTACTCCAATGATATTAGAGACCAATTATAAAAGGACGGCTTTTGTGTGAGAGTGGGGCCACTAAAATGAGACAGCTACTCTCTTTGCCTTGGGTGTGACCGTTTTGCTGGTATAAATGTTATTTCAGTTACCTTACTGAGGGGTATTGAGCACATTTAACTTATGGTAATTTTTCAAGTTTGTGGAGTGAAATTTGCTGGCGATCGACATCATCAACCTGAACAACAGAAGTATGTTGGCAATTAGTGACATAGGTTCTTTGTTGCCCATCATCACACATCCCTTTGCTCAGCTCCATGTTGGCAACATAGCTTACGGTATATTCAATTAATGAAAATGGAGTCGTCAAATTGCCAAGAGAGTAAAAAATCGGAACAATCCTCGAAGGATCTTTTGTGGTCTGATAATACTCAACCGGTTGTACGACATGGGGATGGTGTCCAATGATCGCATCAATTCCCAGCTCTGCCAGGTGGTGGGCAACATCGAGTTGCCGTGGCATAGGATAAAACTCATGCTCAAGCCCCCAATGCAAATGAGCAATCACAAAGTCTACCTCAGTCTGTCTGCAATATTCAATCTGCTTTTTAATCTGACTAAAATCGATATCTTCTAGTAAATCATTGAGGTTCAACTTATTTACAAGATAAGGCCTATCAGTAGGTGGAGTATATGCATTAAGCCCAAAAGTATAGGCCACAACCCCAACTTTTACATTGTTGTAAGTAATAATGGTTGCCTGCTGGGCCTGTGCTTCACTTTGATTAATGCCATTAAATAAGATCTCCTTGTCGTGTAGACTCTCGACAGTACTTCTGATCCCGATCTCTCCAAAATCTAGTGTATGATTACAAGCCGTGGCCACAAACGTAAACTTATCAAACTCACCTCCAGTAAGGGTATCATACTCATCAACAGTACATTGAAGTGGAGGCCCCTTGTCCGTTACAAACTTAAACTCTCTGTCAGATTTTTTAATCACCACACACTCTAAATTGGCCATTTTAATATCAGCATCAAAAATGACCTTTCGAACATTCTCATCTTTATACAAACAACTTTTAGAATTTGCTAAATAGCTATTGGGCATAAGGTCTCCTGCCGCTGAGATAGTGACACTATGCTGTTGATTAAAAGACTCAGGAAGTGTTTTTTTAAAGCAATTATCAGGTGAAGAAAAAAAATCCTCCAGACCAGAATTTTTTTTTGCCACTTTAATTGGATCGGTCGCTTTATATATCCAATAGGCAATATCCATTACCCCCATTTTTTCAAGGTCTCCCTGGGCCGAAATGGGGTATTTCCAGAGTTTGAAAAATTTCATGAATTCTATTATGGTGTAGTAGAGGATGGCTTCGTACCATTTTAGGTTCAGTAGGTCTTTTGGGGTTTTTGGTAACAAATTAGTCAAATTATATCCTATTGTACAGAATAGTTTAGTACTCATTTATAGTTATTGAAATTATGCACATTATTGCCTTTTTACGGTCTTTTTTTCAACATAAATATTAATAAAACATTATTATACACATAAATTTTATACTAACTATATAAGAAGCTTGTTTATTAAGTACTTCTGAAGACTGCATGTTGTTGAAAAGAATATAAATTAGTGGTTTATGATATAGTTACATTTTGTTGGAATAATTTCATTTATAGTATCGATCACTATTGAATAAATTGCAATACTTTGAACCTAAGGGCATAGTAACCCATTCTGTAGGAAAAAAGTTCATGAAATTTATACAGCTTATTTTGTACTAAAATATATGTTATCTTAGTATAAGATTCAATTTTTAGCAGTCACTACTGGCAAAAACTTGAGCACAAACTGCAACAAGTGTATATTATGGGAGAGTTGTTGTGACTTATAGCATGGAAGCAAGCATTGAAGCAGATAGGCTTGAGGAACAAGTATTCCAAAGTAACTACTCAATACAAGAGGAATTAGAAACATTTAATTTTTTACCAGAAGAATACGTCCTTGACGCTGGATGTGGCACTGGTGTTCTTTCTAGATATTTAGTTCATAAATACGGTGTAAAAAAGGTTGATGCGATTGATGCTTCTGATTTCAGATTACAACAGGCACTTAAATTGTGTGATACTTATGCTAAACAATGTATTAAATTTACTCAACAGCAATTATGCAATTTAGATGAGCATTTTTATAATAAATATGACACAGTCATTTCTCGATACGTTCTGGAGCATGTTTCTGAACCGATAGATGCGCTATTTGAACTTAATAAATCTTTAAAGAAAGGAGGAAGGATTATTCTGTTTGATTTAGATGGAGTTTTTCTGAATTTGTATAGTGACAATAAAAAATTAAATCATTACATGAATGAAATCAAAAGCAATATAAAGTTTGATCTCGAGATTGGAAGAAAATTGCCAAGTTATCTACATAAAGCTGGCTTTACTAAAATAAATTGGAATGTAGAGTTACTTAATTGCACAGAAAAAAGGCTTAAAGAAGAGAAAGAAAACACGGAAAAAAGATTTATCGCAGTTGGAGACTTCTTTACTGAATTACTTGGATCTAGAAAAAAATTTGAGGAACTTAAATCGTTATATCTTCATGAGATGACTCAACCATATAATACACTTGTTTTTAATAAATATATTTGCAGTGGGATCAAACTATGATTGGAGTAATCTAAAATGGAAGCAAAATTACACAGCAATCCAATGGGTGTTTTCAAGTGATCTACTCATCAGCGTCATTTAGATTATCTGACCATTAAATTTTTCGGCTTAATGGCCTATGGAAATACCCCAAAAAGATAGATAGTAATTTTGCAAGAATGACTACTCTGGAGATACTCAAGTGACTTATCATCAAGAGCAAGTCTTTAAAATATTATCACCATAAATACTATTACAATTCAAACTTTATTAAACTTCCTTGGAGGCACTCTGTCCTCTAAAGACATAGGAATGGCAAGTGCCAATGAACCTGAGTCGCTACAGACGGTAGCAGTCATGGGTATTTGCATTCCAAACGTCTCGATTAAGAATTCAAAGGTATTGTTGCTTGTCACTTTAATTGGCCATTTATGACCATAATAATCAATACAGTAATCAGTGCTTGCATGTAGTTTTTCGATGTTAATGATCCCAAATGCAGAATCTTCATAGGTACCTAGTAATTTATCAAAGTTAAGGGTTGGTTTTGACTTGTTGTTATTTGTTGTATGCGGGACCTTCATTTCATCCTCTGCTAAAAAAGCATCACTGGGTACCTGCACTGTACAATTCGTAACTCTTTCATAAATGAGTTTGGATAATTTGCCTGGAAGAGCAGACAAGTGTTGATTAGTTAGAACTGAAATCCCTAAATCAAGTTCAGGAAATATTACCATCATTGAAGAATATCCATCGAGATATCCAGGGTGAAATAATGCCTTATGACCATTAACTTCACCTATAAAAAGACCAAGGCCATAAGCTGTTTTGTTATCCAACCACTCTAGGTTTTGTAAAAGAAAAGGTATCGGTGTGTTGATAATATTATGCCTTCTGCTTATGTGAGACAAATTTTCATCTGAAATCAATTGGACATCATTACTAGTCTTGCCCCTGTTAAGATGAAATCTTAACCATTTTGATATATCTGCTACTGTTGTAGTTAGACCTGCTGCCAGTGTAATAGGCTTGGTATCTCTAAGGTGAAGTTTTTTATCTCTTGAGTATGGGAGGGCGATGTCAGCTGATTTTGTTGCAAAATTAAATGAAGTATCCTTCACCTGAACTTTTCACCTATCGCATAGCATCCATTAAATATTGATAACCATTTAAAATGATCAATAAAAATCATAATAATTTTCTTATTTTTGTACCCAAATGGCCGAGATTAGGCCCAAAACTCCTCAGAAATCGT
>JADHTQ010000005.1 GCA_016784965.1 Bacteriovoracaceae bacterium | reverse complement strand
GTCGCCTTGATAGAATTGGACAAAAAAGAGACATTCATATTCACGTACCCTACATCCAAAATAGTTATGAAGAGATATTATTTCACTGGTACCATGAGGGGCTTGATGCCTTTAATGCGCCAGTAAAAGGTGCCCAAGCACTGCTTGAGCAGGTGGGTGATCAACTAAATCACTGCCTTGACCATAGCAAAGATTACTTAGCGTCTGGCAGCGATAAGTTAAACAAATTTCTAAATGAAGCAAGATCCATCAATAAGCAATTGGAGGACAAGTTAGAAAAAGGTAGAGACCGCTTAATCGAAATGGCCTCATTTGACCAACAGATTGCCAAAAAAATTGTAGATGAAATAAAGCAAATTGATAGCTCCAATCAGCTTAAAGAATATATGGATAAAGTGTTTCACCATTTTGGAGTTCACAGTAATGATCTTGATGCCACCTCTATCTATTTGTGTCCCACTGACAATATGTTTGTCCCCCATTTTCCCCATCTGCCCAAAGACGGCTTGTCTGTCACCTATAATCGGCAAAAAGCACTAGAGCGAGAAGACTTAAAGTTTATCACTTGGGATCACCCCATGGTTTATGATACTTTTGAGTTGATTTTAGGACATGAGTTTGGCAATGCTACCATTGCTTCATGGGCCGATGAGAACATGTCACAGTTTCTGCTTGAAAGTATTTATATCTTAAAAGTTGTCGCACCACAGGCATTAGAGGCCAGTAGACATTTTCCACCGACCATTTTGCGGGTGGTTGTTGATCAACTTGGAAACAATATGTCAGCACGCTTTAAGCTCGATGAGCTAAATGCTCAGCTCATCAATGCTAAAAAAGACAAAATCGAGCAAGTTAAAGAAATTCCCAAACATATTATGAATGATCTGTTAAAAAAATCTTACAAGTATATTGAACATAAAATTGAAGATGTTAAAAATAGATATCTAAAAGCAACTACTGATGAATTTGATAGAGAGATAAAAAGGCTAGAAGATCTGCAGAAAAAGGAGTTAGTTGTTGATCCTCAAGAAATAATCTTGTTACAAGATAATAAGGCCAAAGTACTACAAACTATTAGTGAGGCGCGGATACACTTAGATTCATTGCGATTAGTAGTCTAGACTACATGTACCCCAAAGGTGCTACAAAAGATCCAAAGCGTAAAGGCCGTAAAAAGAGGAATGGTAAGGTTATCATCTAAGCGCAAGGGAAGCATTTCAATACCGGCCCCCATAAAAGAAACAAGTCCTGCTACCACCCAAGATTTCCATCCGTTGATGTGATAGGAGTCAAAGACCAACAATACACATAAAAAGGTGGTTAAAAAGAAAGCAATGGAGCCCTCAACACTTTTTTCTTTTACTATATGGCGCTTACCAAAACGGATACCAATGATTGCCGATAAGGGATCTGCAAAGGCCAAGGTATATATACTACAAAGTGCTATCACTTTGGGAAAACTCAAAATTGTCAGCAAAATGGCAATGATATAAGGAACTGCAGCAGACTCTTTGAGTTGCTCTTCAGCGCGCAATATATACTTTGTAAACCTAGCAAAATTGTTGGAGAGCTCGGGATATGAAATTCTAATTTGATCAAACAAATATAACAAGCAAGCACCTGTCCCCAACATGTAAACCACTTGCTTATGAGTCAAGGTAAGGTTATAGGCAGTTGCAATAACTGATCCGTTGACCATATGAAAAATGCGCCTAGATATTTGCAAATCTTTTCTGGTAGCTTTGACCACTAATTGATCATCCGACATCTTTCACCTTTTAAACTTTTTTAAATCATTTTGAGTAAAGCAACCAATCACATCTTTTCCATACTTTTTTTGAACTTTGTCTACATCTCCCATAAATATTAGATCTTGTAATGCTGCTTGGCACACTTGAGCGGTGAATTTTACATTATATTCCTGACAATCCCTCTTAAAGTTGGTTATTGCTTGGGGAAACCCCTTGTAGGCCTTCATTGAAAGCTCTTCACAATATTGTAAATCCACCGTCTTGCTGCAGCTAGCTATAAGCACTGGACAAATGAGCAGTAAAATCATTTTAAAGTATTGTAGAAGATTCAATAATATGTAATCATGTGCTACTTTAAAACTGAGGTATGGCCCGATAAAGTGGCGGTGGCGGTCAATATATGAAAAAATGCGAATATTATTTTGATTTTTTATCTCCCTACTCCTATCTTTCATGGCAATGGGTTAAACGAGCAAAAAAACAAGACATTATTGAGTTTGAATTTATCCCGTCACTGTTGGGCAAAGTCATCCATCACTACGAGACCAAAGGACCCGCAGAGATAGTTCCCAAGAGAAACTATCTATTTAAGGACTGCCTGCGCTTTGCAGCTAATAACAACATCGAATTTGTTGTTCCAACCATTTTACCATTTAACTCCCTGTACGCACTGCGCATAGCACTCAGTCAAAATAGTAAAGACCAGCAATTTGCAATAATTGATACTATTTTTGATGCCGCATGGTCAAGGGGAATAAATGTTGGTGACCCCCAAGTTCTACAAAGTGTCCTAAGCGGCGCCAACTTTGATGGTGAGCATCTGCTAAAATTGGCCATGGAAAAACATAGTAGAGCTTTACTTAAAGAAAATGTGAAAAGAGCATTGGATAGTGGCGTATTTGGTTTTCCCACTTTTATCGTTGAAGGTGAGCTTTTTTGGGGAAATGACTCCATCCCTCACCTTTTAAAATTTGTTGAAAACAAAGACCCACTGTCTATTGAAAAATATCAACAATTTATCAAACAAGCATTTAAATAGGAGATTCTTGATGCAAAAGTTTAAATTCAGTGCACTAGTTGTGGCCTTATTATGTTTATTCCAAGCAGGGCCAATATTTGCAAAAAATCCTATCGCCATTATGACCACCAACCATGGCACAATTGAAATTGAACTTTTTCAAGACAAAGCACCAATTTCAGTTAAAAACTTTATAAAATATGTCGACGCTAAATTCTACGACAAAACGATCTTTCATCGAGTAATTGAAAATTTTATGATCCAAGGTGGAGGATTTACCAAAGACGGCAAAGAAAAAAGTACAAATCCTCCTATCAAAAATGAAGCAACAAATGGCCTCAAAAATAATTTAGGAACTGTTGCCATGGCCAGAACTAATATCGTTGACAGTGCAACTGCTCAGTTTTTCATCAATGTTAGAAACAACACTTTTTTAAATCACCGTGGAAAAGATCCCTTAACTTATGGTTATGCAGTATTTGGAAATATTGTAAGTGGTCAAGATGTTGTAGATAAAATTAAAAAAGTAAAAGTTGCCGTTGCAAAGCTTTCTCAAAATACTCCGATAGAGCCTGTGGTAATAGAAAGTATTCGTATGAAAAAATAGTAACCTATGACTTTGAAGGTAGCATGAAAATCGCCAAAGATATCTTTGTAGAAATAAACTACACTCTGACAGACGGTGAAGGTCAGCTGTTGGATTATACTGATGCAAATAAACCATTTCAGTACGTTCATGGACACAAGCAAATGCTCAAAGGCCTAGAAGCACAAATGGGTGGCAAACAAACTGGAGACAAGTTTATCGTCTCCCTTTTGCCAAATGATGCCTATGGCGAGTATGACGCAGGTCTTGTCAGTACTGTTGCACCAGAGGACTTTGAAGATGCCCAAAGTCTTAAAGTCGGAATGATGTTTCATATTCCACAAGTTGGCGGACCTCCTCAATCTTTTAGAATTATAAAAATTGAATCACATACCATCACAGTTGATGCCAACCATCCCTTGGCCGGTAAAACACTTAATTTTGACGTAGAAATTATGTCTATGCGCCAGGCCACTAAAGAGGATCTCATTCCTAAAAAACATGTTTGCCGCAAAGGTAAATGCACTTGTCCTAAAAAAGGTGATTGCGGTGATGATGGTTGCAAAGATCATTAAAGGAAACATTTGCTTCATCTCATAATTTTGCATCTAACTCGATATAATGGTAAAAGTAGGGTTAGGAATTAGCAGATGGAATACAAATGTCCAAATTAGTAACTTATCTATTGCTGGCCGCATTTGCATATGGACCAATTGTGGTACAGTCTGGATCTAATGTTAAACGCCTACTATTAATTGCCTGTGGTTGCTACCGAACCGACCATGGCAATGGATATAAAAGAGATTATTTAAACTGTATGGAAATCTACTCCGATGGTAGTGCCGAGCAACCTGTAATGCCCAATTATCCAACAGATCTCATGGGATCTGCATGCAACAATGCTGCAGTAGGCAGAGAGTCGATGTTAAGTTTAAAACAAGATGCCTATTTAAAAAGAGGCATCACCACTAACGTTACTATGAAAACCATCGATTGCTACTGCTATAGGTCGAAAATTTACTCTTATATCAATTTACTCAACTGTGAGGTTAAGCTCTCAAATGGTGAGCACAAAATGTTAGGTTATCCCTTACAGGTGCTAGATTTTTATACAGAAAACAAATGCTCTGGCATCGCTAAAAAGATTGAACGTGGTATAAAGGCCCATCTCTCTACAAATTAAAGACCAACATTACCCAAAACATACTTATCCCAATTAGAGATACACTCAGAGATACCATCTGTTACTTTATCCATTAATTTTGGATCACTTGCAACTTGAGTTTTAATCTTTTTAAAATCAAATTGAATATTCTGGGCATCGGTGTGCCTTGTTCTCGATAAATTATTTTTTCGCTTAACCTTGGCAACACAGTTTTGCAGCCTTTTTACTATAGTCCCTGCACTAAAGTCAGTTCCAAGCACACTGGACTTGGTAAACTCTAGCAAAAATCCCTTTTTGAGGTTTTCTAACCTCACCATCCGTACTATGTGCTCGACAAAATCAAACGTGCTCATAATAGCACAGGCCATCCCCTTGTTGGTTGCTTCGTCCTCTTTATCTGCTTGAAGATCAATTCTGAAGTTCAGGCAATGCCTGAGAGTTGCTTTTGTTGCTTGTAAAGGCTTTTTTAGTTTTTCAGGGGTTAGAGATAGAGACTTAAACAGCAAAGTTAGAGTTGTACTTCCAGTATTTAACAAAATGTCGTTCATGTTAAACTTTAGCTGTGTCATAAATAAATCTGTCAGCATAGACTTGGTAATACTATTTTTACAATAGTTAATTACATTTGAGGCCAAAATGGCAGTTGGAGTTTTGCTGTCTATACACTTTTTAAACTGCCTGTAGGTGCCCCTTTTTATCTTTGATCTAGTTCTAGTTAAGCTTGCAGCAAAGGGGTGCTTGGGATCAAACGGCAGTTGTTCATTGATCACATCAGAGATCTGTTGATTACCAACTTGTTTGGCAGCACTGAGGGAAAATTGCCTAATCAGCCTGTCTTGCTTTTTTGCAATCTTTACTTTTGCCGCATCATACTCCTTGGTTTTAATTTTTCTATTTTTATAATCTTCATCTAAGGCCTGCTCCTTACTCACTAATTGCTCAACTCCTGCTTGCAACTCTACCAGTGCTTTTTTCCTCAACTTCTTCATAATGAGTAAAAAGGACTTATCTGGCGTGCCATCTTTTTTGGGAGGATAGTATATCGCAATTTGATGAGATGCCATCAAATCCACCGTTTTAGTAGTGGCCTCTATTTGAAACTCTTTGATAAGCTTTGCAATTTTTTTATCAGTGTCTTTGCTACTGCCTGCTTTGATCTGCTGCAATTTTGCATTTAGCTTTGCAACTAAATCTTCGCGCAACTTTACTAAATCTTTTTCCCAAAGCAGCTTTAATGCCTTTTTCTTGCTCTCCGGCATTTTGGTGGCATCGAGGTCACTAAAAGCATCCCTCAAGGCCTTGCCGTGTTGAGTGTTAAGCTTTTGCATCGCTACTTTAGGAACAACTCTTTTTGTCACCTCTAGGGAAAAGCCGGCAATAAGCACATCCTGCTTCCGACTTAACTCTTTTTGCGCCTTTTGTCTTCTTCTTTGCAACTGTTCATCGCTGACAGCTTCTCCAATTGTACTATCGATCTGTCTCTCTTGGTCAATAGTATGTCTAATACCTTTTTTCAACCTGCTAAGCTCATTTTGTCTAACCTGCTCCATAACAAGCAGATAATCGGGATTAGCTTTACCATCAACTGGTGGTAAATATCTAGATACTGAAAATGAGGCCACAAGCTCTACTGTTTTAACGGTAGCATCTACTTTAAATTTGGCCAAATAGTCATTTAACTGTTTGCCTGCACGCTTATTTGCTCTAAACTTCACACTTTTAATATTGGCCTTTAGGGTACGCAATAATTTTTGTCTAAGTTTTGCTAAACTCCTATGCCACTTCTTTTTGAGTTTCTTTTTTTGCTCAACATCTACAATACCTGCCAGCGCATCACGCAAGGCCTCCGTATGCTTGGTACGCAAAAAAGCATCAGCAATAAGTGGCGTGGCATACCTCTTTACTTCCAGTTCGCAGCGTCCAGTAATGGCACTCATACTTTCTTCTGAAAAAAGATCTTTATTGCCACGATCTTTATTTAACTCTTTTTGAAAACAAGCACTTCCCACTTTTTTAATTTCATTTAAATGGTGGCCAATCTTTTTTCTCTTTAAACGATCTAATCTTTTTAAGATTTCTAAACTCTCCCCCATCGCCTTAATTTCTGCTTCAACCTTGATACCTGTGACGTGTCCTGCATACTCTGTAATACCCAATATTTGACAATCTAATAATTTATCTCCTAACTGCTTCTCACTAAATTTATCTTCGACTGGCTCCACAACTTTTTTTCTTTGCTTTTTTGCTTGCAGGTATTTGCGATATTGCACATTATAGGCCGAAACCTTATCGTCCATCTGTCTTTTGATATTGCCAAAGCACCCATCTACTGCCCTTGTCACCTTTTTATCAATTTTACGTATATTTGCTCTGTAAGGAGGTAGTGCAAATTCATTCATCTGCATTCTCAAATTTATTGCTAGAGCTTCTTTGGTACCCACGACATTTGCATATCCCATACAACGTGTGGGATCTTTGTTTGTATACAATTCAATACAGTGGTCATAACCATCGCGCAAAACAATATCCTCCACCCGCTGCATTGCAGTTACATATTTACCATTTCTTTTATCCTTCTGGGTTAAAACTACGCCATAGAGAGCATCATTGAGGGCCTTATTGGCCCGCACTCCTAAGCTAAAGGCCTCTTTGCCGGCGTCTTTAATAGTTTCATCTACACAAGGCTCTACTACTGCTTTAAACTCATCAGGTGTCAATTTTTTAAGCTTTTTTAAATCCAGCAATGCTGGAATATTGGCCGCATTTATGAATGAGCTACCTTGCTTTTTTCCAACATGTTTTACACAATAACTAAAATCCTTCAAAAGACCATTAACCTTTTTAATTTTGGCCGCTCCACTTAAAAACTCACCAAGCCCCTGTAGTAATTTTGAAGCCAGTGTCCCCTCAATACCTCGATACATTGACTCTAGTGCACAAGCATTAATAATCTGCTCCCCCTGTGCATCAAATTTCTTTCTAATCTCTAGGGCCTGCTCTTCATTAAATTTCTTCTTAGCAGCTTCAATAATCCTACTATACTCCATATCCATTATACTGTGGGTGGGAACACGCTCCTCACCCGTGTGCTCCAAAAATGCACGGGCAATGCTTTGGTCTCTCAATCTAGCAATCTGTGCCTCCACACGATCATGGTGGGCAAGATAGTCACGTTGAGCACAACTATCATAGTGAATAACAGCAACATCCTCCAAGTCTTGATATCTATTTTCAAGCACAGGTGCGAGGTTCTCATTTAAGTTTACTTTTAAAATTTCCCGTCCACCTCGCAACAGCGAAGATCGTTGATATAAGACCTGGCAGTTGGTAATTCCTTGAGAAGAGTTTGAATCATTAATGCATTTTTTAGCAGCTTTTGTCATCTGTTTAACACTGGCCAAAACAATATCGTGGTCACTTGGAATTTTTAACTTTTCTGAAAGCTTAAGGTTTGAAATTTCTTTAATCAGCTCTAGCTTGAGATACTTCTCAAATGCCAAGCGATCATCCCCACTTACCGGGTGCCAATCTTTGTTATCTGGATCACTAAAATATTTGGTAACAATTTTGTTGATAACATCTTTCATCTTTTTTTCTGAGCCAAAAATATCTATCAACCCCTTTTTTAAAGCAGCATCATCATCAATTTTGTCAAAGATATTATCGGCAATATATTTTATACGCTCCTGTAGGTTTTTGCTGGACCAGCTGATAGCAATTAATGCTACCGCCAAGATAGGAATTCCCAATGTCAAAATGAGAATAAAAATCGAGCCAATGCCCACATCATTATCCCCCCCATATTTGTCATTGGGTCTTGAATCACCCGCCAAGAGATCACTACCTTTTTTTCTATTAAAAATCCTCCCCCAATATCGATCCAACTGCTCAGAAAAATCATCCATCTGCTCCAGCCGCGGTTTTTCCAATACA
This sequence comes from Bacteriovoracaceae bacterium, assembly GCA_016784965.1. Taxonomy (GTDB): domain Bacteria; phylum Bdellovibrionota; class Bacteriovoracia; order Bacteriovoracales; family Bacteriovoracaceae; genus JADHTQ01. The sequence continues at coordinate 115,198 of JADHTQ010000005.1, read as the reverse complement.
GGTGTATCACAGCTTTTTTGCCTTCTGATTCTTCTAGGTGACGGAGTGGGTATAGGCCTCTGTATGCTAGTTCGCCGACGCTTTGGGCGGGGATTTGGCAAAGATTTAGCATAAATAGTAATACTATTTAAATAAATAGTTAAAGCTAATATCGCTGTAATAATCTTTGTATAATACAATTTTTATCCTCTATACCACCCCAATACCTTGTCGGCAGTTAAAGGATAAAGTTTACATCGAGATATCTCCCTAAGGCATCGAATTTATAAGCTTATATAAACATGCACCAAGATGATTTGAAACATCATATGCCTTGCTACTTTCTAGCCCAGCAAGTATGAGAATTGATTGCGACTCTCTCAAACTCCCCATAGCAATATGAAAAAACTTCCGCTGGTCATTGTAAATCGTTCCCATGCCCCTCAGCAAGATTTAAAACAACTGAAACATTAAAAGTTCTAAAATTCTGCAACATACGAGTTCTCCTTATTTTTTATTAATAGGGATTCGCGCGCATGGGGCCCCATTAATAAAAAAATAAGGAGAGCGGCTATGTACAACCTTTAATTTAGGTAACATTTTATACCGAGCAATTAGGTAACACTTTTTAGGCACATGGTCGTAGTATGCCTTTTATGCCGATTTCGGCATAAACGGGCCTGCTTTGCAACTCAGCTATTATCGAAAGGTGTGCCGCCTGCGATTGTGATGAAAATTTGTGGTTGGAAAGATTTAAAGACCATGGAATTTTATATCAGGGTTGCCGGAGTGGGTGAAAAAGGAGCTACAGATTGTCTACATATCTTGCCTTCAGAGGCTGAAGTGATGGAGAATATTGTGAGACTTTTTAATAATTAATTATTGAGAACTTAGGTTGAATTATTTTCTTCTAAGTCCTCAATATCATATTGTATTACGCATATTTATCCATAAAGCGTGTAAAATATGCTATAATGTACTTAAAACTAATGTTATTTTGTGCAAAATATGCTAATTTCCGTGTAAGTTTCTGCCGATACAAGTAAAGGGGTTAAGAAAATGTTAACCTATATAAGAAGAAACTTACGCTAAAAGGAGACAATTTATGCCTAATCAAGCCGTAGCACTAAGTAATAACTGTTACAGTCTCACTCCAGCGGAGAGTCATTCTAGCTGGAGCCAATTTACGAGGAAGCTTGGCTCTGCAACATCTATTATTTCCGCTATTCCGGTAGGTAAATTTTTAGAAGTATTTGATAATAAATTCAATGGTGATAGTTTGATTGTTTTTAGAAGACGTGACTTTGATAACTTGAATATGTTGTCCAATATGTCGTCTACAGTTTCTAGGTGTTTGATGCAAATAGATAAAATGACTACCACATATGAAAATGCAAAAAACCCTACAGATGTGATTAGTCTAATTCATGAACAAGCTAGAATGGCAATTGAATTTACTGTTATACCAACAACGACAAGCACCGATGAATACTTCAGTACCTTCCTATCTGAAGGTGAAGAAGACAGTGGTGATGAGGTTACTTTCCCATCTAGTCGAAAAGATATAGAGGGGTAATGTGGTATCAACGAAAGCAAAACTAAATGTAGATGAATTAAAAGACATTCTTGAGACATATCATAATAAGGAATGTTGGACAAAAACACAGGAATGGTTTGAACCATTCAAGCGTAACAATATAGAACGTGCAAAATTTTTGACAAGTATAATGTATACACCAAGTGTACTTACCCCGCAAAATACTAGTAAGTTAATTGGTGACTTCAATGTTTTGCAAGGAGATATCATAAAGACAAAAGCAGCGATTACAAATAATCCTGTGGTCGATGATTATAATCCTATGAATGAGACTTTATATGTAATTATTCCTTCTAGCTGTTCTGTTCAACCAGGTAGGTACAAATGGGTGCTTCTTGCTAGATTATCGCCTATCGGGGAGCTAGATACTGAACCAAAAAGATCTTATTATGAAAATGTATTGAAATTCAAAAATGGAAAGGTTTTTTTCTTTCCCCCAATAAAAGACATAAATATTGGACCAATTGGCTTCTATGCTATTTTTGAAGAAATATCATATATCGAAAATAGCATTTTACAATCATCCTTAAGAGTTGCATCTTTGAGTGAAATTGGTTGGCATTTACTTAATGCTTTTATCGTTAACCATTTAACTCGACCATCGAATGGAGATTATAAAGCGAGAGCGACGGCGTATCCAAGAGAGTGGAGTATTTCATGACTTCGAGTCTACAGTTTAACAAATGTTATTTGGAAAATATTCGAATAGTTTTTAACCATGACATTAAGAGTGATTTAATTTTTTCGCATGGAGCATATTTTAAGCAATTAGCAAAGAATCTAAATGGAAAATTAATTAATCATCATGTCGCTCAAGGCGCCCCCCCTGAATCTTCAGTAGTAATAGTTCAATCTAAAAAGTTTAATATTTCTTTTGCATCAAGTCGAATCCAGATAGAGATTGCAGGGGATAGAAAACATATGAAATCTGAATCATTATACAAACTTTTAAAGAGTAAAATAACTGAGGCAAAGGGAGTTTTAGAAAGCTACTTTGGTCGAGATAACTTTAAGCAAAGCTTTACTGGGATTATTGGACCGGTGCGATTTCCTCAATCTATGAAACTTGAAAAAGAAGAGCTTATTCAGCAATTGTCATCAAAATTTTCAGATAAGATTGCTTGTGACAGTCTGATAACATTTAATACAAGATTAGGTTATTTAGATAAAAAACATAATTTATATGTTAATTATGAGGTTCAAGATTACGAAGTAAAAAATATTCAACTTAAGCCTGATGAAGCTCAGTCAGGAGTAATCGATATTAATAAATTCCCTACTGTTGAAAAGGGAGTATTGTTAAATCTTGACGTGAACAATAGGCCCAGGATAAAGGTAGAAAATCCGATTGAAGAAGTAGATGAAGTGATTAATTCCTTTTTCTATTTCATCGAAAATAATATATTTTCAATCTAGATTTCAGATTCAGACCTCAGATTCAGACCTCAGATTTTCTACCTTCGCCTTCTTCCGCGCCTAGTCTTCTTTTTGTATTTGTTAGCAGAACAGTAGTGAGTATACTTCCCACAATCATTTCGCGAATAGCGACGAACACATTTTAAAACACAAGTTGCCGCCCCCCCACAATAATCCGCTGCCCACCTAAAACAAGTCTTATCAGAATTGACATCAGCACATCTTTTAACACATCTTGCATTTACTCCACAATAATCTGAACCATAGATCATACAGTCCCGGTTTGAAGTACGAACCAAACAGCGCGGAACACAGCGTGCATAATACCCACAAAAATCAGATCGATAGCTCATGCAGCTGCCGTTTCCAGCACGCGTCTCACAACGAGCACTACATCTATTTTTGGTAGCATCTGGGCGGTAGTATCTAACACTTCTTGCTGAATAGGCACTAGAAATACTTAAACCCGCTAGAATAAAACATAAAGACCATAAGCCAAATCTATTGAACATGATATAACTCCTTGCAATTACGTATATGAATTTGGCAATTAAACATAGACTCTAAAAAATGACAATTGAAATATGAATCCTTGTAACTTTTATAGTGAAAAAATATTTACTTTAATCCCCAAGCCTTGGCAAAAGTCTCAAAGCTGCGATCATAAGTTTTTTCCACATCGGCGGGAAAACAGCATGCCGGCAGCTGCTTAGACTTTAGATGATATGCCAAGCAATCACAGCAAGCACCCTTTTTTTCACATCCCGGATATGTACAGCTACAATTTTTTAAATTTTGTTGTTTTTTGCAATCCACAATTTATCTCCTAAAATGTTTTAACCCAATCCAAACAGCTATTTTTAACATTTACAGTTTCACATTTTTGACTAAGGCTAACTTTTAAATCCTGCAACACTTTAGTATGTGATTTATCCTCATTCCATTTAACCAGTTTTTTGGCCAGTCTTTGGAGCCGCTTTTTATTTCTTCCGTAGAAGGCATCATCTTCTACTAAAATTTCATCCATAACTTGCAATGATACCTCTTTTAATAGCTTTTCATTTTTGGGTGCCAATCGTAAAATTCCCATTATATAAGACGTTCCCCACTGCAATCTTGTGGCATGCCCTTTGGCGACTTGCCATCCTTTTTCCAGCCACTTCAGGGCCTTTTTATTCTCTTTTTTTTGCTCACTCATATAGGCCAAACTGCTGATAAAATACCAGGGAGCGCTGGATTTTGCCAGCTCTGCAATGGCATATTTTTGTGCTAACTTAACCTGATTTGTCTTCCTCAAAAGCCAAACGACAGTACTCATTACCGACTGCCGAGAGTAAGAATCTAGGGCATTTTTGTCCACCCAACTAGCTTTATTACTAATCCTTTGCTGGATAGCTTTGGGAAACTTGATAGTAACTTTTTCTTTTTTATCCTTTTTGTTGCCCTCTTTTTTAGGAGGTTTATTTTTTAAAATGTGAAAATATACAATAGGTGCCAGGGCCGAAAACCTCTCATCTAAAGAAAGCCCTTCATCATTTTCAATGTCCTCCATTGCCTTCAACCACTTTTTGATAAACAGCTCTCTTTTTGGATCAGTGGCAGCAAATAGCCTGGAAACAATATCAGATGCTTCATAAAAAAATGTTTCAAGGTTTGCTCGAATGAGCCTGGGAGAGTCCAAGAAACTCTCTAAGGTAGGAATAAATTGGGCCAGCTCTTTGGGGGTTGCCTTTTTGTTTTCTTGCAGGTGAGCACTCATATAAAGGAAGAAAAACCTGGAGCGATCACCTAGTAGTCTTTTTGGAACAGTGTCGTAAAGTTGCTTAAAGGTTTTGGCCTTAAGTTTCTTATTATCTTGATACCAAGAGTAGCCCGCCATAAGCTTCCAATCATCATCACTTGCCTTGCCCTGCAGGGCATTTTCGACAATCTTAGAAATTGGTAACATCTTTTTAAGGGTGAGGTCCATGAGATTGACGTATTCAGAGACTGAAACCCCTGTGGGTAATCTCATTATTTCTTTTCCCAAAGGGCTTAGTACTAACATAGTCGGATAGCCCCTAGTTCCCAGTTTGTCAGACCAAATCTGGGCCCTTTTTTCATCTCCATCTAAATAGACAGGAATAAATTTTTTGACCATTTTTTTAAAAGGTTTCGTAGAAAATATTGTTTTTTTAATTTGATTGCATGGAGGACACCAAATAGCTCCCCAGTAGAGAAACAGTGGACGCTTAGTCTTTTTGGCCTCTTTGAAGGCAGATTCAACAGTTCCCTGATACCAGTCAATTCCTGTAGGAACTTTTGCAAAAATTTGAAAAGATGTAATTATTACACATAAAAAAACAGCGGCTCTCATTGTTAAATCCCCCTATTTGTGGCGTTTTGTAGTATATATAAATCCAAAGAAAAAGCTTTATGTCAACAATAAAAATAATTGTAATATGAATAATTGTGTGTTAGTGTCCGCACTTATGGTCAAGTTTTTTTAATGTCAAATTTTTTAATTTACTTTGAAAAAAGGAGAAGGAATTTTGTTCGAGAGAACTATTTTTTTCAAAGAGTTTTTAAAGAACTCAGGGAGCACGGGGGCGGTCCTTCCAAGCTCTAAGGCGCTGTCAAAAGCAATATCTTCAGTCATCATTCAAAGCACTAATAAAATCGCTTATAAGAAGCCACTTCGAGTGCTCGAAGTTGGTGCCGGTACGGGTGTATTTTCTCAAGAAATTATTAGGAACTTGACCGCTGATGATTTTTTTACCATCGTTGAAATCTGTCCATGTTTTTCCAAACTGCTAAAAGAAAAATTGGAAAAATTCATGAAGAGACCTGATTGCCCAACAATCAGAATTGTCACTCAGGACTTTTTAGAGTTTAACGATGACAATCAATACGATTTCATTATTTCAGGTGTTCCTCTGAATAATTTTTCATCTAAGTTTGTTGATAAGTTTATTAAACAGGTAAAAGCCATCACGCACAAAAATGGTCTTTTTAGTTATTTTGAATACACTGCACTAAGAAGATTTAAGCATGTCTTTTACTTTGGAAAAAAGCTAGAACATATTCAGGGACTAACCAGATACTTCACAAAAGAGATTTATCCATACAGATTAGAAAAAAAGAGAGTGCTGTGGAACTTCCCTCCGGCGAGTGTAAATGTTATTAAATTTCAAGAATAATTCTCTTGCCAAATTGATTCTTATCGGAGATATTCCAGTACTTTCTATATTTAATTATTAAGGAGTTCATATGTTAACCAACGACACCACTTCCACTACAGAACCTAAAAAACAAAGAAAAATCTGGCTAGACGAGATTGAAGAAAAAGCTAATACTAAAAAGGCTGAAGAAAAGAAGCCAGTTGTTAAAAAAGTAGAAGATAAGAAACCTAAAAAAGGTACAATCAAAAAGACTCTAACCGTTGCAGTTCCTGCGGCAGCTGGTGCAATTGCGCTACCATTTGTTGCTTCAGCTTTAGCAATGTCAGCTCCTGTTGCTGGTGGCCTTGCGGGTGCAGTTTTTGGTGCAAGCTTTTTAGCTGGTCGATCTAAAAAAGCAAAGAAATAGATTTTTTTTAAAGTAGATCTTAAACAAGAAATTCTCTTAGCACACTTGTTGCGTACGCCCCTTTGGGTAAAAAGAAAGTAAATGATAGGCCTCTCGCCATTTGTTTAACTTGTAAGTCGGGGATTTTTAGTTTAGCAATTCTACGTCCTCCTGCACAGTGACATCTTTTGAAGTGATTAATTGTTACTTCCTCTTTTGTTAAAATTGACTCTTCCCTTAACTTCTCTATGCTTTGAGCTTCAATCATTTTTGGACCAAAGATAGGCCCTGTATAAATTTTTTCATCACGACTGCCATGATAAACATCTCCCTCCACCTGTTCATCATACAGTTCATCCGTGATACGTTGAGCAAGCCATAGATTAAACAAATAGGACTGGTAAGCACTCAGAAGAAAGCTTGCAGTCTTTTTTGATTTTTTCTTATTTCCCAGAAGAATCTCTTTGCCGTTAATTGCATTATCCCCCTTGCTCCCAAATCTTTGAGGACCAAAGTAGTTGGCAAAGCCAATGCCCCCTAGCTGTTGATAGATATCGTTGCTCTTTTTTAGAGCTTGTGGATCATCAGTGGTGACCAAAATTTTGAATTTATTGCCCAACAAGTGGCCTGTCTTTAGCTTGTTTTTGTGACGTAAAACCCAGTTAATGGTAAGGTCCGGCAGATTTTTATTGATCAGCTCAACTGCCCTATCTTGCTCGTATGTCACCCCCAGTGACAAAGAGAAGGTCTGAGTTGCTTGGGCGTTTTTATCTTTCAGCCCTGCACAACCTACGTCACACTCTGAAACACAAAACAGCTTCTTCAAGCTAAAAGCAATTTCTTTGGTATTATAATTTTTTCGCGTCACATTTACATAGATATGTTGGCCCTCACCACACGCAGGATATAGTGGTACTTCTTCTACCTCAAAGTGCTCTGGTAGCACTTTTATTTCGCCTATAAACCGCGGTAAATTTTTAGTTAGATATGGTAGTTTCAACTGGTCCCTAAGCGAATTGCCCGACTAAGAGAGCTCGGGGTGGTACCTAAATAGGATGCCAAATAGAGTTGAGGAATTCTTTTTTCAATACCTGGGTTTTGCTCCAAAAGTGCTCTATATCGTTCAATTAAAGACATCGTCATAAATTGATATTCGCGCTCTTCCTTTTCTAAATACTGCTGTTCATTTATTTTTTTAAGTATCACTTGTAGGGAATAATTGCCCTTTGCAATATCGACAAAATCGCTCCAAGCGGCCATCAAACAAGTCGTCTCTTCAAGGGCCTGTACATAGTGATTTGAGGGTTTATTTAAAAGCAGTGAGCGGTAACTACTCATAAAATGGCCTTCCCACCATATGCTTTTAGTCAGCTCTACTCGATCCTTTGTTAAATAGTATCCTCTTGCCAAGCCCTTGATAATAAATCCAAATTCCTTGGCCACTTCTCCATCTTTAATAAAAATTTCACCTTTTTTGAAAGTGCGCACCCATAGAAGTTTGCTAACTAACTGCTGGATTTGTGGGTCCAGAGGATGCAGCTGGCTTAAATATTTTACAAATGTCTCAATTGCAATTTGAAAATCCATAACAATTTATAGTCGAAAGATGGCAGATCCCCAAGTAAATCCACCGCCAAAAGCTGCAGTAGCAACTAGCATTCCCTCTTTTAACTTACCCTCTTTCATGGCATCATGCATACCAAGTGGAATGGTAGCAGCAGTAGTATTGCCATATTTTTGGACAGTATTGAAAATCTTTTCTGCGGGGATTTCTAGTTTCTCACCGACAGCATCATTAATTCTCATATTAGCTTGGTGAAAGAAAAACATATCGATGTCTTCCATTTTTAAATTATTGGCGCTTAGGCATTCACAAATGGTTTCTGTCATTTTTTTTACGGCATGAACAAAAACTACCTTTCCATGCATAACTGGAAAATGAAGCCCTTTATCAATTAAAGTTTGGGACATGCGCTCAGGTCCAAGTGCGGTACCAGGTGCTGGACAACATAGCTTATCTGCAAATTGGCCATTGGTATGTAGGTGCGTAGAGTAAATATAGGGATCATTTTTTTCATCATTTATATCAGTTGCACTGACTACCACAGCTCCGGCTCCATCGCCAAAGAGCACACTGATATCTCTCCCTTTAGTACTTTTATCCAAGGCCTTGGACTGCAGCTCAGCGCCCACAATCAAAATATTTTTAAAGTCCCCCTGCCTAACATACATGTCTGCCATAGAAAGAGCATAAATGAAACCAGTACATTGCTGCTTTATATCAAAAATAGGTATATCCGGCAGCTCCATTTTGGCCTGTAAAAAACATCCAGTACCTGGAAAATCATAGTCACCACTAATTGTGGCATAGATGATCATATCAATATCTTCTTTTTTGATACCTGCATTTTCTATAGCGATATTAGAAGCCTCAAGACCTAAATCAGAGTTACCCACATCGTCACTGGCCCAATGTCTCGTCTTGATGCCAGTTCTTTGAGTAATCCACTCATCTGAGGTATCCATTAACTTTTCTAGATCAATATTGGCCACGACTCTAGGGGGAACATAAGACCCCATCCCTGTAATTTTACTTCTTCTCATAATAATCCTTTATCAACTTACCTAAAGTGTTAATATCTTAACATGCTTTTTTAAGTTATCCAAATTTGTTAAAGGCCACGCACCAGTAATTCTTTGGCAATATTGATTCCTGAAAGCTCTTCTAATTGCATAAACCCCGGGACCATATTCAGCTCCAAGACAAATAATTTACCATCACTAACAAGAATATCAATTCCCGCATAAAAACAATCGATGCTGTTATATACTTTAAAGGCCAAGTCAACTATCTCTTTAGAAAGGGAGCTGCTACTTAAGTATTTTGCGTTGGTGTTTCTTTTTGCATTGTTTCGAAAAGTGTCATCACTTGTATCCTTTTTTACAATGCCCATGATTTCACCTTTTACAATTAAAAGGCGGTACTCCTCAGGTGACCTTAAGTATGGCTGAATGATAAATTGTTGATCCCTTAGGGCATGAAAGGTTTCCAATAAACTTTTAAGGGATTCTAGGCCGTTGATAAGGTTGACCCCAATTCCTTGATTTCCACGAATAGTTTTAACCACAAACGATTGTCTACCATTTGGTAAGCTTAAGCTTTTCATATATTCATTAATTTGTTCGTAGTGTTCGTTTTGTGGGGGACCTCTGAAACTAAAACTTGGAATATGCTTAATTTGCTGATTGTGCAAAAAAACAGTTTGTAGTTGTTTATCTCGAAACTTTAATAACTTTGAGGGGGAATTGACAACTTTTGCTCCTCTTTGTTCCATATCAAAGCTGATAGCCAAATCAAAATCATCAAAACGTATACCGGTAGTACGATGAAAGACAAGGTCTCCACAATGTGTGTCTTTTCGCATACCAGAGGTCGGTAAAAGGTTTAAATGATACCTGTATGGATTGATGAAAGTGGTATCTATGCCAAGCTTGCTGGCCTCTTCCACCAGACGCTTTGCACTGTAAAGTTGTAAATTTTCGCATAAAATAAAAAAGTTCATAAAAACTATTGCCTTACCATATTGTCTTTATTAAAAATAACTGTGTATATGTACAATTAACCAAAGCCTGTTATGCGTCGCTTCACACTGTTGTTTACTTTCTTTTTCATAACTTTTCTGCCTTACGCAGGTAGCGGCCAAGATACCACAGCACAAATTAAATCAGAAGCTAAAAAAATCATCAAGGCCATCTCCAAGATTGAACGCAAAAAACGCAAATTAAAAAAGCCTTACCTCTCTGCTAAAGTTAAAAAATATTGTAATAAAGTGGAGAAAAAATTTAAAAAATATAGGTGGGGAAAAAGCAATTGCCATAAACTTGCCTGGCACCATGTACGAAACTCTGTGAAGGGAGATCCCTTGATATGGATGGCCTACGGCGATGAAAAAGAGCATAAAAAAGATCACAAGGATACAACCTTTTTTTTCTGTGGAATACATGGCGATGAAATCACCCCGGTCAAACTGTGTTATGACCTCATCTTGTATATGGAAAAAAATCAAAAGTACTATAGAGATAGAATGGTGGTTATCGCTCCCATTGTAAATCCTGATTCTTTTTTTATAAGAAGACCCACAAGAACTAATGCCAACGGTGTTGATATAAACCGCAATTTCCCTACCCGAGACTGGGCAAAAGATGCATTAAGACTGTGGAAGAGAAGATATCGCAGGGATAAAAGACGCTATCCAGGAAAACACCCAGCGAGTGAACCGTCAGTTGTTTTTCAAATGAATCTCATAAAGAGGTATCGTCCCGATAAAATCATCGCAGTTCACTCACCTCTAACTCTATTGGACTACGATGGACCAGAGGATATGAAGGGCAAAAGTGTCGTTGCTAGCTTGGCCAGTAAACTTCTGATCCAAATGAGCAATCTGGCCAATGGTTACAACGTAAAAGATTACCCCTTTTTTCCCGGCAGTTTAGGGAACTGGGCGGGAAATGAGCGCAATATTCCAACCTATACACTTGAGTTACCAAATTCTGACCCCCACAAGCATGAATATTTTTGGGGATTATTCCAAGAGTCACTCTACTCTGCAATCTTATTAGATCTAAGAAATAAAGATATTGCCCTTATAAACAATTGAAATCATATCAGTACCCACCCTATAGCTATATTCTATGAATAAACTGTAAACAAATCTCAAAAAATACCGAAATGCCTTATGCCGGAGGTATGTCATGATTTTAAAAAGTTTTTCGGAATTCAAGTTTTACCAGTCCTTTAGAATTCCTGTAGAAAAAGCAGATGAGTTGCGCTTTCTAATCGAGAGGTCCGATGAGTCGGGTAAATACTCCTATATTGAAGATGCCAACCTGGTCGATATCAGTGTAACAGGTCTTGGATTTTCTAGTTATGAGCGAGTTTCAGTGGGCACTGAAATGAATATCTCACTCCAATTTAAAAAATTGCACCTCGACCTTACTGGCAGAGTTGTACGGGCATTTTCCCCATCAATTTCTGATGCAGAGATTATTTACGGTGTAGAGCTGGATGAAGATCAAAAAATCGCAAAATTTTTAGAGCATTACGTACTAAGCTTTACTGCCGAGCGGGCCAGAAACTGTCTAACGGATTCTGCTCTTCGAGAAAAATACACTAAATCCTCCGATGGCTTTGAAATGTTTTCACTACTTTTGACTCTATTTAATGACATGACCTATTTCGGCGATAGAGATGGCTTTATTGACAATATGGTAGAAGAAGTTGCCCGAGTTTTGAATGCCCAAAGGGCATCTGTTTTTTTAATAAATCCTGAAACTAATCAACTTGAGGCCCTAAGTGCAATGGGTGTAAAAAAAGACGAGTTAAAATTTGATTACCGCTCAGGTATTGCAGGTACCGTTTTCACCACAGGTGTGGCGTTAAACATTGACACCAGGACTGACCGCTCCCGATTTAACGGAAGGTTTGATAAGCATTTTGGTTTTAAAACTAAATCAATTATTTGTTATCCCATAAATAATTTTGAGGATAAAATTATTGGTGTTATTGAAGTGCTAAACAAAAGAAACCAAGATCGCTTTACCGTGGAAGATGAAAAAACCATGAAAGTTTTAGCACTTGTTTTTTCTTCAGTGTTTCACACCTACAACCCCATTTCAGATTCTTCTCAAATTAGAAAATTTAGTACGCCATTTGATAGACCCTATGTATTCATAGGTAAAGACTCTCACACCTCTGAGCTTAGAAAAGCAATTTTAAAAGTCAAAGATCTCGATGACCCAGTTTTAATAGCAGGTGAGCACGGCGTGGGAAAATCTCTATATGCTAGAATTTTGCACTATGAGGGCAAAAGAGGATTACACCCCTATGATATTTTAGAGTGTGGTGCTTGGAGTGAAGAAAAAATCGATTCATTTTTATTTGATTCATCATCTGATAAGTGCAAGTTAAAAAACTGTCAATTTGGAACACTGGTCTTAAAAGAAGTTAGTAAACTCTCCTACGCTACTCAGTTAGAACTACTTAAATGTTTGGCCCAAAAAGAGCTGCCAAATGGTGGAGGACCCGTCAATGTTAAAATACTGGCAACGACGTCTGAAGATTTGGGGGCACTGGTCGAAGATGGTGTCTTTAACAAAGAGCTATACGAACTCCTTAGCCAAGCTTATATCAAGGTTGAACCTCTACGCAAAAGGATAAATGACATTGAAGCATTGGTAGAGCACTTTCTGAGGCTTGAATGTCGCAACCAAGGATTTTTACTAAAAGCAATTGCCCCTGAGGCAATGGAAGTTTTAAAGCAGTATGATTGGCCTGGCAATATGCAAGAGTTAAAAATTTGTATGGGTAGATTGGTGCTTTATAACCCTAAAAAACACACTATTAGCAAAAAGGAGTTAGAATCGGTAGTAACTCCAATGTTCGATATAGATGCCAAAAGAAGAATGTTTGGTGAAGTGGACTTTGTCAGTGACTTTAAAATCCCACTTAAAGATCGAGTCGCTTTGGTTGAGCGAGAGATGATTTTTGCAGAAATTAAAAGACACCACGGCAATAAATCTCAAACTGCCAAGGCAATGGGGATCAGCCGGGAGGCCTTGCGCAAGAAGCTCCAACTCAGTAGTAGTATTTTAGAGAACTTAAACAAAGAGAGTAATGTCGTAAGCATTCAAAAACAAAGCGTGGAAAAAGAAGACAAAAAGAAAGCTGCCTAAGAATCTGGGATAAACTTTAAAAGCACTTTTCTAGACTTTGGGCTATCGCGAAATTCTGCTAAATAGATCCCTTGCCACTGGCCCATTATTAATTCATTATTATCAACAATAAACGCCAAAGATTGTTGTAGAAGCATTGACTTCATGTGTGATGGTGAGTCATCAGCACCTTCTGTGGTATGGGTAATAAACTTCATTTCTCGTGAAGCAACGTGTTTTAAAAAACTCTCCATATCACTAGATGCACTATCTTCAAAAGCTTCATTAATAGTTAGGCCACAACTGGTGTGTAAGTTAACTAAAAAAAGCATCCCCGATCTGCTACTGCCGTGCAATTGACCCAACAACTCAGTTAAGGCCACCTGTACCTGGCCAGTAATATTATAAAATCTCTCTCCCCTAGTGGGAATCTCTATGGTCTTAAACTTCATATAGGCTAAAGTGCCCCCTTGAATTAATTTTGTCAATCCATAAGTGAGGGTGTATTTTACAAGTAGTCAATTTTTTTAAAATAAACGAGGTTTTAACGTGGAAAGAAAACTATTTGGTACAGATGGAATACGTGGCATGGCAAATAAACACCCCATGACTTGTGAAATTGCAATGGCCCTAGGCAGAGCAGTCACCCACCATTTCCAACTACAGTCAAAAAAACATAAAAGACCACTCATTATTGTTGGCAAAGATACTAGAAGAAGCTGCTACATGTTAGAGCAGGCATTTTCTGCGGGTGTGTGTTCTCAGGGCGGTAAAGTCATCTTGACTGGCCCCTTGCCTACTCCAGGTGTTGCATTTGTAACGGGATCTATGCGGGCCGATGCGGGAGTGGTGATTTCAGCTTCCCATAATGCCTACTCCGATAACGGTATCAAAATATTTGATGGTCGCGGATATAAGCTGCCCGACGAAGTCGAACTACAATTAGAAGATATGATCTTAAACCCAGATATTGTCCCCATGCAAACGGGTCCAGATCTAGGCAAAGCTATGAGACTTGATGAAGTAGTAGGCCGATATGTCGTCCACGTAAAGTCGACCTTTAATCCCAACTATAGCATGGACGACATGCGCGTTGTTATTGACTGCGCAAATGGTGCAGGTTATAAAGTTGGGCCTATGATCTTTTCAGAGCTTGGGGCAGAAGTTTTTCCCATCCATGTCGATCCAGATGGAATTAATATCAATAACAAATGTGGCTCATTACATCCCTCACTGTGCCAGGATGAAATTTTAAGGTTTAGAGCAGACATTGGTTTTTGTCTCGATGGAGATGCAGATAGACTTGTAGTCATTGATGCTTTAGGAAAGGTAGTAGATGGAGATCAACTAATTGGTCTTTTTGCCAAAAAAATGCTCGCAGAGGGTGAGCTTAAAGTTGGCGATACTGTTGTGGGAACAGTTATGTCAAACTTAGGCCTTGAACACTTTATTAAATCACTTGGACTAAAATTTGCCCGAGTAAAAGTTGGTGACCGCTACATTATGGAATATATGCGCACCAATGGGGCCATTTTGGGGGGAGAACCCTCGGGCCATATTATTCTAAAGACCCACTCTACAACTGGAGATGGTATCTTAAGTGCACTAAAAACAGTTGAATGTATGAAGTTTTACAAGACTCCCCTACATGAGCTAACAAAAAATGTTAAACTTTTTCCTCAAATTCTAAGGAATGTTGTAGTAAAATCAAAACCACCACTAGATACATTTGCCCCAATTCAAAACATGGTTAAAGAAATTGAACAAACACTGGGGGATATGGGGAGAATGATTTTGCGCTACTCTGGCACTGAAAACTTACTTCGAATTATGATTGAAAGTGAAAGTGAAGAGTTAAACAAGTCGTTGTGTACAAAAATGCAAGAGTGTGTCCAAAAAGAATTGGATTAGGAGATAAGTAATGGCAAACACAATTCCTCGCTTAGGTGTAAATATTGACCACGTTGCTACTTTAAGACAAGCTCGAGGTGAGAACTATCCAAGTCTCGTTGATGCCGCCCATACATGTTTAAACAACGGTGCAGATCAGATCACAATTCATTTAAGAGAGGATAGAAGACATATCCAAGATATCGATATTCCAGCAATCCAGCTTGTAACTAAAAAATTCGGCAAACCTCTCAATTTGGAAATGGGCTGTAATCAAGAAATAATTGATATTGCCACAACCACTGCCCCCGATTGGATCTGCATAGTTCCAGAAAACCGCGAAGAAAAAACAACTGAAGGTGGACTAAACATTCTAGATCAACAAATCTTCAACAGAGTCAGTGAAACCTGTGAGCTCCTAAGAGGCAAACTACCAAAAATAAAAATTTCTCTTTTTTTAGAAGCAAAAAGTGACATTTTGAAACTGGCAACCAAAATCGCACCCAATGCAATTGAAATACATACCGGTGACTACGCCAGGACTTTTTTAGGTGGAGACGGGCATGAAAAATATATCGATGAGTTTGAGGTTGCTCGTACCTTTTTATTAGAAAATAAAATCGCCTGTCATGCAGGTCACGGCTTAACCCAAGAAAGTGTCGTGCCTCTACTGAAACATAAACTATTTGAAGAGTACAATATCGGCCATTGGGTTATCTGCCAGGCAGTGTTTAGAGGGCTTGGACCCACTGTTAAAAATCTTAAAAAGATCTTTGAAAAGGCCTCTGTAAAAGTATGAAAGAAGGCCCATCATGCGAATTGTCAGTCTAGAAGAGATTAAACAAATCGAACAGACCACATTTGGCCCATACCATATACTCGAAACTCAAATTATCGAAAATGTAGGCATTCGTACTTGCGAGTTTATAAAACAGCTGATCAACTCCTCTGACCTTCCTAAAGAGAGTCAAGTTGTTGTCTTTTTAGGATCTGGTAACAACGCAAGCGACGGTCTTGCTGCTGCTAGACACCTATTAAATAGCAATGTCAATGTCTCCGCCATAGAACTATTTCCAGATAAAAAAAAATCCCCTGAATTAATCCTACAAATGAAGCAGGCAAAGGCCTTTGGTGTTTCAATATTAAACTTTACTACTTTTTTAGAACTAAAATCATTTGTAGCAGGTTTGCCACCACATTGCATAGTTGTGGATGCCATTGTCGGAACCGGTTTTAGGCCACCTCTAAACGAATACCTAAGCCATGTTCTCACAGTCATCAACCAGATGAAGGCAACAATTGTTTCACTAGATATCCCGTCGGGTATATCTGGTCTTGATGGCCAGATGGATTCTGTGGCAATAAAGGCATCTCATACCTTGGCAGTCGCTGTACCAAAACTTGGACACTTTCTCGACATGGGCCTTACACATTCTGGAAAATTAACTGTTATAGATGTTGGATTTCCCACCAACTTATTATGTGGAGGAGATAAGACTCTTATCACCTCTTTGAATGTCGCTTGGAACTTGTTAAAAAGAGATCCCCTGGCCCATAAAAATGATTTTGGTCATACATTGTGTATCGGTGGTAGCAAGGGGTTAACGGGTGCCATAATCCTTGCAGCAACCAGTGCCCAAAAAATGGGCGTGGGCCTTATAAGTGTTTATACTTGGCAAGATTGTTATCAAGAGCTGACATCTAAAATTGCCCCTGAAATTATGACTGGAGTTTTAAAGGCAACGACTAAGGATGAAATAAGTCACTTTGTATCAAGCTTGTCTAAATACAACTCGATAGTTATAGGACCAGGCTTGGGTACAAGTAAGACAGCACTTGAAATTGTCAGACTTATCTTACTCAAGTTTATGGGGCCCGTCATTGTCGATGCTGATGCTATCAATCTACTAGACTCAATAAAGGACCAAAAGCTCATCTCAAAACGCACGGCACCAACAGTTTTTACACCACACCCCGGTGAGCTATCTAAGTTTTCAGGGCTTGCCAAAAAGCAACTCTTAAAAACCCCCCTGGAAGTTTTGAAGAAACTTTCCAACAGTTTAAATGCCACCATCGTCTTAAAGGGAGCTTGCAGCTATATCCAAACTCCAAGTAACTTAAGCTTTATTTATTTTTCTCCCAATGATGGTATGGCAACCGCCGGTAGTGGCGATGTTTTGGCCGGTATTTTAGGTGGAGTCTTTGCTCAAGCTGGCACTAATGTTGACCAAATTGTACCTCTTAGTGTTTACCTTCATGGAAAGGCCGGAGAGAATGCCAAACAAAAGCTTGATGCCCGCTCTATGAATGCATCGGATATCATCGACAATCTTGCCAGTGCCATTAACCAAACTTTAAAATAGCATCATTTATATCACTATTTGGACCAACTACCGTCACCAAATCTCCCTCTTGGATGAGAGTGTGTCCGTGAATGTGCAGCGGTTTTTTATTTCTATGGATTGAAACTACTAATATATTGGGAGGAAGCTTTAGGTCTTTAAGCTTCACCCGACGAAAGTTGGGATTTTTGACAACGATATCAATAATATCTCGATCATGGTCAAGGCCCAGAAGCAGTGAGGCAGAAGATGGAGAGCGCACAACGTGATCCATTAAGCTAACAATTGCGGTAGATGGAGAAATGATAAAAGCTCCCAGCTCTTTATAGCGCCCACTATTTTGTTGAGTTGCCACATAGGCAATCAGGTCTGCTTGAGGAAAATACTCAAAGGCCAACTCACAGACATTAAAATTCTTATCCTCAGGAAGCATACTAATGATCGCTCTTGCTTTATCACAACCAAGCTCTCTCATTTGATCTAGTGTAACTTGAGACAGGGGTATGATATCCAAATTGCCAAGACGCTTTTGTTTTTTGCTCTCAGTTGAGGCCACCATCACTTCCCAGTTGTGGGACCGAAGGTTCATGGCCAGAGCAAGTGCCTGCCCTTCATTGCCAAAAATCACCGCAAACCGTTCTTTTCTACCACGCTTTCCCAGTGGATTTACAATGGGAACATGTGCTTCCTTTGCAAGCTTCAGTGCCCACTTTAAAAAAATGGGCCCAACTAGCTGATTGAGTATGATGATAGATACCATCATAGTTGCAAATTTTTCTCCCCAAGCGGGAAATACAATTGCAACCTCTTTGGCCAGTCCTAAACCAACTCCGGCTTGGGTAATATAAGACATCCAGCTTATTTTATTAAATACGTATGGTTCTTTGGCGATCAATCCCCCAGTAAATGATCCAATAAAGATTGCCCCTAGCCTCACAAAAAACAAAATAAGAGTAAATTCCCAGATCTTGGAAATAACATCTAAAGTAAGTGACGCACCGGTGAGAGTAAAAAAAGCGATAAAGATCGGCATATGTGACTTGTGAAGTAAAATGGCAAACCTCTCTCTGTATGCCGAAAAATTAGTCACCAGAAAGCCTGCGATTAGACAAATCAGAAGTGGCTCTATCAAAATCTCGTAGTCAAAAGAGGCATGAGTGTAATCCCTTATGGCAAAAGAGACTACAAAGGTTAAATAACCCACAGAAATGACTAAAAAGGTTCTAAGCATTTTGGGAACGTGTAGAGATAAAAATAAAAGTAGAACCAACGAGATAATTGCGCCCAGCACAAAGGCGCCAAATATTTCCAAAATAAGCAGCCCAAAGAAGGCAAAACTTGGTGATATGTTGGAAAAGATGGCATCGGCAATTGAGGAGCTAAAGGCAAAAAGAAAAATGACCACAATATCGATAATGATCGTCACGCCCAGCACCGTTTTAGTAAAAGGCCCTTTGGCCCGTAGTTCTTTGACCGTAGCAATGGCAGAAGATGGTGAAATTGCAACTAAGACAGAGCCTGACAGCAAAGACACTGCAAATTTCATATAGTGGCTCATCACACTGGTAAACGGGATGTAGTCTGTAAGAAAAAAGGTAGCAATGGTGCCTAGGGTAAAGGTAAAAAAGCTCAGGCAAATAGTCGTCCATTTTATACTATTAATGCGATCCCAGATATCCTTGAGATAGAGTTCTGATCCAGCGCTAAAGGCAATAAATCCCAGTGCAAATTTATCAACAAAAGCTAACTGTCTGGCCGCTTCTGTAGAAATAATTCCTAAAACATAGGGACCAGCAAGTATGCCAGTCAACAAAAACCCTGTGATAATGGGGAACTTGATTTTTGCGAGATTATCACCAATCCATCCTGCAGAGATCGATATCAGAAAAAAAGTCGAAGCTATAACTAACAAACTATTAAAGTCTAACATTAGCTAGATTGTAACACCTCTGATATTTTTTGCACCATATTCTTTGCTATCAAAACACTTTCTGTGCTTGAATTTCTATATCAAATAGGTGATGATTCCCCATCGCTTTTTTACCAAAACTTTTAAAAAGGAGATCTACTATGAAACGCAAATTTTTATTAATGCTTATTAGTTGCTTATTTGTAAGCAGTGTTATTGCAGAAGACCACCCCCTAAGTAGCCTTAGCGGAACCAACATCGACCTCAAAAACTATGACCATGCATTTGCTGGCTCTATCAAAGACTTTGTTGTATGGGGCTTTTTAGATGAGGCGGCCTTTACATCTGAGCTCATTATGAGAAAAGATGGTCAAACAATTAAAACCATTTTTAATCGCGGAGAGCAAGGAGTTGGTGGAACGATCACGCACAAAAAGGAAGACCAAGAAATTTCAACTACTATTAAACTCTCTAAAATAGATGGGCAAAACCAGACCATTGAATTTCTTTTCAATGATGAAAAAATTGTGGTCGCAATCAAAGCTGATGGATACGAGAACTCTCACTTCATTAACCCTGTCTATGAGACAATAGTAAATGATGAAACTATCAGTTTTAAACTGATGGGCCAAGCCTGCTACGGACAATCATTACACTATGCAATGATGATTTTGGGTGCATATCTCCATTAACTAGCAACTTCATACCCCTACAACTCATACACAATTTATCCGCAATCCATATGTAATTTATACGCATTGTTGTCATTTCCTATTTCCTGTATACCTTAAAGTAGCAAAAAAGCTTAAAAACCGGGGGCAAGCTTTGGAGAGCATATGTCTTATGAATGGGATAATAGCTGGAATATTTTTAGCGAACAATTAAACACAATACATCAAAGTTTACTGCACAGCTTATGTAAAATTGATGATGCTATTAAGACTCCTATTTCTAAAATAAGGCTTATTGCTCTATTGGATGATTTTGCTATGGAAGTGGAAACTCATTTTGAGTTTGAAGAGGAGTTGGTAAGAAAGTGCGCCTGCCCAGATTTTGACAAATTTATTGATAACAAAAATAAATTTATGAGCAATGTTTTCGAATTTATTAATCAGTGTAAACAAGACCTTTGTCAGCTCTCTACAAGTGGCATTGAGTGGTGGAAGTTGCGAGTAATTGAACACATTGAGGTTAAGCTACTTAATTGTTGTTTTTGTAACAGTACTTGCGTTGGAGGTATGATATGAGAAGAAGTAATCAAAATGAAAATTTACAAAATAAACATACATTACCTCGCTGGCCCCACTTGTGTGATCTAAGACCTTACCCTCTTAGTACTCATATAAGGATAATTGAGCGCTTTGCTACTTGGGCAAGTTCTCATTCCTTGGAAGTTCTCGGCTTTGGAACCGCTTGTGGGGCCATAGAGTTAAGAATGATTCTTTCTGCTCACTTTGATTATTACAAACAAAGCAATGTTTCTAAGGCACCACTTAATAGACCTTCGATCTTTGTAATTGGAGGATACTCTTCTGTAAAAACTTTAAAAAGAATTATTAAAAGTTATGAACAGATCAAAAGACCAAAGTTTGTCATAGCTCTTGGTAGCAATTCAAGTAGTGGCCAAAGGCCAAAAGGCAAAAGAAATTTAAAATGCCGAATTGATCAGTATATCCCTGTTGATGTACATATTGCTGATTGTTGGCCTACTCAGCGCAAGTTGATTGCCGGATTTTTACAATTAAAATTGTTGATCCAAAACGCTCAAAACGAAAGTGAAAGTAAATATTATGATAACTTTAACTGGTATAAGAACAACCAGAAAAAAGTTATTAAAGATTTAAATATCCCTGAACTTAACAAATGTTATTTGTAGCAGATAACGGTTATGCAACAAAACGACAATACATGTAGCATTTTTTTGCAGCAAAAATATTGTCTTGTTGGGGCCATGCGCAAGCAGTCTGCTAGCTCTTGCCGATCACGAGTAATATCACTCTCTTTGGTTGCAAATATTTTGCTGGCTTTGGTTAAAGGTGTTATCGGATATTTGGCAAGCAGTCAGGTCTTAATTGCCGACTCAATTCACTCTCTAATTGACTCATTATCTTTAATAATCAATTTTTTAGGTCTTGGTGAAAATGATAAAATATCAACAAAAAAGGCCCTTGCTATTAGTGGTATTATCGCAATTTTTACCTTTGTCACAGGTGTATGGGTTTTAGCAGATAATATATCTATCTTAGTTCAAGGAAACCTCTTTCGTCCTGGGTTGTTGGGAGTTCCTGTGGCATTTTGTGCAATATTGCTGAACTGGTATCTATGGCATGCTTCACAATGTGCTTCCAAGCAACATAGTGACGTCAACATCTTTATCTGTGTGGTTCAAAATAAAACTAACCTTTGGGCCTCAATCATTTCCCTAGGTGGATTAATTTTAGCCGATTTAGGGTTTACTGCAAGTGATCCCATCTCAGCATCTATAATCGGTATCTTGATGCTAAAAGGAGCACTGGAGATTTTTAACCATGAGTTTAGTGCGAACACTTACTTAATATTAGACTTAAAAAAGAAAGTCATATTTTCTACGCTACTAATTTCAGTCTACATAGTGGCCTTCATTGCCCACTCAACAAATGCCATATTACATACAAAAAATAACATACTCATACCTGCCATGGCCCCCTCCTCTGATGCCATTATGGATGATTTACTTGGTCGGGCACACTTCCATATAATCTTTGATATCCAATCAAATACGTTCAATCCACTTCCCAATAATGCACGCACCTATCGAGGGGATGTAAGTGCTAACCTTGTTGCACTAGTCAAAAAACACAATATCGGTGTAGTAATTGCAAAACGCATCGGAGATGAAATTTATACAAAGCTAAGTGATATGAATGTGCAAATGTATTATGTTGGAGACAAAGATCAACCGTCAATCTCAGTTTACACTGCTTATAAGCAATATATGAGTCAAGCTTTAAAGCTCGCTGCTTCTTCTAATGCAAACAAAAGACATGGCAAAAATCAAAGGCGCTGGTTAAGACGATGGTAAAAACTTTTTATCTTTTTGCTGGGACTAGTAAAAAAGCATCTGCCCCAACCTTCATTAAATATCTAAATGAAAGAATTTTCCAAATTGTTGCTTTTTCATTCTGGTTAATACCAGCATCATCGTAGTGAAAATCTTCTTTTTGTTCATCTTCTTTTTTTTTAGAGCATGTTCGCTTGTAAGATCTTGAAAAAATCAAACCAGTTAGTCTGCTTCATTTGCTATAATATTAGTATGTTTTTCTTTTTTCTATTGTAATCTTTTTTAGATTTATGAGCAACAGTGGCAGGTGCTGTTGGCTTTCTTACTTTAGGGTTTTTTGCCTTTTTGATTTCCCACTTTCTAAGTTTTTTTTTATTTTTACCTTTGCCCATAGTGTAGTGTTGTTGTCACCTAATTTATCGTTTACCAAATTGATGTTGGTCCTTATAATATTATTTACAATACTTTTTTTACATACAAATGTCATTACAGAATTAGGTATTAGTACTTAACACTCTAAAAAAAGAGGAGCTTACAGATGGTTCTATCCTGGCTTGATTGGTCGTTTATAATTTGCTACCTAATATTTACACTTTTTATTGGTTTTTGGGCCTCTAAAGATGCTTCCAAGGGAACAGAAAGCTATTTTTTAGCAGGTAGAAATCTTCCCTGGTGGTGGACTGGAACCTCTGTAGCCGCTACAACATTTGCCGCCGATACTCCCCTGGCCATTACCGGAATTATCGCCACTAAAGGCATCTCTGGTAACTGGATTTGGCTGTCTTCCATTTTACTTCACTGTGCGGTCATCTTTTTGTTTGCAAGCAACTGGAGAAAAAGTCAGGTGCTCACCGACTCAGAACTTATTGCTATTCGCTACAGCGGAAAATCTGCAAAATACTTGCGCTCCTTTCGCGCTTTCTTATATGGAATTATTATTAACTGTATCATCCTTGGATGGGTTTTGCGTGCTATGGTTAAAATTGTTAAACCATTTTTTCACTGGGAAAGTTGGACCCCAAGTTTGTATCAAGGTCTTTTATCTATATGGCCTGAAAACTTTGTACTAGGTAGCCCCTCAGAAGGGCTGACCATTATTTCGCTGCTTGCTCTTGTTGCAGTTTATTCAACTGCTGGGGGAATTAGAGGAGTCATTCTCACCGACCTGGTTCAATTTTTTATTGCCCTGTTTGGTAGTTTTATTTTTGCCTACTTCGCACTACAGGAAGTGGGAGGTCTAACCGCCCTAAATGAAAGACTTATAACTCTTTATGGGCAGAATCACCACTACCTAGATTTATTTCCATCCTCTGACTCCTCGTGGTTTAGCTCACTACAGGTGGGGGCATTTTCTTTTGGTCTTTACCTTTGGGTCCAATCTTTTTCTAGTAGTCCCGCAGATGGTGGAGGGTACCTAATGCAAAGACTTGGTACCTGTAAAACTCCAGAAGATGCAAGGAAGGCTACGCTTTTGTTTGTACTACTACAATACTGTGTGCGTATCTGGCCTTGGTTTATCGTTGCACTATGTGCTTTGGTACTTATTCCACTTGGCCAGGAAGGGACTGTATTTCAGGGTATGGCCCAATCTGTTGCAGCTGATAGAGAATCTGCTTATTCGGTTCTTATGGGGCTAATTTTAAAACCAGGCTTTATTGGAATTCTACTGGTCAGCCTCTTGGCGGCCTTTATGAGTACTATTGATACGCACATTAACTGGGGAGCATCTTACATTGTAAATGACTTTTACTGTGTACTATTTCCCAACTCAACTTCTAAATCTCAAATTAAAGTGGCGCGCTTGACAGTTTCTTTCTTTGCCATTTTGGCCATTTTAGTTGCATCCCAAATCACAACTATCGAGCGCGCTTGGCAATGGATGGCGGCTTTGGGTGCAGGTCTTGGGTTTCCTACTATCATGCGTTGGTTTTGGTGGAGGATCAATGCTATCTCAGAAATTCTGGCGATTATTGTAGGTGTTAGTGTCGCTGTTATTTTGCACTTTACTTCCATCCCTTATGAAGTCCAGTTAATTTGTATTGCATTTGCAGGTATTGCTGGCACCTTGGCCGGTGTATTTCTTGGTAAACCAGCTGATGAAAAAACTTTAAACAGCTTTATTGAGCGAATTGATCCCATGGGTTTTTGGAATGATAAAAAGCCCCACAGAACAAAAAACCTTTTAGTAAGCTGTATCAGGCTAGCAGTTATCTTCACCGGATTTTTATTATTTTTAAAAGCTGGTCAACTAGTGTTAATGCTGAATTTTGTGGCCGCCATTTTAATGGCAATACTTGGTGCGGCCACTATTTTTGCTTCTATAAAGATGAATAAATTGGCCGCTTCCTAAGTCAGAGTAACTTTTTTAAGCCCTTGGGGAGCATCGGGATCAATCCCTTTTTTGATTGCGACATTGTAAGCAAGAAGCTCCCCTAAAAGAGCAAACACTAAAGTTTTTCCCCACTCTTGTTTGGGCATCAGGTCTTGCCACGGAGTATTGTCAACTAGTGAGTAACAGCTTGCAAGCTTTTGCTTGGCAGTTTGATTTACTCTATCAATAATTGTTTGATCTTGCTCTAACTCCGGTGCCAACAGTATTACTAGACTACCTTTTTGTAAGCTAGCGATGGGCCCATGGAGATATTCTGCCGGAGAGTAGGCCTGGGACCTGACAAATGCCGCTTCTTGAAACTTTAGAGCATTATCAAGTGCTGCTGCCATAATAATACCTCTTCCCATCCACAGTACTTCTTCAGCTTTCAAAATGTCATCTGCAATCTGAGCAACCTTATCTTGCGAAGACAGGATTTTTTTCATACAAGTTGTAACCTCAGAAATTTGTGTTAAATCTTCTCCGCTTAGAATCATAGTCACGGCCAATTGGCCTATGAACGTTTTAGTGGCAGGAACTGCTTTTTCATCCCCTACATCTAGATAAAAGTTTCTATCTGCATGCTGCAGTAGTGCTCTTTTGGAGTCATCGGAGTTTGAAACAACTACAACAGATGCTCCGCGATCCTTAAGCCATTTAGCGGCATAAGCAATATCAGAACTTGAACCAGATTGAGAATAAGCGAGTACTAAAACATCGCTTAAGTCACTCTCTCCCACATTGCTTTGGGTAGAGGTCCAAAGACGAAATTCAACAGGCTGCCGTCCAAGTTTAACTCCCAGCATGTAGGACGCCAAAATGCTGGCATTTCCCGAGCTACCACGCCCCAGTAAATAGATGTCCTTTTTTTTGCTAAGCTCAGTGTTAAACATCTCATAATATTTTTTCCACTGTGAAATCTTGCTTTCTAGTATTTCTGGGATTTCAGAAATCTCTTGTACCATAAAGGGTTTCATATCATCACCTCTTCTTTGTTAGTTTCCAGAATTGTTCTACAGGTTTATCTTCTACTTTTCTAAAATAAATATTTTTTAAAAGAACTGCATCTGATTCAAAAAGTGTACTCAATTGACTTTCATACATGCGCACCAAAGATTGTTTTGCCTCTGGATCAATTGTACAGTGATAGCTAGCTGAAAGCTCAAGTCCATACTTACTAAGTGGCGTTTTTGGTATTTGCTGCAAATTGTTGGCAACATATGGCCAATCCTCATAAAAAAGCACCGTCGTTTGGCCATCTTCAAGGCCCAAACTCACCAAAGCAGTGATGAGATGGTCTACATGTCCACCAATTGCCATGGGGGAAAAAATAAGACTCTTGCCCATCTGATGAGTTATCTTTTTTAAAAAAGTGGCCAATGCTTCTTGATAGAGCTGATCTTCTGCTGCAGGTTTATCAAGGCCTATAATATTGTCGTAAATGTAATCTAAAGAACCATCAATGCGCCTAAAGATTGCATCTAAAAATCCTACATGAAGAAACTGGCAGCCAATTTTTTGCATTACTAAAATATCTTCTTTTCGTCTGATGGCCGGAGCAATGTGTCCTTGCCGCAAAGGCATGCTGGGATCACCACTGTTGGTGGTAATCACGTGCACGTTGCAAGAGTCTTTTAGCTGCCATAAAAGTCCACCGCAGCTATAAACCGCATCATCTAGGTGAGGAGAAAGAATAATTACTTTTTCAAATTCACTTAGATTTATTGCATTTAATAACTGTTGTGAGCTCATATTATCTTTACACCAATTTGTGCATATACATCTTTTGCTCTATTCCACATATTCAAAGCGATATTTTGATCACCAACAAGAGGGTTTAAGGCCAAGGCGTCAATCAATTTTTGTTCATTTTTACTTATTACTGCTAGCGTACTTTGCAGTTGATAGTTTTCTAATTCAGATAGCAAAGAAATCGACTCTTTAGGAATTTCAGGAAATTCTTGAAAGGAAATTCCATCTTGAGATAACAATACATTTGACTCAAAAACAGTACCCTTGTGCAACCCTTGACAATCCTCTGGCAGAGCAAGATTTAAAACAACTTCTTGGGGTTTTTTGCTTATTAGTGCTTTTAAAACCGTCACCGCCATATCACCAAAGTCCTCCCCTCCTCTGTGGTGCCTTAAATCAGCAACTGGTTTTTGTGCTTCCTCTTTAAAATGCTCGTAGTAAGAAGGCATTTTTTCCATGATAGTCTCTGCTCGCCCTTTTTCTCTTTTTAACATTTCCACAAACTCTTGAGGGTAATAGTAATATGTCAAATAGGAGCTAGGCCAACTCGATACTTGGTTAAACTCACCAACTAATTGCTTAGATTTTTTGTAGCGTAGGGTATAATCACCATCTAAGCTGTCTGGAAATGTCATCACCTCAGGAAACTCAGAAAGTCTCTGCCTCTCATAAGTGAGCTGAGTGTACCAAGCCGCATGATTTAGACCAAAACTTTTAAACTGCAAATCTTTGTGGTTTTTACCCAAGGACTTGCTTACTACTGACAAATCACAATCTGATTGATCACATAACCCCACCACTTGAATGCCTCGTGGTAGAAGCGACTGGGTCACTATATTTGTCGGATTTGTATAGTTTAAAAGAATGCACTCGGAGTTTAGTTTAACTATGGCATCGGCAAGCTGTTGCACCTGTGGAACTGAACGTATGGCAAAGAAAAACCCTCCAGGTCCCACCGTCTCTTGACCAGGAATTCCAAATTCCAGTGGTAGGGATTCATCAATTTTTCTGGCAGCAAGTCCACCTGGTCTGGTAGAGTTTAATATGACCTGAGAGTTTGCTACCACCTCATCAAGATCATGTGACTTTTTAAATTCTATCGACACATTTTGGGCCAAATTTTGCGCCAACTTATGCACAATTTCAAGGTTTTGTTCATGAATGTCATAAAGCATAACTTGTTTAAGACCTAGTTGTTCATTGTGATAAATTAAAGCAGATATAAGTCCCGGAGCATATGCAGAAGCCCCACCTAATACTGCAAAGGTTTCTAGTTTTTTATTCCAATTTAAAGTTATGATAAAAACCTCCTCGTAAGATAATCATGGGCAACAAGTGACCCTTTTTCAATGGACTCAAATGGGGAGTATCCATCCATAATTGCATGTATAAATCCTGCGGCAAATGAATCACCTGCACCAGTAGTATTTACTTCCAAACGTTTTTTAAGCTGATACTGAAACTTCTTGCCTCGAGCATAACAGTCAACTCCCTTGCTTCCACGAGTGACGACTAAACCATTTTTAAGATTCATCGATTGTTCTTTGGCAAATTCATCAGACCAACCCAAAACATCCCACTCTTTGTCATTGACAATCAAACAATCCAAAAAGCTGGGCACCCCTTCGGTCGATATCTGTTGTAATTTATCCGGTGCCCAGCTTCCTGAAGCAAATATCTCTACACCATCAGCTTTTAGCTTTATGAGTTGCTCTTGTAATGCATAAAGTTCATATAGCCCACAGACGTGTAAAAATTTAGTTTGACAGTACTTTTTTAGGTCAATGGAGGTAAGCTCCTGATATAGAGCATAACTTAAAAAGGATCGGTCAGATTTATCTGAAAATACTAAGGAAAATGCAGAGGTATTGTTACTTGCAATAGGAGTAAGAATCAGTTTGTCTGAAGAGTCAGCAAGCTGAATAAATAAAGAGAGTTCTTTTGCTTGTGGGTAAATAAGCTCTGTTGCACATAAGCGACTGGCGGCCTCTGCAACATTGTAAGCACCACCTACTTTAAAAGAGATATGATTTACAAATTCTTCCTCTCCAGGATTAGGTAAACTCTGAGGGCGATCCATGTGCACCTCAGAAAACACCAGGCCCACCACACTTAACTTCGCTGTGCATGCAAGATTTTTCATACCAAACAAACCCCAACACTTGTTATAAGTTTTTTCAAATTAATCAATTGCTAATATTTACTTAGTTTAGCATAACTCAACTTAGGCGCAAGCCAGCAGTAACCATCTGTAATTATTAATAATATCCATGTGAGAGGGTAGGATAAAAATTTGTAATAATTACAGGCTTTCAAGTTACATAATGACTTAATTGACGCACTATATTATTGTTGTATGAAGTTAACATTGGTACTAGTCTAGGCCCTGGGAAGGTAATGAAAATATATTTAGTCATAGTCTTTGCCGCAAGCTTCCTTATCCTACAAGGTCAAATCATTTCCACAAGTTTTGCAAATCCCCCCAAAAAGTCTATCACCAAAAAAGCAAAAGAGTGCTTTGAGACTTTAGATCACTTTGCAAGTAATTTACAACCCAAGCCTTCACAACCATTTAAAAAGGCCAGAAGCTGGACCAAAGGCATTACGTGGACCACCAAGCAAAACTTAGCTTGGGCCATTGAGCGATTTAAAAATGTTAACCTTTACATGCGCAAAAAAATATTAGAAGTACTTCTTTCTTTTCGAAAAGAGAGCCAAGATGCTCATGAATCTTATGCCACTTTGCTAAACAAAATGTACCAAAAAAAACTGATAACAAAAACCCAAATAGACTCTCTGATCTCCTATGAAAAAAACACCATGAACTATCGCTATTACCTCTTATGGGTAGATGAATCAGTTGTCGTCAGAAGTCGCTTAGAAGATTTTTTTCCAGATAGTAAATATATCAAAGAAGATATATTAGAAAAGTTACATGTCCCCATAGAACATAAACCTGTTTTTACCGAGATGTTAAACTCCATTACTCTGAGTCGATCTCAATGGTCAGTGGTAAAGCGAAGTATCCAAATGCCCGACTTTTCTGAGCAGACTATCGAACGTTTTCATGCATATTTAAGGTTTACCCAGTTAAAACCCAATGAGCATCGCCAAAGAGTCCTTCAAGGATTAGGGAATTTATACAATACAAATAATTATTACCTACCATTTATTTCACGCTTTTTTTCTTACTTAAGATTTGCCGCTGGGACCAATAATGCCCCAGAAAAAACAAAAATATTAGATGCTATCGGAGTATTTTTTAAAACTGCCAAAGAGGAGCTTTCTGCTACTTCTGAAGTAAAGTCTATCCGTTTATTTAACAAATTAGATCATCAGCGCAGAGAGTTTTGGGAAAAGCAAACCAAAGCACTCAAAGTAAAAATACAAAAAACAATGCCCGACTATCCTCCAGAAAAAGTGGAACAAATGGCACAAAAGACCGCCTATAGAATGACTAAAAAATTAGAGCAGCTTCAGTACTCATGCCGAGCAAATAATTTAAACCCTAGTCAAAAACGAGCGGTCAAAGATACCGCCATAGTCTTTACCGCAGCAGGTACGGCCTCTATGGCGTCTTCTTACACCTGGAAGAATGCCAAAAATTGGGAAAAAGATGGCCCGAAGTTATGGATGGGAAAACTTCTCTATGACCTTGTAACCGCAGCTACTATGAACTACTTGTTTACAACTTTTATTAAACCAAAAGGTAAATACATGAATAGGTTTTATGGCGGGTATAGTTTTTTGGCCATGGTCGATTTAGTCAATAGCTATATTTATGGACTCTTTTTTGGGGTCAATGATGAAAAGGTACAAATTGAGTTTGAAAAATTAAGAAATAGTCCCGAGTTTTTACGCGATTTTGGAGACATTATGTCTCAGGTTGAGCATCATCGGGCCAAACTTTTGCCTCAAATTTTTAGCAAGTACAAAGATGCTCTACCAAAGTTCATTAAAGATAAAAAAGAAGTTGAGTGGGATCAACTCACCCCAGATGATTTAGATCAAGAAAAGATCAGAAAAAAATTGCTAGAGATTTTGGCCATCAAAATGTATGAAGACCAAGATGTGAACTTTAGATCGGGCTACTTTGAAGTCGATCGATGGGGATATCACAGAATGTTTGACTTGGTCCTTTTAAAAGGGATTGGTATTGGTCTTTTAATTCATAGAACCCTATGTATGCAAGGTATGAGAAGAACTAAAAGCTTAATTGGTGAATCAAATCGCACCTGGGCCTATGCTATGGCCCTATCTTTATTCATTGTAGATCGTGCTATCAACGATAGTGTCTACTATATAACTCGCCCCGAATTTATCGG
Organism: Bacteriovoracaceae bacterium; assembly: GCA_016784965.1. Classification (GTDB taxonomy): domain Bacteria; phylum Bdellovibrionota; class Bacteriovoracia; order Bacteriovoracales; family Bacteriovoracaceae; genus JADHTQ01. The sequence continues at coordinate 84,320 of JADHTQ010000005.1, read as the reverse complement.
TCTCTAAATCCAAGCAGGTTCTCCTTGAAGTCTTTGGCCCCTTAATGCTAAAATTAACTTCTACATTTTATTTTTTGGAGGAACCTTATGAAAAGATGGATTTTTTTTATTGCTCTGTTGTTTTGCACATTGAGTTTTGCAAGTACTTCTACAAAATTTTTTGGATACCTTAGGACAGGAGTTGGATTTAATTCCAAAGGAGGAGACCAAGAGTGTTTTTATAATAATGGAACTATTGGTAACGAGTTTCGTTTGGGTAATGAATGTAATATGTACAGTGAGCTTGGAGCACAATCATATCATTTGGGCAGTCAAAAAAATAAAGATGATCCCTTTTTTAAAAGTACTATAAATTTTGCTTTTTCTATGCCGGGCCATAAAATGTTTGAAGTATTTGACAGCAATGATGTCAAGATGTGGATGAGTGAAGGATATGTCGAAGCCGGAGGTTTTGGGGATCTACCACTAACTTATTGGGTTGGTAAAAAATATTACTATTCCAATGATGTGCATATGAACGATTGGAACCACTACTCCAACACTCAAGGCATGGGCGGTGGAGTCGGCAACATACCACTTTTATCGGGGAAGCTGGCGGTTGCTTTAATGAGAGAAATTGGCGACAAAAAGAGTAGTTCGGGAACTCATGGTTTAGCTCTATGGGACGCAAGACTTACCGATATTAAAATTACAGACAATCAATCATTACATTTTTGGGTAGGTATTGGCAGCTCACCAAAAGGTACTGCTTCTAACACTTTTTACAAAAGAGGTTTTGGAACAATTTTTGGTGCCAAACATCGCTATGAGTTTAGAAAGGGCTTTAATGAGTTTTCTATGATGAGAGGTAGTGGAATTTTACATACTCTAGGCCTTGATGGAGATTCAGCCCCAGAAAAAGATGTCAGTCGGCAGGATGATGCTTATAGATTGCGCTTTGTAGAACAGGCCACCCTACGACTATCCTCTCGAGTTTCTTTTCACTTTGCAACTAGCTTTGAGCTTAGATACAGCGGGGCCCACACGACGAAGTGGTACAATGTAGGAATTCGACCGATGTATTTTTTTACAGATCACTATCAAGTACTTGCTGAACTTGGACATTCTTGGATAAAAGATAACTCAGAAGTTAACCCTGATGGCAGCACACTTGGTGGCCGCAGGCTAACTAGAGTGACACTTGCCTCTCAAGTAAGTGTTGGCAAAGGGATTTGGGGGCGTCCTGTAATCAGGTTATTTTACACTATGAGTTTTTGGAATGATGCCAATAAAGCAAGTATCGGCGCCACAGATAAAGCACCAACATATGCAAGTAGCAATCACGGTTCGGCCTATGGCATTCAAGGAGAGCTTTGGTTTTAAAAAGGTTTTCAAGCGTTTTGCTGGCCTTTAAGTTTAGGCAGCACTTAAGGGCCGCGCAGTGTTGTCTATGCTCTGCTGGACTAGATACGAAGCAATCCTTTTTGAACCTAGACTTAACTTAATTTATAAACGTAATTTATTCCAGAGACGTTTTTTAAATTGTTTAATCTTTGCGTCGCTGCTACAGCGGGATAGTGAGACATTGCTAGAAGTAAGGTTTTTTAAAAAAAAAATTAGGCCTTGCTTTTTTGCTCTCTAGGCCTTCGAAAATCAAAAATGTAACATCTTTTTTATCTTTTTAAAGCAAACGTTTTGTACACGCCAAGAAGTATCTTAGGCGAGTTATTTATTTACCTACGCCCTCATTACCAAAAGCGTTCGGCGATTTCTTACATTGGTCTTTATGTAATCGTTATGATAGTTTCTAAAAAATTTTAAACAAGGGGAGTGAAATGATTTGTAAATTGAGTGACAAACAATTAGTTGCTGGTATTAAAATAAAAGTTAAAGAGGAAAAACAAATTATCATAGAAGTCTTAAATTATTTAGAAGAAATTGATAAAAGGAAATTGTTTGTCGATTATGGCGCACCTTCGTTGTTTAAGTTTTGCACACGAATTTTGAAATACTCTGATGCCGAAGCTGCGATACGGGTAAAAACTACACGCGCTATCAAAGCGACGCCCATTATTAAGGAAAAAATTAAAGACGGAAGTTTAAGTTTAACAACTGCTGCTTCACTATATGCATTTTTTAAAAACAATAGAATTCAAAACAAAAGCAAGTTAGTTGAACATGTATGCGGCAGATCGAGTAAAGAGGTAAAAAACATTTTCCATTCACTATCTAAAAATCCACCACCAAGAATGTTTTACATTACCCTTCCAGAGCATTTGTTAAAGAAGCTTGAAAAGGTTGGGCAGGATTTTGATGATTGCAGTGAGCTTGAAGTGATCGAATGTTTGCTCGATAAATATATTGAACAAAGAGAACTTGCCAAAGCAAAAAAAACATCTACTAAACAATCTAAAAGCCAGAGATATATTACCAGAGAGGTCAAAGAATCAGTAGATTTAAGGGCACAAAATAGATGCGAAGGGTTTTCTCCTATAACAGGGAAGCGTTGTACCAGTCGAGTTAATCTGCAATATGACCATTTACGCCCAATTTCGTTAGGCGGAGATAGCTCGACAGAAAATATCAGAAAGCTTTGTTTTGGTTGTAACCAGAAGGCCGCAGTCAAGGCCATCGGGACAGAGAAAATGATGCAAAGAGGCAGTGCTACCCTGTCGCCTGATGTCGAGTATTACTTGGAACAAACAGATACAGGTCTTCAATATAGTTTTATTCCACCTGGTAAGTAAATAGTAGTTTAGATCCACATATACAAAACACCCGTAATATATATGCAGTATATATGTATCTTATATGTATTGCTGACCATGAATATCTCATGTAATTTGTAAATAAGTCTTTAAAACCAGATAAATATCGCCTCTAGCAAGGAGAACATTCGATGGGAGCAAATTTAGATATCTGTATGGCCAGAAATGTTCATCTCAATTGGGAAATGGAGCTTGAGGCCATTGTCCACGGTGGTAAAAAGGATATTAAGTTGCAGTCCTATAATGACTGTGAATTGGGAGTTTGGCTGCACACTACAGCACTAGATACCTACAAAGAGCACGACTCAACTCGTCATTTAGTTGACATACACAAACACTTCCACATGAGTGCCAAGGAGGTTGTCGCCTCCTTAAAGCAACAGGACCAAGATAAAGCAAAACTGCACCTCCAAGAAGTTCGCAACATGAGCAGAGAAATTATCTCGCTACTAACAGATATCGAATTGCGCTCTTTGGAAAGACAAAATAAAGGCAAAAAACCCACAAAGGCCCGCAATCTTCTGCTGCGTTTATTTGAAGGGCCATTTAGTGCCATGCCAGAGGATTTTAAAGTACTCGATGTAAGTCACGCACGCCTGGTTCATCTTCGGTGGGCACGTGATCTTACCAAAACATTTGGCAGTAGAGGAAAAAATGTATGCCTGCAGTCTGCTAATAACTGTGCCCTTGGGGCCTGGATTAAAGACGTCGGACTAAAAATCCACCCCAACATAGATGAAATTGAAATGCTCGATAGTGTCCATCAATCTTTTCATAAAAAAGCAGAATCAACTATTCATAATCTAATTCACAAAAGAGACGCCAGAGCAGATCACGCCTATTTAGACATGTTATGGTTTAGTCGTGAGACCATATATTTATTATCTTTGATTGAGTTTAAGTTATTAAACTCCGATACAATCTTTAGTACACAAAACCTCCTGGACTCCAGTAATCTGTTTATAGCATCCATGAAAAAAATGCACCTAGACCACCATGGGGGGCCTTCATGTCATATAGCAAAATGAAAAAGCTGGAGTTGATTGAACTTATTGAACAACTGACAGTGAAGGTAAATCAAAACAAGCTACTCGAACAAGAGCTGATGCAAATATTTAATACTGCAGCGGACGGGATGCGAGTAATTGATTTAAACTTTACTACTTTGCGAGTTAACAAAACTTTTTTACAACTTACAAATACAACGCTTTCGCAAAACATTGGGCACAATTGCTATGATGTTTTTAAAGGAGAAATCTGCCACAGCAAACAATGCCCAATCGTTCAAATAAAAAACGGCAAGTCCAAGCTGGAGGTAGAGATAGATAAAATTACAGCAGATGGAAGTTTAGTTCCATGTATTGTTACAGCGACTCCCTTTAGTGACCCCGAAGGCAATCTAATCGGTGTAGTGGAGGATTTTAAAGATATTTCCGAGCGCAAACTAGCAGAAGAAAATATCAAGCAAAAAAATCATAAACTACAAGAGGCCAACATTACTTTAAAAAATGTACTTGCCCACATTGAAGAGGAAAAAATTAGTATTAAAGAAAATATCAATCTCAACATAGAAAAAACGGTCAAACCGGTACTCCAAAGAATTAAAGAAGAAGCACATAACAGGCCTCAACTAATAGAACTACTTGAAACCAATTTAAATCGCCTGTCCATGGACTTTTATCATAAAATTAACAACTATAAACTAAAACTCTCTCCAACAGAGATAAAGGTCTGTCAACTAGTACGCGCCGGATACCAAGCAAAAGAGATTGCTTCATTAATGCATATTGCAGCCTCTACAGTTCATGTACACAAAGAAAAAATTCGAAAAAAACTAGGCCTGACCAATAAACCCATCAACTTAAAAACATATCTATCTGAACTATTAGTCGAAGAAACAAGTAAACAGTAGGTTGTTTAGCTTGCACATATTCTATGATTTGCAAATTATGCCACACTTTATTGCCACTTTCTCATTTTCACTGCTAGCTCACCCCTAGATAAACCTGTGAAATCACGTCCATACTAAATTAGTCAACTAGGTCAGTTAAAATAACAGTATACCTTGCTTAAGTTTAAGTTAATGTCCGTTTATGACGAGTAGGTACCATGGTGAAAAATTTATACTATAGAGGAAATTCACTGATCGTACACACCATCATCGTTTTGTTAACGCTTGCTACTTTTATATCTTGTCTATCCAAAGACCCTGAGATGGAAAAGGAGCTAGAAAGCGGCACCTTCGGAATGCGTCTATACATGACAAGTGGTAATAATCAAACTGCTGCAATTACAACACTCTATTCAAGACCACTAGTTGTTCAAGTCGTTACTACTGACGGAGAACCAATGTCTGGCATTGAAGTAAATTTTAATGTGGTCACAAGTGCAAATACCAAGGAAGTAAGGCCCACAACTCCTGTCTCCTATACAGATGAGAATGGATTTGCATTGACCCAGGTCCGCTCCGGGACCATCGACGACATCGTGTTTAATATAACTGCGACAGTTCCTATGATCAAACAATCAGTAACTTTTGAGCTGGTCACGGAAAAAGGTCAAGGAGATTATGACGAGTTTGCAATTGGCGTTGAGACTTCTGGTTTCTCCCCTGCCTCTGCCGGTGCACCTGTAGGTATCGATGGCAGCCATAAGCTCTACGGATGGTCAACTGATCCAAGCGATCAGATTTTAAAACCAGATTCGGATATCTCACCTAACCCAGAGTCCACTCAAAGAGGTAGAAACTTTGAAACTGCAGGTGAAACATTTAATATAATTGTATATTTAGAAAACTTTGAGCAAAATGTTTGTAATAGTTGTGGATCAGTTGAAGAACCCAGACAAAAGACAATTCACTTCAACCACGATGCAACCTCAAGTTGGACCGGGCAGCTTTCAAAACTTCCCGATAAATATCAGGCATATACTTGCTTGTTTGTTAGAGGAATTTGTGTATTAGGCTCGGGCACCACTGTTGCCGAAATTCAAACCGCACTAGCTGGTTTAAATACTGCCGATACCCCTGAAAATGTTGCCGCTGAAATAAAAACAAAGCTACTAGCAGCTGTGGCAGCAGACCCCAATGATAATTTTGACTTTTACATCGCCTCTTCTGGGATAACTAAAATGTGGGTTGATGATGGAGGAGATCTATTTGACTCCACCGGTGTGGAGATTTTAGTAGAAGAGAACCTAGCCGCCGATGTTGTAATAGCCGATAAAAGAGGAATGCCTATATGGAAGTACCTCCCCGATCCCGATGACCCTAGTATAACCATCAGGACCAACAGTGGTGCCAAGGTATATAACGAGACGACGACGAATGTAGACAGAGATCCCAATGAGCCACATGAATTGCATGCCGCTATAGTCGACAACATGGGTAACTTTCTATATAACCTTACAGATGGAACTGTCACCTGGAGCACTTCTACACCTGAGGTTTTTAGTGGCAGTACGTACGCCGATAAGGCAACAACAACACTGGCCGATCCCAACGATGGTGTAAAGTTTGGCACCTTATTCTATCAGCCAGGCACCAAGGGGACCGGAAGAATTACACTCACCCAGGATGCTAACAGCTACGACCATACTGCAGAATTTACGGTCACCCCCGGCATTCCTCACCACTTGGCCGCCAGAGCAATTTCAGTCTCAAAAGATGGAAATGCTTCTGCATTATCAAATGTGGCTTGGGCGGGTGCACTCACTCCAATTGAAGTATCGATTCGCGACAGTGGAGATAATATTTGTACCCATGTCAGCGGTACGGTACCTGTTAAGTTAACACTGGATCGATATAACCTCAATACTGAAAAAGATAACTACGCTGACGACAACGACCTCTTCCCAAATGGATTTTTCCCAAGCGCTAGTGGAGGCTACACTGATCCCCGTTACAACGAAAGTGATGAAAGTACACTCGCTCCTTTTAACAACAAGTTTATCGAATTAGAGCTAAAAGGAGTCAACAGGGCCTTTATCGATTCTGGGGGCACATGTTCGGATACTCAATTTAACATAAAAGACGATTGTAAATCTAACAATCAGGTGTGGCGCAACGGCAGCTGCTCTGATCCAGACATCGATAACGCTACAGACTGTAGAGCGGCCACTAAAACCCCAAGCACCTGGACCGACGATTACAATGATCGCTGGATAAAAACTCCCGATGGCAACTCAGTTGTAGATATGTATTTTTATAAAGGTGTCGTCAGCGGTGACTCTCCTACTGGACTTAAAATGGTGTTTAGAGATACTAACTTTAAACCTGTTTTTCATATAGAGGTAGATGACTCTTATGGGTACAGTGACTTTACAGTCTCTGGTGCTTGTGACAATTTGGCATACACCACTCAAGCAGACTGTGAAGGAACCAGAGAGGTCTGGACCGAAGGTAAATGCAGCGGCTCTGGTTACTATACTGCAGCTGATTGTACTTCAAGTAACGAAACGTGGAGGTTTGGCCGCTGTAGTGATGCAAGTATCAAAAGTGCAGGAACATGTACCACAACTACTAAGCCGGTCTATACTTGGACTGCGGCAAAATGTAGCAAAGCAGATAGGACTTCTCGTGAGACATGTGAGGTGACGGCAAAAACCCCTTCAAATTGGAACAATCGACGTTTGGTCACCGAGGATTGGGCAGACTATGATCCAGCGGTAACTTGGGTACCTGACCCATCAAAAAGTGCCCTAAATGGCATCACGATCTATTCTGGAGATCCCACTCATATCAACATCCGCAAAACTTCAGATGGTACCAATACACCAATATGTCAAAATGGCGTTTATAAGGCGGACACTCTTAATTATGGGGCTTCCCATATTTTCACTCTCGATAGCTGTGCAGGGCTGCAACAGAGTTCACAGTCTCCTAGCTACTTATGTGAGGGCAAAGAATTTAGTTATTGCAAGCCAGGAGGACAAGACATACCTACATCCAATAACGCCAGCGAGTATACTGCATACCTTGAAGATCAGTATGGAAACCTATTTGATGCAAATAGCGCGACTGCTGTTTTAGATCCCCTAGAAGTTTCTGCCTCATGGACTGGAGCCGACGCTTTTGACGACACTAACATTATAGAATTGATTGATCCAAGTGGCGAGCGGGCCTTTAGTATTAGGCTTACTCCCCAAAAAATGGGGCAAGGTAGCTTGACCCTCACAGCAGACGTCGGCTCTTCAACATGGACAAGAAGAGACGGCAGTAGTGCAACACTAAATGACCCAAATATCACTTCATCTAACACCGCTTATATATACTCACAACAGCCCTTTAACATTGAGCTCGCACTTGCAACAACTGATGCAACTGATCCCAACCAATATCTCGTTGTAAAAACCTACGATAAATACAACAACTGGATTACTGCCAAGGACGAAACCCGCTCTATCAAGATATATATGTTAACCAGAAACGGATCGACTAGGCCCGCTCCAGCTCCAGATAACGACACACCTTGGATTATAAATAACACAAATCTGCTTAATGATGCCGGCAAATACTTAAGAGACCCCAACACCTACCCATTTCCAACTACGGATATCAATGACCCCAACACTTATATCCTAGTCGACGCCAACGATACCATTGACGGAAATAACTCTTGGATTTTGGAGCAAACATATACCAAAGTAATTGATACTCGTGTATCCTCTACCAAGGAGATATATCGTATTCCCATCAATTTACCACGGGCCAACCAGGATGTATGGTTTGCAGCAAGTATGCAAGTACTACTTGATCCTGCCGTTAACGGTAACGAAAACCGCATTGCCTATAGTTCATTTTTTAATGCAACAATGCTAGCAGGTGACATAAATTCACTGCGCATTAAAAATGATATCGACTCTCTGGCCGATTATGATTATAGCGACACGACAGTTCCTCTGCCTCCTACAGGCTGTAGTAATCCCGTTAACTGTCCTACATCCAAAGAAGACCCCAACACCTTTTTATTCACTGCTGACCAGACTGCCAAGTTTTGTATGTTACCCTACGACTCTCATGATAATTACTGTGAAAGGTGTATTACAAATGGTAGTGGTTCATTTTCTTCGACCATAGAAGCGCGTAGAACTCCTGGGCTTGAAACTAGTGACTCTTTTGAAGATAACATTGATGCCTCAATTAAAAAATATATCTATAAAAGCTCCATCTTGCACCGAAGTAGCTTCACTGATGATCTAAAAAATTGTGCTGACATTAATTTCAATAGTGTTAATCAAATCGTGTTGACAAATGTCCCCGACAACGACGGCAACCTACTAGATATTACTGACAACAGAGCAGGTCAACTGCTTGCTTCTTGGAGTTCTTTGGGAGTTGACGGCAACACAGAAACAGCAGAAGCGATAATTAACATCAATCTAAAGCATGGTGTATATAGTAAAATAAAATTCCCACCAAATGATGCCGATGCCAATGATTTTCCAAATAACGGTGATCCAAACCTAATTGCTGGAGCAACTATTCCCATTAACAGCATCTGTCTGTATGACTCCGATGACAATTTACTAGAAGATGATGAGGGAGATGGCAATAAAATACTATATTTTAAATTTGAGGACGCAAATGGGGACGATACCACAAGTGTTACATCCAATACCAAACCAAACGATAGCAGCTATTCATTTAGCAATGGATGTATTTCTAATCTCCCCAGTGACTCCAATTCTTTTAGAGCAACTCTTCCCGGTGACAGTTACGTCGTAGAGGTGGGCACCTCAGCAGAGGGTGTGGTTGCAAGTGACCGCAAATCTTTTTCTGTCCTCCACGGACCTGCAAGTGGTATTGATATCGCTTGTGAGTATTATAGATGGATTCCAGGCAGCTGCTCGAACTCTAGTTATTTAACAAAGGGGACTTGTGAGGGCAACAGTGCTATCTGGACTGCAGCTTTTTGTCAAGATAGAGATAACAATACTATCAGTGATAAAACTACCCAAAGTGCCTGTGAAAGCACAAAAAATCCAATAAAAGCGGGCGTTGATTTTAGTTGCACCATTCGTCTAACCGATGTTTGGGATAATACTGTAACGACAGGTGTTGACAGTGATTCAAATGTTATCTTTGAAATAATGGAAGATGATGCAAACGGCATGTACCGTCCTGAACCATGTAGCAGAGCTGATACAGAAAACCCCGCAACATGCCTCACATTAACAAGAACAGCTGGAACCTGGACACCTGGTCGCTGCTTTAGCGGAAGTAATGATCAAGCAAATTGCCCTGCAAGTGACCCCAATGACTTTTGGACTCCAGGATCGTGCAACGTAAATCCTACTGTATATCGCACTAAAGCACAGTGTACTGGTACCACCGAATTTTGGAGAGATATTATTGAATACGATACAAATACAAACAACGTCTTTAGCTCAACAGGTAACGCCAGTGACGCCTATGAAATTATTGGTGCACTTTCAAACGGAGCTGCAACTGTAACTTTCAACAATAAGGATGCTCCTGATCCAGGTAACAGATCTTACAACTTTGCAGTCAGGGCCGTAGCATCGGAGTTTAACCCCAGTGTTACAGATACTGAGACAGTGGAAATAATCCCCAGTGATCCCAACCGCTTGACTTGGGATCCGGATAACCTGCCAAGGTCTAGCTATCTTCTAAACTCTACTTGGTCAGACCTGGGGGTTTTGCTAGTTGATCAGTATGGAAATACTCTATGGAATACAAACACCAGCAATATTGCCTTAAGCGTAAACATTGCCGACAGCAACACAGTCTTTAGAGGTACCAAGACTAAACAATTGCAAAAAGGAAATGTCGAGTACAGTGACCTGCAATACTTAGAAGAAGCGACCACCGATGCAAATATTATTTTAAAGGCCTCCTTAGACCCCAATGGAGGGATACTACCTATCGGTAATAAATTAGTGGTCGACGAGTCAGGGGCAACCATGGCCATAGTGGTTTTACCGGGCCAAACCTACAATGGCGTCGCCGCTGACTTAAACGATGCCGTCACGGGTACCCCAAATGATGTAACTGTCGGCCAAGAAATTAAAATTAACGTCTTATACGTCAATGCTGCTTTTGGAATTGTAAGTCAAGCATCTTTAGATGCTATTCCATTTGCCGTGCAAGTCAATGGTGATAAGTTTGAGCAAACTTCAGCTAGTAACTACACCACAGAAGGTAACGCAGTAGATGTTCCAGTCACCATCCAAACAGCATCAGAAGATCGAGGCTTTAAACATACAATCAAAATTGAATCCACCATTTGCGGCAACCCCACAGATTGTGTAGTCAGCAGTGAGTTCACGGTAAATCGTGATCCAAACAACCATGAACTTTTAATCCAGCTGCCTGGTCAGATAACCATGAATCAAGGCCAGGCTGATAGCAACCTGGTTTTTGATCAAGATGGTAGCGTTCAAACCGCAGCTGTGGAGTTTGAGGCATCAGTCTACATTACTGATAAATACCACAATATTGTGTATGAAGACAGTAGCGCAGGCATTGATGTAGAGGTCTCAAATGATCCAAATGCGATAATTACAGTAGATCCAAACGGCATTCAAAATGGAGAGGTTAAAGTCAAGGTAACAACCTTTAAGGCCAGCAGTATTAAAAACGTTGCTCAACAGCAGCTCAGGGCAACCTGCACCAGTAACTGCCTGGATAACAACTTACTCGATGATGGTACTCAATATTCATCCAATAGCTATGAAGTTATAGGAAGCGACGTCAGTAACCTAGTAGCCCTATTTCCCTCTCAAACTCTAAACTCGGGAAGAGTCGAAGCAGACTTAAATGTTAGATATCAAAATGCTCTTTCCAACCAAACTGCCAATTTAGTAGCTTGTGAGCCTAACAACACACTCGACGTCATAGTCACCGACCAGTACTACAACCGAATTTTTACATCGGATTACGATAGCAACCTTGTATCAATCACAATAACGGACTCAGATAATGTAACTCTATTGGCCGATGATGCCAATTTTGTCGATGGTAAGGCCACCTTTAATGTTAGTCCCAAAAAGGCAACTACCCACTCCATTGCTATCCCTGAAACACTCTCAGGGGTACAAGAGAGAACCCCGCCTGACTTTACAGTCAGTGCTGCAGAGGCCACAAAAATTGTTTTACAACTGCCTGGTGAAACCTTTAATGAAGGTATCGGGGCAGATGGAAACGCTATTACATCATCGACACCACTAACTGTCACTGCTGGTGTTGCATTTGATGTAAATGTTATAGCAACAGATGCCTGCTACAATAAAAGCCCTCTAAGTGATACTCGGATTCAAGTTGCAACCCTGGCCGACGCCCCTGACCCCAATGTTTACTTTGATGGCAACGACTTATTGGTAGCCGCCACGACTAGTTACAAAGCAGCTTCTGGACATAAGTTAACTCCGTCAGTAATCGAAGGTAACGCTTTAGACGCCCTTGAAGAATCAAATTTTTACACCGTTATAGCTAACTCAACTGGCGCCAGACCTATCGTCATCTTGCCTGGACAGAGCTATAATCCTGGGCAAATTAATCAAAGTGCAGCTTCGGCCATCACTGGTACTCCCAGCTCCCAAGTAGCAGGATCAAGTTTTCAAGCTACCATGCGAGTTGTGGATCAATATTACAACACTATTGTTGGCAGCTATGCAACGTCGATCTCACTCACTGATCCAAATGGGACCTTTGATCCCAACGATGGCAATAGCAATACGACAACCGGCATAGAGGTTTATGATGTAGTCAATATCCTAGCAGATAGCAGCACCATTACTGCCACAGTTGATGGCAACACGTCGGGGGCCTTTACAAGCTCAAACTATAATGTGAGCTTTGCCGATGCCAATCAAACCATAGTTATTTTACCAGGCCAAACTCATGTGCAAGGAAAGACCACAATAGGTAGCGCCATCACAGGGACTGTAAGCTCTACCCTAACAGCAGGCACAGATTTTAATGTAACCATAAAAGCAGTGGACGTCTATTATAACACAATTTCTAGCTTTAACGGTTCATATCAGTTTACTTCAAGTGATAATAACCCCAACCTGCCACCGATTGGATCATTTAGTAGTGGCGAAGCCACCGTTAGCTACAGAGATATTTTACAGAAAACAGGCAAGACGATCACTCTAACTGAAACGACCCTGAGCAACAACACTTCGTCATCGTTTAATATTAATGCTGCTGATGCCAACAAGCTACTAGCAATCCTTCCCGGACAGAGCTTAGTAAGCGGTCAAACCTCGACTTCTACTGCAATTGTTAATGATCCAAATGAGCAAACGACAGGAAGTTCATTCGACGTCAATATCGTCTTGGTCGACCAATACTATAACATTGTAGACAATGACAGCTTAAATGTAGGAGTAGACCTAACATCCACTGATAGCTTTGCAAGTGTCATTGATCCCAACAACTTCACACTAAGTAACGGTATAACAAGCATCGCCGTCACAAATAACACTGCCAACACCCATCCAAGCTACACCAGCACGCGCTCGATGACACCCGAGTTTATAGGCACTGAGGGCTATGAACGAGTTACATCTTCTACCTATAATGTAAGGCCCAGCAGTAAAAAATACCTCATAGCTGCCCTGCCGGGTGAAACGTTGGTGCCTGGTGCACCTGATGCCAATGATGCCTTAGACGGCAACACCTTAGACCAAGAAACTGAAAAAGAGTTTACGATCAATATTTACGGCGTTGATGACAGGTTTAATGTTATTGAAGACGACACCAATGCAGTGGAAACAATTGCCAGTGACGCCAATGATGCTACTTTTGATCCAAATGTACCGATATCTTTTACCAAAGGGATTGCAGCTGTTAAAGTCACAAATACTACAGCCGGTAATAATAAATTTTTAGTATTTACCTCTTCTGCTTATCCAAACTCAATCCAATCTTCTAACTATAATATCAACACCTCGGATGTTGCCCGCTTTATAGTGCTAATTGGCGATCAAGTCCACAACGAAGGTGTTGCTACCTTAGAGGAAGCGATCACTTTAGATCCAAATAATATCGTAGCCGGTACCCCATTTAAGGTCGTAGTCAAAGCCGTTGATAGTGCATATAATACCGTGGCGACCTTTGAGCAAGCAAACGACTTATCCTTTACCTTTGTGGGGGCCAGTAAATCTGCTGGAGGGTTTGGGCCCAACGTTGTCAGTGCAGGAGATAGGGCCTTTACAAGTGGAGAATTAACATTTGACGCCAACTTCATATTGTACAAAGCAGGAGAGACTCCTACCCTCATGGCCATCTCCAGCGAAACTTCAGGAACGTCTCGTACGATCAATTCAGTTCAGGCCAGTACACTAGACCACCTTAAGATAATGGATAAAACTGGTGGTGACAGCAACGCAATAGAAGTTGCTGCTCAAACAGTATCAACTAGTGACACCAATCAAATCCAAATGTTTGCTGCCACTTATGATAAATATGGAAACTTTTTGACCGATGATCCAAATGCCAATTGGAGCTTTACCTCTGTTGCTGGTGACTATAATACTGCAGATTTTGAAGGCAACGATCTAACCCTGGTATCTTCAGTAACTTTAAATACAAGACCAGGTACCATCAACGTCTCCACGGCACTCTCTTACGATAGCAATGCGACTGACCAAACAGGTAATATCGTCATCTCTGAAAATGGAGCAACAAGCTACACCCTCACTCGCACAAGTGATCCAAATGCCGGTGAAAATGTGACCTTTACTTTGACTGCTGTCGATGCAGATGGCAACACTGCAACTGATTACAGCGGAGTGAAACAGATTAACATCACAAGTAATGCAGGCAGTGGGCAAGATTACTGTGGAGCAGATAGCAACACTCTTAGACCTGAGTTTGACTCAAACCAAAACGCCTTAGTATACGGCAACGACGTGGACAACTTTGACGTCAACTTCACAGACGGCAACACCGTCTTTACCGGAGCATTTAAAAAACAAGAAAATGGTGTATCAGTAGGGGTTCAAAACACAACAGGACTGCTTTCTGCCAATTTGGCCACTGCCCTCAATATCAGAGTAAGTGATCCAAACTGCCTACAGTTAAGATCAGTAAGTGGCGGTGAAGGCTCCCCTCTTGCCGACAGCAGCACCCTCAAAATTGGAGAAAGCATAAATGCCTACGCAGCTGCTTATGATAATTTTGGCAACTTTGTAACTGATGAAAACGACGTCGTTTGGAGTAATACCGACGGCGACTCCAACGCAGTATCTTTATACACCATTTCAGGCGCCCAGAATTTTGGAAGAGAGATCAAGGCCGATGGACTGCGAGATGTCGACACTAATGTCGTTATTTCAAAAACTGGCCTGCAAGCCGACCAGATTAACATCACCTCAGCAATTGGTGATAAAATGCGCTATCTCATTTTATATCCCGGACAATCCCTGGTAAATAGTGGTGTGGGCACCCAACTTGAAGCAGTAGGTAGTGTCGATCCAAACATCACGGCCGGAGAACCTTTTAAAATCAGACTAATCGCAGTTGATTATAGGTTTTATGCTCTAAACAACACTCAATGTTCTGACTGCAACGACACTCAAGTGGTGCCATTTACTGTGGAAAATGGCAAAAATTCTCGGTCGGGAACAGCTGCTGTTATCCCCGGCACAGAACTGGTACAATTTTCTTACGACGACGCCAACAACTTGTATTCTGCGACTCTAGATAGTAACATCATTTTTTACAATGCCGATCCCAACTATCCAACCATCAACGCTTTTGCCTGCGTCGACCAGATGTGCAACGAGCAGTATGAGAGCTCCCCTGCACCTATTCCAAATATTACAGCAGGGGATTTAACTGCTATTAAAATCTTAGAAGATTTTGAAAATACTGCAGATCCAGGCAATTACGACCCTGAACTGGCCACTGCCACGTATGACACAAATAACATGGTCACCACCGATCTCGGCGACAATAACCCCAAATTTATGGCCAAAGGTTACGATACTTGGGGCAACTACAAATCAGATCCAAACGCCAACTGGAGTACTGACAGTAACTCAGTAGTACTAAGAAGTAATCGCATTACTAACGCTAACTTTACAACAATTGACTGGGATTGGAACCAAACCACTAAATATGGTGACACGATCATTACAGCAAGGCTAACAAGTGATACCAACATCACAGATAGTACTGGTGCCCTAACCCTAGTATCCCAAGGAGCATCAAAGTTTTTAATCGAAATTATTGACTCAAATATTGTTGCTGGCAACAATACCAGAATTAGGTTAACAGCTCAAAATGATAGCAACACAAATGCCACCAACTTTTCTGGTACAAAACAGATGGCCTGGGACACATCAGAAATTGGCACCGACTTGTGTGAAACCGGAGAATCTCAGCTCTCACCAAACTTCCCAGACACTCTTACTTTTACCAGTGGACAATCGGGGGATTTCAACGTCATTTTAACCGTTGCCGGGTCAAACAAATCAATTTCTGCTTTGGAGCCCTTTGCCAGTGATTCAAATAATGTGACCATTAGTCCCGAAGCAAGCACCAGCTGCTTGCGCATAAGGTCCGCCGCAAGTGGTGGAGGAAGTATTTTAAGTGACACCAACCAAGTCATTGACCTCGACGATGAACTAAGCCTATTTGCTGCAGGATATGATAAGTATGGCAACTTTATGTCCATTAACCCCAATTGGTTGCAAACCGGTGTGGCGATTAATACTTTATACCCATTTAACCAGGCCACAAGTAGCAATTTTGTTGGTGTGCAAACTGGAAGTGGCACCATTGCTTTAAATGGAGACACCAACTCCTTAATGGGCATTACCGTCAATGTCGGAGGCAATAGTCGCTTAATTATGAACAATACACTCTCTTGTGGCGATTCCCAAAATTGCCTTGCCAATAACTCTGTTTCTTCATCATTTTACTGGGATGCAAGCGACCCCAACAATGATAGCTGGAGAAACAGCAGTAGCGCGACTTGGTACACAGAAGCCGCCTCCTCTGTCCGAGGCACTAGAGATGATTTTCCAACTCACGCCTACATTGTAGGCTCCCTGACAGATGCCAATGACCCAAATCAAGGTGGTGCTCTTAGTATCATTGACGCCAAAACTAACAAACTATTTTTAAGGGCCACATCAAGTTCTGATCCAAACTTTGTGCTAATCAATGATAGGTTCCCCATTAACGCCATTTCCGCTACAGATGGCAAAGTTTTTGTTGGCATGAAAAACGGTTTAGTTATCTTTGACTTTACTCAAGATAGAGTTTATCGCATCAACAAAAGCGAAAATAATTTCATAGATAATATTGCAAATAGAAATACTAACTCAGTCTCATGGGCCAATGCTGCTGGAGTTTCAACCTTTAATCCCAACAGCTCAGATACCGTTTTAGATATTGATAGCATAGATATTGATCCAAACTCATATCTAGCAATTGGCACAAGTAGCAGTATTGAGCTTTGGAATGTCAGTGCAACACCCAATACCATCGCCACAGACACTAGCACTCAAGGTGTAACAGCAGTTAAACTCAGTAGCGACCGGTCTATATATCACCACCGAGAAAGTACCAATAGCTTGTATGTAAGCAACTTCGGGCTATCTGAAGTAACAGATTATCAAACCCAGCTGCCCGCTCGAGCTATTTTTAAAATTGAAATAGCGCCAAACCTACCAAGTGATGGTAACAACACCGTATACCTAGGCACTGATAAGGGTTTTACTATTATTCAAGAGGGGGCATCACCCAATATCATTACTCTCTCCAAGGGCTACACAGGCGCAGGAGTTGCTGATTTCAACGATGTTATAAATTTTGGCAACGACTCTAATAATGTCAGTGATGCAAATCTCATTATTCCTGGAGTCAGTCATGAAATCCAAACTGAGCATGCAATCACCTTGAGGTTCAAGCCTGCTGACACCCTAAATGCAGCAAGTGTTGACTCCAATATCTATCTAGCAGAAAAAGGTGATATGTCGGGCAGTGATTATAGTGGTTCTGGTGAATATCAAATTTACTTTGATAGTAGCGCCAATTTGAATATAACTCTTAGAAACAGAAACGGTGATAATAACACTTGTAAGACAGAAAGTAGTTCATGGTCAGATGCGCAGTGGTATCACCTAGAGATCAATTTTGTATATTCTGATCCTGACACATATGTACGCATTTATGTAGATGGTGTACTAGACGGCGGCGTCTGCACTTGGTCTAGTTCTGATACCAGATATACCAATGCTGGGGCAGAAAGCACCGTTATTGGACGAAACTTTAGAGGCAGTATTGATGAGCTACTAATTACCACTAACCGTCTAAACACTGCTAGTGAGTTTGCTATTCCCACTAGTGAATATCCTACTACAGAAGTTCCAATCACCTCATGTTTGTACCTATATCACTTCAATGAGACTGATGCCAACACCGCAGAAGACTCTTGTACCACAAATGGTACGCAAAATGCTACCTTTGGCGGCACCACTGATAGCCCCTGGTTTTCCAGGCCAACTTGGGAAGATGATAACTTTGCGATCAATTCATTTGCGATCAACAGTTCAGATGGAAATAATGTTGATGGGAAGCTCTACTTAACCGACGATAGTAGCAACACTTCCATCTTAACATTTACAAATCTTGAAACCGTGACACCCTCGCTTTCAATAACAGACACCAGCACGCTCTCGGGCACAACAGTAGAGGAAACATTCATCTACCAACCAAGTGACACAAACTCCGTGGACTTTGATTTTGGGATCGGGTCAAGTCAAGGATTAATACTCATCAGAAATTAAGTAAAAATCTCTTTGCCCCTACCTGCTGATCCAAGTACAACCTTGTTTTTTTCTATAATCATCTGTTTGAGCTCTTCTCTGGCCGGTCCTAAGTACTTTCTGGGATCAAATTGTTCGGGGCTATCGTTAAAAACCTTTCTAATGATTGCAGTCATCGCCAGTCGCCCATCGGAGTCAATGTTTATTTTACAAACCGCAGATTTTGTAGCTTGTCTTAGCTGCTCTGAGGGAATTCCTACTGCATCTTTTAAGTTGCCACCGTTACTATTGATCATATCAACATACTTTGGAACCACCGATGAAGAGCCATGTAAAACAATGGGAAAGCCTGGAATTTTATTTTCAATTTCTTCCAAAATGTCAAATCGAAGAGGTGGTGGGACCAAAACGCCTTTAGCATTTTTAGTACACTGATCTGGCTTAAATTTATTTGCCCCATGGGAGGTACCAATTGAAATGGCCAAAGAATCCACTTTTGTTTTTTCTACAAACTCAAAAACTTCTTCTGGCCTTGTATAGGTAGACTCTTCGGCAACAACATCATCCTCAATGCCCGCCAAAACTCCCAACTCTCCCTCAACAGTCACATCAAATTGATGGGCATATTCCACAACTTGCTTAGTAAGTTCAATATTTTTTTCAAAGGAGTGGTGAGAGCCATCAATCATGACTGATGAAAAGCCAGAATCAATGCATGCTTTGCAGATTTCTAGAGTATCTCCATGATCGAGGTGTAGTGCAAACTTCAAATGGGGATTAATATCTTTCATCATTTGGGCGGCCCCTTGGGCCATATACCGAAGAAGGGTTTGATTGGCATACTTTCTAGCACCACTTGAAACTTGGAGTATAAATGGAGAATCAGATTCAGCACAAGCTGTTACAATGGCCTGGAGTTGCTCCATATTGTTAAAGTTGTAAGCAGGTATTGCAAATTTTCCGTCAAATGCTGCTTTAAACATTTTTTTGGTATTAACCAAGCCTAGCTCTTGATAGTTTACAGTCATTTTGATCCTCACTGTTAAATAGTTTTTTTTAATATTAGAGTATAAAAAATTGTAAGATGAGATCTAATTATTTGCAATATATTAATTAAATAATGACGGTATCACAGTACTTAAAGTATAGGGTATCACAGTTTAAGGGAGGTAAATCTTATTTGAGTAATGAAATGCCGACCGTATAAGCTCGGCATTTCAATTGAATTATATATAAATTAGCTGGCCTTTCTAATGCGGTCCAAGATGCTATCAGTTGAATCAACTACTTCATCAACTTCGTCATCATACACATTTTGAAATACTTCATCGTGATGATCTACTGAATCAATATAATCTTCAGCATCATCTATCTCATCATCGTGAATGATTTCTACTTTCTTCTTTGAACCTTTAGTCTTTCTGGGAGCATTTCTTTTGCTTCTTTTCATGCTCTTAACTATGTTTTTGACTCGAGGTTTTCTCATTTCTACAACTTCTTCCTCTTCCTCGTAAACATCTTCCTCGGCCTCCATCTCATCGATGAGGTCTTTTAAGGTAAGACCACCAAATTTTTGTTCAAGCATTTCATCGTAGTCGCTCCAGAAATCATTTTGTGGTTGATCTGGCGACTTAGTGAACTTATAAGACAGCGTCCCGTTTTCTTTGTCTAGGGTGGTTAAAAAATCTTTCATAGTCAGATTATAGGGAGAGATATTTAACGCCCCGACATAATGGCCATCATGATAGCGCATCATTGTAATAAAGCCTTCCAGGTGGAGATAGTTCATAATCTCTCTGGCTTCTTTTAAGGTAATTTCAGCAAGCTTTGAAAATTCATAGTGATATAGATGAATTCTTTCGGCCCTGTTTTTCCCATTGGCAATTAGTTTTTTAGACATCTCTAGTAAGCATAAGAGGTTTAACTCTTTAAAGCTGTATAGATGTTTGCTGCCGCTATTTGACTCATCTATTGCCATGGCCAGCTTTGCTGAGAATGTGAAGATCAACATACTAACAAGTGACCAAGTTAGTAAGAAGAAAGCACATATTAACAAGCTGTGTTGATTCACTAAACTATTTTCTAACAGGTATGAGAGAAAATATGTAGAGTTTAGCGAAAACATAATACTTGTAACAAGCATTGAGCGCCACAGAGAAGACCAGGAAATAGTCTTTTGGCAGAAAAACCATAAATATGTAGCAAAGATCCCAAAGATAACTACAAACTCCACAACCTTCATGTAGAACCAAAATGTGTTATCTTGGCCATTTAGTTGCGATAATAAAGGAAGCACAATTGCAGTTACAAAAGGAACTGTAAAAATTGAGGCCAACAACCAGTAGGAGTTTAACTTATGCCTAAGGGTATGTCCTTCAATTCTGTTCCAGATGTCCTCAAAGGCATGATCTAAGTGATGAAATAAAACTACAAGTCCGGCCCACATTGCTGGAATACTTGCAAAAAATAGAGGTACCACCAAATATGATGGATACGTTTCATCAATTACCTCAAAGTAAGGTATTAGTGTTGGAAAAGTATCTTTGAATACTTCCATGCTATTACCGATAAGTAGAACGTAAGAAACTCCAAAAAGTATACTCATGATACTAAGGCCAAAAAAGGCAAAACCCGCCATCCCTGAATGGAAGAGGTATTTCCATGAGTAATTTAGATAGCCACGAAAAAGTCTTGTTAATCTCGATTCCATACTAATTTCTCCTATTTAAGTACTGTGATACCGAACAACTTTATTCTACACCAGAACGTGGAGCACAAAAAAGGGGGGGGCATTTTTGCCTATTGTATCCAAATGGACGATTATATAGCCCTGCAGCGCCGCGGCATTTTGTGGTAAGTGCTTATAAATTGATACATCATTGGCATATTAAATCTATGGAATGCTCTTTGTGGCAAATGTTATCAGAATACATAAAATTAAAAAAATTATTTTTTAATGCCCAAAATGCAAACCACTTATAATGATAAGTTTGACACATTGATTTTAAACATTGATAATTTAAAGGTCGAAAAAATTATAAATTTAAATCACGGAGGATTTTTATGTATGATCAATCTGATGATCCAATTACGATCACTGTTACTAATAGAAAAGGTGGTGTCGGCAAGACAGCAACCGTTGTTAATACGGGTGCCGGCCTTGCGATTAATGGAAAACGAGTGTTACTCATTGATCTAGACCCTAGTCAAGCAAGCTTAACTGTTTCTTTAATTGGTCCTATGGCTCCAGAATCCAAAGGAATAATTAGTGGATTTTTAGAGGACGAGGTTACTTTAGAGGACATAGTGTATGAAACACCTACCCCTAACCTATATATCGCTCCCAGTGAGAAGGAATACCGCGGTAAAGATTCTTTTTTAGACATGGCAATATCGGGTGAAATAGGACGAGAAAATTTTTTAAAAGAACTCTTAGACTGCGAATTTGCAAAGAACTTTGATTTCATCTTGATAGATACAGGACCTGAGCTTAGCCTTTTGACCATTAATGCCTTAAATGCAAGCGATTATTTTATAGTGCCTACTAACACTGATATGCTCTCTTTGGTAGGTCTTGCTGATACTTTTAAAATTGCTGACAAGGTCAAAAAACTTAATCCCAAATTAAAAAGTTTAGGTTCTCTTATAACCAAACTAGACCTTAGGTTTAAAGACACTGCTGGTGTTTCCGCCTTTTTAAAAGATCAGTTCGGACAAGAGATGTTTGAAACTATGATTTCAACGAACTCAACGTTCAGACAACTTCCCAAATTCCAAAAAACTATTTTTGAAATGGAAGGCAAGTCTGGCAAGGGTTATAAAGATTTTTTAAATTTTAGCAATGAAATAGTTGAAAGAGTTGAATCAACTATGAATTAGATTTTTTCTTGGAAACCTTCTGCTCAAGCCACTTATTTTGAAATGATCGTTGGGCCGCAAGCCCAACGTCTTTCATAAACATGCCATTGATGCCTCCACCAACCACTGCCCCTACTACTGGGACAATTTGGAGGAATTTTCTTTTGGCCATATTGGTTGTAAGTTGATTGGCCAACTTCTGCACGGCCAAGTCTTTTGCGATCTTTTTTTCTACACCTTTTATCAGTGTTAAAGCAGCAATCTTTTCTGACATGGTATTGGCACCTGATGTAGCAAGTATCATCAATACAAACTCTTCATCCTCTACAGTAGTGGGCTCAAAGCCATAACAAAGCCCAATCTTATAAATTGTACGAAGGGCCAATACAATGATGGCAGGAACATCTACCGCTAACAGTAATGCGCCTCCTGCACCTGTTGCTGCACCTTCTACTGTGGCCATGCCAATAGACCACTTTCTCATCTCTTTAGACATTTCGTCTAAAAACTCCATTTCAAAATTTTTAAGCTCCCCAATATCTTCGATATCGCTCATCTTCATAATATCAGACTTGTCAGTGGCCCATTTACCCGTTGAATTGAGCCCTTGGACAATAGCATTCATCACTTTTATGGGTATAACTTTTTCTATGAGCCATGCAAAGGGAAGACTTGCTGGGATGAGGTACTTGTTTAACACGCTTGGTTCTTGCACTTTCCAAGCATGCACTTTTTCTAATTGTCGTCTTTCGTATTCGTTCATAATACACCTTAAGTTAGTACTGACAAGTTGGTGTAAACGCCTCTATGGCCGCCCCCTGCTCATATACTAGAAGGCCGCCGTAATGTCCTACCTTCAAAACTGTAAATGAGCTATACGCTAACATAATTAGTATTATAAACTTAAATCTTTTTGTTTCAAGAAATTTCCAACTACTCCTATCCTGAGCAATCAAAACCACTAAATCTACCGCTGCAACAAGTATAAAGCTGAAAAAAGAAAAATAGGCCCATTGTTTGTGCATATAGATGGCCATATAGTCGCATAATTCACCTCCGACTATATCGGCAGCCATATTTCCTGTAACAATTACAGGAATAAAAAAAAGTACGCCTATATAGAGCTGAAAACTAACAAATAGCTCTAATTGTTTTCTCATTGGAGATGGTTTTAGAAACATTACAAGTGGCTTAAACACAAGCACTAGAAGTAACATGGCAATGGGAAAGTGTGCAAAGAAAGGATGAATCAATTCTGTGCGAATAGATAGATCAAACGTGTACATATCAGTTTGTGTCCAATTTACTCGTCAGCTAACTCTCTAAGCCGTGCTTTAGTCGCAAAAAGATCACTTTTAATCTCATCGATGGTATCACGGTAAGTAAAGAGTTCGCTCAAGCTATTATCTCGTTCAACATTCTTTACATCGATACCACTTTCTGACTGTTTAATCAAGTTATCTAATCGTACTTTTCTTTTAATTAATCTTGGCAATCCAGTCTCTAGCTCACGAAGAACAGTTCGAATCTTTTTTTCTTTTCCAAACATTTCATTTTTTAAAGCAAACAGATCCGCATTTTCTTTCCATAGCTTGTCAGGCTCAATTTTAAGCTTCTCAAGCTTCTGGTTGAGATCACCTAAGACCTTTTCATTCTCGGGAACTTTGGCCTTATAAGCTTCTAATTCCCTTTCCTTATCAACAATTTGCTCTTTAAGGTACAACTCTTCACCGATCAAGCGCGTTTTTTCTGATTTTAAGAACTCTAAGTTGTTTTTGAGTTCGATGTTGCGATTTTTAATATACTTTGGGCGCTCAATATCTTCTAAAAAGCGCACCGCACCAGATCTTAACAGGTCAACAAAGATTAGATGTGCATCGCTTTTGTCTAAGGACAGATATTCTCTTATCTCGTCGGCACTTTTTAATCCATCAAAGTACTTTAAGACATCCTGTTGAACAGAATCCTTATCGACAAGTTCTGCATCAATAACAATCGGGAAGCGATCTTTAATCGCTTCCCAATTTTCATCTAGTTTATTCTTTAAACGTGATACTTTATTTTTCATCTGTTTATTTCCCTATCTAACATTTAAGGTTTTATAAATGCTCACAAGTTCCTCTTTTGTCTGCTCTAGCTCTTTTGAGATTTCAACTGTTTCAATGCTTGCAGTTTTGAGTCTTCTTTCTAGGTCACTTATAATTTCATCTTTTTCGCTTAGACCTCGAACTCTCTCTGTATTAAACATAGAGTTCTCTCTCTTGAGATCCTCACACTCTTCCTTGATACTGTTGTAACTGCTCTTTAGGGCCGTGTTTTCTTCTTGACGTCTCTCAACTTTAGCAAGTTCCTCAGCGTACATTCCCTTATACTTGTTGAGCTCCTGATGAGTTAAATCCATCTTCATCTCAATATCCTTAACCTGAGGAATGCTATTTTCTAAATCGAGAATACGTTTATTTAACTTCTGGTTCTCCTCCATTAGCCCCTTGATTTTTTCGTCATTCTCCTGTGCTTCCTTTTTTAGAGTTTGACTTAGATCCAAAGAGCACTTGAGGCTATAATCTAATTCTTTAATTGAAGATAACATATCCTTAATATTTTTTTCAAACTGATCAGCCGAGATGTTAACAATCTCATCAATTCTTAAATCTGAAATTTTTCTGAGCTGCTCTTTAATTACTACATCTTCAATTTGATGAGGCAAATTAATCTTAACACTGCCTACTTCCGCCACGCTTGTTTCATTTTCCATACTAAACACCCTTTTTAGTTAACACTTAAGATTGTTTTTGATAAAACGCCATCTTTTTGTCTTTTAACGATGTACTCAACTCATTAAAAAGAACATCCATTTTGTCTTTGGTAACATTAATTTTTTTCGTGATATCTTTCTTTTGCTCAAATGCTTTGTTAACCAAAGATTCAACAGAAGAAAGAATATCTTCAGAAAAGTTTGCTTCACCAACAACAAAGTCATAGTTGCGCTTGACAGTTTCCATCTTATCAAGCAGCTCGCCGAAAATCTTCGACTTACCATTCACCCAATCAGTGAGTTTGGCATTTTCATCTTTTAAAAATCCCATATCACCAATTAAGCGATTGCAACCAATCCGAGCAGATGTTATTTTGGCCAAGACCTCTTTGTTTTGTGCCACCACAGTTTTATGCTCACTAATGAGCGTATCGTACTGTGTTTTCAACTGCCTGATTGAATCCAGATATTTACTGTTGTCTGTTGAGACCTTGTCAATATCATCTGCCAGCTGCTGATTGATGGTAATCATTACCTTTAAGTTGTGCAGCAGTTTCTGTTTAGCAACGTAGAGTTCATCTTCTCTGGTGAGAAACTCCTTTGCTATGTCCTGCTGAACCACTGGCTCCGGTTTTTCAACAATTTCAAAGCCTACTTTAGAATTCTTCTCGAGGGTATAATTTTGATCAGTCATTCTCTTCTTTCACCTTTTTATTGAGTTTTACTTTCATTGCCTTTTCTTTTGGCTTGGCAGAAGTTGAATCATTTAAACCATGCAACTCTCGCAGGTACCATTCCTTGACCTTCGTTACCTCAGCCGTCCTTTGCTCGCCTTTTAAGTCGGTAGAAAAAGTTACTTTCTTACCAATTATCATCTCAATGGCATCAATGACTTGAGTTTGCAATTTCTTGTCATCTGTATCCAGGATTCTCATCATGGGTACAACCGATGTTTTCTCTTTCAAACTCACAAGAGATGCTAAGGCGCTCTTTTTAACTCTCTCATCAATGTCCACAACGGATTGTAGGAGTGATGGTACAGCTGATTTATCACCGAGCCATCCTAAGAACATGGCCGATGCGTTTCTAACCTCTACATTTTCATCACGCAAAGACTTGAGTAGCATTGGAACTGCTGCCTTTTCACCAGACTTGTACAGCCCTCTAACCGCAGCGTTTCTGACACCTGCATAGCCGTGAGTAATGTACCGCTTGCAAGTAGCAAACATGTTGCTATCATCAAGCTGAACCAGTGAACTTACGACCTCAGCCTGTAGTAGGTCGTTTTTGATCTCTAGCAGTTCGTACAACACAGGAATGACTTCCTGTCTGTCAATCTTGCCGAGCTCACTTACTGCAAGCCTCTTAATGTCTATTTCATCATCTTGCAGATCTGTCAGAATCTTATCAAAGAAGATGGCTTCCGATTTTAGAGGAAACGTCACTTTGTTCCGACAATTAGCAATTAGGGAATCTAATCGCTTTCCAGAGCGTCCTGGAAGATCAGTACGCTGAGGCACTTCATAAGCGGGTATTGGCTTGTTGTTTTTCGCCGCTTCTTTTGATGCATCCAGATACTTTCTTAAGGCCCGAAGCTCTTCTTCGTGCTTTTCAATCTCGTTGATGACACCTTTGACTTTCTGATTTTGGAACACTCCAGCACCACCTTCGGCACTTTCCTCTCCACTACTTTCAGCTCCCAACTTGCCCATTACTAAGTAGAGTTCTGAAATTTTGTTTTGCAACTCTGTTGCGCGAGCCCGCATTTCAGCTAGGTTTTTGTCTTCCTTCTTTCCGACACCCACAGGACTGTGTGCTTGCTTAGGTCTCTTTTTCCTTTTAAAGTCAAGCGTTAGAAGCCTCTTTGTGCCTCGAAGTGTACCGTAGGTTAACATCCCGATTCCCCCGACAGTTTTCCCAACTTTTTTGGCCAAGAAAACACCACTCCTGGCAATAAATCCATTATGCCCTTGTTCATTCATAAGATTCTACCTCACTCATATTATTATTACTAACCCGATCAAACTGCTAAATTTGTTTTTAAGATGCTGCAACAGATGCATAGCCTTCATGAAAAGAATGCTTCACCCTGTTACTAAAATTCTTTACTGTGTGATTTACTTCGCCTACATTTCCTTCTGTTGTGTACTTATAAACTAAATAAACAGCTCCCGCGACAACCAGCGTCCCTCCTAAAATTTTCAACATAATTTTCTCCTTACATTGTACGATGTTTTAAATGGTAAACAGTTAACAGTGAAAATATTATTACATACAAATTTTCTTTTATCACTACTTTTTTTTTATTTATTTGTTTATTACCCTAATTTATTTTTATTTAATATTGACACCACATTTTAGCTATCAATTGTTGGTGCCAATTCTACCAGTTTGCTCTTTACAGCGACCATTTGCCCTACTTCGATAAAAATTTCACTCACCGCTCCATCCATTGTTGCAGCAATATCATTTACAATTTTCATCGCCTCCATCGTCACTAATAAGTCTCCTTTTTTAACAAGTTGACCTCTTTGCACATGTATAGCAACAATTTTGCCAGGCATTACACTTTCAATCAAGGGTGAAGAATTACTCTCCTTGGCAGTCCCTCTGCCCGCGCTTGGCGCCAGTTCAAAGCAAAGATGCTTATTTTCCCTCTTTACAAAGGTCAAGGCACCAACCTTTACATGTATTTGCTCTGCCAGAGCTGGTTCCAGCTTTTTTAAATTTCCAGCACAGACAACGTTCTCATCTTGAATCAATTGTACCTCAGATCCCACAATGGATAGGGTGTATGCATGTTTTCCATAGTTTAAATCGTACTTCATAGGACAATCTCCTCAAACAACGAAACCATCTTTTGCTCTTTATAATCACCGCTCCGGCAAGAAATTGGTCTATTTTTTATTACTAGTAAAGCTGCTTCCATTAACTCTTTAGGATCAACATGAGTCTTCTTTACTACAGACTCTACATGCGCAGAAAGCCAGTTAGTCGAAAGGGTCGACTCTATAAATGACGTCTCAGATAGCAGTACTTTTAAAAATTCAATATTGTGAACCACCCCAAGAATGGTCGT
The DNA here is from genome assembly GCA_016784965.1 of Bacteriovoracaceae bacterium. Taxonomy (GTDB): domain Bacteria; phylum Bdellovibrionota; class Bacteriovoracia; order Bacteriovoracales; family Bacteriovoracaceae; genus JADHTQ01. The sequence goes on along the minus strand of JADHTQ010000005.1, from coordinate 56,134 downwards.
TTTGTTTAAGGCGTTTAGAACGCACTCTATGCTTGCATTTTTATCTGCTCCCCAGGCAATGAGTTTGGCGATCATTGGATCATAAAATGAAGTCACCTCCCCTCCATCACTAATGCCCGAATCAATGCGAACATTTTTTAAGATGGGCCACTCCAATTTATTAATCTCTCCAGGTGATGGCATAAAGTTTTGTTCAACGTTTTCTGCATAGATTCTACACTCAATTGCATGACCAAAGGGCACAGCGGGAATAAGCTTTTGTAAACTATGTAGTGGCTCACCCAATGCGGCCCTAATCTGCATCTCGATCAAATCTGCACCAGTTATCATCTCAGTTACAGGGTGTTCGACTTGTATCCTAGTGTTCATCTCTAAAAAGTAAACATTTTGTTTTTCATCTAAGATAAATTCAACCGTTCCAGCACTGTCGTAGTTCATATATTCAGCAAGAGCTACCGCACTTTCATATAACAAACTTTTTGTCGTCTGATTTAAATTAAAGGCCGGTGCTTCTTCAATTACTTTTTGATGCCTCCTTTGCACCGAGCATTCTCTTTCAAAAAGATGAAAATAGTTACCACATTTATCGCCCATTACCTGCACTTCAATATGTCTTGGGGTCTCAATCCATCTCTCCATAAAAACACTGGCATCTCCAAAGCTGGCACCAGCTTCATCCTGAGCTTGGCGAATTGCCCCCACAAGATCCTCTGAGCTGTGAACAATTCTCATACCCTTTCCACCACCACCTGCAGAAGCTTTAATAAGCAGTGGATAGCCAATTTCAGCTGCTTTATATACAATTTCATCCAATTGTTTAGTGTCTTCAATTTTAAACCATGGCAATATTGGAATGTTGGCAGCTTCTGCTATGGCCTTTGATTCAATTTTTGATCCCATCTTTAAAATGGCGTCAGAGTGCGGCCCAACCCAAGTAATGCCATTTTCTTCCACTTTTTTTGCAAATTGGGCATTTTCAGCTAAAAATCCATAACCTGGATGAATGAGATCAATTCCATGTTCCATTGCACAATTTATAATTTGCTCTTGATCTAAGTAGGTCGAGCTGAGCCCATCACCTTTAAGAGATATCACTACATCTGCTTGTTTTGTGTGCCTTGACGCTAAATCGTTATCTGCTACTATAGCGTAAGTTTTAATTCCAAGCAGTTGACATGTCTCAAATATTCGACAAGCAATTTCGCCTCGATTGGCAACCAATAATTTTTTTCCACTAGTTTTCATAAAATTTTTTCCAATTTGGACTGCGTTTTTCTAAAAAGGCACTCAACCCCTCTTGGGTTTCATCTGTCGTGCGCAAATTGGCCAGGGTTGTGGCGGCACACTTATTTTTGTCACAGTCTGGAAGCTGCTTTAGTTCACTTAAAAAATTCTTGGCAACTTTTTGTGCCAAGGGAGAGCAACTTAAAATATTCTTGCACAGCTGCTCACAGCGCTTTTGCAAATTAGATACTCCATCAATCACCTCATGCACAAGACCAATAGATTGGGCCTTATTGGCATCAAAACGCTCAGCGCTTAAAAAGAGGGCCCTGGACCAAGATTCTCCAATCTTAGATTCAACAAAAGGTCCAATACAAGCTGGTATTAGTCCTAACCTCACTTCTGATAGTGAAAACTTAGTTTCTTTTTCGGCAATAACGTAATCACTGGCACTAACAAGACCCACAGCACCGCCGATTGCAAAGCCATGAACAACGGCAACTACAACTTTAGGACAGTCGTTGATAAGAGAAAACATATGAGACAATCGAAGTGCATCCTCAACATTTTCTTGCTGAGAATAGTTCATAGTATCTTTCATCCACCCCAGATCAGCACCTGCACAAAAGAGATCCCGGCTGCCTCGAATGACTACCACATATATTTCTGGTGCTAATGCTAAAGTTTCAAAGACCGTAGATAGCTCTTTAATCATTGTAGGGTTAAAAGAATTCTTTTTGGCCGGACGATTGAGACTAATTTCCAGTACACCATCTTTTTTAGTCGTTAGAATTGTTTCAAAATCCTGCATAACACACCTCCAAAAAAAACTTACATTCTAAAAACGCCAAAGCCCCTATCGTGGCTCGGACTACCAAATTGAATACTTTCTAAGCAAAGTCCTAAGATCTTGCGCGTATCCAGTGGATTGATCACTCCATCATCCCATAACCTAGCACTACTAAAGTATGGAGAGCCCTCTAGCTCATAACGTTCTACAATCGGACGTCTAATTTCTTCTACTTCTTCTTTAGATAAATGCTTCCCCTCTTTTGCCAATTGTTCAACCTTGACCTGGCCTAAAACATCAGCGGCTTGTGGACCACCCATCACAGATATCCTGGCATTGGGCCACATAAACAGATACCTTGGATCATATGCTCTTCCACACATACCGTAATTGCCAGCACCAAAAGAGCCACCAATTACTACCGTAATTTTAGGTACAGAAGTTGTTGCTACAGCGGTCACCATTTTGGCACCATCTTTGGCGATTCCTCCCTGCTCATATTCTCTGCCCACCATAAATCCTGTAATGTTTTGTAAAAATATTAATGGGGTTTGCCGCTTTTCACACAGCTCAATAAAGTGCACTGCCTTAAGAGAACTTTCACTAAAAAGAATTCCGTTGTTGGCAACAATGCCCACGGGATACCCATGCATATGGGCAAATCCACAAACTAAAGTAGTGCCATAAAGTGGACGAAATTCGTGAAATTGTGATCCATCAACTATTCTTGATATCACTTCGCGAACATCAAAAGGAATTTTTGGATCTGTCGGTATAATCCCCAGTATTTCTTTAATCTCGTTAACAGGAGGAGTACTCTCCGATCTGTTAAACAACGACTTTCTTATGGAATAAGATTTTTTATCCTCTAAGTTGTCAATAATCTCTCTGGTCAACTCTAGTGCATGAGCATCATTATCTGCCAGATAGTCGGCAACTCCAGACTTCATAGTATGTACTTCACCGCCGCCTAACTCTTCTGCTGTTACCACTTCTCCTGTTGCCGCTTTTACAAGCGGTGGCCCTGCCAAAAAGATCGTTCCCTGATTTTTTACAATGATAGTCTCATCACTCATGGCCGGAACATACGCTCCACCTGCAGTACAACTTCCCATCACCACAGCTACCTGAGTAATACCTTTTGCACTCATCCTGGCTTGATTAAAAAAAATACGGCCAAAATGCTCCCTATCGGGAAAAACTTCAGACTGAAGAGGCAAGTATGCTCCCCCACTATCCACTAAGTAAATGCAGGGCAAATTATTAAACTCTGCAATTTCTTGGGCCCTTAAATGCTTTTTTACCGTCAAAGGATAATAAGTTCCGCCCTTGCAAGTAGCATCATTGGCCACAATCATGCAGTTAACACCACTTACTCGACCAACCCCTGTTACAATTCCTGCACTGGGTGAGTTGTTGTCATAAATATTATAGGCCGCAAGCTTTCCAACTTCTAAAAATGAAGTTCCTGGATCAATCAAGGCAGAAATTCTTTCGCGACAAAACATCTTACCACGTTTTAAATGTCGCTCTGTGGCCCGGGCTCCCCCACCTTGGGCCACGGATTCATTTTTATTTTTTAGTTCTTCTAATAATGATTGATTAAACTTAAGGTTTTGTTCGAAACGTTCATTTTTGTTAATCGATGTTGCAAGAATTGTCATCTATGCACCCCCCGCCAAATCATAACAGCCTATATGTCTAGAAATTACCATCCTTTGAATTTCTGAAGTTCCTTCCCCTATATCGAGAAGTTTTTGGTCTCTAAAAAACATGGCCGCATCAAACTCTTCCATCAGGCCATATCCGCCATGCAGCTGTACTCCCTCGTTCGCACAATAGCGCATTACATCGGCACAATATAGCTTGCTCATGGCAGCGTGCTCTGCAAATGGTTTATTATTGTCTAGCTCCCAACACGTGCGATATAAAAGCGACCTTGCCGCCTCGATTCGAGTGGCCATCTCCGCCAATTTGAAAGCATTTACGGGCATAGTTGAAATTGGTACACCAAACTGCACTCTTTGTTTTGAATACCTAAGAGCAGCTTCATAGGCACCTTGAGCACCACCTAGCCCCATTGCAGCAATAGAAAGTCTGCCGCGATCTAAAGTGGAAAGCATTATTTTTAGGCCATCGCCTTTTTTTCCCAATAAGTTCTCTTGGGGTACTGTACAGTCTTGAAAGTAGAGCTCTGCTGTATTTGAGGATCTCCAGACCATCTTATTTTTCATAGTTTTTTGGGTGAAACCGTCCGTATTATTTAATACTAAAGCGCAACTTAACTCTTTTTTCCCATTATCTTTTACACCGCTTTTAAATTGAACTGTTGAGCCCAAAGTAAGTGGTGATGATGCGTTGGTAATAAAGATTTTAGCACCATTTAAAATAATTCTTTCATCTTTGATCAAACCTGTAGTTTTTGTATTAGAAGCATCTGAGCCAGCATCTGGTTCAGTCAACCCAAAGCCCCAGAGTTTTTTGTCACTACATAATGGTGGAAGATATTTTTGTTTTTGCTCCTTTGTACCAAAATAGTAGATGGGACCTATGCCCAAAGAGTTGCCGGCTGCCACAGTTGCAGCGCACGAGGCGTTGACACGGGCCAGCTCTTCTACGACTATGACGTATGAAAGATAATCCAAACCAGAACCTCCGTATTCTTCAGGTACAAAAATCCCAAACAATCCCAAGTCAAACATCTTTTTGGTTATCTCCACGGGAAATTCTTCTTTTTTATCAAACTCCTTCATGGTCGGTCTTATCTCTTCTTCTGCAAAAGATCTAACTGTACTTCTTAGTAACTTCTGTTCTTCCGTCAATTCAAAGTCCACAAAATTTCCTTTGTTTTTTAAATATTTATTAAAATGTGTTTATGGCCCAGTGTCATAAAGACTAACAGGGCAGCCTAAGCTGCCCTGTTAAAAAAAACTTGTAAATACTATGCACTAAATAGTAACGATATTCAACTTTAAAGAATTGAGAATCTAATCTCCTTGAAGCTCCGCCAATTCCGCAACTAGGGCAGACCTGGAGTCTTCTAAAAGCTCACACTTTTTCTTTAGTCGATCTAACTCTTCTTGATGGCCAGTTGGAATACTCTTTTTTTGCCGCTTCAGCATCATTTCACTAGTTTCTAGCTCTTTTTTTCTTTTGACCATTTCATTTTTGAATTGATGCTGAATTCTTTCCATCTCACCAATTTTGCTTCGGCGCTCTTTTTGGACATCTAACAGCATGCGTGAGCGTTCACTTTGCACGGCCTTTTGAACACGTTCCTCGAAGGTTCGCTCCAACTCTGACTTTCTGCGGATCATCTCTTGCTTAAACTCTCTTTGTACTTGCTCTAATTCTTGAATCTTCGTCTGCCTTTGCTCCTCTACTTCAGAAATCATCAATTCGCGCTGATTTTGAAAGACATCCTGCATTTTGTTTATCTTGTCAGTAATTAATCTCTCTTTCTCTTTTGCTCCGGCAAGTAGCATCTCGCGTTTTTCACTAATTTGATCAACTGTTCTTTGCCGCTCAGCTTCTGCCTGACTCAGCATGGTCTCGCGTTCAGTTGAAATTTTTTGACTTATGGCCTCTTTGGCGGTTGCGACACTGGCCTCCATCTCTTGTACTTCTTCGCGCAATCTGTCGCGCTCTTCATTGATCTTAGCAGAGATCTCCTGCCTCTCTCTTATTGCCGCCTCTCTTTCTGCTTCAGCGTCTTCTAATAGCAACTGATGCTCTTCATCCATCTTTCTAATTGTTTCTTCTTTTTCGTGTCTGAGCCTCTCTCTTTCTTTTTCTGATTCGGCCAATAACTCTTCGCGCTCTTTATCCATTTTCTTGACCAGCTCTTCTTTTTCTTTTTTCAGTTTTTCCTGCTCATCAAAGGCCTGGGCCAAAATTGCCTCGCGCTCCTCTTCCAGCTTTTTGGTAGCAGCTTCAGTGGCCTCTTTGGCTTTCTTTTTCTTTTCTTCAGCTTCAGCGTGAAGTCTCTCAGTTTCTTTAAGAAAGTCTTTGCGCTCTTGTTCCATTTTGGCTTCAAACTCTTTGCGCTCATTGGCCAAGGTCTCTTCAAGTGCCTTCTTATCCTCTTGTGATTTTTGCATAATCGCATCGCGCTCAGCAATTGCCTCTTGAATCATTTCTTGGTTCTTTTTGCCCAAATTATCTTGCTCGGCTTGAGATTTGGCGAGCATTAATTCATGCTCTTTTGTAAGCTTAGCAAGTGCGGCCTTATTTCTATTTTCTACCTCTAGTTGCTCTCGCTCAAGTAGTACTTGCTCTTCACGGGCATCTTTGATCTCATTCATCAACACTTCGCGCTCTTTATCAAGTTTTTTCAGAATTTCTTCTTTTTCAATTTTGGCCAGATCCCGCTCTTCTTTTAGCTCTGCCATTAGGTTGTTGCGCTCTTTTTCCATTTTTCGAGTAATCTCATTGCGCTCCTCTGTTGACTTGGCAAGTAGTAATTCGCGCTCTTTTTCTAACCTCTTAACAAGTATATCTCTCTCTAACTTACCTTCTTCTTCGAGTTCGGCCATCAAAGTGTCGTGAGCAATTCTATGCTTTTTCTTAATGGAATCTATCTCTTCTTTAGACTCTGCTGATACCAATTCACGCTTTTTATTCACTCGCTCGCTAAGTTCGTCCATCTCTCTTTTTTGTTCAGCGATAAGTGCTCTATGTTCATCTTCGATTTTAGCGAGTGCTGCTTCTTTTTCCTTAGCGACCATTCTGCGCATTTGTTCTTGTTCTTCAAGCAGTCCATCTCTTTCACGCTGAACATCTTTTCTAAGCTTCTCTAACTCATGGACCATGTCATCACGCTCGCGATCAGATTCTCTTCGCTGTCTCTGAGTTCTTTCAATTATCTCTTCCTGGTCTCGCTTAACCTCTTTATCTAATTTATCTCTTTTAACGGTTAGTTCTTGAATGCTTTGTTGGGTATCCCTGCGCAGTTGATCTTTTTCTTTTCTCGCATCTTCTCTCATCCTATCTCTTTCTTGCGCAATCTCCTCCATTTCTTTGCTAGTTTCTGCACGTAGCTTGTCTAGTTTATCTCTTACTATATCCTCTTGCTCTTCAACGCTCAGGCTTCTTCTTTTCAGGTCGTCGGCCATCAGCTCTTGCTCTTTTTGCATCCTATTTAGTTTTTCCTGGGTCGCTTTTTGCTCTGCAAACCTTTTATCCAATTTTGCTATCATCGCTTCTTGCTCCTTCTGTCTTTGATCTAAACTTTGGACCATAGTTTGGTGCTCTCCCCGAATTTCTGAGCGGTTTTTGTCCACTTCCGTCCTTGTCTCTGCCAGCATTTTATCACACTTATCTGTCGTTTCTTTAATTAGCGTTTCACGCTTGGCATCCATGGCCTTTTGCATTTCTTGGCGCTCTTTATCCACAGCAAACTTCAAGTTTTGTAGCTCCACATCCTTAGTTTGGATGCTATCAACAATAAACTTTTGTTGCTCATCATAAATAGCTACCCTGACAGCTTCGCGGTCATAGTAGTTGATACCATCCATGACAACTTCTGAAACCAGAGTCCTCTGATAGGGTTTTTCAAAATATTTAAAGATATTGGAAGAGTTTAATGCATCTTTTGCTACTTCATAATCTTTGGAATCAGCCAGTAAGCAAACGGGAATCGCTGGGGAAATCTCTTTTACCCTTGCAGCTAATTCTAAACCGTTTACTTTCGCCAGTTTTTGATTTGTCAAAATTAAACATATATCTTTGTGATCTTTTAGGGCCGTAAGTGCTTTATCTGCACTTGGAGCTGTGTAGACATTATAAGTTTTTTCCATGTGATCAATTATGGGTTGCATGTCATCACTGCCAACACATAGGACTGAATCCTTGCCATCAATTTTTTCTCGCCCGATTCTTGCCATTCCAGCTGTAACTCGCAAGGTGGCTTCTTTTTGTGAATCTACAGCGACTTTATAGTCATGTGCCGTTTTATCGCTCAATTCTTTTTCAGCTAACAACCGTTTATAATCACTGGTCAGTTTTTTCAACTCTTCTTTCAAAGAATCTCGCTTACTTTCAACTATCCCCAGCCTCTCTTTGTGTAGCTCTTCTCGATCATCTTGATCACTTTTTAGATATTTTATAGATTTTCTAAGATCAGATACTTTATCTGGATAGTGGTCAACCGTGCGTTGCAATTCCTCTACAACTTCTGCTTGCTCCTTAAACTGTGTTACAATAAATTTCTTTCTCTTATCGATAATCATCCGTTTGATTGCTAAAGTATCATATTTCTTTATGGCCGCCTTAATTTCTCGGCGCAAGACCCTTGGATCAAATGGCACTCCAACGTATTTAGTTATATCTACGCTGTTTACAGCACCTTCTGAAACCTCTATCTGTACTCCATTAGTGAGTAAAAAGACTGGAAAATCTGGATACATCTCATTTACAAGTTGGGCCAGTGACACTCCCATCTGTTGTTCAGTGATCATTAACCTTATCTGATCATCTTTTTCTAAAAGACCTATGGCCTTTTCTTCATTGTCTACGGCCAGTACGTTAAATTCAGTCTCAAACACATCTGAAAATTTCCTACCAGCTTCCCAATCTTTACCGACATAGAGAACAGAATCTAAGCCATTTCTTTTTTCACGTTTATATTGGTCAAAAGTATCATCTATTTCAAAAGTGGCAACTTGCTCTGCATGCGCTTTGACTTCTAGCTTCTGCTGCTTTCTTTTTAAATCTTCATTTTCATCGCTAAGACGGTCCACCTCTACTCTTAGGGCATTTCGCTCTCTTTCTGTTTGCGCCAAACTCTGCTCATTTAATCTCTCAAGTGCTTCGGTCTCAAGGCATAAATTTTCAACCACATCTTCAAGTTCCTCTATTTGCTTGGAGCGCTGAATTTGTGCTTGTTGTAACTTATAAGAAGTAGACTTTTGAGAATCAACCTGCTTTCTCAACATCTCAGCCTCTTCGATCAAGTTAAGGCTAGATTTTAGTTTTGCATAAGAAGCTTCATCACTAACTTGAATTTTCCCATCTTGAGCTGCTTGTAAGCCTTGGGCATTGGTCCTGATGATACTTTTTAAATCAGAATAATCAATGGGCTTTTTATAAAACTTATGGACATTGGCCAAATTGATGGCCTCCATAATACTTTTTAAATTATTGTAATCGTCCGATGTAGCAATTCTGACCACATCCTGATCACCTTCTTTAAACTCTGAAAGAAGATCGAAAAAGGAACCGTCGGCTAAACCAACATCCATAATGACAACATTGGGCTTAAACACCTTAAAAATGTTTCTTGCATCTTGTGCTGAAACAGTCGTTCTAATTTGGAAATCAGTTGATAAATGTCTTACCATTTCATCTAGTGCGGATCTATTTTCATCTATCGCCAATATCTTTTCAAAATTCTCTGACATCAATGTACCCCTTTTATCAAGATATAAACTTAACCTATGTTAACTTTCACTGTCTTATTAATCTATTCACAATCTCTTTCATACGTCTTGCATTCTCTGATTCCGGTGACAATGCAATAAATGGTGTAATTTTATTAATTGAATCATGTACTTCATTGCAGCGTCTAAGTACATCTAAAATTGAACTTTCAATCCCGAGATGCTCCCCTACTAATTTGGTTAGGATTTTTACAAACCCAAGCTCTTTTTCCGAATTGACCATGTTTCCAATAATTTTAAAACCCTGCTGTTCTAAGACTGAATGAAACTCCTTGCTTATTTCATCATCCTTAGATAACAATTTCATGGCAGGAAACAATTTTGTGAAATCATCTCCCATATCCCCTAGTTTTTCTCGGATTTTGAAATTTTGATAAAGTGCAGAATAGGTCGACGCCTTTATAAATGAGTAGGCATTTTGTAACGATGTAAACTGGGGAGTTAACACAATGATCTTGGTAGCCGCTCTATTGTAAAACTCAATAGTATGGTCACCAATACCAGCATCTAAATCTACTACTACATAGTCGCACGGAAGGGTCTTCATATCCTTCCACAGGTGTGGAACCTGCTTGGCAATGCCTTCGATTTTATTTACCCCCCCGCTAATTAATTTTAGATTTTTATAAGAAGTGTCGATCCTTGCATCTGCCAGTCGAACCTCATTATGTAGATAGTCTCCAACATCACTACTTAGTTTTCTCACTCCCAACATCGTGTGACAATCAGCATCTCCAAAATCGGCATCAAATAGCGTAACCTTTTTTCCAAGTAGGGCCAACATTAATGATAAATTGACTGCCGTTACAGTCTTACCAACTCCGCCCTTTGACCCACCAACAGCAATAACGTGTGGGCCATATGACTCTTTTTGCATCTGTACACTTTGAGTTGGATTAAAGGCAATGGCGGCTTTGTCGAAACTATGGTTGTCTTCTTTTAAAATGCATCTGATGACTCGGCCTTCGCACTCCATTGACTCACCCTTAACTTTATCGTGTAGCCAAAAAACGAACTGTTGGCTTTTGGCCAACAGTAGCAAATCCTCAGGTAAGCCATCAGGGGAGTAAATTAAAACGCCATTTTTAGAAATATTTAGTACATCCAGTTTGTAATCTTGGTACTCAAATAGTAAGTCCGAAGTTTCAAAACGAGGAGCTTCTCTTCTTTCAGTGCCAAAACTCATTTTTACATCCCTATTTCATTGTTGTTGCATTAATAAGAGCACCTTTTGCTACCGCAAGGTGCGGAGCACTTGCAACTTTAACATGAGAGATATTTACAGGCAGATGTAGTGTTTTTAGCACCTTTTCAAATTTTTCCTTAAAGCCCTTGGGAGCAGATGTTCCTCCAGAGATCACAATAGGAATCTCTTCATGTACTTGAGGAAAATTACTCGCATTTTGTAGGTTTTGCTTTAAGACATTTAGCAAGGTACCAATCAAGTCCTCGTGGTAAACATGTAGTGCATTTTCTAGGCTGTTGGTTGGAACTTTACCTAAGTTTAGTGATTGCTCTTTAATGATCCTAACTTTGTTCATAGGTTCTTTAACAATCTGAGCAACACTTCTATCAATGTAGTCTCCGCCTTTTGTAACTCCAAATGACATGACTGGTACTGACAAAAATGAGAAGCTTACATTACACATCCCGGCGCCCATACTGATGCCGATGCCTGTATAGTTGTTTTCAGCCAACTCAGATAAAACAACACATGTGCCTTCAAAAATACTCTGCGCTCTATAGCCTAAGCCTGTAAGATATTTTTTCAACACCTGTTCGTGGAAAACAATACTACTTTCATTAGATTCTACCGGTGACGGAATCGAAAAGCAGCAACTCTCCCCAATGGTTTCAGGTGCTCCAATAACTGATTCAATGAGCTTTTTTTCAGCTGGAACGGCCATGGTATCACCCAACTTTAATAAGCCAGTCTCCATAGGTCGCAAAATTTCTGCATTGAACATATTGGCAAAAGACTCTGCATCAAAGCCGTATATAAACAAGCTCTCGGCCCTTTTAAAATACTTCATATTATTTTTGATCAACATCTGTTTGGCCAAATCTGAATATGGTATTCTAAAATAGGCGTTTAGATCCTTTGATGAACTGGGCTCACTGACACCATCGATTCTTAATCCGATAATTCTACTGGTACCAATATCAAGTCCCAACATAGAGTCTGAATCAGTCGGATTGGCAACCGTCTTGGCCCTCGACACATCAATTCCAGGCATGTCATCCGAGTCTACCGATTTCCCTTTCTTGAAGTGGGTAGAAGAATCCACTTTCTTTTCAGACTTTTTCAAGTCAGAAATACGTTCTAGAATCCTGTCCTCATTAACTGGATCGATAACTACCTCGACCTCCTTAATGAGTCTGTCTAGAATGTTGTCGTCGTTGTCGTATTCATCAGTCATTTTGCTCTCCTTGCACCCCTATGTCAGGTGACTCAACGTCCTTTTGGTCACCTAGCTCGTTAAACGTATGCTTAAATTTTGATGTATCAATAATTAATAGATCATCACTAAGCTCGTCCATTTTGGAAAGATCAACTAGTTCTTTACCCACATTGGTGTAGAAATCTTTCTGGTACTCCATGTCAAATTCAGAAGCTTTCACTCCTACTAAATATTTAATGGTAGTCCCCTCTTTAGGTTTCATGCGGCACGCGTCAAAAAACGCTTGTGCCCACTGCCTACCGATATCAATAATAAATTTTCCAGAATTGACAACATGAGCAGACACCTGTCCTAAAAAATTCATACTTGCATCAAAGCCATGCCCAACATGACCGCCAACCCTGTTAGATGTAATCGCGCTAGTTTCCGTCATTATTTACTCCTTGGAACTATTTAAGTTCTTTTTAACACATCTCCGTTACATTCTTTACTAAAGTATATAATGGAATTTCGTTCACCACAATAATATCTGGCGAAATTTCCTCCTCCTCTAAGTTCTGAGCGAGGATTTCTCCATTATAATTTGCACCACCGCCAATTATGGCCAAGATATCAATGTTTATGGCGTTATTGCTACAATACGTAACCAGTGTATCATAAACCATATTCTTAATATCTTTATTGAGATCCCATCTGACATTTTCAATAACGTCGTTTATGTCAAAACGCTGTTTCAAATGATTCAATAGAACACTCGGTTTTCCCAGTAATCTCTCACTCAACAAACTAATAGCGAGTCCATCCCCGTCGGAAGTATCCATCTCTGATACAACCTCAATTTCGGTGATGCCGCACTCTATCTGTTTTATGAGCCAACCATAATTCACTCGACTTTCCGCTTGTTCAGTTAAAAGTTTCATTATTTTCTCATAGTAGGTACTAACCCCTATTTCTATGGTCTTAAACAGGCTCACACCTGTTTCAGAATCAATAATGAAGAGCTTAACGTCGTTGTGCGCAATGTCTACTACTATGCTCTTGCGAAATTCTTCTCCAAATGAAGTCAAATAATTTAGTAACACATCACTGACTGGAACATAGTTAAATTTTACTTCTGTATTTTTATGATGTTGGTGCTGATCAAGATGTCTAAAAGCTTCAACTGGCACCAATTCATCATCTTTGCTGTAGTCTTTTACCACTTCTTTTAAAAGGGCCAACTTTTCAGCGCTGTCATACAAAAACGTCACTTCCATTTGTTCGTTTTTTTCATCCACATAATCATACAAAATTTTTGTAACTAAACTTTTGCCGTTATCCCTACGCCAGCCCCAAGGATGCAGTTTTGCCTCCTCATAGGTGAAACCACCTAAAACGAGCGCATCTCGTCCTACTGCAAACAGGCCTTCCTCCTGATTACCATAGAGCATCGAAATACCTGACTCTTTGGCGGCAGGAGTGACGGTTGAAGGGAAAAAGGTTTTTCCGTAAAATTCGAACCCGCCACTACCATCGGCCTTCATTACAATAATTTTTGTATAGAAGTTACCTGGATCAACAAATATTTTTTTTGTTGGTGTAAACATTAAAACTCAACCTTTTTCTGCCCCTTCTTTTTTCTCAAATCCCTGTAGTTCTGACGCTCTCGGGGTACACTAGCATTTCTATCCAACCTTAAAAGTTCTGCTGGATTTGAGGGATTAAAATCCTTGAGTTTTCTAGGCATAGCGTTGCCATAACCGCCGCCTCCGCCTGAGCCCATGCCTTGAACAATACTCTTAACCTCTCTGATGGCATCTAGTATCGATCCATCATCTATACCTTTTACCTGAACTTTTCTATCAGCTTCAAGGATGGTGTCCAGACTGCGAATTTTCTCATTTAAAATCGAATTCAAATCACCAGACTCACCATAAGGTGTCCCCGAAACATATTGGGAAACCAATTTTTCAAATGCAACAATAGGATCTTCACCCTTTCGACGGCACTTTTTATGAAACTTCATGTAATACTTGAGCACTATTTTGAGACCACCCTTGGCCCCATAGGGGTAGCCCTTAGAGAAATCTCGAACAAGTGTTTTTAGCTCGTTATCCATAACCAAATATGATGTATTCATATATCCTCCTGTTACTTGGCGTCACTCTTCTTTTTCTTGTCGTCAGCTTTCTTGTCAGCTTTTTTATCATCAGCTTTTTTATCATCAGCTTTTTTATCATCAGCTTTTTTATCATCAGCTTTTTTATCATCAGCTTTTTTATCATCAGCTTTTTTATCATCAGCTTTTTTCTTCTCAGCTGCTTTTTTGTCAGCCGCTTTCTTCTCTTCAGCTGCTTTTTTATCAGCCGCTTTCTTTTCTTCCTCGTGCTTATGGCCTTCCATTTTAGAAACCATTCTGCTATCCATCTTCTTGCCATCGGCGTCGAGGTCAATATCAAAAACAATATGGTTTAATTCAAAATTGGGATCTACATCCTCGTCATGCTCAATCGCGTGTTGGTCTCTAGCAAGCAGCATAAAGCCCACGCAGTTGATATAACGACTGTCGATTCCAAGAGATGCGGGTGCAATAACTTTTTTATCCATGATCTCTTTTGGCCATTGAAAGTAGTTGCCGATCTCTTCTTTAATAGTATCAAATAGCAGATGAGCACCACCACCTATAATGGTAAAGTAATCTATTGTATGACCCTTCTGAGATAGTATCGCAAAGTCGTTTATCGCATGCTCCACGATATCTACTGCCAACTGCCGACACTCGTGCTCTAGAAGCCGCTGGAAGTCAAAAACGCCAACCCCTGGGACCTCAATTTTATAGTCCTTAGAGGGCAACTTCTCCATAATTTTTTGCTCAGGGATTTTAAACTTCTGTCCACTTGATTCAAAAATTAGCTTAGAAATATTTTGAGTGATAGTAAAAATACCTTCAGTCCTTGAATCTGATAAGTTAACATCTGCTTCATTGTCTACAATGGGCAGCTTGATCCATGTACCATGACCGATGTCGATTACATATGTATTGTACACTTGCATATTGTATTTAGAAAATAGAATCGTCATATAGGCACCATATGCCTGGTACTGCATGACTGCAAAATCTAATTCAATCTTTAAGTCCTTCTCTTCATTGGTAGCTACGTTTTTGGCCTTGATGTTAATAAACTTTTTGCCACCTTCTTCATCCAGCCTGCCCTTCATGTAATTAAAAAACTTTTCAATTACGTTCTCTCCGTGTCGAACGGTAATACCAAATCCAAATCCAACTCTGCCAACCTCAGGCTTACCCTGATTTTGCCTTTCATGGTTCAACAAAAACAAACCGGCCTTAATGGATACATACGCATCATCATTATTGGATATCAGTCCTCTTTTTGTAAACCAGTTGCACTTTTCAGAGCATCTTGTCATTGCCCCAACATATCTCCATGAGTTTCTCTGCTCATCGAAAATTGCCAAGTTTTTGATCCACCTATTATCACTAGACCTATTCATTAGTCTCCAGCTCTCCTCCATATTCTTTGTAAGAGCATCACCAACTACAGAGGAAAAGATTATAATTGTGTCCTCACAAGAAAATTTGGATGTCGAAGTCCCTAACTCACCACCAATTGCCGTAAAATCTACCATTTCTCAGTTCTCCTTTAATTTATAAAATTCATAAGTAACAAAATCAGAATCGATGTCTCTTATATCTTCAAAGACCGCCGACGCACATATCGCATCGAGCATCTTAATCGCCTTTCCAGGAAAGCACTGATCTTCGATCAGCTGAGATGACAACTTTACACAAACACGTAAAGCATCATCTGAAATCCGTACCCCATGGTGCTTTTCAAACACCTCGGTAACACCTTGAAGCATTTGATATGCTTCCCACTCATCTGGCTCCTCTACTTCTACTACCTGGAAGCGTCTGCTTAGTGCCTTATCTTGCCTAATGTAGCGGTCGTACTCTGCGCCAGTTGTGGCACCAATACATGGAAATTCTCCACGGGCCAAAACCGGTTTTAACACATTGGAAGCGCCTGCTGAGCCCTCAGTGGACCCCAAACCTAATAAAGTATGTATCTCATCTATAAATATAATTATTTTATCTGCGTTACCACGCACCTCTTCTAGAATTTCTTCCAATCTACTTTCAAATTCGCCACGGTATTTTGTATCGGAAATAAGTGCGTTTAAATTGAGGGAAATAATTTTTTTTCCCATAAAATATTTCGGAACCCTTCCCTCTGCAATCCTTGCTGCCAATCCTTCTACAATGGCAGTTTTTCCAACTCCGGCATTTCCTATTAATAATGGATTGTTTGTTTCCATTTTAGATAGGATTTTCAAGCATTGTGTGATCTCTTCATCTCTGCCCACAACTGGCTTCATCTTGTTTTCTTGTATCAATTTAGTAAAATCAGTTCCGTATTTTTCCAAAAATACAAACTTATCATCTGCCTTGTTCCCTTTGATAACTTCAAAAATGGGAGCAATCTCTTGTGGCAGATCCGTCTTAGGCGACAAAATTACTACGACACTTCCCAGCTCTTTTAATGAGGGAGCAAGTGATTTAATCTGTGATATCAATTCGGCAAACTCTGGGCCTTTAAAGTGATCTTTTGCCAAGTAGTAGTGAAAATCTTCTAGTAGATACAGTGTATCTCTTTTGCCCTCATTTTTTATATAGCTAATCAACTGTCTTGCGTGCATCCTCGTATGTGTGAGATATTGATCGTGGTACACATACTTAACCTTAGTGCCTGGATCATCTAATACTTGCAGACCATCAGCAAAAGTCCATAGCACGGGCGTCCTTTTTAATTTATTGGCAACCGCTACAAACTCTTGGACTCGCTTTCTAGAATCGACATAACTCGAAATAAAAAATGACCTCTTGGAGGTCAAAAAACAGTTTAGTAAACCTTTATTGACAGGTATTTCTGGTTCTGAAGCGGGCATCGGTTCCACTAATTCTTTACCGGTCATTGAGAGACCATTAAATACTGAACTTAAACGAGAAGAGTCAAAAAGTGATAGGTTTAAACTCTTAATTACCCCTTTTTGATGTTCAGCCCTTAAAGAAGAAAAACTGCTGGTAAAAAATGCATTTATATCAAATTCACAATTATTGGGTAAATCGTACTCCACCGAGTATGGAAGAGTCTCAATCCTCTCCTCTTTTGTCGCTACTTGATACGTTTTTTCTAACCAAGTTTCAGATTGATTGGAGGGATTAGTAAGAAAAATTTTAAACTTTTGAGAAATATTTGCTCTTAAAAGTTTGTCGATATCTGATTCCAGGTCATGCATCGACGATTCTGGTAAAAAATGACACTTGCGATTTAAAATATCAATGTCTTCTAAGGCAACGGCGCATAGGCGCTCACGGTAAACAGATGTCTTTTCTAATGTCATTAGCACTCTACTTCTCATTATGTAGTTTATAGCAACACTGGGTGAATTATAAGAATTATAGATTATTATGAATTCTTTTCATAGAATTTTTTTTGACAATTTTTGTTTATTTATCTCGCCCCACAATGACGACATTAAAAGCGTTACCAAGAATTTTCTTGATATTTTTTTGAAACGAGTCATATGTCAGTTTTTTAATCGCCTCATTTCTGTCATAAAAAAAGTCAATATTTTGTCCGTGGAGTACTGGAACAGAATAAATGTTGGCGTAATCATCATTGGTTTGAATATTGAGAAGATTTTGTCCATCAATCATTTTTTTAATGCGGTTGAACTCTTTTTGAGATAGGCCATTGTTTTGAATGTTTTCTAAAATTTTTCTGATGGCCAAAATGGCAGCTGAAACTTTGTCGTGACCAGACGCCATATAAACGCCCCAGTAACCTCCCTCCACTGCCATAAAATGCACGGGAGAAACGGTATAACAAAGCCCTAATCGATCTCTGACTAAGACAAAAAGGTCAGATGATTGTCCGGATAAATGAGTCGTAAGCATTTTTAGGTATAGGTGATCTTTCGACTTCATAGAAGGTGCTTGAAAACCCAGTAGTATTTGGGTTTGTTGACGATCAAATGGTATAAAGATCTCTTGTGCTTCTACCGGCTTGTGTTGTTTAGCTATAGTATTGCTTTGCGGTCTTGCTTTTAACCCTTGCAGATAAGGATCTAAAAAACTCATTAAGTCTTCTAGCTCTGAGTCACCACAGTATGTAATAACAATTTCTTTGGTTTTTAAATTTTTGTTATGTTTACTCAATATCATATTGCGAGTAATGCCAGGGATGCTCTTTTGTGTTCCAATAATATTCATGGAATAAGGGTGGTCCCTAAAAATTGATTTTAAAAATGCTCTAAAGCAAATTTTGGTGGCATCTTCTTTTTGACTTTCAAGGGCCCGCAAGGCCATCTCTTTTTCATGCTCCAACTCCTTTGATGGAACATCTGGACTTAAAAGTGATCCCATAAAGTGCTTGAGCAATTCTGGCAAGTGTTCCGTTTGGCCATGGAGGGTCAATCCATAAGCGTTCTTACCGGTAAACCCACTCAAAGAAGCCGAGCAGTTCTCCAGGGTATTTCTGATTGTTGAGTCGGGTATATCATTGTGACCTTGCACCATAACCGAACTTAACAAATTATATACGCCACTAGTGTTTTTAGTTTCTTCGCTCAATCCACCTTTAACGTAGGAGTGCAAGATAAATGTTGGTGTCATTGTATTTTGGCGGTAAATTAATGTAATACCTTTTTTCAACCTTATTACCTGAGCTTTTGAGTCGTATTTAGAGTAAGCCTTCTGTGCTTTATCACTACTTTCTTTTCTTTGTTTAAGCTTGTGACGTTTAGTGTCCATGTAATTTTTAAATTTTTCTAAAACAAGTTTACTTTTTTGTAGTGATTCATCTTTTGGAATCTGTAGGTTCAAGTGCACTTCTCTTTCAAAAATATCTCGCAAAGCTTTATTGACTGATTCTCTGGAAGTTTTTTTCATTTTTTCAATGAACGCTTCCTCACAATGAATATCCCCGGTTTGAGCAAAGCCATGGCCCAATGAAAAGGCATACGATTCCAATGCTTCCTTTTCATATATTTTTGAAGACACATATTGTTTCTTGATTTTTTTTATCTCACTTTCTTTTAGACCATCGTATAAAACCTCATCAATAATCTGCTGGAAAATTTTTATTACTTTACTAAAGTGTTTATGAGGAAAGTTTATTCTTATAAAGTGGGCACCACCTTTTGCCATATACATCGTAGAAGCAGACGAGGTGTTTGCCAAACTGGTTTCTAAAACTAACTTATTATAAAGTCTGGAAGTATCTCCGTGCCCCAAACAATTAATGGCCAAGTCTTCTGATGTAGCATTGTTGTCGGTATAGCTTGGAGATTTTAAGCAAAGCGTGAGTTGTGACATTCTGACATCTTTACAATGTATATCAATTTTTGCCCGCTGCTTTAGAGAAAAATTGGGAAAAATGGTTGCAGGGCCATTTGGGATTTTATACTTTTCAATCGCTTTAGTTAACGAACTTTTGTTGCGCAAATCACCGGCAACTATCAACAATGCATTATTAACATTATAGTACTTGTTGCGAAACTTTTTTACCTGCTCTACGGTAAAATTTTTAATGCTTTTTTGGTTACCCAGTATAGGATGAGAGTATCCACCAACAAAACAATTTTTTTGGATCTTTAAAAAGGAATATTGCCCGGGGTGATCCTGGGCCCTGCGAAACTCTTCAAAGACCACTTCGCGCTCTGGTAGCAAATCATTATTGGCAAACAGAGGATTAGAAACCATATCTAACAAAATTTCTATTGTCTTACTCAACTTGGAGTTAGGAGTGTTAATGTAGTAGCAAGTATAATCAAAGGAGGTAAAGGCATTTACTTCTCCCCCAAAGGATTCTACCTCATGTGCAACCATACCTGCTGGTCTGTTTTTAGTCCCTTTAAAAAACATATGCTCTAGAAAATGAGCAATGCCTTCATTTTTTTTGTCTTCTAAGGCACTACCTGCGCGAAACCAAATTTGTACACTGGCTGCAGTACTACCTGGAGCGTTAACAAAAAGCGTTTCTAAATTATTACTCAGTTTAATGTGTTGATGTTGCATTTTATAAGCATTCCCGTGTAGAGTAATATTCAACTTTGTTCATCTATTATTCTAATGTAATTATAAACAACTATCTTTGTAAGATGTATTAAAAACAACAAAGGGAAAAATTTGACAACTATCTCGTCACTTTATATCCATTTCCCATACTGCATAAAAAAGTGCAATTATTGCGACTTTTTTAGAATGGAACTCAAAAAAGAGTCCAAAAAGACTGTGTTCAACAACTTTCATCAGTACTTAAATAACTCTCTTGCAACTCACCAAAAACTATTACTTGAAAATAATTTTAAGTGGGGTGAACTGCTGACCATTTATCTCGGAGGAGGTACCCCCTCTTTATGGGGGAGTCATGGTGCAAATTTTTTTAATACCTATCTATCAAAGATTGCCCTCAAACACAAGAGTTGTGAATGGACTATCGAGGTCAACCCGAAAGCTTGGACCGAATCTAACCTAAATAGTTGGGAAAAAGCAGGTGTAAATCGATTTTCCATCGGAGTGCAATCAATGGACGACCGCTTTTTGAAACTATTAGGCCGCCTGCATAACCAACAAGACGTTTATAATACTTTACAACGTTTTGATAACTTAAAAAGTAATTTCTCCATTGATTTAATGTTAGGCATTCCAAAATCGAAACAACTGCGAAGAAATATAATTAAAGAACTGGAACAACTACTACATTATAACCCCAAGCACATTAGTGTCTACATTCTAACCCCCAAAGCAAACTATCAGTATACAAACCTTCTGCCAGATGATGAATGGACTGCGCAAGAATACTTGAGTGTTGCTACATATCTAAAGAGTAAAGGCTTTTTACATTATGAAGTCTCCAACTTTGCAATTGCCGGATATGAATCAAAGCACAATCTAAAATATTGGAATTCTGAAAGTGTTGCCGCATTTGGTCCTACCAGTACTGGCCTTTTGCGCAACCAACATGCTGCCATTCGCTATCAGTGGCAGCAAAACACTGAGGAATTTCGCCTAGAGCATCTCACTTGGCAGCAACTGCGACTAGAAGAAATTTACTTAAAACTGCGCACGAGTCGAGGGTTAGATTTTAGCACATATTTTAATAAGAATGAGTGCATCGGATTAAGTGCACTATTTTCGCAGTGGAATAAAGCCGGGTATCTTCTAGGCAGCTCTGCTCATTATCAAATCACACTTACCTCGAAGGGCTATCTCGTGCTCGATTTTTTAATGAACGACTTATTTAAGATCTTAAAAAAATTATAATACCCATTGACACCTCTTAAACCATTACCATCTTGTGGAAGTGTTAAATTTAAGTCAACTGAGGATAAGAGACAATGGGTACAAAAAATTCACCAAAAGAACCCCAAGAGGAAGTCCCTACAGCTGAAACGAAAGCAAAAGAGGACCCTGTAAAGGCCAAGACTGCTGACGTCAAAACGGAGACCATCACAGCAGACGAAGTAAAAAAAGATGCCAAGGATGATAACGTTACCAAATTAACTGGCAAAAAACGGCCAAAAGCTTCTACCGAAGCCGAGGCAGAGCAAGAAAGTGCTGACGAAGCCTCTACACAAGAGGAAGAAGGCGACAAAAAAGAGCAACAAAAACCAAAAGAGGAAGAGCTTGATTTCAAGAAAAAGTATTACTATCTTGCAGCTGAGATGGAAAATATGCGAAAACGCAATCAGCGGGATAGAGAAAACTTTATCAAGTTCGGCAATGAAAAGATTTTATCCTCCCTGCTGGAAGTCGTAGACAACCTAGACCGAACGATTAGTGCTCTAGAGGGCGACAAGGACCGCAAGGTCAAAAATATTGTTCATGGAGTCAAAATGGTTCGCGCTCAGTTTCTGGACGTCCTTGAAAAAAGCGGTCTAACTACAGTTGAAAGTATTGGCAAGATGTTCGATCCCAACTTTCACGAAGCCATGGCACAGCAAAAAGCCGAGGGCAAAGATAATGATGAGATAGTTGCAGAATATCAAAAGGGATATGTTTTAAATGGACGGTTATTGAGACCGGCAAAAGTAATAGTAGCAAAAAACGATTAGCAAAATAACAAATACAAAATTGCGCCATTATATAAAGAAGGAGAAAAAAATGGGTGAAATAATTGGAATTGACTTAGGAACAACAAATTCTTGCGTAGCAGTACTTGAGAATGGGAAATACAAAATTATACCTAATAATGAAGGACACAACACCACTCCTTCCATCGTGGGATTTTCAAATTCCGGTGAAAAACTAGTGGGTCAAGTTGCCAAAAGGCAAGCCGTCACCAACCCTAGAAAGACTGTCTTTGGGATCAAAAGACTAATTGGGAGAAAGGCAACGGCCCCTGAAGTAAACCACTTTAAAGAGGTTGCACCTTTTGAAATATTCTCCAATAAAAATGGCGATGCTTGGCTTAAGGTTGACAACAAAGAAATGTCACCTCAAGAAGTATCTGCTTCTGTTTTAGAAAAACTAAAGCAAGCTGCTGAAGATTATTTAGGACACAGTGTAAAAGAGGCAGTTGTAACTGTGCCTGCCTATTTTAACGATGCTCAAAGGCAGGCGACAAAAGATGCCGGCCGCATTGCAGGACTCGATGTCCAAAGAATTATTAATGAGCCTACCGCAGCAGCACTTGCTTATGGGTTAGACTCTAAAAAGGATAAAAACATCGCTGTCTTTGATTTAGGTGGTGGTACTTTTGATATTTCTATCTTAGAAATTTCTTCTGATGGCGTGTTTGAGGTTAAGGCCACCAATGGCGATACGTTTTTGGGTGGAGAAGATTTCGACTACCGAATTATCAATTTTTTGGCCGATGAATTTAAAAAAGAAAATGGCATCAACTTACGAGATGACACCATGGCACTGCAACGCCTAAAAGAAGCTGCCGAAAAGGCCAAGCATGAGCTTTCAAATGTTACCCAAACTGACATTAACCTGCCATTTATTACTGCTGACTCAAATGGCCCAAAACACCTCAATGTCAACTTGACCCGTGCAAAATTTGAATCACTTGTGGCAGATCTTCTCGATAAATTAAATGGACCATGTCAAACTGCTTTAAAAGATTCTGGGCTGGCCATGAATGAAATTCATGAAGTTGTGTTAGTTGGCGGCTCTACCAGAGTTCCTGCGGTACAAGAAAAAGTGAAGACCATTTTTGGTAGAGATCCAAGTAAAGGAGTAAACCCAGATGAAATCGTTGCCGCTGGTGCAGCTATTCAAGGTGGCGTTTTAGCTGGCGATGTAAAAGATGTGCTCCTGCTAGATGTTACTCCACTTTCTCTTGGAATCGAAACTCTAGGCGGAGTTACCACCAAAATTATCGAAAAAAATACAACTATCCCTGCCAAAAAATCTCAGATTTTCTCAACCGCACAAGATAATCAACCGGCCGTAAGTATCCACGTGTTGCAAGGAGAAAGAGAGTTTGCTCGCGATAACAAAACACTGGGACGATTTGACCTAACAGGTATATATCCAGCTCCAAAGGGAATTCCACAAATTGAAGTTACTTTTGATATCGATGCCAACGGAATTGTGCACGTTTCGGCAGTAGATAAGGCCACCTCCAAGAGTCAAGAAATAAGAATTACTAGTGGCTCGGGACTCTCTGATGAAGAAATTCAGCAAATGGTCCGCGACGCGGAAGAAAACCGTGAAACAGATAAGCAAAAACGTGAGGTAGTTGATGCCCACAATGGCCTTGATTCTCTGATTTTTTCTTCTGAAAAATTAATTAAAGATGGTGAGGGCAAAATTTCTCCACCTGTTAAGACCGAGCTGGAAACTGTTATCAAAGAAGCAAAAGAAAAACTTGGCAGTGAGGTGCTTGCAGACCTACAAGCAGCAACTGAGAAGCTACAAACTATCGCACACAAAGCTTCTGAAGAGATGTACAAAGCTGCTGGAGCAGGCGCTGCACCAGGAGCAGAAGCAGGACCAGCAGGTCCCGATGCCAACGCTCAAAACACAGATGCTGATAAGGAAAAAAATAAAGATGAAGATGTAGTTGATGCCGATTTTAAAGAAGTTTAGAATATAAAGTAGTTTTTGCAATAATCAAAAGGTGGCTTCTTTAATAAAAGGGCCACCTTTTCACTTTCAAAGATTAGAAGCGAGAGAAAATGAGCACAAAAAGAGATTATTATGAAATCCTGGGTCTTGCAAAGGGAGCAGGCACCGACGAAATAAAAAAAGCTTACCGCAAATTGGCAATGCGATATCACCCCGATAGGAATCCAGGCAACAAAGAATCAGAAAACAAATTCAAGGAAGCTTCTGAAGCAGCTGAAGTGCTTTTAAACGATGAAAAACGCTCTCGTTACGATCAATTTGGACATGCCGGAGTAAATGGTCAAGCTGGCGGCTTTGGTGGAAGTCATGACTTTTCAGACCTGGGTGACATTTTTGGTGACCTGTTTGGAAGAGATAGTGGTTTTTTTGGAGATATTTTCGGAGGCACGGGGAGATCCAGACGAGGCTCCAGAAATAACCCTGGCGCTAACCTTCAAATGAGTCTCACCGTTGAGTTCAACGAAGCAGTATTTGGTGCTGAAAAGACCATGTCTGTTGTTAAAAAAGTTATGTGTGATAGCTGCAACGGAAGTGGCGGCGAGAAGGGGGCCCAACCGATCACCTGTAATCAATGTAATGGATACGGAGAAGTTAGAAGGCAACAAGGCTTTTTCACACTTTCTTCCACCTGCCCTAGGTGTCAAGGAAGTGGCCAAGTAATTAGTAACCCATGTCACAAATGCCACGGGGAAGGACTAGTTAAAAAGAAAGTAGACATACTAGTTAAGGTACCTGCCGGCATCGATCATGAACAACGTCTGAGGTTGCCTGGAGAAGGTGAAATGGGTCGTTTTGGAGGTCCTCCTGGCGATCTTTATGTTGTTGTTAAAATTTTAGAGCACGACTTTTTTGTTAGAGATGAATTTGATATCCACTGTACAGTTCCAATAACATTTTCTCAAGCCGCCTTGGGTGCATCAATCGAAGTCCCTACCCTAAATGGCAAGGTCGCAGTCAATATTCCTTTGGCAACCCAATCTGGCAAAAAAATGCGTCTGAAAAATAAAGGGGTTGTAAAACTTGGTGGGTATGGACACGGAGATCAAATCTTAACCATCCATGTAGAAACCCCAAGTAAGTTGTGTTCGGAGCAAAAGGAACTATTTAAAAAACTATCTGCCTATGATAACGGAAACTGCAATCCTATGGGACGGGGATTTTTTAACAAAGTAAAAAACCTCTTCCAATAAGTTTTTTACAATCTTTGGCCGGAGGTATTCTATGCACCTTAAAATAATTACCAGTTATGTAGTGTTTGCAAGCTTATATATAAGCTGCTCTGGCATTCAAATGCTCAGCGGTCAAAGAGAAGATCTATATGGGGCCAGCTTTTTAAAACAAATAGAATCAATCAAAGAACAATATAGCTCTGGCGCTATAAAACCTGCAATGCTCTCTTTACAAAAGATGAAAGAGGAAGACTTAAATTTTTCACAAAAGGCACTTAGAAGAAATTTAATGGGTGTCATCCAGTTTGCCGAAAAAGATTATGAAGCGGCTATTTCCAATTTTGATTTAGCACTTGCTACCTCAGGACTGGACGAATCATTAACAGCACAAATTTACCTGAACTTGGCCAGTTGTTATTTCAAGCTAGACCTGCATGAAAAATCCTATGCTACACTAGAGCTCGTTGAGGTGGAGAAGTTAAATTTAAGTGAGTCCATGAAACGGCACCTTCTTAAATTCAAAGTAGCAAAGGAATTAGAAAAAACGCAAGACGCCATGGCCGCACTAGTACAGCTACTCGGTGAGGACAAGGTACTCGCAAAAGTAAAACAAAACCCCTATTTTGCACAGCTTAAAACTGAGTTTTTAAAATTGGACTCCAGGGGCCGCTATAAATTTTTAGAAAAATTTGAAGAGGACAACCTACTATGCATTAGCTACCTGGCATTTTTAGAAGCCGAAGGGCTCTATTACAGCAGGAAAAAAGAAGAGTCACAAATTCTTGTTAAATGGATACAAGATACTTCACAGGGCTACCCAGAAATTTTAGAGTTAGTTGAAAATTTTGGTACACGCATAAGTAACAGTAGTGTAATCGACCCAAATGCCATAGGCCTTGTGCTGCCCATTACCGGCAAAAAAGCAAACTTTGGTAAAAGAGCACTGTTTGGCTTTGATAGTGGCATTCAAGGTGTAAAAAAAGCGCGCAATTATAACGTTTGGGTAAAAGATTCCATGGGAAGTGGGACAATTGGTGCACACCGAGTACGAGAGTTGGCCTTGCACCACCATGTATCTGTGATAATTGGAGGACTTTTTTCAAACGAAGCGACCAAAGAGTACCTCGAGGCCAAAAAACATGGTGTCTTTTTTATATCCCTATCACAAGTTTACTTACCAAAAAAACAAAAAGACTACTTGTTACTAGAAATACCAGGCTCCATTGAATCGCAAGTCAACCAACTACTATCAGAAAATATGTTGGAGCATTTTGGCAAAAAAGCCGCCATTTTATTCCCCAATAGCCCGCGGGGAAATGCATACTTGGATGAACTGTGGCGTAAGGCCACACCACTTGGAGTTAAAATAACCGATGCAATCCCTTATGAAATGGATAAAACAGACTACCGAGACTCAGTCAGTAAGCTTCTTGGTCTGCACTTTACACGAGAACGCCAAGAAGAACTCGACCTTTTAAAAGAAATAAACTCTTTAAAAAAACACAGCTCTGTAAGAAGAATACAAACCCTAAAACCGCAAGTGGACTTCGACTGGGTTTTTATTCCCTCATACCCAAAGGATGCACTCCAGATTGTACCTTCGTTTGCGTACTTTGATGCTTTTGGTTTAAATATCATTGGAGGGCCCAGTTGGCGTAGCCATTCTCTGGCCAAACAAAGCTCAAAGCTTAGAAAGCTCCATTTTATAGGAGATGAGATACATATACAAAATAAATCATTTTCATTAAACTTTAAAAAACAATTCAAAAAACAACCTAAGCTAATTGAGATGCGGGCCTATGATGCCTTCTTGTTAACCGACCTCTTGCTTGCGAGCTTGACAGAAACTTCAAGAGACTCGCTAGATATCCTCATAAGAGAAAGAGACTCTTTTTCAGGAGTTAGCGGAAACTGGCGACTGGTTGATGATGTATGGATTAAAGACATGTTTTCTTATAAATTCAGACGCGGAGAAATAAACAAGTTAGTCTACGACGAGTTCATGCCAGACCTGTCCAAAGATGGGAAAGAAGCAGAACAGACTACTGAACTACCTGGATCTGAAAGTAATTAGAGTCCTCTGGTCAGTCTATTTACTATAGCACTTAGAATATCCGCCTGCTCATCATATTCATATTGTTGGTCTAAATAGTCGTGAATAACCTCACCCTGTAAGGCGCTCATAATTGCAGAAATACTAGCTTGCTTATTTTCTTTTAAATGAAAGACTGAGTAAACATCTTGTCCTGGGCTCTTCCAAGCGATCATAGAGCTGAACACTTCAAAGGAGTTGGCACTATGCTGATGTGGTGGAACATTATTTGTTAGCTGTAAGGCCCCTTTAAATCGCTCTAAAATATATGGCCCTATAATATTTTGCAACTTATTATCTAAGTTTTCTAACTTTTTTACATTTGCCAACATATCTTGTTTTACTTGACCGATATTAGTATTTTTTAAATATTCTTCCGATAACAAAGTAAACTCACCTAAAAGCTCTGCAACACTAGCTAGATCAAATGGAAGAAAATCTGCTGAAAATTTGATCTTTTTGAGTGTTTTGAAAAATTGATGTGCAACTGAATCTTTCCCCTTAACCAGATACATCCTTCCCGCATGCTTGACAGGCAAGTAATCACCGTCTAAATCTTCGGGGTTTTGAGAAGAGTTCATATTGTTCATATAAAAAGAGTATGCCTCAATTCTTTTGTTAGACATATTGTTGTTTTGAGGGATAAAAGAAGACGTAACAAGTGCTGCATGTTGATTGACTAAATGGTCTTTGCATAAAGAAAACTCGGGGTAAAAAACCGCTGGGGCGTCACTTCTTTCTTGCAGCAATAAGCTCTTAGCAGATATACCTTTTAGCACCCTCAAAGAGCTCATTTGCAACAGTTCTTGACGATACAAAGGCTCATCTAAAAAATTGGGTGCAAAACGCTTCTTACCTAAATCACTTAGATAGCTCTTACGGTCAGATAGCATCTTTACAGCTAAAAATCTAAGTCCTGCAGTACCCATAACGTTTACTCGCCTGAGCATTAACTTTTTGCCATCTATTTTAAGCGTTAGTGGCTTTTCCTCTTCTATTGAGTCTCCATCTAAGGTGGAATAAAGGTCATTAAAGTTATGTCCTACCTTCTTTACAAAGGTTTTTCCATGATCCCTAAAATAATCAATGGCCGCACTATCATCACAATCCATAACAGTAATCCCTCTGTCTGAATGTATCTGTTTTCTCAATTGTTCAAATTCTCTGACTTCTACTTGTTCACTACTTAAATCATCGCTGTTTTTTAAAATGCAGTGCTTGGTGGGTATTTTAATTAAATTCCTATAAAACTCATAGATCTTCTTTGATGCCAAGAAATATTGATCGTAGTAAACAGCATATTTTTCATCCGTTCTCATCCCCTCTAGTATCTGGGTATACTGATCCTTTGAAATATTGCTTAAGTACTTACCAAATTTTTTTCCCTTTTTGATTATATAATTATTTAAATGAACTCGCCATTTTTCATAAAAAGTATGCAACGGGATGAAAAAGCTTGTTGCTAAGTTGTCTTGCAATAGTTTAGGAATGGGGCCATATTTTCGATCATACTTGCTTCCTTGTGTGATCATCGTTGCTCTAAATTTATTTATCAGATAATCTACTGCCTTTTTAGGAGTCTCTCCCTTGTCAAAGCGAGCGCACAATGGATCGTCTGTACCTAGGTCTTCATCACTGCAATAGCGATACTTTTTATCCATACCAAATCTATTTGCAACATCTGCATATGAAAAATTAAGTGCTGCAATATCATAGGGACCAGGTTTTGCGGCATTGACCTCTAGCGGTGATACATAGTCCATAACAGAAGAAGTTGCAATCTTTTGCGCGTCACCTCTTTTTAACTTATAAAAATTTGCACAATCAGAACTTGCCGCAAAATTATGGCGAAGACCTAAGTTATGCCCAATCTCGTGAATGAGTACTACTAACATGTACTTTGGGAGTAACTTCTCCAAGCAAGGCGTAAGCCCAGCAAGCTGTGCTTTAGAGCTCATCAGTTGGTCGACATCACAAGTGTTTATTATCATTTGCTCTACATTTTTGTGAACCGGCATAAACTTTGCTGTTTCTGGCCCATCTTTTTCTAATTTAAAGTGGTCATAATAGTAGTGATTTTTATAGCGCCCCAACCTATGATATACATAACTTCTGATATCGTTAGTAATATCCTCGCGCATTCTATTTAGATACAAATGAGCACTGGCAGAAATAATCTCTCCAGATGCGAGGTCTGCAAAAATTTCGCCCCAGCCACCAGAGTTGTGTCCATAGATATTATCAACAATATTGATAGTATTATAGCGAATGTCACCAACTTCGACATCTCCAAGCTTTGTATCTGCCATTTTTAATGTAATATTTGCTTTTGCTTTTTTTAAGGCCTGATTCCAAGTGGCCAGGGCATCTACTGCTAGTTGCCTATACTTTTTAGGAGTACTTTTTGAGAATCGATACTCAATCAATTTATTTTTGGGGTAAAAACGACTCATTAAAACATGTTTTTGGTAATCTTTTGGAAAGTAGTAACGATAATTGTGAACATAGTTACTCTTGGTTGAAAAAACTCCAAAGCGCGATTGATCTGCTTTACTATAGTTTCGTCCCTTGAGCGCTTTATGAGTTGCCCTCTTAAAGGAAAACTTAACTTTTTTCTTTTCCTGTGCGTAATAAAAAGTAAAACTAAAATAGTCCTTACCAATAGTTAGTTGTTCAAAAACCCTATCTTTAGAGTTTGAAACATTGCTTTTGGCCTCTAAAAACCTAACCTTAACATATTGGCGTGCTTTTTTTCTTAGTTTAGCACTATTGTAGTCATTGATCTCTTCTTCAAGGTGTCCTGTTAAGCTGTCTTTATTTTTTTGAATTTGATAACTCACC
Organism: Bacteriovoracaceae bacterium; assembly: GCA_016784965.1. GTDB lineage: Bacteria > Bdellovibrionota > Bacteriovoracia > Bacteriovoracales > Bacteriovoracaceae > JADHTQ01. The sequence goes on along the minus strand of JADHTQ010000005.1, from coordinate 26,035 downwards.
CATTCAACAGGAAATTGAACGGCAAAACCATAATCGATCTCATGATCTTTTTTAAGTAGCTCGGGATCTATATTTGTATTGGCAGCAATTACGTACCCTGCTCTTTTAATAAACTTAACTCGGGCCACAGGGTTTAATTGAGTATCGTATCCCAATTTTTTCCCCTCTTGCTCTCTACTTTTAAAGTTTGAAGCAACAGTGGTTGGAGAATAGAACCACTCTCCATCAAAAAAATCAGCAGGAAATACATCGACCTTGGGTACGGCCTTAAAAAGAGAGCGGCGATTTAAGTCAATTCTATAGTGACTTGCTTTTGTGGGCCTTAAAACCCTTGTTTCCATCAGCCTGTTAGTCTTTTCACCATTGTGATCTACAACTTGCTCTACATTTATATATTCTACGGGGTACATCACAACAGGCACGGCTAGGCGTCCATCGCTCAACTGCTTAGCATATGAGCGCTCTTGAAAGGGTATATCTTCTTTTTTACCTATTTTTTGAACGAGTAAGTAACCATCATCGGTTAGTATGTGTCTAATTTCATAAACTGTATCTTCTTTTGCTCTAATTTTTACATCATCTAAAAGGTGAGAGTTTGTTTGGTATGCCACAATGCCAAAGTTATTAAAGCCATTATCTGTATCATTATCGATAATTAGATTATTGGCATGAGTTGCTTTAATTTGTGTGAGATAGTTTTTGCTTTTTAAATAAAACTCTTTGGTTATAGTAATTTTTTTTAAATCTTTGCCTTGTCCTTGGATATATTCGATTGGTTTTTCTTGGCCGCAGCCTGAGATGATGATGAGAATAGTAAAAAGTAAATTGATGAAATCTAGTCGCATTTTTTGCATATTTCTTCCTGATATTAAAACGTTATCATGCTATGCGTCACATGGTACACGAAAATTCTTCGTTAAGGCAAAAAACACCGAATGTATGAATAATTTACATGCCATAAATCCCGGGACGGTTGCTGCTTCACATGTAACTCATTGAAACTTCATACTTCTAAAATTTGCCATAACATAAAAATTGCAGCAAGATGAATCGATTATAAACTTCAAAAAAAGTGTAAAACACGTGGAAGCAAAACAAATTCAAACAAAGATTATAGAAGCTTGTAAGCGTTTATATCAAAAAAATATGTTGGCATCAACTGACGGCAACATGAGCTTCAAGCTCTCCAATGAGCAAATTTTAATTACCCCAGCAGGAGTGTCTAAAGCTTACTTGGAACCGTCCCAATTTGCGATCATTGACCAACAAGGCAATACTCTCCAAGGTAATCCATCTAGTGAAAAATTAATGCACCTTGAAGTTTATAAAAATTGTGCAGATGCCTTGTGTGTTGTGCATGCTCATCCACCCCACGCAATGGCCTGGAGTATGACAAGGCCCTCGCAGTGGGAACAGCTAGTAAAAACTCTACCAGAAGTATTATTGGACGTTGGCAACATACCCATAGCACCTTTTGCAACTCCAGCAACAAAGCAGATGGGTCAAAACCTCATCCCATTTCTTCCCCAAAATAGAGCAATCATACTAGCACACCACGGTGCAGTTACTTGGGGCAGTTGTATTGATAGTGCAGTCAATGCAATGGAGCGCATTGAGCACGCGGCCTTAATTTTAACTATTGCTTCAAGTTTAAAAGAGAGCAAGTAGTATGCAAGAATTAATCTCCACAGGTTTAAGGTTTGTAAATAATAACCTTGAAATTTTAGACCAACAGCTTCTGCCCCACAAACAGGTTTGGATCAAATGTCTATCACCTGAGCATATGAGTGAAATCATAAAGGCCCTAAAAGTTCGTGGCGCCCCACTCATTGGGGTTTCAGCCTCACTGGCCATCGCTTCGTATGCTTTAAACAATAAGGTCGATAAAGTTGATATTATTAATAAGGCCGAAATGTTAAAAAAAGCACGCCCCACCGCTGTTAACTTAGAGATCTGCCTAGATCGTTTGTTAAAAGTTTTTAAAGATTCTATGTATGGCCAAGACAAGCTCATTGAGGAGGCCTTCAACATATTTTTTGAAGATGTACAGCTTTGTGAAAAAATGGCCTTGCTTGGTGCTGAATTAATCAACTCTGGAGATGGAGTCTTGACTCATTGTAATAGTGGAGGACTTGCAACTGCTGGTATTGGAACGGCCCTCGGAGTTATAATAAAAGCACACCATGTGGCAAAAGATATTCATGTTTACGTAGATGAAACAAGACCTTTACTCCAAGGAGGACGACTCACTACTTGGGAGCTTGCCAAAGAAGGTGTACCCCACACCTTAATCTGTGATAATATGGCGGCCCATCTGATGCAACAAGGTAAGATTCAAAAGATATTTGTAGGAGCTGATAGAGTTGCAACAAACGGAGATTTTGCCAATAAAATTGGTACCTATAGTGTGGCAATCAATGCCTCATTTCACAAAATTCCTCTTTTTGTGGTTGCCCCCTACACCACCGTCGATTTTGCCTGTAAAACGGGAAGAGATATCCCAATTGAGCAGCGTTGCCCCCAAGAGGTTAAAGGAGTATCTGGCACCTTTGGTGATGTAACTTGGGCACCCCATAAAGTGCCAGTGTTTAATCCGGCATTTGATGTTACCCCACACCAACTCGTTTCGGGGTGGATATTTGATTCAGGTGTTCAATATGACATAAGTGATAAAAATCCAATACGTTCATAATCCCTTCATACTTTTAAGCATATAGGATGAATCTTGATTAACAATGCGGCCTTTGGTCAATTTTTTTAACCTCTCAATCAGTTTGTAAAAACGACTATTAAATTGTGGGTCGTATTGCCCTCCCCAAATATCTTCTATTAGATCTTCTTTGCGCAAAGGTTTTGTTGTATTTTTAAGGATATTATAGAGGATATAAAGCTTAGAACCAGGTCTTAAATTTAGATCATCCATTGTCTTTTTTAGTTTTATTTCATTTTGGATGGCCTTATTTAATTTTTGTACACACTTGAAAAAAAGGGATCTATTATCTGAGCTGTTCACAGCAGTCAGATCATTTTTATAAATTTCTGGTATTTTTTTTGAAAGCTTATCCCAAATTTTCTTCGCCCTCTCGAGGTTTTTATTTTGTAGTGAACTAATAATACCCCACTTTAAAACATACTCTTCATTGTCCTCTATACGTTGTGGGGGCTTATCAAGTAAAATATCATCATTGTATACTTTTAGTAAATGCCAATCAAATAGTGCCCGACTTTGTGCTGGGTTATTGCCACTGGCCTTTAACACTTTGAGTATTTGGGTAGCTTTTTCAATTTTTTTTGCTCGAAAGAAAATATCACAGGCAATAGTGTCAAGAACTAACTGCTCGGAGACCTTTAAATGCTCTTTTAACGCTAGGGCTGACTCGATTGATGAACATGCCCCAATGTAATCTTCTTCCTTGCATTGTTTACAAGCATATGCTCTGTATACCAACACTTTCTCATCAGCTGCTTCAGCAAAATTCTTGGCATGTTCAAGATGATAATTTGACACTTCTAACATGCCCACTCTATTTAAAGCTGCAGAGAGGTTGAAGTTTGATAGAAATTGTCCCTTTTTATCATTGGCCACTACAAAATTGATGTTTGCACTTTGAGTGGCAATAATACATTTTTGCCACTGAGCAAGTGATCGATAAACAAACCCTAAAAGCAGGTAATACTCACCTTTTAAAAAGCTACACTGAATACTTCTATGACTAGTTAAAAGCTCTAGCGACTTAGTCCAGGCCTGTTTTTGCAACAGTAGACGCACCTCTAACAAGGTCTTCTCTGCATACGAAAGATCTTTTGAGTTTTTAAGGCGATGAAACGCTTTTAAATTATCTTCAAAATATGAAGTCACTGCCAAATTGTAAGTTTTATACTTATGTCTTAAACTTGCCTGCTGAAACTTGTGGTGTGGAGCTGCCATTTTACTTCTTCCGGTTATATCTCCACAGATCCCCATGTATATGAGTTATCTCGGAGTGTGTGTTTGATTTTTTTGTTATTTTACTAAATCTAAATTTTAAATCATTGTTTTTGGTATCAGATAAAGAGATGCTAAATGAAGCTACATCATTGTTACAAATGAGCTTTAATAGGCTTTTATTGTGGCAGATCAGTGGATTATTTCCAACTTCATCGTCGGTGGTGCTATCGCTAGGGATTAAAGAAATTGTTTTCCAATCACCGCTTTGAGCTGGTTGCATCAAAAAGTTTAACATCGTTGTTTTCTGGGTGCCCATGGCAAAATAGTTATCATCAACATCAATGTTGATCCATAGTGAGAGGTGCTTTTTGGTAATATGGATCAAATTATGGATTTGATGAGAGGTCTCCATATGGATATTGCCCCCTTGATACAAAAAGTATCCCTTCCGATTTAGCGGCATTTTCTTTTTTAATATATAATAACCTTGAAAGTGTTTAAGAATTGACTGCGCTTGTTCTCTATCAGGATATCCACTAGCATCGCGATAGTACATAAGTGCTTTGTTAAATAGACCGCATCTAAGCTTACTTTGCAAATCACTGTGATCTTCAATATTTTTTAACGTTTTACCTTTATCGCAAGATACAGCAATGAGTGATCTTGAATTTGGTCCACTTAAAACTTCGGCATGAGTTGCTCTAAAAGAAAAAAGGGGATCCTCCAACTTTTGACTTTGTCTATCTCCAGGAAGTGTCAAATCACTATCTCCAGGAAGTGTCAAATCACTGTCTCCAGGAAGTGTCAAGTCACTGTCACCTGTAAGAATTGTTTCCTGTTTAAATGAATAAAGTCCTGAGTCAAATTTTGTGTTTTTTGGATATTCACTATAAGGTCTTTCCACATCGTGATTTAAAAAGTAGCACACGTCACCAATGGGAATTAGATAGGGAGTCTCCTGATGAGGTATACATCTTGTAATGATACCTAGGGGATTTAACTGGGCATCGACAACTGTGCCACCACTATTTCCCTTTCTGACTCCTGGAATATACTTAATTTCTAAAAACTCTTTTATTCCCCGAAGACCCGTGGGTACCAATTTGACTGAACTGACAGGGTTAAATGGATATCCTGGTGTTGCTTTTTTGTCGTTTACTTGTCCGCTGTAGCCCAAACGCGAGTAAGCAGCATTTATTCTCTTTGTTTTTGCGTTGATTATCTCATAGATACTTGTGAGCTTAACTTTATTAATAAAAGTACACAAGGCCCCTTCTAAAAACTCATACTCAGGCACCATTGCTACTTCTGCTAATTCTTTATTTGGATTAACTCTCTTAATAACAACAGGAATCAAGCGTGTCTGGCCAGCATATGTAAATTCAATACTGGCTACCTTGTTGCTCTGATCAATACAGTGAGCATTAGTTACAAATTGACATTTGTTTCTACACTTGAGCATTGTGGCCGTACAAACAGTATGAGGATACTTGGGCAAAACAGTGCTTTGCCTCTCAAAGAGCTCTTGTTGAACTAATAGTTTAAAAGTTTTATATTTAGGAGTACTGATATTTACATTTTCTGTCGTGAGGTAACGGCTTCCATCCACTTGCTCTTGCAAAATACCAACACCACGGACAAACTTCTTGCCCGCAGGCCATGCTGATTGGTGATACTCTAAGATTTCTGCATAAATGCCAAACGAAAAGATCGCTATGGTAAAAATTAATATTACTCTCATCAACCCATCCAATTTATGAAAGGCATCATTATGCCATAAGAACTCAGTATTGCAACGCATTAAATGGCTATTGAAATTTTTATAGGGCACCGGCTTTACCTATGATTTGGGCCTTGAGTGATAGTCTTGATCTGAAAGATATGATGAAGTACAATATTTTATATATTTTAGATATTTACAGTTGTAGAGGAAATCTATGGAAGAAAAAAACAACAAATTCCGAAAGGCCTCAAATTGTCATGATGAAGTTAGGTCACACTTGAATAAGGCCCAGACTCAAAAAAGTCTATTAACTATATGGCAAGGCAATAACATTAAAGGCGTCATGATAAAGTCGTTTGCCATGATGTCCAAAGATATAACGCTGGCTCCTGTTGAAGCTGGTCTTGAGCTTGACTTTGATCCAAATGAACCAATTTTTTTATACTGCGATGATATCGGCTTTTTTATTAAAACCTCAATTATTGAAATAAGTTTTCAAGCGTATTCTATAAAAGTGGCCTACCCCAAAGGCAATTCGGTTAAGCTGCTCGAAAACCGCGATCAACAAAGAATCGATGCTCTTAAGAAAAAAATCGCCATAACTGTACAAATTGAAAAAGAAGAAGAAAAATCAGCACCTCCATTTAAGTTAATGCTAATGAACATCTCTCGAGGGGGTATGGCACTAGTTGATAAAAATAAACTGTGCCCCAAATTAAGTGGTGAGGAAAAGGTCTTGTGGGTTGGAACTAATGAAATGACCTATAATAAACCAGTCAATCTTGTTGTTTTGCATCAGACCGACAACGCTCATATTAATAATCTGGGAACTAATAACTTATTGGGGGTAAAGTTTGACGCTCCTTTAAGTGAGCAAATCTATGTCCGCCTGCTTGAGCTAGTTAACTAATAGTTGTGCAAGCACAAGTCAATATTTATATTCGTCAATTTCTAGAGGGGCATTGTTGTCGATTTGTTCGTATTTTTCACTAAACAGTTGTTTGGATAGCTCCTTTTGCTCCATAACCTGAAGGTGCAGTAACACAAAATACTTCAGTCGATTTTCTTGGACAGTAGTTAATCCAGTTGGCTCCCTGGTGCAGCTCTCCCACCTTTTTAAGTCAATCGTAGCAATGCCCATCTGGGTCCCTAATTCTTTTGTTGGGATGTTCAAAAACTTGCGCAAAAATGCAAGCTTCGCGCCACTAAGAGCAGTCTTGCTTTTGAGCAAGACCTTTATAACAATATGTTCCAAGGCCTTCATATCTATGTCTATATAGTCCTCTCCACTCTCGGTCTCTTTTATCTCAACATCTCGCAACATGACCGGGAAACCAAATGTGGTAAAAATATACTCTTCTAACCGCTTAGACATTGCTTAAAACTCCTGCGTAGTTTTTGATAAATTTATAATTCAATTTTACTACAATCATACATTAATGTACAATAGCAAGCCACATGAGAATAATTCACACCTCCGATTGGCATCTTGGAAAATCCTTGTATGGGCAAAAGCGCTCCAGCGAATTTGCAAGTTTTTTAAATTGGTTAGCCGAATGCATTGAGCAGCAGCAAGCAGACGCCCTGCTGATTGCTGGAGATATCTTTGATACTACCACGCCCAGTAACGCCGCTTTACAACTTTACTACCAATTTCTTTGTAGGGTTTCGTTGTCTTGTTGTCAACATATAGTCATAATTGCAGGTAACCATGACTCACCCACACTACTTAATGCTCCAAAAGAAATTCTACAGGCCTTAAATATTCACGTAGTGGGTTGTGCTACTGCTGATCCACAAAACGAAGTTATTACTCTACGAAATAAATCTAATGAAGCACAGCTGATAGTATGCGCTACCCCCTACTTAAGAGATCGCGATATAAAATTATCTTCTGCCGGAGAGAGCATTGAGGATAAAGATCACTACTTACAAGCGGGTATTATAAAGCACTACCAAGATGTTTGTAAGGCCGCCACTTCGAGGCAGCTGCAACTAGGAGGCAATATTCCCATAGTAGCAATGGGACACTTATTTACAGCAGGTGGCACCATTGGTAGCGAAAGTGCGGTAAGAGATCTATATGTTGGTAACTTAGGGCACATACCAAAGAATAAACTTCCAAGCGAAGTAGATTACATGGCATTGGGGCACTTACACGTTCCCCAAACAGTTGCTGGCAGTCAGACTATAAGGTATTCAGGATCACCAATCCCTCTAAGCTTTGGTGAGGCCAATCAACAAAAGCTGGTCGTAGTTGTTGACCTGGAAAAAGACAAAACAGAGATTTTAGAAGTGCCAGTACCCATTTTTTTAAAGTTAGAAACGATCAAAGGAAACTGGCCGCAAATTCAAGCACAACTGACAAAACTAGTTGAGTCCAAATCAAATGCATGGCTTGAAATAGTGTATAATGGTGAACACATCATTGGTGATCTGTCATTGCGGCTTAGGGAAATAACCAAAGGTAGTGACCTAAGCATACTCAGAGTAAAAAATAATAAATCTTTAGAACAGGCCATCCAAAGTTCAACTCAAGAGGCCTTAGAAGATCTAACTCCAATGGAAGTGTTTCATCGATGCTTGAAGGCCCAAAATATACCAACTGATCAGAGACCTCAATTGATTGAGTCTTATCAGTTGGTGCTACATGAAATAGAACAATTAGATGAGTTTGCTAAGTAGATAGGAGAGCATAAGAGTGCGTATTTTACGCCTGAGATTTAAAAACTTAAATTCACTTCAGGGCGAATGGAGTATTGACTTTTGTCATCCTGACTACCAAACACACGGTATCTTTGCCATTACAGGCCCTACTGGAGCCGGCAAAACTACTATTTTAGATGCCATAACTTTGGGCCTTTATGGACAGACGACTAGGTTGGGCAAAATCACCCAAAATAGTAACGAAATTATGTCCAGACAGTGCGGAGAGTGTGCTTGCGAGGTTGAGTTTCAAACTTCTAAAGGCCTATATCGTGCCCACTGGAGTCAGCGTCGAGCAAAGAAAAATCCACAAGGAGCGCTTCAACCTATTCAACATGAAATTGTGGACGCAAAAACCAATAAGATACTTGAAAGTCGCAGAAAAGAGGTTGTGAGCAAAATTGAACAGATCACAGGAGTAGATTTTGAACGCTTCAGTCGCTCTATTTTGTTGGCACAAGGGGAGTTTGCCAAATTTTTAAAATGTCCCCCTAGTGAGCGCGCACCCATTTTGGAGCAAATTACCAAAACGACAATTTATAGTAGAATATCATCAGATGTTTTTACACGTAAGTCCACAGTTGAAGCAAAGCTGCAACAACTCGGCCAAGTAATGCAAGGACACAAGGCCCTCTCACCAAATGAAGTTGAACTTTTAAAAAATGAACAAAAAAGCTCACAAGTTGAAGCTTCTAAGCTTTCCAAAAAAGTTTCTGACAACATTGAACTAATAGGCAAATACCAAAAAATTGAACTGTTACAAAATCGTAAGCAAGAAGAATCTTACATGTTAAATGCTGCTTTAGAGGAAGTTAGTACTCTCAAAAATAATATGCAGCAAGCACAAGATAGTTTAAGTGCAAGTGTCAAAGAGCTTCAATGTGCGCAACAATCGATGCAAAATGAAAAAAAAGTAATCAACCAAGTCATAGGCCTTGATACAAAAATAAGTACAAAAAAAAATCAGCTCGAAAGTCTTGATAAAGAAGTTGCTGATTTAAAACATAAACAAAGCACCTATATAACGTCAATTGAAGAAGGCAATAAACTTATTTCTAAAAGGAACATCGAACTAGGTAGCGCTGAGCAATTGCTACTTAATAATAAAAGATTTAGTCCTTTAGTTGAGAGTATGGATAAAATTGAAGATCAACTTAACTCATACCTTGAAAGTTCTAAAGATCTAGTAACTCAGCAAAGTATTGTAAAAAATTGCCAAGACGAAATCAAAAAGGCAAAAGTTGATGAGCAACAAGTTTCAAGGCAAAAAAATATTATACTAGCGCAAAAGGAAGAACTCTTTGGGCAGCTGCAAAAAATACAAACTCAACACATGGACCTCTTAGATAATCGCACAACCGCCAGTTGGCGAGAGGAGCTTGTTTTTTTAAATAAAAGACAAGACCTGCTAAGTGAACTAAGGCGCAAAGCTTTCGATATTGATAAAAATAAAGCAGACCAACTGGCGCTTAAAAAAAACGTCGACTCGCTTGCTGCTGAGTTAAAAAATATGGTTTTACAAAAAGGTTGCCTGCAAAAAGAATCAGTCCATATAGAAACAATCATTTCCAATCTTGAAGAAAAAATAGTTCTGATTAATCAAGTCCAAGACCTAAAGGCAAAAAGAAAACAACTGGAGGATGGCAGACCATGCCCACTGTGTGGATCTATTGAACACCCATATACAAAGGGTCAGATCCCCCAAGCAAGTAATGAACAAGCTACGCTGAAGCAGCACAAGTGTAACCTCAAAAAAATTGAAACAGATCGCCTGGACCTCAATGCAAAGGTGGCAGGTCTTGAAACTACAAAGCAACAATTAATTGCTCAACTTGATCAGTTAGCAAGCAACATTATTAACAATCAAAAAAGCATCATGAATCTCTGTCAATCTCTGGAGATAGAACTTGATAAAGATAACTTGCTTCCAAGTATTAGTGCTCAAATTGACAACTGCAATGACATTTTACAAAAAACTAATAACACTATTTTGAAGTTAGATAAAATTGAACAAAGCGCAAAAGACCTGCAAGACCAAATCAACGCTATTTTAGATGAACTCACATCACTACAACAGCAGTTTCTAAATGTAAAAAGTAATTTTGCTGCTATAGAGTCAAAGTATACTCATGAACAAAGCAAGTTAGAGCAATTTAAACGCCAGCATCAAAAACTTGCAGATATTGCCCAGCGCACCCTTACCCCTTTTGGTTACGGCCATATATGTGAGAAAGAAATTTTGTCTGTGCTAAATTCTCTAAAGCAAGCACGCAATGATTACAAGTCAAATTTAGCAAACCAAGAAAGTATCTTGCAAACACTAGCTCAGCTTGAAAACACTAAACAAACAAATCTAGGTATTTTAAAAGAGTTAACAGAAAGCACAAACCAAAAACAAATAGAACAAGTTGAGCAAAAGCAGCTGTTGCATGGATTAATAGCAGATCGACAAAGCTTATATGGTGATAAAGACCCAGTCCATGAAGAACTAAAATTGACACAATTAGTTCAAAAGAAATCTTCGATACGCGATAAGTTTTTAAACCAACTCAGTGTTGCAAGTAATGAACAAAGCAATAATCAAAAACAAATTCATAGGTTAATGACATCAATCGATCAAAACACAGATCAATTAGCAAAGCTTAAAAAAGTATTTGAAACAAGCTGTGACTCATACTCCAAAGAACGCATAGAATCTGAAAATGATCAACTAGGTAGTGCGCTTTGTACATTTCAAAAAAGGATCGGGGCCATTGAGCAAATGCTCACAGATAATGATAAAAGCCTCAAAGAGAGGCAAACTTATCTAACGGAGTACAACCAAAAGCGAAATGACTATAATCGTTGGAAAAACTTATACGATTTAATCGGCTCTAAAGACGGCAAAAAATTTAGAAACTTTGCTCAAGGCTTAACATTTGAAACTATGATAACTTATGCCAATTGCCAGCTTGAAAAGATGAGTAATCGATATATTTTGATAAAAGATCCAAATATTCCTTTAGAATTTCAAGTTATTGACAACTATCAAGCAGGTGAAGTGCGCTCCATCCATAATTTATCTGGTGGAGAGAGCTTTATTATCGGTCTATCTTTGGCCTTAGGGTTGTCACAAATGGCCAGCTCGAATGTTCAAATAGATTCACTATTTTTGGATGAGGGTTTTGGGACACTTGATGAAGATGCCATGGATACTGCTTTAAACACGCTCGCTTGCCTGCAGCAGGAGGGCAAACTCATTGGTCTAATCTCTCATGTTTCATCACTCAAAGACCGCATCTGTGTGCAGATTAAAGTACAGGCAAGAGGTGGGGGAGTGAGCAAATTAAGTGGGCCAGGAGTCTCAAACTTCTAGTGTTTAAGTTAACATGCCATTAAAAAGCTCAAAGGCCCGAGACTTGATTCGATTTACTAAATCTAAAGTCTGGGCCTTGATATTGGTTTGTTGCTTTGGACTTGCAGGTTTATCAACTTGCAAGTCATTTGTTTTTCTTTCAAAGTTATGCCAGGGCCTCAAAGTAGCTTGTTTGTAAGACTTTGCCATTTTTTTTTCCCTGAATGAAATTATCAAATCAAGCAGTGATTCATCTGGCTTAATCACAAGCTTAGAAAACTTGAGCATTGGAGTGTGCTTTTTTTTCACTTCTTCTGACTCTGTTTTTTTAATTTCTTCAAGGCCCAAGGCCATTATAGCTCTCCTTTAAAACTACCTTTAAACTCTTAAGTTGAAATGCCATCATCTTCATGATCGGCCCAAGCAGCTTCTGGGTCCATAATGACTAAGGGATTTTTCTTTTTATGTATCTTGTCTTTCACCTTTTCTTTTTTCTTACTTAACTGTTTTGTTAATTTAGCAATTACAAGGTCCAAGGTTTTATATAGGTTATCAGAATTGGCAGTTGCATGAAAATCATAATGTAAATTGTGCACATCTACTTCCGCATAATGGTGACCATCCTTAACAAAACACGTCCAATTTAAGACGGCAGAAGAATCTAGATATTTTTCTAACTTCTTACTTTTTTCTCTGATTTTTTCGTCGAGTGATGGGGTGTGTTCTAGATGCTTAAATGTGATTTTCAATTTCATAAACTTCCCTTTTTTCTAACAAGTGGTTAATAAATCAGTCTTTTCTTTTCCTTTTCGATGACGGTAAATAATCCATCATCTCGCGGTATTTGGCCACCGTTCTTCTGGCAATTTTTATTCCTTCACGTCCTAAAAGCTCTGAAATCTTCTGGTCTGACAATGGTCTTTTGGGGTTTTCGTTATCAAGCAGAGCTTTGATCTTAATTTTTAAAACCTCACTTGCTACATCCACACCGCCACTTTTGCCACCTACCCCGGTATTAAAAAAGTATTTCAGTTCAAAAAGGCCTATCGGAGTGTGCATATATTTATTAGTTGTGACTCTTGATACTGTCGACTCATGCATACCAATCACTTGAGCAACATCTTTTAACACCATAGGTTTTAAGTGCTTTGGACCACTTTTAAAAAATTCTTGCTGCATCCGTACAATCTCTGAAGCAACTTTATAAATGGTTTTTTTGCGATTATGAATGGATTTTATAAGCCATGCCGCTGACTTTAATCTCTCGGTTACATATTCTTTTTCTTCTTTATTGGCATCACCCATTTTTTTGAGCGCAGACTTATAGTAGGGAGATATCCTTAAATTTGGTACTCCTTCATCATTGAGTTTAATAACAAACTCTCCGCCTACCTCATAAACATAGATATCTGGAACAACATAATGGATCTCTTCTGTTACCACTAATCTTCCAGGTCTGGGATGAAAGTTTTTCAAAAGCTGGGAGATTTCTTTAATTAAATCTTCACTGGCGCCAGTTTCCTTTGTAATTTTTTTATAATCTCGACGTTGCAGATCTACCAAATGGTTTTTAATAAGTAGCTCTAAAAGAGGAGATCGCTCCTCTAAAATTTTTGCCTGGGCCAGCAAACAATCAGTTAAATTTTGGGATCCACAACCAACTGGATCTAATTTTTGTACTTGAAACAAGACTTCATTGGCAAACTCTCGCTCACACCCAACCTCTGCAATAATTTCATCAAAAGGTATCTCTAAGTAACCATCGTCATTAATGTTATTTATAATTCGCTCTGCAAGTGGCCACTGGTCTTTTTGTAAATCATTCATTCTAAGTTGCCACTGTAGATGATCGGCCAAAGAGTTGGTTGATGAAACTATATTTTCATAATTAGGCAACTCATCAAAGTCCATTTGGGCCAAATTAGGAGGGTTATAGCTGGTGTCATTGCATGACTCAATATAGGAGTTCCAATCAAAATCATCGCGTGTCATTAATGGCTTCTCACAAAAGTTATCAAGTGAGGCTTCTGAGTTTTGCATTTCAAGTTTGTCTATTTTGTAATCGTCTTCCCTCTTATCTTTTTGTTCAACTACAGTTATATCACTTTCTTCCAACATGGGATTTTCGACCATCTCTTCAGCGATAACATTAGTCATTTCAAGATGAGTGAGAGTGAGCAACTTGATGGCCTGTTGCAGCTGAGGAGTCATCATCAAACTTTGTGTTTGCTTCAAACTTTGTGACATCTTAATGGCCATCTAACCCACCGCCTTTTGTTACATTTTAAACTTTGTACCTAAATAAAACTCTTTGGCCTTTTCACTTTCAATAATTTCGTTTGGTCCACCACTAACAAGTAGCTCACCACTGTTCATAATATAGGCCTTATCAACAATGCCCAAAGTTTCTCTAACATTGTGATCAGTAATTAAAACACCAATATTTCGCCCTTTGAGACCCTTAATAATATTTTGAATATCATTAACTGCCAAGGGATCAACTCCTGCAAATGGTTCGTCCAGAAGAACAAATTTAGGTTCAAGCCCTAAAGTTCTAGCGATCTCCACTCTTCTTCTTTCTCCTCCAGATAAAGTGGAACCTTTTGATCTTCTAATATGATTTAATCCAAAATCTCGAATAAGTGTATTTAGTAAGGTTTTCTTTTTTGCTCGCGGTAAGTTTCTATTTTCTAGGACAGAATAGATATTTGCTTCTACCGTCAGGTCTCGAAAAATTGAAGCTTCCTGAGGCAGATAACCAATCCCTTGCAGAGCTCTTTTATGTAGAGGAAGACCTGTAATATCTTCACCGTCTAAAACAACAGTTCCAATTTTTGGCTTAATCAAACCAACTATCATATAAAAACAAGTGGTCTTGCCCGCACCATTTGGACCTAAAAGACCCACAATTTTACCCTGCTCAACACTTAAGGAGACATTGTTGACCACGGCCCTTCCACCATAAATCTTTTGTAAATTTGATGCCTCAAGATGCACGCTCATAATTACCTTAAACTATCACTCGAAAAAGAACTCATTTATAAATCTTGAAGTTGGTGCTTGCATCGTCTACTTCAACCACATCATTATAACTTCTTAGAACTATTTTGTTACCTTTAATTACGTCATCTCCTTGAAAAACTTTAGGAAATCCAGTTAGAATAATGGCGTTCTCACTCACTATTCCCTCAAGCTTTTCTGCATATGCTCTTCGATGCAGAACTTGACCATTTTCCAATACTAGTTTCTCACTTACTTTTACGTCATCATACAAAATGAAATATTGCAACTTCTTATTATAGTTTTTGAGGAAAATTTCCCCCTTTTGGGCCTTGGCAATTTGGTTCTCTCTTTTGATATAAACTGAACCCTCTAATCTACTTTTTAAATTATTCATATCCAAAAATATTATGTCTGCTTTAAAGTTCATACTCTGTTCATAAATTTTGTGCCGCTTTACAACCCCGTTTACATCAAAGCTATAATCGACTTCATTTTTAGAGGGCCAATAAACAACTTTTTGGGCATCAATAAATAATCGATCCATATTAAATCGCGAGTAGAACTTGGTTTTAACTTGACCCGTGGCAGTAATCTTTTCTTTTTGCATTTCAAAAACTACTTGTTTTGATTGCAAAATCATATCTGTTCGCTTAATTGTTACATCTTCATCCATTTTAATTTTGGATGTCAGTTTGTTGTGGAAACCTCTTTTGGCCGAATAATGAACTGGTAATTGATTAGTTAAAAAAATAGTCCCGTTGGGATTAAAGTAAGTAATCGTCTGCACAGCACCATCATTGATTAGCTTACTGGCCGAAAACTTATAGAGTGCTTTACCTGTTTGTTGTGTGTAGTATACTACATTGTTGAAATAGCTCTTCTGACTTGGTTCAAACTCACTAGAAACTTTGCTTTTTTGCTCAGCAAAATTGCTATTGTCAATCTCCCAAGAGTAATAAATTACTCCACTGCAAGTTGATACAAAAGCAAAAATCAGCACATAGTGCCAAATCTCATACAACATCTTTATCAGCGCCTTCTAACTGCATACTTTAACTAACTGTACAACCACATATGTATTTTACAGAAGATGTAGAGTCGTGATAGCATCGCCATTTATTTAACCACTCCATTCTACCACATTGGGAGAAAATTGTGCCAGAAAAGACTTTAGAGGAGATCGTAAAATCTGGTGTAAAACTCACTCCCATGATGGAACAATACTACTCCATTAAAAAAAAATGTGAAGCTGATACTCTTTTGCTGTTTCGCATGGGTGATTTTTATGAGCTCTTTTTTGAAGATGCAGTTAAAGCTTCTAAGCTACTCAACATCACCTTAACACACCGTGGGAAGCTCGGCGATACAAAAATTCCAATGTCCGGTATACCCCACCATGCGGCCAACACCTACATTGATAGAATTACATCCCAAGGGCTAAAAGCTGCCATTTGTGAACAAATCGAAGATCCCAAAGCAAGTCGTGGAATTGTAAAACGTGCTATTACTCAGATTGTCAGTCCCGCTATGCCATTTGATCTGGAAAAGACCAAGCCATATGAGTCGAGATATATAGGTTGTGCCTTCTGTGCAACTGGTACCTACTTTTTAGTACTGGTAGATTTTACAACGGGCGAATTCATAGGCCAAAGCTTCAAGCACCCCGAAGAATTTCTCGACAAACTAAGCTTATATGCTCCAAAAGAGTTTATCTGCTTTATGGGCCAATGGGAGTCAGATGAACGTGTCGAGCATTACTTAAAAACATCGCAAACTTTGGTCACTTATCTGAGTGCTGAATATTTTACTCCTAAATATACGGCAATTTATACCAACAAACTGATTCCAGCTTTTGAGCAAGATCAAATTATCGCTCAGGCAAAAAACATTTTAGCTCCCATTGGGGCCTTGAGCTATTACATTTGTTCCACACAAGCAATAGAAAATTTATATCACATAAAACCCTTAAGAATTATTAGTGAAACTGGAAAATTAAAAGTTACATTACCAACTCTAATAGGCATTGAAATACTTCCAAAAAATCCACGGGAATACAAAAATTCACTTCTTGGTTTTTTTGATAAAACCAAGACGTGTATGGGCAGACGTTTTTTAAAAAATCTCTTCTTGGACCCAGTTTGTGACCAGGGCATTTTAAACAAGAGGCACTCGCTAGTTGCTTTTTTCACACAAGCAACCAATCAGCTTGAAAGTATCCGTGACCATTTAGGCAATATCCATGATATTGAAAAAATTATGGCCAAAACCTCTGCAAGTAAAGTGACTCCTACTGATCTTCTGGGGCTTAAAACCAGTATTCGTGCATATCAAAAAATAGTATATATTACCCAAAATATTGAAGCTGACATTTTAAAACAGCTCGCTTTGACCCAAATGAAAGTCCTAGATAAGCTGGCTTCTACCATTGAAAACACAATTAATGATGAAATTGGGGCAAGCTTAGATAAGGGTAACTTAATTAAAACTGGTCACAGCAAACAAAGAGATCGCCTCGCCTCTTTACATATAAATTTCTCTCAAGAAATGGTAAAACTTGAAAGTAAGTTTAGAAACGAAACCAATATTGCTAAACTTAAAATTAAATCCAACAATGTAAATGGCTACTTTATCGAAGTATCCAAAAGCGCAAGCTCCAGGGTCCCACCCAGCTTTATTCGAAGACAAACACTGGTAAATTGCGAGCGCTACAGTTGCCCAGAACTAACAAGTTTTGAAAAAGAAGTGGTTTGCGCTCAAGATAAGTTGGAAAAACTTGAAAGAAGTATATACCAAAAACTCATCTGTGAGGTTGCAGACCAATCTAAGCTTTTGCTTGAAATGACCCACATAATTTCTTACTTAGATGCCTTTTGTGGTCTGTCATGGGTTGCTCTACAAGAGGAGCTAACTAGACCCATATTTAATACCAAAGTAAAAAAAATAATTAATATTCAGCAAGGTTGGCACCCACTAATTAAGTCAATTATCAAAGATCAATTTGTCCCACACGACTTATACCTTGATCAACATTGCTACTTTGGACTCATTACAGGACCCAATATGGCCGGCAAAACAACTGCCATGAGAGAGGTCGCCATTATCCAGCTACTGGCCCAAATTGGCAGCTTTGTACCTGCAAAATTCGCTGAGCTTGGTCTTTGCGATTACCTCTTTAGTCGCCTAGGTGCAAGTGATGACATTACTAGAGGACAATCAACTTTTATGATGGAGATGAGTGAAACGGCAGAGATCGTTCGTCACGCAACTAATCGCTCACTCATAATTTTAGATGAAATAGGTAGAGGAACATCTACCTATGATGGGTTAAGTATTGCTTGGGCCTTGGTCGAGCACTTCACTAACAAGACCTGTGCTTTGACCTTATTTGCCACTCATTATCACGAATTAATTGAGCTGGTAGACAAGCTTTCAAGTGCTAAAAACCTAACAGTCGAAACATTAAATAATGACGGGGATGTGCAGTTTCTCTATCGACTAATTGAACAAGGGGCCACTCAAAGTTTTGGCATCTTTGTGGCAAAATTAGCAGGGCTACCTCCAAGCATCTTAAAGCGCTCCAATCAAATCTTAAGTTCGCTAGAAGAGGGAAGCAATAACACCCAAAACCTTGACTCCAATTTGCCATTGTTTGCAAGTATTCCACAACACAACTCAAAGCTCCCTTTAGAAAAAATACCAGAATATCTGAGCACTTTAGAAAAAGACTTAAGCAAGTTAGACCTAATGAACATGACTCCAATAAGTGCCCTAGTAAAGCTACAAGAGTTAAAACAAAGCATTACCTTACAATAGGTCACAAATAGTTTATAGCGAAACTACTGCTGTGACAGTACTTCCAAGTACACTTCCACGTCCACGAACATGAAAACTAGGAAGTGGTGAATTTTGATCATAAGAATTTAGATTCGGTGTAACGATCAAACTTAATATTACTGGTGAGGTTTCAAATGATATGAAAAACAGGTCTACCAGTACATGCATTGTAATGCCTGAAATAGACATAAACAGTGGAGATAGTGAAAAACTTTTTAACTTTGAGTAATGCTTGAGACTGTCTTGAATCACTTGGGTAGTTAAATCGCGATCTTTAGAGGTGCTATTAATATAAGAAGCAAATTTATTGATACGTTTTGCTACTGGCCTTCCGACTTTAGTCTCATCATCCACAAAAGCAAATTTAGCACCTTGAGCGATATGCATTCTTTGGGGTTGCAGAATTGTTCCTGTAAACTTCCCCTTTAAGAGTTTAGTCAAATCGATGCTGGCCCCCCGGGAGGTTCGAAAATAAAACGTTACAGTTTTTTTGCCCGACTCATCTCGTTTAAATGATAATATTGAAACTTGCTCGATGATTGTCATTAATACTTCAGGCATAGCAAAATCATATTTTTTTTCTAAAATCTCCAAGGTAACTTTGATGTCTTCGCGATTTAAATCTTGATCACCAAAATCTGCAAAAAGCTTCAATAGATAAAAACTAAGTCCAAGGTAGAACTCGTCGTGCTCTTCATCGAAAACACTTTTAAGATTTGTAAAATTGACGAGACCGGCTTGGACATTTTTGCATAAGCTAATATTTTGCTCACATAGAGGATCCCACTCAGAGCTATGAACACTTGTGCTTAAGATTAAAAAACAAGTTATAAAAAATATAATCTTCTGCAAATGAGTACTCCTATTTCAATAATGAGTATAAAGTCTTATTAATTAAGTAAGTTAGCACACATTCTGCGATGCGACATTTCTTCCGGTTCACTTTGTAAAAAAGATATGCTCTTTAAAAAAATTACATAAAAAGCCAATATTGCCGAAAAACTAACCATGGCCCAAGTAAACGAACAAAAATCGCCCATCCCCACAGAAATAGCAATGAAAACAAGGGTTTACTCCTTTGTACTGGATCTGCTGGTAATCAGTGTAATTCAAAAAGGAATAATGCTTGCCTTTCGAGGATTTTTAAAAATTGTTTTCTATCAGTTTGCTCTTACTACTCAAAAACAAGTGATAAGTGGACTCGCCGGAGTTGACCTGCTCTCACTTCTGATTGTATTTTGGGGATATTTCACCCTTTCATTTTATCTGGCAAAGGGGCAAACAATTGGAAAAATGTTATTTAATTTGCGGATTATATCCAAGAGCGACAACGTACACCAAGAATTAAATTTCAAACAAAGTGCCATGCGCTCTTTGGGATATTTGGTTTGTTATCTTTCTGCCAATATACTTTTTATCATTCCCTTTTTGCGAAAAGATCGAAAGGGAATTCCTGATTGGTTTTCAAAAACCTGGGTGGGCCCTTCAGCTGCTTCAAAAAAATACATGCGCATTATGACGTTGCCCGACAATGTTATTTTGTTTCCTGTGCAGCAAGAATTATTTGTTTATAGGCCCCCAAACCCAGACAAAAAAATCATCAATGAATAAGCTAATCCTTTTGCCATTTTAAAGCTAGCTCATCTAATTGAGCATCACTTGGAATCGATGGGGCTTGGGACATCAAGTCGGCTGCCGAGGTCGTTTTGGGAAAAGCGATAACATCTTTAATGTTTTCTGTTTTTGCTAGAAGCATCACAATGCGATCAAATCCAAAGGCCACTCCCCCATGAGGTGGCGCTCCAAAGCTCATGGCATCTACTAAAAATCCAAATTGAGACTTGATCTCTTCTTCACCCATTCCCAGGGCCTCAAACATCTTCTTTTGAACATCTTGGTTATGAATTCTAATAGAGCCACCGCCAATTTCAAAACCATTACAAACGACATCGTATGCTTCAGCTAAACAGCTGTGCTGAACACTCAAATCTCCTTCCATAAATTCTTGCAGCTGGTCCATTTTGGGATGGGTAAATGGGTGATGTTTTGCCAATGCGCGCTTTTGTTCTTCACTCCACTCAAAAAGGGGAAAATCATATACCCATAGAAAATGGTAGCCCTCTTTATGCAGTTTTAGCTCAGAGCCAATATGCCTTCTTAGGCCATCGGCACTTGCATGGGCCACCTCGGGATTGGTATCTGCAAAAAAAGTCCAAAGACCATCTCCACTACTTTCACCGATTTGCTCTAACTTAGTTTCTAAGCTTGCTGCAATTTCATCAGTTATAAACTTAGAAATTCCACCACTTCGCTGTCCATTTGCAATTTTAAACCAACCGACACCGCCCCCGCCAAAGGGCCTTACTACCTCAGCAAATTTATCAATCAGCTTTCTAGAAAAAGTACCAAGTGTTGCTGGAATAAACATCGCTTTAATTAGGCCTTGTGCTTTTTCTACAGAACTAAATGTTGTGAAACTTGAATCTTTAAAAGCAGATGTCACAATCATTTGTTTTAGGCCAAAGCGAACATCTGGCTTATCTGAGCCATATAACTCCATGGCAGTTTTGTAATCCATCATAGGCATGTCAAAATCATCTTCTAAAGAGAACACTTTACTAATAACTTTGCGACAAATGTTTTGGATATATTCTGCGGTAGCAAAAGAGACCTCCAAATCAATTTGGGTAAACTCAGGCTGCCTATCGGCCCTTAAGTCTTCATCTCTAAAGCATCTGGCAATTTGATAATACTTACTCGTTGCCCCGATCATCAAAAGTTGCTTTAGAGTTTGTGGAGATTGGGGAAGAGCGTAGACCTTGCCGCGGTGCACCCTGCTGGGCACAATGTAGTCTCGTGCCCCCTCAGGAGTAGATTTATATAAAATAGGAGTTTCAACTTCTAAAAAATCTTCTTCTATTAAAACTGACCTGACCTTATTCAATGCCCCGGCCCTGATTGCTAAGATGTCCTGAAGTTTTGTTGTGCGCAAGTCGAGATAGCGATACTTAAGCCGCAGATCTTCGGTGGCACCAACACTACCAAAGGGCAAAAAGGGAATGTTATCTTTATCTGCTTGAGATAAGATCGAAAGCTCCAAAACTTGTAGCTCTACTTCTCCCGTTTTCATATCCGAATTGATGGCACTATCTGGGCGCGCCACAACTTCACCTTTAATTCTTATCACCGATTCAAGTGAGCACTCTTTTAAAATCTTTGTGTCATGAGGAAACTTCTCAAAGCCAGCTTGGGTTACTCCATGCTTGTCACGGATATCAATAAAGTGCAGTCCACCGAGGTTTCTATACTTATTAACCCAACCACAAAGCACTACCTCAGTAGCTCCAATATGCTCTTTGTTTAGTTCACCGCAGTTGTGGGAATACATAAGGCCTGATACTTTATCCATTGCCTAATCTCCTTTTATCATCTAAGTTACCCCTCATGATTAATTTTGTTATATCTCAATTTTTTTTAAAGCACATCAAGATTTTGCAACTTATTCCAATCTTTGTGTTGAGCATTTGCCTTGAGCAGGCCCTATCTTCTGACTTGCCACCATACGGCAAAATATCATTCCCATTTGGGGCCACCATTGAGGTTGATTTGGCCATAAGCCCTAAGGATCAAAAAAGCGGATTAAGTGGGGTAAAAAATGAAAAATTTGCTACCAACCGGGGCCTTTTATTCATTTACAAAAAAATGGGCCCACGAGTATTTTGGATGCCAAATACGTACTTTAACCTCGATATAATTTTTTTAGATGACAAGTTTAAAGTCGTAGATATCGAGCGAAACATGCCCGCTCACCCCGGTTTAAAGCAACCTCCGGCCATAACAACGACCAAACAGGTCAATGCCCAGTTTGTATTAGAAATGAAGGCCAGCTCACCTATTGCCAGCAAAATTGGCAAGGGTATGCAACTTAAATGGATTTCTTCTCATCCTCTTGAAAGCTACTTACCTGAGGAAACAAAATCAGATACTCATCTTTTGAAATAAAGCCTAAGTGGTCTCGAACGAGTTTTTTTTGAAATCTAACATCCGTTTTTATCATCGCAATCTGCAGCTTTAGCGTCTCTGTATCCCTTTTTATCAAACTTATGCGCTGTTTACTCTCTTGTAACTTGTTTAGCCGCTGATAAAAATCTACCACTCCCTTATCCACAAAAACTAATCTCATCAGTAAAAAAAAGCAAAAAGACCACGATGCATACATTAAAAAATTCAAATAATTTATATTGTTAACATTTACACTAAAGAATCTCTTTTTATTGCTCTTGCGCTTTTTAGCTCTTTTTTTATTATAAATATAGCCAGGTCCGGCGGGTGCTTTTTGGGGAGCTTTTCTAATGGCAGTAGTAAAGTCAAAATCTTCTTGCATTCCGACTGTTTGGCGCCTGGAGGGCGTAGGACTGGAGTCCTCCCGAACGACCAAATTCTTCTTCCTGGCCCGCTTTTGTTTATTGCGCTCCATGGCCTTTTTTAATCGATCGTTACCTGATAAAAAATTGTCATTAAGAGAAAATTCCAAGTAAACTTCCTATTTCTTTATAGATTCCAAACATTTTAACAATGTTATATAACATCCTGTTATTCCTAGTATTATTGTAACGAGTTATGGGATTTAAAACAAGGTCTTTTTTTTCTGAATATTTACATTAAAAATGAGTTGTTAATCTCTCTCCAAAATTTTCTAGTTACTGCAAGTCCCTTTAAAAAGTAAACAAAATCAAAAGAAAAATAAACCACTTTCTCCAGTTTACAAAATGGCAGGTAATCGCCCTCAACCAGCAACTGTTTTACACACTCAAATTCATATGACTTAGAATCCTTATTTATACCAAGACAAATGGATTGATCATCACAAGAAAATTCATCAACTGGAAATAATTTACTAAAATGGTAGTAACCACTGGAAAAATACTCTTTGGCCAAAAAGGTGTCTCCAATTGGCCCCAGTTTAATCAAATCTCTAGTTCTATTAATGCCGTGAGAATTAAAGTAGATTTGAATTCTACAATCACTTAAAGACATCCACCAGCTATAACCGGGATCACTAATGTTGCATAAAAGATCTTCACAGTAGGGAAAGCGTCTATTAATCAATTGTTTGGCCGCAGTTTGCGCTAAATTAAAATTTTCACATTCAAAATATTTTACTTCACTAACCTGGTCTTGCGGCTCGATCTTCAATCGATCAAGTACCCACTGGTCTGCCTGATGATAATCATTAAAAGTCTTGGCAATATCCGTGGTGGCAATACCGCGAATACAAAAAGTGTTGGCCCATTTTTCTAACTTATAGATGAATCCAGGTGAGCTGGGGTAAACTACTGCTTGTTCATTTTTTTGTAAAACAAAAGAGTCACTTTTAAAATAATCAGTTTTATTTTCCATGGATAGTAGATAACTATTTAAGTCAATTGTTGCATCTGCTAGATCTTCGAATGCGAGGTTATTAAAATCCATTTCTATACGATCCTTGTTTTCAATCCATGAAAAAGGCATAGCACTATAAGTTAAATTCTAAGTTCTTATTATAAATTTGACAAGGTTAAAACAGACTAATATCAGTTGAAGACACTACCACAGAACTTGAACCAACATTAAGATGGCGATTAAAACCAAAGGAGAGATATCAAAAGGGATCTTATGGGGCAAGGCCCTTCTAATTGGAGCAAGCGAGTAGTCACAAGCTTTATTAATTTTAATGGCCCATATCTTGTGACGAAATTGAGGAAGGTAACTCAAAAATGTGTCTACAATAATGAGCAAAATATATAGGTTAATTAAAAAACGAATCAATTTTTAACTCCTTCACACTTTGATACATTGGCCACTTCATCATTCTACTAATTTTCACAGCATTTCCAACAGTTTTATTAAAAAATGCCAAAATTTATTGGCCGACTCAATTTCTAGACCTTCTGATGGGCTATGGGGAGAAGTTATATTGGGCCCAATAGAAATTGCCTCAATATCTCCCAGATGACCTTTTAAAATGCCACACTCAAGTCCTGCATGGATGGCCTTCACCTTAATAGCTTCATCAAACATATCTTTATATACACTCTTTGCGGTATCAAGTAATGCTCCTTCAAATTCTGGATCCCAACTTGGATACCAGGAAACCTTCTTAATTGATAAACCGTAAGTGTAAGCTATCGATTGCAATTTTTGCTGAAGAGAAATTAGCTCATTATAATTAAAAAAGCGCATTGAATCTTTAATAAACAGCTCTCCATCACTCAAGGTACAAATGGCCATGTTTGAGCTAGTAGAAACAAGTGGTGCTCCGGCCGTATTAAAAATATAGCTATAAGCCCCATGAGGAAAAAGACTAAGGAGGTTTAACAGGTGGTTTCTTTGCTCTCCACTGACAACATTACCAGTCTGTAAATCCACTCTATCGCACAAAATCTTAATGCCGAGATCTTCTTTGGGAAGATAGGCCTTTAGTGCCATTAATTTGCTATCGATCACATTTAATACATCATCGACGTACTTTGGATCGACATTGATAATAGCCTGGGCATCTCTGGGAATTACATTATGAGCTGTTCCTCCAACGATAGAGTAAATCGCAATATCTAAAGAACCCATTTCAAATAACAGCTCACTGAGAATTTTTATAGCATTGCCTCGACCTCGGTGAATATCCATTCCCGAATGTCCTCCGGTCAACTGAGAAACCTCTATCTTTAAGGCCGCAGCACCCTCTTGTGGTTTATGAGTCGTAAGTTGCCCCTTTAAAGTATAATCTTCTCCTCCGGCACAACCAATATAGACGTCCCCCCACATTTCAGTATCCAGATTGATAATTTTAGTACCTTCGATCATCGACTTGTCTAGATTCAGTGCGCCATTTAGCCCCGTCTCCTCATCCACTGTAAATAATAGCTCCAGTGGTGGGTGCTCCAAGCCGGGCGCCTCCATCAGCGCCAATGCCACTGCTACTCCAAAGCCGTTATCTGCCCCTAAAGTTGTTCCATTGGCCACAATCCAGCCATTTTTTACCAAAATCTCTATAGGGTCATTTTCAAAATCAAAATCCTTATCCGGGAGCTTCTCACAGACCATATCCATATGTGATTGAATAATTATCACCTCATGTGTCTCATAACCAACAGTTGCAGGCAGATATATTGCCACATTCCCTGCTTTATCAGTTTTATAGCGAAGCTGCCTATCCTGTGCAGATTGGATTAAAAATTGCCTAAATTTTTCCTCTTTTTTGGATACCCTGGGCGTCTGAGTTACGTGATAAAATTTTTCCCAAAGATGCTGTGGGGTTTTAGGGTAAGAAAGTGGCTTTGTCATTTACATGCTCCAATCATTTGCTAAGAAAGAAAATGTTATATTAGTTTAATTGACGTCCTCCCCTCCATAAATGAAGGGGATTCCTAGTGTACTAATGCACAGCTAGAGGTTACCGCTTCAAAGATTGGTCTAGCAACCACATCTCCACGATCTCTTAGGGTGCGCCCCACCCTGTCTATATTCT
>JADHTQ010000040.1 GCA_016784965.1 Bacteriovoracaceae bacterium | reverse complement strand
CAATACGAGCGTTCTGAGTACTCGTTGCACCAAATCCAACTGCGTAAAAGTGCGAGCCATTTGGATCATATTCAAAACCAATTTCGGCAAGACACGATGCATACGTATCATAATCCGTCAGCGCAGATGTCTCCGCCATATATAAACTTGCTAATCTAATCTTTGCCTCACTAGTTTTTGACTTTGCCTGATACTTTTTAAAGTTAGGAATTGCAATCGCCGATAAAATGCCGATGATGGCAACAACAACCATTAACTCCACTAACGTGAAGCCACTCATGGATCTTTTGATCCTAGTTAATTTTTTCATGATTACCTCCAAGATACTGACCAATTGAGATGGCCATAGTCTATTTATGCTTTTTTGCGCCCACCTTAATAGTAAAGATGAGAAGCACCTACTATAAAAAACTTCTATGCGACTTAAAGTATGCGCACTAAAAAATACTATCATCATATTTGATGAACTAGTATTGATCTCAATGCTTATAATTTAATTTTAAGTGAGTATGACTTGTGGAGCAAATTATTTTTTGCATTTGCTATATTTGCGATAAATTTCAGTGATTTACTATTTGAGTGGTTCAAGTTGTACTGCAAATTATTATTGGCAGCAAAGAGATTTACCTTGCTTCTGAGACATTCTTATCCTGTCTAAAGGGCGGTAAAACGGTGCTTATCATAATTAAAGCAAATAAAATAACCCACAAAATATACAATGGAGCTAGCCCCCACTTTTGAAAAATAGTGGGAAGTCTCTGTGGAGTTACTAGTTTAATATCCAAAATATCCTCGGCAAATATTTCCATCTGCCTACTTTCGTGCCCATCGGGAAAAATTACAGAAGTTACACCTGTATTTGTCATTCTGACCACCGGAATTTGGAATTCTATCGCCCGCCATTTTGCTAAAAACAGGTGTTGATAGGGTTCTGCTGTATCACCATACCAGGAGTCATTGGTCAGATTTAGTATGAAGTGTGGGGGTGTTGTCACAGAATTTAAATATTCCCTCATAAAACTGGAAAATAAAATTTCATAACAAATCGCGGTCGTAAAATAGGTGTCATTTCTCAATTTAAAGAGAGTAAAGCTCTTACCTGTTCCAAAATACGAGATATTCGAAATTAGCCCACTTAAGTATTTATTAAAAGGCCCAAAAGGTAGGGTCTCGCCAAATGGAATCAATTTAATTTTGTGGTACAAGTCCACCAACTTGGCGTTATACACGCTGCTTTGGTCTGGAGCAAATAAAAAGGCCGTATTAAACTGAGTTTCAAAGTAGTTTAAGTCCCTCTTGCCAGTTTTATCATATCCCCCAATAAACATCTGGGCCTGCATCTTATCGATAATTTTCCTAATTATCATGGGAACAAAACGGGGTCTTTGCTTAATCAATGTTGAATTTAAAACACCAGGTAGGGCCGTCTCAGGCCAGACAATTAGATCAAGTGGTACTTGTGTTGGTCTGGTGCTTAAGCGCTCATATCTGTGTTTAACTGTGCTTCTAGACCTAAATCCACCATGCTCTGAGTCCACCTTCATCAGGTTACCAATATTGGCCTGTACCAAACGTATGTTATTGACTTTTGCGTCTTTTGTTGGATTAAAATCTAGTGGTAAAAAGATATTAAATAACAAAAACAAAACTGTAGTAGCTAGCGCCCAAAAATCAATTTTTTTAATTTTTATAAACGTTACCAAAGTCAAAGAAATCCAAAAACTGACAAAAGAAAATAGTGGTGCTCCAAAAATTGGAGCAAGCCCCAAATAGGGCACAAATAGAAAAAAGGGGTGACCGATGTGTGCAGGAAACTGTTGAGGGGTATAATACTCAAATAGCGTCAAAAGCATTGCAAGCACAACATTTTTCATTGAAGTATGAGCATAATATTTTGAAAAAACTGACCATGTCACCTTCTTCTGTATTAGGCGAACGACGATTAAAAACAATAAATATTGTGGCGCAATTATCAAGGGAAATAGTAAGCCTACCAGGTAGTTAAAGGGAATGGGTATATTGCCAAAAACCTTCATCAACTGTGGAATCCAATAATACCCCAAACTGTAATATCCAAGGCAGAAAAACAAAAAAACTAAAATGTCCTGTTTTATGGGAGCCGATGCATTATTTTTATCATGATGGATAAAAGAAAATGAGTACATAAGTAAAGCAATCCCAGAAATGGGACCTGGAAAAAAGATTAAAGAGTAGGGCATTGGATAGCCGCTTCCATAGAGCAGCCCTCCAAGAAACGGTATGAGGTATTTTAATATTTTTTCCCTTTTATTCATAAATGACATCTTACGATTTTTTCACTTAGTTTGCCAATGCCCAGTTTTTTTCGTTAAATATTAATATGGATATTATAAATATTGAGGATTTTACAAAAGACAACAATGAGCTCAGGAAAAAATGCAACAAGTGCAACTCTATTTTTGTCGGTGAGAGTAAATGTGAAGTTTGTGGTATCCAGCTTGAGTTTGATAAACTAGGTGATCCACTAGGTGAGCGCAGCTTTTTTACAAAAAAAAGCGAATATTGGAACAGTCAAAGTAAGATCATTTGGCGCTATCCATACCTAGAGCGAAAAAGATCTAAAGCGACCCAAAGGTACAAAAGAAGTATGTTCAATCGCTATGAAGTCTTGGTCGAATATTTTGCCAATCCCCACAACTTAAGTGGTGATCGCTATAATAAAAATGCACATGTTTTATATTTTTATGAACTAAAATCTCTCATCAAAGAGATGATTTCTTATAATACAACAGGACAAACTTTGATTAAAAAGTTGCATAAATTCGAAGTTAGTGATGAGCTATCGACAACATTTGCAAATATGATTAAGCAACAAGAACAAGCCTACCTAGATCAAAAGGTCACTTTGTATTATTTTATGTTTCAGTATTATATTGCAGGAGCAATCAGACCAGCTTCGCTCATCATTGTCAGTACAATGTCAATAATTGTTATTTCCTTTTCCTTGGCTTACTATCGCTATCTTCTGTTTTTGCAATAACTACGGCGAACGCCTATTATTAACACTAGCACCAATGCGATAAATAATCTTTCCCTTTGGCTTTTGCTGTGCGTGGATAATTGAGCTCTTGCGTACTTTTTTATGTAACTTAGAGCCCGTTGCGATATGTCTAGAGCTTCTAGTATCGCGGGTCTTAACAATATTATAGGCAAGCTTTTGGGCATTGGATGCATTTAGTCCACCGCCTGAGATGCACTTTTTGGCAAACTTGCGATTTTTAGTGGCCGAGTTTCTCAAAATATACTTGATCTGCGAAGGACCGAGGTTTGGAAATTGAGACTTAAGAAGAGCGACAACACCACTGGCAAAAGCTGTAGCTTGGCTGGTCCCCGTTAGGTAGCCCACACGAGTGTTAGGTAGAGCTGATCTTATTCTGTGACCTGGAGCAGAAATATCTACTGTTCTTTTTCCATAGTTTGATGAAGACAAAATGTTTAGTCTTTGATCGTGAGCAGTTACTGTAATGATATTTGAAAGCCCATAGCTTGCTGGGTAGTATGCATTGTTTTTTCGATCAATATTAGACTCTTCATTTCCCGCTGCTGCTACAACAATAATACCTTTGGCCTGAGCTCTCTTTAGAATTCTTAGCTCTTCCATGGATGGCTCTGGTCCTCCACCTGAGTAGTTGATTACATCAACGTTACTTTCAACCGCATAACGCAGGGCCTCAATGGTAGAGTTTAAGTTTTCTTTGCCAGAGGCATCTGGGTTGTAATACTTAAGTACAAGTAGCTTCACATCAGGAAAAATACTTTTAATAATGCCTGCCACGTGAGTGCCATGTCCATGGGTATCATTTGGCTGGCTTAAATATTTTTTACCTTTAGAGAAATCTACACCATAATTTTTTGAATTTTTTGCCCCTTCAGAGACATGGATGTTATTTTTTAAAAAAGGATGCTTCGGATCAATACCTGTGTCAATAATTGCAACTACAACCTGCTTTCTTTTCTTAAAGTTTTTCCAAGCATCAACTAAATTAATTGAGCTCGGGCCACTAAGTGGTGAAATTCCCCAACTTGTGTATGGAGAGTAGAGTTCTGAAATATTATAAATTGACGGGTTTTGCTCCTTACGGCGGACAATTTTGGTACGCGATTTAGGGCGCAACTTATTGCGTCTAACAATGCGATTTTGGTTGGCAGCTTTCTTGGCAACTTTAATGGAAGACTTTTTTACTCTCTTTTTGGTAGTGGTCTTTTTATTTACCTTAACAATTGATTTTTTTAATGAAGCTTGTTGCTTAACAGTTTTTGCGACATCACCATAATAACGAGTTCGCTGGGTTTTGGTGCTTTGAGTAACCTGATTGTTTACTTTTTGATCAATGGTACTTAAATCGAGATCATCGAGAACGATATAAAGACCACCCAAAACTATGGAAGCGATCAGTACCTTGTTAAAGAATTGTCCAAGCATAGCTTCTACTCCGTTTAGATGTGTAACCACAATCTATATTAAATTTCAACTATTTTGTCAGATTGTTGCAGAAATTGTCATTTTTACATACCGCATTGCACCAACCCACATGTTTAAACATATAAATTGCAATAAGTGTGCCGAATTGCGCAATGTGTTGGCAATGGGTTACAAGATTGTAAAAATACTTTTCATAAATAGAATATGCGGTTGTCTAAAATTTAGACACTAGATTCGATTAGGCCTGCCTTAGAAACAGAGCACTCTCGCGTTCTCTCTCTTCCGCATGGGTAATACAAAGTGTAGTCCAGGGTTGATTAACTAGGCGTTTGTTGCCAATAAGTTCATCGCATTCTTCACAGTATCCATAAGTTCCATCTTCAATTCTATAAAGGGCAGCCTCAATGGCCCTAAGCTTTCTAAATTCGCGTTGTCTGATATTAAAAGTGACTTGTTGGTTTATAACTGTGGTAGCTAGGTCAGTCTCATCTGCTAAATCGTCTGGTGATACATGAAGGTCCTCTGACGACTTTAGAATGCCCCCATTTAAAATCCGCGTTTTATGTTTTAACAGGATCTCCTTGAACTTGTTTAATTCGTCCTTATCCATACTTACTTCCTCCTTGATTGAAGTAAATGATGCCTCCAATGCAATCTCATATGGTCGGCAGGTTCGAATATTGCACTTACATATTCTACACCGTATCCTTGTTTCGACACAAGGGGAAAAAAGTTCTTTTTGTTATTATTTTCACAATTTCTTGGGTTTTGCCCAATTTTTGCTGTTTAATTGACTCTTTTTTTCTTAAGGTTCCTCCAGCTCCTTCCTGACCTGTATCTTCTGCTTTTTTGATACTTGCGGACTGCCTTTAAATGCTCTCGATAAGTTGAGGTAAAGACATGGGTACCATTATTTTTGCTCACAAAATAAA
The DNA here is from genome assembly GCA_016784965.1 of Bacteriovoracaceae bacterium. GTDB lineage: Bacteria > Bdellovibrionota > Bacteriovoracia > Bacteriovoracales > Bacteriovoracaceae > JADHTQ01. Next base: position 37,979 of record JADHTQ010000040.1, on the reverse strand, counting down.
TGGCCTTATGTTCGGCGGGATTTAAAACTGCTTTTATAGATGACACCCCGGGATTACTAATGGGGCCAATGGGTAGTCCATTGATGCGATAAGTATTATAGGGGGTTTTTTTCTGAAGGTGTTTCTTTCTTAAATTTCCATTGAAATTTTCATAAATTCCATAAATAGTTGTTGGATCTGACTGCAAGCGCATCTTCTTTTTTAAACGGTTGGCAAATACACCTGCAATGAGAGGCCTTTCATGGGCGGCACCCGTTTCTTTTTCGACAATGGAGGCCAAAATTATTACCTCATGAAAAGAGAGCTTGGATTGGGTAAAATCTAGCGGCTGCACCTTGCGCCAAAAAGTCCTAATCATAGTTTCAATTACCCTCTTAGCATTTACATCTTTGCCAAAATAGTAAGAATCCGGATAGAGATAGCCTTCAAGAGTTGCTGCATTAATATTGAATTTTTTGGCAAACTCAGAGTCTTTTGCCAATCTAATAAATTCAGTAGAGGAAGTTACCTTCTCACGGGCCAAAATCTTAGCAATTTCGTATAGGTTTTTGCCTTCAGGAATCGTAACCTTATAAATTATACTTTTGCCCTTTAATAATATATCAGCAACATCGGCCATACTTGAGTTGTGTTTAATCAAGTACCTGCCTGCTTTAAACTTGTTTAGCAAGCTGGTGTATTTGGCATATCTATAAAAGATAGTGGCGCTACTAATTAATCCTTTTTTATAGAGCCGATAGTTAATCCTAGAAAATGCTTCACCGCTTCGTACGAGAAACTGCGTGTTAGCCCCCTTATACCTCCACACCTGTAGATGATAATAAAACATTGATCCCACAATAGCGATGCCAATTATTAAAATGGAAATTCCTATGAATAATAATTTTTTTATATTCAACTAAATGCTCCCATATGTAATTATTGGCCCAAAGTAAGTTAGACCCTCCTCTCATCTGGGCCATAAATCCATTTATGTTGTTGACCTATAACGCGAAATGGACCACCGACATCTTGATTCCACTTTATAACACGTTTAAAACGTTCAACGGGAAATGCTTCTTTTAAATTATAAACTGGTGTTAAGCACCAGGGAAAGTTTAACGTATCGATCTTTAGTGCTCTTTTGACCTTGCTGTAGGCATCAAATGTCACCTGAAAGTCCATTTCATCCTCAATTACTGCTTTGATTTGAAATTTATAGGGATACTTATGGGCCAACTCAACTATCAGGTCATGGTCGCTTGTCACTCCTGTTGATGGCGTCTTAAAATCAAAACTTATAAAATCTATCTTTGAAAAAATTTCATCGACAACTGAGAGGCCAGAAGCCTCCAGGTTTATATAATAATCATTCTTCTTAAGTGCAGCAATACAAGTGAGCACTGGATTTAGGTTACGGGAGTGTAAGGGATCTCCCCCTGTAATTGAAACGCGCTTAATCTTGCCATTATTGCCATTTGTATAAATCGCATCTATTACTCTTTCCAGAGTAAAACTTTCGCCGCCACTAAAGTCCCAAGTTTCTTTTGAATCGCAGTTTTTGCAAGCGACAGCACAACCTTGAAAACGTAGAAAAACCTGCACTGTCCCGAGGTAAATCCCCTCACCTTCAGTGGCCAAGTAAATTGAATTAATTGGGAAATTATCCATAGCGAACATTTTAGCATTTAAAATAATTTTTTGCTATAATCAAAGCGATGCCCATTTAAGGACCTTTGCCCCAACAGGAAGTAAGTGATGTTTGATGAAAATTTCGATCCTCAAAATATGTATGAGCGCCTCAAGTCGCTAAAAAACATTGCCGGCAGACCTGAGTATGACGTTGACAGGCACAAGCAAGTTCAAGTACACATCAGAGCAGATAAAACCATTGCACCCGCCAAATTTCTGCCAGATCCCCTTGTTCCCGGTGGATACAAAGCTCACCCACAAACTATCAGGGCACTAAGACCCGATATCTTTATGGGTAGTGACTCAATTGACATCTTTGACGCCGTACACACTTGCCGCTCTTGCCAAAACGAACTAGAACCACAGTTTTGGAAATTTTGTCCATATTGTGGTACAACATTTCTATGAAAAGTCATTTTTTGTAAGAAAATAACTGATTAAAACTGTTTACGATTACTGTCTTTCCCCTTATTATTACTGCTCATGCACTCTAATCTTTAAGGTTATTGAATCTAACATGGGAGTTAACTCATTATGCTTAGAGAAAATCATCATCTTTCTGACAAACAAATTGCTGCAATTAAGGATAAGTTAACAGTTGACCGCAAGCGTTTCTCCGCAAAGGAAAGAAGTAGCGATCGATTCTGCTTAGATAAAAATGAGCTAAGTGATGTTTTGGATGAGGCAAGTATTAATATCCAGGCTTCTCATGAGCTACGTTTTCGAAATCGAGAAATCTTTTATTTGAAAAAGGTGAACAAGAGCCTCGAGCAAATTGAGTTGGGCAGTTATGGATTCTGCCAAGACTGTGCTAATGAAATTTCTTTTGAGCGGCTTATTGCCAGACCGACTGCCAATCTTTGTATTTCTTGCAAAGAAGAAGCTGAGTTTAGTGAAAACAATAATTTTTACCAGAGGAAGTCAAAATCTCTTGGTAAAACCATGTCTGAAATAGGAAAACACTAAAGTTAGCCTGGCTTCAATTGCCTCTTTTTTTTAAGGGCAATCCTCTTTGTGCATTATATGTCTTTTTAATAAAGTGTTCTAACACTGGTTCTTTCATCGCATTATCAAAAACCCAATTGCGCACATAATACTGATTTATACGAGCAGCTACATTTTTGGCATGCTCTTTGGTTTCAAACTCCACCAATGTTAGATCTACTTTGCGTAGCCGCACCCTAACGCCACCAATACACCCTGCCCCATAATCACGACACTTGACCCCACTGTTTAAGTCCTTTGGTAAAAGCAAAACTATATTGGGCTCTTGGGCCACAGCAATCTTCCACATCTCATTTTTAGAGTAGATGTCTGAGTTGGTGCATGACAACAAAAAAAACATTGTCAGGGCCAAAGCACACCCATTTTTATAGGTAAAATCCAATAGAAATTCCAAAATATGTCCCAGTTAGTTTTGTGTTGTCAGCATATGGAGCTTGAAAAGTCTTAGTTGTACTCTCATGTCTAATTTCAAAATTAATCATATCCATAAAGGTTACATATCCCCCTATAAAAAACAAACTCGACCTTATTGATGGCTCCAACTCAAATAGGTTGTATTTAGCTGTTCCGAGTCCAATACTGGCCCCCAAGGTCGTTGCATATCTTAAAAAATAAAATGGGAATCCTTTTTTCAAAACTAAATACTTATGATCGCGATCATAGGTTTCTTTGAGCTCATCGTTTTCAGTCACTTTGTTAGTCTTTGAGTTATACCCAATCCCCAACATAAATCCAGAATACTTGTGATTAATGCCAAGCTCAAGGCCCAGTGTACTTGAAGACCCCTTTCCGGGTGGATTTTCAACGTGGGCCCCTGAAAAGACTATTCCAAAGTTAAAAAATGGGCCCGGCCATACTGATTTAACTCGCTTGGCCGATTTAAAAATTGAAGTCTCCTCTTGCTTGAGATTTAAAAATAATTTTTTTCTCTCACCTGGCCCTAATATTATAGTTTTTTTTCTCAACTTATTTTTTTTAAGCTCTATTACAATATCATAGACACCCTGAGGTAAGATTAAGCTTTTGTTTGTGACGCCAGTAATCTTGTTATTTATTGTAAATTTAAATCCCGGTGGTTTGGTTTTCAAGTGTAACCTGGCTTTTTTGGGATCTAACTTAAAAAATAAATATTTATCCTCTCCCTCTTCCATAGTTACAGTTTGCGGCACAGACTGTTTGTGACCTTTGGCCTGTACTACAATTTCCCACGGCTTGTTGCTACCAAGTGCCAAAGGTACTTGCAGTGCTCCCTGACTGACAGTTCTAGGTCTAATTTTTTCTTTATTTATCCAGATGGTGGCATTAGGTGGTGAGGACTGAACGTAAAGGTTCCCAGTAGGTCCAGTTTGTTCTTCTAAAATAGGCCTTTTTACATTCTTTTGGTCTGCTCCATCTTCAACCGTAGAACATGAGGTCATAATTACAAGTAGTAGTGTAATTAACCCAAATAGTGAACTTTTTATAACTTCTTGCATATCAACTAATCAACCATGAAAATAAACTTTATAAACCGTTGGTCCATCTAAGAGGGCATCTATTGTTTTTTGAATATCTTTTCTTCTGTCATCATTTACCCAGGAATTCCATTCTTGATGGGATTTCCACGTACTAATCACTAAAAAATCCCTAGGGTCGTCCATGTTTATCAATGTTTCACCAGAAATGTAACCTGGACGTACCATTGCTAAGTTTCTCAATTGTATCAATAGTGGGGTCAGCTCCTCACGCACATCATCTCGTACCTTTCTCGATAAAATAACCTTTACAGACATATCTGAACCTCCAGGTTTATATCATAAATACTTGTTTTATTTCACAATCATAAGTATCTCAAAAAATAGTTAAAATAGCAGCAACAATTGCCGACTTTAATATTATCTACTCTAGATATATAATGATAAAGAGGGGGTTTTTGTTGGTTAATAAACAAAATTCAACAAGCGCTGTGCACAAAAAAGGTTTTTTAGATCATTTTTTTGCCGGGCTTCTTATTGTAACTGTCTTGACACTAATACTTCCATTAAATGCATACAGTAGAAAGCCAGCAGTAGAGCCGACCATGGAGATCGATTTTGAAAACAAGCTATCAGGTCCCAAAAGGCTTGTTGAGGGATACCAGTTCAAAAAAAATAAAATTAAGCCTAAAAAGCAAAGTACTTCAAAAGTTCTCCCAAGAACGTACCGGCCGACAACAGAAAGTGGCACCCCGGGCATAATTATCACCATTTTTTTGCTGACTTTACCGCTTTTTATATGGCTTGGGATGGTACATGTCGTAGAAAGAAGAAGAGGGGAAATTGCCAATAAGGTCATCGATGGTACTTTAAGGTTTAGACGACCAACAGTAGTTGATCGTAAGCCCGAAAATGGTGATGATGACGATGATGATAATGGTGACAGCGACGATCACTACGATCTGCCAAAGGCCTCATAAACTAAAAAACTAAAAATAAATTATATCTTTACCCAATGCCCCGGTCTTGAATACATATAAACTCTGGAAATACTGTTATATTTTACTGTAACCTCATTTATCCCATCATTGTTGTAATCAAATAGATCAACTGTAAACTTACTGCGACTATACTTGCCCTCAAACTGCTCCTCTTCTACCCAAAACACAGGCCCCTTAGAAATGTTTATGCTTCTTAAATCATTATTATCAATATTGATCAGGTAGAGTCTTGCAGTACCAATAAAATCTAGATACTTTACGTATCCCTCATAGTAATAAACAATAAGCACTTTGCTGCTACTTGAAACTCTTCGCAGAGACAATTTATAAATCTTGGAATTTTTCCCCTTCGGCGTCAAATGGAATGAGTATAACTTTTTTTTAAGATTTCCATGAATATTGAGATAATCTTGACCATCTCTTTTTTGAGTTACAATACTCTCATCAAGACCGTCCTGGTTGAGATCAAGCTCATAGTATGGGCTGCTGGTATACCATTTGGTCTGGGCCTTGATTTTTTGCTCAGTCTCTAGGGTAAATATATTGCGTATAAAGCGCTCATCTTGGGCCTTGGTCACCTCCGGCATCGATAACGTTGATAGCACTATCAGACTTAAAAAAATATTTGTGATGCTTACCATAATACACCCTTATATAACTCCATTTTAAAGCAATTTTTACAAAATGTGAGTTAAAATATGATTATTTTAGTGTATATTGAAACTTTACGTGAAATTTTTTTTTGAAGGAAGTAGTTCATGCAATTTTCCCTAGCATACCTTAAGTCTGATACCCATTTTATCCTTAGATTTTTTGAGTTTGGAAAAAACCACAGTAGTGAAACATGCGTAGTTAATGAATTAAAACAAAAGAATATTCAAGCCGCTTTTTATGGAAAAGAAGAGCTAAGCGAAGAGTCCATTGGACTGCTTAAAACAGAACATCGCTTTTTCCCCGTAAGAACTGGCAATGCCTTTTCTTTAACCCTGGAGAAATTTGAAAACTTAAGTTATGAGGATGCCTTTTCGATCTTTCTTCAAGTACAGGAGCTGTGGATTTTACAAAATAATATCTCATTGATTGAAGAGCTCTTTAATGTTTTGGACAACCTTGCAACACTTTGGCCAAATGATAGAACTAGCTTTTTTGAGGAGCTGTGGTTTATTTTAAAGTCGAATTTAGGTACCAAAGAGCTCAATCTAATCTATAACGATGTTGGAGAAGCAAAGAAAAATACATTAGTTCGGGCCAAGATTGAAGGTAGCAGGATCCCCTTGCCGGTAGCCGCTTCAGAATTTGATATTAAATTAATGGATCTTCACAAAGTCCGTTTTGATACTTTTTTTGATATTAGTGAATACAATCAACAAAAGGGGGAGTTGGTATCAGTTGCCTCTATTAAAGAAAGTCCTGTATTAATTATGGGCAAGCTATATCAAATGAATCACTTGCAAAGAGCGATCATCACTGCCCTTTTTAGTGGCCTAGATAAATTAATTGAATAACTTGTTATTCATTAACTCTTTGAATTTCAACCCCTAACTGCCTTAATTTTTGATCTAGTTTTTCATAACCGCGGTCTAGATGATATACCCTTCCAATTTGAGTAGTCCCTTGTGCTGATAAGGCAGCAAGCACTAGGGCAGCTGAGGCCCTTAAGTCTGTGCACATCACTGGTGCGGCCATTAGTTTGCTGCCACCTTCAATAAAAGCAGATCTACCTTTTAGTTCAATCTGGCAGCCCAATCGCTTAAGTTCTGGAACATGCATAAACCTGTTTTCAAAAATATGTTCTGAAATTCTAGAGGAACCTTCGCTCACAGCTAACAATGCCATTAGTTGGGCCTGTACATCGGTGGGAAATCCCGGGTATGGCGAAGTGTCAATCTTTGCCCTGCTTAGTTTAGACTTGTTAACTTTAATAAAGTCTGGGCCAATTTCAAAGTTTGCACCCATATCTTTTAGTACTCCAATTACTGCATCAATATGGGTTGGATTAAATTTTTCAATCAGCACTTGTGAGTTGGTAATAAGTGCTGCAATCAGATAAGTTGAGGCCTCTATCCTATCAGCAATTGCTTCATACTCAACTTCACAAAAGTCAGAAATTTTAGACAATCCAAAAATTGTAATTTTAGAGGTACCAATCCCTTCGATTTTTGCACCCATCAGTGTTAAAAAGTGGGCCAAATCAGCAATTTCTGGCTCTAAAGCAGCATTTTCAATTACAGTTTTTCCTAAAGATAGTGTAGCGGCCATCATCAAGTTTTCTGTGGCCCCCACAGATGGGAAAGTTAGCACTAAGTGGCTTCCAGTTAGTTTGCTACAAGTGGCTTCTACGTACCCACCTTGCAAGTTTATATTTGCCCCAAGCTTGGTAAGATTTTTTAAATGTATATCTATAGGGCGCTCGCCTATTGCGCATCCTCCTGGTAGAGACACATCTGCTTTGTTAAAGCGGGCCAGTAGTGGACCTAAAACTAAAACAGAAGCCCTCATGGTTTTAACCAAGTCATAGGTTGCAGTGGTAGAAGTGATATTGGCGGCATTTAAAGTTGTAATGTTGCCCTTTTTTTCTACTTGTACACCTAATTTTTTGAGCAGGTTTAGCATTGTCCTGATATCCCTAAGTTCTGGTAAATTTTTTAAATGGACGGGATTGGGATTAAGTAAACATGCGGCCATGATAGGCAGGTAGGAGTTTTTTGAGCGCGAAATAGCCACGCTTCCTTTTAATGTTGCAGGTCCTGTAATATATAATTTATCCATAGTGCACCTCCAAAGTGCACGCTTGTTTAAGCGTCTGTAACTTTTAAGTAGTACTTTTTTGGGCCTTTAAAAACCTCGGTCTCCTGGTCAAATCAAAAATCACCTCGGTATTTATAAAACCAACTGACTTGGCAATAGCTTTAAGTTCACTTAGATTATTTTCATGGCCTTCCATCAAAAAAATACCACCATTATAAAGTTGACTAAAAGATTGCTTGAAAAGTTCTTCAAACCATTCATTATATTTGTCATCTGGAAGATATAAGGCAGTGTGGGGCTCAAAAGAGTGTACTTGGTGGTGTACACCAACTCGGTCGTTTTTTTCTTTTATATATGGCGGATTTGTTATTATCATATGCAACTTTTGCTCAAACCCACATAGTCTATCCATTTTTATAAATTCAAGTGTAGACTTTCTAGAAAATGTATAGCGCAGGAAAAAAAAATTTCTTTTGGCAACCTCTAGCGCTGCTTGGCTAATATCCGTGGCAAAGGCCGAAATAGGCCTGTCAATTTCTTGTAAAATTGAAAGAATGATTGCCCCTGAGCCAACTCCTAAATCTAAAATCTTAAAATTTTCATCGTGAGATCTTTTAAAACTGCTCTTTATATCTTTTATTGCTTGTTCAACCAAAAGTTCAGTTTCCATGCGTGGAATTAAAACGCTGGAATCAACAAAAAATTCTGACTTATAAAAGGTTATCTTGCCTGTAATATATGCAAGGGGTACTCCATTGCATAACTTGTCAAAAAACTCTAATTCTTTGATCTTATCGGTGAGCTTACTCTGGGCCAAGTAGTCTTTAAACTCCTCTTCTAATCGCCTCAGAGTAATACCGGGGTAATTTTTTTTGATTAGTTGACTGTTGCCTAAAAAAAATTTTCCTAGCTGACTCAATCTTCTTGTCCCTTCAGCAGTGCTGCCTGATTGTGGGCCATAAGTGCTTCGACAACAGCTGCCATGTCTCCTTCAATTATCTTATCCAAAGAGTAAAGAGTCAATCCGATTCGATGGTCAGTTAATCTTCCTTGGGGAAAATTATAAGTTCTAATTCGCTCTGAGCGATCCCCCCTGCCCACCATACCCAAGCGCAAGGCCGCTTCTTCAGCTTGTGCCTCATGCACCATTTTGTCATATATCCTATTGCGCAAAATTTTGAGGGCCTTATCTTTATTTTTGATCTGAGATTTTTCATCTTGAATGGCAACAACTGTACCGGTTGGAATATGGGTTACCCTTACAGCAGAATCAGTGGTGTTAACAGACTGCCCACCGCAACCTCCAGAGCGGTATACATCAACTCTCACATCATTCATATCAAGCTCAAACTCCACATCATCAGCTTCGGGCATAATTGCTACCGTAATTGTGGAGGTATGAACGCGCCCTTGTGACTCGGTTTTGGGCACCCGTTGTACACGATGAACACCCGATTCATATTTAAAACGCGAATATACTTTGTCTCCGGTAACGTTAAAGATTATCTCTTTTATCCCTTCATCCCCCTCACTTATGGAGATTAATTCAGATTTGTATCCCAACTGCTTAATATAGTTTTGGTACATGCGATATACATCACCGACAAAAATTGATGCCTCATCTCCCCCTGCTCCAGCGCGAATTTCAATCATAACATCTTTTTCGTCTAGTGGATCTTTGGGAAGCAGCAAGATTTTTAATCTATCTTCCAGCACTGGCATCTCAACTTGTAGTTCATTCAACTCCTCTTTGGCCATATCCCGCAACTCTTCATCTTTTTCGTTCTTCAAGATTGATTTTGCCTCTTCTAGGTCATTTTTTTTATCTTTGTAAACCTTATAAACTTCTACTAACTCTTCTAGGTTTGCCCTCTCTTCAGAAATTTTGCGAAATTCAGACTGCCTGTCATAGATTGATGGATCAGCAAGTTTTTCAGTCAGTTCTTCGTAGCGATTTACCACTTCATCTAGTTTATTAAACATAATTTTGTTTCCTACTTATATTTTTTTCTAAAGATAGTGCTGCTAAAATTGCAGAAATCCCTACCTTTAACTGATCATCACTGGGTGTTTTGGTAGTTAATTTTTGCAGTACCATACCTGGAGTACTGACAATTTTGGCGACAAAACTATTTGAGTTTTCTTGTAAAAACTTAAATATACCATAACTTACACCTGCAATTGGTATAATTAAAACCAACTTTAATGTTAAGGCCAATATGTGACTTAACACAAATGGAAATGTAGCTGCTATAGGAAGTGAAATTAAAATTATCGAAAATATTATCGTAGAGAAAAAGAGGAAAAAACATAACAAAGTGGTTCCACACATTGGGTGGATATTGGTATATTTTTTCGCGTTTTCCACAGTCAGCTCCTCACCTGCTTCATAGATAGAGAGCACTCGATGTTCAGCTCCGTGGTTTTCTAGTAGGGAGCTTATCTCTGGCAATAGCCGTATAAAAAACAAGTATCCTACTAGCAACGTTGCCTTAATGATTCCATCGAGGAGGTGGAATTGTATACTTTGCAGATTCCAGATATTTATCACTAAGTATTCTATTAAGGCAGCAACACCATGGGGAAGTACTATCAAAAATAAAATTATAAGTAGAGAGACAAGCGTGTTAGTGCTTAAAGATTGATCTTCGAGTTGTTTGAACTCAATACGGTCTTGGGATTTTAAAGAAGCCACGACAAGTGCATTAGGAGTTTCGATAATTACTCCTTTACTTACTGCCTGACCTGTAAGGGGTATTCGCTTGGTCCCCAAGAGCTTCATTACGCTACTAGCCACTCATTGAATCAAAAAACTCAATGTTTGTTTTTGTCTTGGTGATACGGCTTAACATAAACTCCATGGAATCAATAGTGTTCATGGGGTGTAAAACTTTTCGCAGCAAGAAAACCCTCTGAAGATCGGCGTCTTGCATCAATAAGTCCTCCTTCCTGGTTGATGACTTATTAATGTCCAAACAAGGAAAAATTCGTTTTTCTAATAATTTTCTATCTAACTGAATCTCTGAGTTACCAGTACCCTTAAATTCTTCAAAGATAACCTCATCCATTCTAGATCCTGTATCAATTAATGATGTTGCAATAATCGTTAAAGATCCACCATCCTCGATATTTCGCGCAGCACCAAAGAATCTCTTTGGCTTGTGAAGTGCATTTGAATCAACACCACCTGAAAGGATTTTACCCGATGGGGGAACAACTGTGTTGTATGCCCTGGCAAGTCTTGTTATGGAGTCAAGCAAGATAACAACGTTTTGACCAGCTTCGGTTAATCTTTTTGCCTTTTCAATTACCATCTCAGCAACCTGAACGTGTCTATTTGCTGGCTCGTCAAAAGTACTGGAGACAACCTCAGCTGCAACGTTACGCTTCATGTCGGTAACTTCTTCTGGTCTTTCATCAATCAAAAGAACAATGACCATTGAATCTTTATGGTTAGCAGAAATTGCGTTTGCCATATCTTGTAAAAGTACCGTTTTACCAGCTTTAGGAGGAGCAACAATCAAACAACGTTGACCAAAGCCCTGAGGAACAAACAGGTCAATGATCCTGGTTGAGTAGTTGGCAGGTAAATGCTCTAGACTGATTTTATCCATTGGATAAAGTGGCGTTAAGTTATCAAAGAGTACTGTCTTTTTATGAGCTTCAGGTGTTTGGAAATTAACGTGATTCACCTTTAGGAGAGCAAAATATCTTTCACCATCTTTTGGTGGCCTAATTTGCCCGGAGACTGTATCACCTTTTCTTAGACCAAAACGCCTGATTTGGCTCGGACTAACATATATATCGTCTGCACCAGGTAAGTAGTTGTAGCCTGGAGATCTTAAGAATCCAAAACCATCCGGCAGAATTTCAAGCACCCCTTCACCGTAAATTTCCTCATTATTGCCTGCATGGGCCTTTAAAATGGCAAAAATAACTTCATGTCTTCTCATGTTTCCGGGGTTTTCAATTTTTAACTCACCCGCCATTACAGTCAATTCATTAATGTTTTTTTCTCTGAGATCGTTGAGATGCATTCGATTTTTCTCCTAGCTTAATTAGATTACTACTTTACAACCGATATGTTAGAATAATGCGATTTATCACTTTTTGAGTATTTTTAAGATAAAAAACTAATGTCTATAAGGACTATATTATATTTATCGGCCACCTTGTCAAGATCATTTATCTAAAAATAGGCAGAATAAATAGGTTTAAATTCCAAAATTTAAAGAATATAAGATAACTATGAACCTGAAAAATTTCATAAATTACAAAAAATATCTCAACAAACAAATTCTTGCCATCGATTATGGCACTAAAGTCACAGGGCTTGCAACCTTCCGTCCGGGACGTGACCCATATCCCTTGCCCTTTGGTAAGGTTATCTATGAGGGTGATGAGCAGTTAATTCAAAAACTTGCTCAGCTTGTCGACGATGAATCCATTGATCTAGTAATCCTTGGTTTACCTCTGCTACTAGATGGCAAGGAATCGGATATGACTACACGGGTCAGAGAATTTGGAGAGGCCCTTTTAAAAGTATTGATGGGCAAAAATGTTGCCCTCTACTTTCAGGATGAAACTTTAACAACATACGAAGCAAAAGATAGGATGAAAAACTCTCCCAACTATAATTTCAAAGTTGATCCCAAGCAAATAGATGCACTTTGTGCTGCAATTATTTTAGAGGATTTTATCAAATCACTTAATTAAGTTCTCAATTAAAGCACTCATCAGTCCTTTATGTCCAACCTCTAACTTTCTGTTGTTTAAAAAGAAGGTGGGAGTACTGGAGATACCGGCTTTTGATAGCATGTTGTTGGTTTCTCTAATGTGGCCCATACTTTCATCACTATTGATACAAAGTTTAAATTTCTTGACATCAAGGCCCGAATTTTTTGCCAATTTTATTGCCTTTTGTAAATTCTTGGCCCGATCTTCTTCCCCATGTTTACTATGATCATGCTTGCTGTGATCATGCTTGCTGTGATCATGTTCTTCATGTGCCATTGCCTCAAAGGTAAGATTGTGGTATTTCCAAAACTTGTCTGCTCCCTGAGCATTAGCGCAATATGCCCCTCGAATTAAAGTTCCACTTTGCCCACCGGGGTTTAAAGAGAAGTTGATTTGAACAAACTTTAGCTTGTTTTTCATCATTTCAACAACCTTTCTAACTTCAGCGTGAACACCCTGGCAATGTCCACACATATAATCTGATACCTCGATGAGAGTGTTTTTAGAATCACTGTTTCCTAAACTTGGAAACTTATCTATTGCCAAAGTGATCATTGGGGCAATGGGCCTATCCACAAGTATTTCAAGGCGTTTACTTGATTCCAATATTTTAACTTCATTTGAAAACATACTGGCAAAGTTTCTATTGTGTAAATAATCTTTAATCTGAGCTTTCATCATTGCAAATGTTACATTAGGAGGAAATTTTCCCTTATTTTCATTAAAAAATTTCCCCATCTGGGCATCTGTTATGTCTACTTTGGGAAGCAGTTGATCAAGCGCTGGAACATTTTCAGTTTGTCCATTCATTTTAGATAAGGCCAAACGTACCGCAAATTCTTGCAAGTAACCTGATACTTGTTGAAACCTCTCGTTTTCAATTTTATACAATGTTCTTTGAATATTTTTTGGAAGCAACTCTTTAGTGTAGTATTTGTCGTCGAGCCTCATTAGAGCCAGGTCTTTAATGTTTGGCGTATCTTCAGCTTTTTTGGATTGATCACCTATAGAGCACTTAGCAGTACTGCTCATTAGCTCTTTTGGTTTTAAAGTGGGTTCTGTGCTACTAGTAAATTTAAACACAACAAAGCCTACGACCCCGCCAATAAAAAACAGCAATATGTATCTCTTCATCAATTTTGTTGTACCCATTTGTCCCTACTCCTTAAAAATATTTGATGTATTAAATTCTATTCCATTGCTCTGATATTATCTTCCATTTATTCTCTTCATTTCTTTTTACATAAAGTTTTTTTACACCGTAACTTCTTACTGTTTTTGAATGATAGGCCTGTGCAAACCTTATGATCATATACTCTTGGTGATGCAAAAACACTGTATTGGTCAATTTCACATGGGGCTTGCCCGGATTATTAAATACAGCTTTTTTATAGTTTTCAAATTGCTTTAAATTTTTCCTAAATGGATCAAAATAATTTTCATGATAAAAGTCTATATAGTTGTTAAAATTTTCATTTTCCCAATCGCTCTTCCATTTGCGAACCAAACCGGTAATATCTGATTTTAGCTGTTTCCACTTTTTAACTGTTAAGTAGTTAATTTTTCGAACTAAAATTATTGGAGTGGCCCTTAGCTGAATAAAATTTGAGATTCTGACTAAATCTGTATTGGTTAGTACAACACAACCTTTTGAGGAGCGCCCCTTTGAAATCTTGTTGACGTCATCTGTGCCATGAATCCAAATACCACTTCCCTTTCTACCATAGCTTTTATCTATTAAATTTGGGTAGTTAAGTACGAAGGCACCATTCCCGTAGATTTTTGCCTCCTGTCCATACATAGTAAAAATGTTTTTAGCGGTAAGATATTTTTGCACCCAATAAATACCTTCTGGAGTTTTTTTATCTCCTCTTTTTTCTTTCCTACCAATTATTTCTCCAATGGCGACATTGAACGACCTAATTCTTTTTGGAATTTGATCTTGAGCCTTAAAGATATGTAACTTCCTAGTCGATTTTTCAACAATGATGGCATGGGGGGAAAAGTCCCGATCAAGTCTAAGCAAATTCTGTGGCAATAGTGTATCTATCTGCTTTGCCTCTGCTTGTGAGTACCCTACTAAAGTAAGAACAATAAAAAAAACAACAACCATTTAAAGCACCTTCATATGAATAAATCTAATATGCATCTGTTTATTATTAGTGTCAATTTCCAAAGTTAATTGGCAAAAGAAGCACAGAATCCCTCAAGTATTATGTTGAAACCTACACCCATCATGGTAAATTTTGCCTAGTTGACGTACGGCCCGCTTTTAATAATTACATAGATACAAATTATTTAAATAAATTTGTTAAAATTGCTTTTTATCTACAGATATCTAGGTAAAATAGTGATTGAACCCAAGGAGGAGGTGTTTTATGTTAGTGGAAAAAAATAAATATGTTGTAGAGACAGAAGAGCTTTATGAGCAATTATTTAACAGTGTAATTGAAAAGGCCCGGGAGTTTGGCATTGAGATTACTGACGAATACAAAAAAGTGGTAAACGCAAATCTAACTGCGGCCATATATAAACAATATGATAACGATGAACAAGGGCTTGATGCTTAAATACTCCTATTGTAATGTTTATAAAATCAAATAAATTTCCAATTGTGGTGATTTTTCCATCAAAATTTATTACTTCAACTATCTTTTGTGATTATAAGAATTCATAGTACCTAACTTTTATTAGGAATACTTATTATGAAGATCAGTCACAAATTAACTTTCGGCTTTCTGCTAATCACTTTTTTAATTTTAATTGTTGGTTACATATCTTTTGAAAGCTTAGATGAAATGACTAATGACGTTCATGAAGTATCAGAAAGTAATCTACAAGAAATCTCCAGTGCCGCTGAAATGGTCTTTGAGTTGACTAAAATGCAAGTCTACATCAGAGAATACTTACTAGAACACATTGAAAGCAGATCAAGTGAGATCATAAGGGCAAAAGCAGAAATAGATTCTAGTTTTGATAACTTTGAAAAACAGTTAAAGGCAGCAGAACAAGCAATTAACAAAGGGATTAAAGCCGCAGAAGATGAAGAAAAACAAGATGAAGTTAATGAACTCAAAAACCTAAAAAGTATAAAAGATCATTACTTGCAATATAAAAAAGGTTTATTAAAAACCATTTTTATATGCACTCAACAGGGATACGATCAAGCAGGTGATTACTTTGAAGAAAAGGTAGAAAAACGTGGTATTGAACTACTAAAAAAAATAAGGTGGTTTGAACGAGATTCTACACAAGAAATTTCAGAAGAAGCTAACGAAATTTTAACGGAAGCAACTCTCCTTAAAAGGACTGTTATAATCACAACCCTCCTTACTTTTTTAATAGCAATTATAGTTGGACTCATTATATCAAGATCAATTACAGTGCCACTTAAAAAAATCAAAGATGCTGCCACAGATATAGCAGCCGGTAATCTGGACAGAAGGGTACAAAACCACAATAGGGATGAGTTGGGCGAACTATCCCTGACCTTTAATCAAATGGCCATAGGTCTAGGGGCCCTCCTAGAAAAAGAGAAATCTCTTGCAACTGTAACTGCAAAAGCAAAAAGTGAAAAAAAGAAAGTTCTTGAATTAGAAACAATCAATGAAAAACTCAAAAAAACCCAAGTTCAACTAATCCAAAGTGCTAAACTGGCCTCACTGGGCGAACTAAGTGCAGGCCTTGCCCATGAACTAAATAATCCACTACAATCCATCATTGGATTTACCCAAGCCTTGAGAGATTATATCTCATCCCACGAGCAGGTTATATCAAAAGATACTGAAGAATATTTCATAGAAATTACAAACAACTACAACAGAATGAGAGAAATCATAAAACATTTTAGAGTCTTTTCAAGACAAAATGAACAGATCAACAAATCTGTAGATGTTAATGAAGTCATCAATAATTCTTTTATATTGTTTAAAGAACAGCTACGGCTTGGCAACATTAAGTATCAGCTCGACCTAGACAAAGGTGGGCCAAAAGTGTTTGGCAACGAAATTCGTCTAGAGCAAGTTTTTACTAATTTAATTACAAATGGACGAGATGCTATCTCCAGTGTTGATAAGGCCCAAGAGGGCATGCTTTTGGTATCTTCAAAAGTAAATGCTGATTGCGTGGTATTAGATTTTAAAGATAGTGGCATGGGCATAAGTGAGCAAAAAATTGACCGCATATTTGATCCTTTTTTTACAACCAAAGATACTGATAGGGGAACGGGCCTTGGTCTTTCAATATCATATGGCATAATAAAAGATCACAAAGGGCAAATATGTTGCCATGAAACCTCCAATAAGGGGACTACATTTCGTATAATATTGCCATTATTGACCAACGCATAGCTGAAGTTAAGCGGAGTTATAAATCATGAGTGGAGCGAACGTAAAAATCCTAGTAGTTGATGATGAGAGATCAATGAGGAAACTTCTCTCAATCATACTTAAACGAGACAACTGTGTGATCAAAACAGCAGCCAATGTGTCCCAGGCCAAAGAAATTATTGAGTTTGAAGCTCAGCACATCGTTATTTCAGATATAAAGATGCCAGGAGAAGACGGTCTAAGCCTTCTTAGATGGATTAAAAGCAACTACCGACAAACCTATGTAATTATTATTTCAGGACACAGCGAAGATAATGTTCTAAGCCAGGGTGCTGCAGTGTACTTAAAAAAACCATTTAATAACCAAAAAATTGTCACTATTGTTAACGATTATATCCATCAATTGCATCTAAAGAATAAAGTGAAATAACAAAATGTGGCTGGGAAGGTGGGACTCGAACCCACGACCAATAGATTAACAGTCTACTGCGCTAACCAACTGCGCTACTCCCCAGTAATTTTTAAAGAATATATCATAGATATATAAAAAGTTACAAAGAGTTTGTCTACAATTATTTTGTTTTGTAACCTATTAATATAATTGCGATACTTCTTGTCGCTCAATGTTATATGTAATTGTCCGATAGGTTACGTGTAGTATTGTCGCAAGGATTTTAAAAGGAGAGCATTTCAACAATGGCAATAAAGAAAAAAATTATACGTGACAATTTATTGATGAATCTTTTAAAGATTATCACTCCATTTGAAATGGAGAGACTCACTGTCAAATCGGTGTCCAAAGAAAAAAGGTCACTAACCCAGATGCTTACTAATAAGATATTAGGACGATCTGAAGCTAAAGACGAGAAAGCTCAAGACACAGAAAAAGAAGCCGTTGATGATCAAGCAAATGCAGAAGACAAAAAAGATGAAGAAGGGACACAAAACGAAAAAAATCCACCCAACTCAAAAAATGGCAAAGAGAAGGTAAATGTAAATGTCTTCATACTAGATGAGTTAAAAAAATCTGAAAAAAGCCAAAAGCGTTTAAAAGGCCGAGAAGTCCTAGAAACCTATCAAGAAACCGGATCAGTTACAATAGAGCAAGAAAAAATGATGAAAGATGATTTATCAAAATCTACTTCTTTGGGTTTGTTAATCAACAAAAAGCAAAGCTAAATTACTCTACAATCGCAGTTCCCACACTTCCTGGGTTATTAATTTCTTGCAAGAGTGTCTCGGAAGAATTGATACCAACTATATGAAAACTACTTAAGTGGCCCTGTAGAAGCTTTAGACCCTCCTCAATTTTGGGTATCATACCCCCTTGAATTATACCCTCTGCAATTTTTTGCCTGGCACTGTCCGCGGTTAGAATTTTTAACCTCGATGATTTATCGTTAATATCTTCAAATACACCACCTATTTCAGTTATCAAAACTAACTTATAGGCCTTTATTTTTTTGGCCGTTTGAGATGCGACTGTATCTGCATTGATATTTAATATTTTCCCATTAACATCACAGGATAAAGGGCTTATCACAGGTATAAAGTGCTTGTTTAGAAGGTGGGACAGCAGTGTTGTGTTAATGTCAAGGATATCGCCAACGTATCCAAAATCGATCACCTTTCCATCACTGCCTGAAACTACCTTGGGTGGGCGTGTAATGGCATCTACAATACTAATTCCACTGACACTTACTCCTGGCAACTTAAATTTTTTTAAAACGGCCAATACGTTTGAGTTAACAATACCCGGAAGGGTCATTTTCATTACTTCTAGTGTTTGCTCACATGTTACCCTTCTACCTCCTACCATAATGGGTGCAATGCTTAATTTTTGGCCAAGCTCTGTAGCAACTGGTCCTCCTCCATGCACTAGGATTACATTTTTTTTACCTGCATGGATTTTTTCAATGGAAGCTGCTAAATTTGCCAGCAAAGGGGGAGACTGGGTAATTTCCCCACCAAACTTTACTACTATGGTTTGATAGTCACACATTGCTAAGGCCACTGTCCAAAATCATTAAGGCCTGTCATTTCATCAAATCCATACATGAGATTCATATTTTGCACAGCTTGGCCTGCGGCCCCTTTTACTAAATTATCTATTGAAGCAATTGCAACAAAACTTTTGCTTCCACTGCGCTCCTGCCGCAAAGAAATTCCAATGTCGACAAAATTTGTTCCAGCTATAGAGATTGTTTCCGGGTACTTTTTCTCACTTAAAACTCTAACAAACGGACTATCACTGTAGTAGTCAGTGTATAGCTTTTGAATTTTTTCCATTGTTATATCTTTTGGTAAATCAACAATCGCATTGGTTAAAATACCGCGAGTAAGGGGTGCCGACATGGGAATAAAATCCACTGAAATATCTCTGCCACCTGCCTGAGTTAAAACTTGCTCCATTTCAGGTTGATGTTGGTGAAATAGCGGTTTATAGCTTTTTAAGTTTCTAGACCTTACTGGATGGTGAGTGCCAGCTTGTGGATGCACACCACTTCCACTGCTGCCGGTGGGACCTACTACTCTGACTTTGGTTGTTAATAAGCCATTTTGGGCCAAAGGCAAAAGGCTTAGTGCCACTGCGGTGGGAAAACACCCTGGGTTTGCTATAAAATGTGCCTCTTTTATTAAATTTTTATTAAGTTCAGGCAAACCATATACAAATGATTCAATGTTTTCGGGATTGGTATGAGTAGTTTTATAATGAGACTCATACACCGAAACATCTTTCATGCGATAATCGCCGGAAAAATCAATGATTTTAACTCCGGTTGGCATGAGCTTTGGTACCATTTGATACGACACTTTATGGGGAAGAGTTAAAAATACTAAATCACAGTCATTTGCAACTTGGGCAGGTGTGAGATTCTCTAAAATAAATGGAAGTCTATTACCAAAATTTTTATGAACGACACCGATGTTTTCTCCGACATAATCTATGCTCGATATCCTCTTTAGTTCCACGTGTGGGTGTTCTACTAAACGTTTAATAAGCTCTGCTGAGGCATAACCTGAGCCTCCCATAATAGCAACGTTAATTTTTTCTTTCATTTTTTTTAGTTCCTTTTATTCCTCTAATCCAATTAGTGATTTGATATCACTGCTTACAACATTATTCATTTGTAAATTACTTTGAGAGTATACACACGAGTTAATTAAGTTTGCACCTATCGGGTGGAAATTCCCAGAGTTTTTAATACCTCCAAATGGCAGTCTAAAAGAGATGTTGGTAGTCGGTGTATTTATATTGATTTGACCGTGTTGTAACTGCTGCAGGCAAAAATCAGAAAGCTTAGAATCTTTAGTGTAAATCGATGAGACTAACCCGAATTCAGTTTTATTGGCAATCTCTACAGCTTGTTCAATGGTATCATAAGAGACAAACGTACAGTTTGGTCCCATAATTTCACTAGAAATGAAGTGCCCTTTTTGGTTTAAATCTTTTGCGTAGTGAATTGATGGTGACACATAATACCCTTTATGTTCTTTTTCCACATTCTTACCGCGCATTATTTCCTCAATGCCTTCTCGTTTGGCCATCCCGATAAACATGAGGTAGCTATCTAGTGCCTGTTTATCAATTAAAGGCCCTAAAAAAGGTTGTTTTTTTGACTCAATAGGGTGATCTATGATTATCCTTTTTGCCAGTGTATGAAATTTTGTAATAAATTCATCTTTAATATCATTGTGAATAACAACCATTGAAGTGGAAGTAATACGTTGCCCACAACTTAAAAACACTGCCTTAAGCAATTCGGCCATCACACTGTCGATATCGACATCCTTATGAATAATACAGGGGTTTTTACCACTTAATGTTAGAGTACTTAATTTACTTAAATCTTGGTAAGTATTTTCAATTACAAACTTACCCATCTCCTTTCTACCTGTAAAATAAACACCTTTAACTGCTTTTTCCTTTAATAATCTTTTGGTGGTTTCTTTATCACCCTGTAAAAGATTAATTACACCTTTTGGAAATTCTGCTTTATGAAAACAATCTACGATTAACTGGGCACTGTAAGCAAGCTTTAGCGACGGGTGCAAGATAATACTATTTCCCGAAAGAAGTACTGGAACTAAGTAAGCACTGATAAAACTAAAAGACTGAATATCGTTACCAATAATCAAACTTGGACCAAGTGGACGATAAAAAACATTTCCAATTGCGTTTTCTTCTAGCTTTAATTGCTGCGGTTTTAATTTTTCTTGACAGTTATCGATTGCAAAACTCATAGCATTAATCGTTTCATCAAACTCTAGTGTACTTTCCCAATGGGTGATTCCTGTCTCCAAAGAAAGTGCATTAATAATTTGCTCTTTTTGGTCAATGAGAGCTTTTTTAAAGCGATTAATAAATTCTACTCTTTTTTTAACAACTTCATTTTTCCATACCTCAAAACCATCCCAAGCAGATTCGATAACCTTGTCAACGTGCTGATACGAAATGTGACATTGCCACAACGTAGTAGAAAGATCCGCTGGACAATACTTCGTTTCTATTTTTTCAGCACTCTCTGGTCCTGAAGCAGAGGGCAATGTATAGATTCCGTTCCAATAGTTTCCCTTAAGTGTATACTTCATGTTACTTCTCCTTGGGGTTTAAAAACTTCATGTAAGGTCATTTCTAAAATTTGAAATATTTGATTTATATGCTCATCAGTTAAACAAAGTGGAAGCAAAAACCTAATGCGCACAGGATCTTTTCCCGCTGAAAAGGCAATTATTCCATTGTTAAATAGTTGTTTTAAAAATTTAATACTCTGCTCTTTGGAAGCATCTGCCACCTCAAAGGAGATCATGGTGCCAATACCTCCAACATACCTTATAATACCTTTACAAGATCCTTGCATAAGATGGTTAAGCTTACAGATAAACTGCTTTTCTAGCTCTTGAATGCGACCATCATCACCATAGAAGTTACCTCCCGTTAAATACTCAATTATCTTACTTGCAGCATTTAAAGAGACCAAAGATCCATGAAAGGTGCCAGCAATTAAACCCGGTTTTGGGTTTAACTCTTCGGTATAAAATGTACCACATGCTTGCAAAGCTTTGCCAATCGTTACAATATCAACGTACTTGTCTAAACCAAACATTTGGTAGGCAAACAACTCCCTGGTTCGGCCAAAAGTTTGCACTTCATCAACCCAAATATAGAGTCCTTTATCTTTGGCCCACTTAAAGACGCCTTCGTAATACTCTTTGGTTCCATAAATAAATCCCGCCTCTCCTTGGATTAGCTCTATTTCCAGCGCACAATATGCACCTGGATCTTTTTGCCAAACCTCATCCATAGCCTTAATCGTATTTTTCAAAGAATTAACAGGATCGCGGTAATCGTAGTGCGGAACATGCTCCACTTCTACAGATGTTGGCATGCCTTCCCGGTAATTTACATTAGACGTTATATTCTGAGTGGCCACTGATCTACCGGCAAAACAGTTGTCAAAAGCAATAATTTTATAGGCCGGTGCTTTTTTTTGCCAAATAAGTTTTAAAGCAGTGTCATTTGCAAAACTACCCGATCCCGCAAACCAAAAATGCTTTAAACGAGATCCCTCAACTGCCTTAAGAAGATGCCCCATAGCTTTATATGACTCCTGGTAGGGCAGCAGATTCCCACACATAATTGAATCTGATAAAGCCGCTTCGAGGTGAGCTTTGATGTATAAAGGGTGAGAGTGACCCAAGAGGTTGACACCAATTGCATTAATCAGATCAAACTTTACTGATCCATCTACCAGCTCTGTAAAGGGGCCATGCCCCTTACCTGAGGATAGGTAATTGTAAAAAAAACCTCTTCCTCTGAATTTTGCGTAATCACCTAATGTCTTCTCAATAAGTTTTTCTTTGCCCTTTATCGGCCTTTTAAGTGAGTTTACTTGTTGTTGCCTTTTTAAAATCACTGAAAATAATTGATCAACCTGATTTTGGACATCATCACTCACTTCACTCACATCACTAAAACCCATCATCTTTCCTTTTCTTGTAAGCTTAATCAAAGTTGTGTAAAATGATAGCACTATGAAAAATACTAGATCAAATGAATTAACGGCTAAATTAGACAAGTTATATCAAGATGGAAAATTTGTTGAAGTTCATAAATATCTCTTAGAGAATAAAAGCGCATTTCGCACAGGACAATTTCATTACAATTTAGGAACAGTACAAATACAGTTAAAAGACTACGGTGCCGCGCGCTACAATCTGGAAAAAGCAATCAACAACGATTTTATAAATAGCAAAGTGATCAACAATCTAAGTACAGTAAAAAAAATTATTAATGTTTCAGATATCAGCAATTCTTCACATTGGCAGGATCAATTTTTATCTTGGTCGCTTAACATGCCAGCAGCAGGTTACTATACAATCACCTTGCTGCTGATCATTACCTTCTTAGCTTTTATTAAAAAGAAAATTATCAAAAAGGCCCTGCCCATGGGCCTTAGTTTACTAATTGCAATGGCCCCCATAATTTATTCACACTTCTACTTAGAAAATGTTAGCTTCGCCATAGCCATAAAGAATACTCCACTAAGAGAAGGTCCATCAAACATTTACCCCGTAGCTTTTGAGATCAAAGAGGGAAGTAAGTTTATCGTAAAAGAATTTTATAATGGTTGGTTTTATGTAAAAAGGCCCCAATATTTAGTTGGATGGGTCAAAAAAAATGATGTAGCATTATACTAACAAAGCGTGCACCCTACTTCAGCAGGTATTTTACATGAGTTATGAAAAAGATGTCAGTAAATCAATAAAACTGGGAGAGCCCCTCCCTCCTAAACTCGATATTTCAATTATTAAATATTTTTGGCAAGCAACTACCTTTGTTGGCTCCAAAAAAGAACGTATTCCTAAGTTTTTAAGAAAAATCAATGTCCTCCAGAACTTCAACGATAATGAACTTCGGATATTGACGCAGTACTTACACCATAGAAGCTTTGCCGATAATGAGGTCATCTTCAGACAAAATGATTTAGGTATCGGATTCTATTTTATTTACTCGGGCTACGTTGATATAACAATGCAACATATGCTTGCTGACTTGAAGGCCTCCCAGTCGAAAAAAGAAAGGCCCAAGGAACCAGACAACGATGAGTTTCTAATTCTATCCCTAGAAAAATATGATTATTTTGGCGAACTGGCTTTACTGCAGGACAATAGTTTAAGAAGCGCTACTGTAATCGCCAAAGATTCGTGTGAACTACTTGGCTTTTTTAAACCTGACATGGAAGAGCTAATCATCGATCACCCCATTGTGGCTACCAAACTGCTAAGAGCAGTATCAGTAATTATCGCCAATCGACTTTATTCAATCACAAAGGAAGTTAAAAGATTAAAACATCGATTAAAGACCTTAGAAGATAGCATTGATGAAAATGGTGAAGACACCATAGAGAAAAAAAGTGGAAAAAAGGGCGAAAAGAAAAAGTGAAAACTGCTAACACTAAAAACAGTAGATACATTCAATACGGAAGGGTGTTTTTTTTCATCTCTATCTTTACGGCCGCAATTATTATCCTCATTAGTCTCCCGCGCCTTGCGATTCCCTTGGGTTTTGCCTACGTATTGGGGCTAATTCTCGACCCTATAATTCCCAGATTGATGAAATTTGGCTTCACCCGCAAAGTTTCCATTAGTTTTTTGTTTGTTGGAATACTAATATTATCCGCCTATTCAATTATTAAAGTTGTGCCAATTATTAAAAATGAAGCACTGCACTTTCAGCGCTATATTCCAAAAGTAGAAAAATATGTCACAAAAACTTACAATAAATTTCAAAAAGAGGTAAAAACCAGAACTGGCTTCGAAATTGGTACCAAATTTTTAGGGGACGCACTAAATTATGGAAAAATGGGCACTAAGGTAATTTTGCTCAATGTTCCCAATATAGTTGCATCAATTATAGAGTGGATCTTTTTAGTCCCACTGTTTTTATTCTTTTTTTTGAAAGATGCATCGAGGTTTAAGTGCGTGATTTTGGAGCTTACGCCAAACGTCATTTTTGAGCGCTTTTATTACTTGTTTTATCAATTCAACAAACAACTGGGTGATTACATTTTTGCAAAATTCATTGAGGCCAGTATTGTAGGAATTATAATTACTTCCGGCCTGTTGGTTATGAATGTAAGATTTGCACTTCTTTTGGGACTTTTGGCGGGAGTAACCAATATTATCCCCTACCTTGGTCCACTGCTTGGAACAATACCTGCCATCTTAATTGCCCTTGCCGAATATGGGGCCAGCTCAGAACTAGGTGCAGTAGTAATTTTATATACAGTGGCAAATGCCATTGACCTGGCAATCGTTTTTCCTCTCCTGGTATCAAAGATAGTTGATCTGCACCCCCTGACTGTTGTCATAAGCGTCATTCTGGGCTCGCACTATCTTGGCATTATTGGGATGGTTATTTCAATTCCACTTGCTGCTGCTTTTAAACTTTTGATCACCGAAATATACTACGGTATATATAGCACCCAAGCCAAATAGCTTTTATTTGACACCTAGACGAAGCGTTCACTGTGATGCTACGATGTTTGGCTAATTAGCTAATTTATTGGAGCTTTATTTCATGTCATTTTATAAAAAAATTCTTAAAACTATACTTATGTTGTCAACCATTTTAGCTCTTTTTGCAAGTTGTAGTACGATAAAGTCTACAGGCAAAACTGAAGCAGAAATTCTATACAAGGACTCCATTCTACTTAAAAAAGATGGTCATTATATCGCTGCGATAGAGAAGCTAAACATAATTAGGTCTAAACACCCTTACAGTTACTATGCGGTACACGCAGAGCTGTTACAAGCAGATATTATGTTTGATCAAGAAAATTATATCGAATCTGCAGCAGCTTACACATTGTTTAGAGACTTTCACCCCAAACATAAAAAACTAGATTATGTTGTCTTTAAAATTGCAGAGTCCTATTTCAACCAACTCCCATCAACCCATGAGCGAGATTTATCGGTCGCAAAGCAGGCCATTGCCTATTATGTCGAATTATTACAGCGATTTCCTGGCAGTCAATATAACAAAAAGGCCCAAGAAAAAATCAACAAATGTAATAATATGCTAGAACAAAAAGAAAAATATATTGCAGATTTTTATTTTAAAACCCAGTCATATTCTGCAGCAAGATATCGCTACTTACAGATTCTAGGCAATTTTAAAAAAAGTTCCCTGAGAGAACATGCTATGCTGCGAGTATTAGAAAGTTCTGTCCTGCTAAATGATAAAAAGAAGTGTTATGAATACTATTTAGAATACAGCTCCACTGCAGTGGACGAGTTTAAAAGTAAGCTTGCTGATTTTGCCGATATTTGTAAGGTTTAAAACCAAACCAACACAAAAAAGGATGTAATTTTGATCAACCAAAGAGAAAAAGAATTAGTAGAAAAAGCAAAAGAACACTTTAACAGCGGTCGCTTTAAAAATGCCAAAAAATTGTTCGATGAGGTTATTGAAATAAATTACAATAACATCGAAGCATTCTTTTACTTGGGAAACATATTTCACCAAAATGGTGAAATTGGCAAGGCCATTAAAGCATTCAATAAGGTTTTATCCCTTGACCCTGCTCACACAGACGCTGCTATCAGCTTATCTGTGTTATATAACGATATCGGCAAATACGAAGAAGCAAAAAAAGTTTTCGAAGTTGCCAGCTCTAGGGTGAAAAATAACACTGCAGTAAGTAAGGGGATCAACGACACCCACGTTAATAAAAAATTTGCACTGAAACACTTTGAAATTGGTGACTTATATATGGGATATAATAGGTTTGACGAGGCACTATTTGAATATAATAAGTGTATCAGATTAAATCCTTTAAAATTTGAGGCCAGAATTAAAATCGCCAAGGTATATGCCAAAAAAGGCCTTATGTCTAAGGCCTTTGATGAACTTAAATCCTTAAAAAATGAAGATCCATCTTACCTTCCAGCGCGAATTTCTCTCGGAGTTTTATATTATGGGGTAGGAAGCATCTTAGAGGCCCAAACCGAGTGGAAAAATGTTTTGGCCAAAGATCCTAGGAATCAAGAAGCTCATATGTACTTAAATTTATCTGGGACTGCTTCAGAAACTAGATTAGATTATTGACGACAACATTTATCACAGCTAAAATACTACTATAACGATATACAACCTCAAAGGGGATGCCCTATGAAGATTCAAAAATTACTTCTAATCTGTTTGATTTTTTTTACCAGTGCTAACCTTTGGGCCTACGGAGTTGGATATTCAACATTCCCTAGCTCCAAAAATACAAAGATGATCGCTTCTGAGTTTACCGGAGTTATATCCGAAGATGGAGGTGTCGGAGCGCAAATAAGATATGCTCAAAAGATAACTGACCAAGCAACTATCGATACCGGTCTTGGTATTTCTGGAGGTGAGCGTAGCAGTGGCAGGCTATTTGTTGGCGTAGATTATGAAGTGTTTCCTGACTATATGAAGCAACCTAGGCTTTCTGTTAAAACATCTTTTGCAAATGTTAAAGAATATGAAAGCAGAAGAAATATTATTAGCATTACTCCCATCCTCTCTAAGGGTTTCAGCTTTTGGGGTCATGAATCTTTTCCCTATGTGGCAATACCAGCAGGACTCAACTTGTCTAGTAATAACGAAACTTATAAAACAACGATCACTATGCGCATTGGGATCAACGGCAAGCTACCATTTAAAGGATATAACCATTTGTTAGTAAATACAGAACTTGGAGTTAACATTAAAGATAGCTATTCAGGGTTTTCTGTAGGTCTTTCTTACCCCATCAACTAAGTTACAACTTTTTTAAAACTATAGCAGTCCTTGCTGGCAGGTAAACTGACAGCATTGTTTTCAAGTCAGTTGCGGGCCAATTTGTGGTGTGATGAATTTGACCATCTTCCAAACGATTATGTCCCCCAAAGCGATCACAGTCTGAAGAAAATAGTTGCTTATACTCTCCTTGTGGAACATCAAAGCTATAGTCTGTATAAGAATTGGAAGCATCAAAGTTAAAAAGAAATAAAAGCCCGGAGCGTGAAAATACCAAGGTGTGATTGCTGACATGGACGTGGACTATATTGGGTTTTGTACTACCTAATACACTATAGTCTTTAAGCAGCTTTACCATTTCCTGATCAAACTGACCTAAAAATTTATAACAAAGATTGTCTTCATCAACTAGGTTCCACTGTCGTCTTGCGTAGTGGTAAGACCAGTTATTGCCTTCACGTGGAAAATCAACCCACTCTGGATGTCCAAACTCATTCCCCATAAAATTCAAATATCCACTGCCACCTGTTGTTGCAGTTAAAAGACGAATCATTTTATGAAGGGCAATACCGCGATCGACCATCAAGTTGCGGTTATCAACTCCCATATTGGTATACATATCCTTATCAATTAAGCGAAAGATTATCGTCTTATCACCGACTAATGCTTGGTCATGGGACTCAACATAGGTAATGGTGCCCTCATCATCTCTTCTATTGATCAACTCATAGAACATTATCTCCATGTTCCAATCTTCATCACTTTTTTCTTTTAGCTGTTTGATCCAAAAATCGGGAATCCCCATTGCCAAACGATAGTCAAACCCAACACCACCATTTTCAAATTTCATACCAAGCCCTGGCATACCGCTCATATCTTCGGCAATGGTAAGAGCATTGGGATTAATTTGATGAATTAGCTTATTGGCAAGACTAAAGTACGTGGTCACATCCTCATCGACATTGGGGTTAAAATAATCATCGTAACTTGAAAATGCTTTACCAAGACCATGATCAAAATAGAGCATACTAGTCACACCATCAAAACGAAAACCATCAAACTTAAACTCTTCTATCCAATACTTGCAATTTGATAACAAAAAGTGAAGCACTTGATTTTTGCCATAGTTAAAGCACATTGTATCCCAAGAGGGGTGTTGCCCTTTTGCTCCTTCATGAAAATACTGATGAGAAGTACCATCAAATTTTGCAAGCCCTTCAATTTCATTTTTAACTGCATGAGAGTGGACGATATCCATAATTACCATCAACCCTTCTTTATGAATGGCATCGACTAATTCTTTAAGCTCATCAGGGTTGCCAAAACGAGAAGACGGGGCAAAAAAGCTTGAAACTTGATAACCAAATGACCCATAATACGGGTGTTCTTGGATTGCCATCAGCTGAATGGTGTTATATCCGGCCTTTACAATTCTTGGAAGGGTATGCTCTATATACTCTTTATAAGAACCAACTTTTCCCTCTATTTGGGCCATTCCCACATGGCTTTCATAGATCAAAGGAGCCTGACCGTTGAGTGATGGTATCTTCTGCTTAAACTCGTATGGATTTGGCGGAGACCAAACCTGAGCATTAAAAATGTGGGTTTTCTCATCTTGCACAACATAGTTAGAGTAAGACGGAATGCGATCACCATCTCCACCCTCCCAATAAACCTTTAAGCGATAGAGATTTTTATGGGCCAGATCATCAAAGGAAATATGAATTTCCCAAACACCATTTACATCCTTTTTCTTTAATTTAAAACGTTCATCTTCTTGCCAGCCATTAAAATCACCTACAAAATAAATTGCCGTCGCATTTGGTGCCCACTCCCTGAAGATCCATTCTTTTTTGGTCCTATGAAGGCCAAAGTAGTGGTATCCAGTTGCAAAGGAAGATAAATCACCGTCTTTGCCGACAAGTTCAAATTCTTTTACCTTAGTTTTTTTCTGGCGATTTTTTATTATATCTTTAAAGTGAGTTAAATACCCATCATCTTGTACAAGCTTGGGGACACACCAATCGCTGTTTTCAATTACTTTAATACTCTCAAGTTGCTCTAAAACCTTTTGGTCTTCAATAAAGCTACCCACCAAATAAAGGTGGGGGTGGTTATTTAACAACTTCTGAATATTTTTCATATTGGGTTTGCTGTCTGTTGATTTTGATAATTCCCTCGCAAGCTTTGCATCGATATTATCAAGCAACTTAGCGCAATCATGAGCCTTGAGCGCAAAGACTACGTGTTGAGCATAGTAAATTCTTGGAGATGTTTTGATCTCATAGAAATCTGTAGTTTTTTCAATTTTTTCAACGTGTGCCTGCGGTGACTTGCTACTTTGCTCTAAGAAGGTAACTGAAACATGCCTTTTTTCTAATATATCTAGGGCCAATCTGGCAAAAAGCCCCTCCCCCACAATAATATAGTCATAAAGATAACTCATTTGACACATCCTCTCTTAAAATAGGGTGAGTTAAACAGCGGGGCCCGCCTCTGGCCCGACACAACTCTTCACCCTTGAGGAGTATGGCCGTTTTTTGTTTTAAGTTCGGTTCAAAAGTAGGACTCAATATTTCAACCGCATTGATACACAAGTATCCTGCAGCAGTTAATTCCTTAATGGTTTTAACATTGCGGGCATAAATCAAAATAATGCCTGGAGCAATACATAGGGAGTTGGCCCCCTGGGTCCACTGCTCTCTTTTTTGATCAATAAGACTGTCTTTTCCACCACAGTAGATTGGTTTTAAGAAAATATCTAACTTTTTAAATAGGTCAAAGATTAAGCCAAATGTTTGTGGCTCAAGCTCATCTTTTGCTAAATCATAATAAATAATGGGGGCCCGATCATTACTTTCTTCTGCAAAAAGCGGGGGATATATTAAACACTCATCGTGATTTATTCGTGTAAAGGTTGTATCTAAATGGATGAAGCTTGTAAGGTGAGGCAACTTTACAACAATTAAGTTACTCACACCGATTCTTTTTAATTCTAAGGCCAACACCTTAATTGAGGTTAGGCTGGTGCGTTTGGACCACCCTATTGCTACCGTTTTTTCATCAAGCACCAATAGGTCTCCCCCCTCTAGCGTTAACTTCCCTCCCACTTTAGATAATTTATTTAGGTCAATAATCTTGTCTGGTGTTTTATATTCTGGATGGTGGCAAAAGATAAATGTTAATATGCGCGATTCACGATTTCTTGCCCCCTCGGCCATTGATGAGGCAAAGACATGATCGTAGGCAACAATCACAGGATCTCTTGCAAAAAGCAAATTGGGGATCGGAGAGAGTTGATACAGGTTATCATTGTCCATCAACTCTGGTGGCAACAAAATGCCTTCAATTAAAGTCGTTGCTAATTTTGCAGGATCAAAGCTCTGCAAATCATTCATTATCTCCTCAGATAAATTCTCCATCAAACAAAATTCTGCTAAGAGCTCAGTTACATTTTGCTCGGGTGCTGCTTCTATCGACTCCTCTAGTAGATCTTTAATATCAATAGGAGTTACGCCATATTTTTTTAAAATCCGACACATCATCTTATGTTCATCTCTGGCCCGCTCACCAAATAGAATATCCTCGAACAATAGATCATTGGCCCCTTCTGGTACTATATTATCAATCTCCATACCAGGAGAGTGTACCATTACCTTTTTCAGGCGGCCTATTTCAGAATATACTCTGCTTTGCATTTTACTACCCTTCTCTAAGTGGAAGACAAATCTCATCGTTGATATTCAAAGGTCTTCCAATGATTGTAAACTTTGCTCCCAACTCAATTTCTCTTTGTAGCTCCCTTATTGCTTCTCGATCATTTGCAACAATAAGTCTATCCCAATCAAAGACAATTCGCTTAACTCCCGATAATGATTTTATTAATGCCTTATCGTCATAAAATGAACGATAGGTGATTGTTTCATTAAATGAATGAGCAGGAGTAAAAGCACTTATGATATCCATATCAGTCATTTGCAAATGTATATTTAGCGCTCCTGAATTCCATTGTGTTGCTCCAAATGACTCCCTCATATTAAATGTTTTAACACCTAAAACTTTTGTTAAAAATGCAAGTCCTGACAGCTGCATTTTATTTCCCAAAAAGCTGTTGGCACTACACAAATTATGGCCGAACCAGGCACCTGGTTTGGCCATTGGAATAGAAATATACATCGACAAAGGGATCAATCCATCATAGTTGATATCCATTAAGTCATAACGCCAAAGTGTATCTGCATCCAGCTTATTAGGCCTTATCCCAAAACCAAAAATGCCTCCCACCATTTCGCCACAATCAAAGAAAATCCACTTATCCATCGGCATCCCAACCGGACCAAATGTAAGCTTATCTAAGCTTTGAAGTGCATTAAAAAAAATAGCATTTTTAGAGTTGACACATGAAAGTCTATTTTTTTCAGGGATCTCCACTCCAAATGGATTAAAGTTAAATTTTGAAAAATTTTCAGGATAGGATAGCAAATAGGGTTCATAATTTTCTAACAACTCTTGGTATTTGTGAGCAATTCCACTCAATTGTTCATTCATCTTTAGTTTTTACCTCTTAGCTTTATTTAGAACGAAAAATCGCTTCAATTTTATCTTTTAATACTTTTGCTGAAAATGGCTTAACAATAAAGTTAGTTACTCCTGCTTTTGCTGCACATACAACATCCCCTCTTTCCGCCTCAGCAGTGATCATTAAAAAAGGAACTTCCTTACACTCTGGATGTTTTCTTATTGCAGTTAAAAGCTCGAGCCCTGACATTTTAGGCATTCGCCAGTCAGACACCACAAACTCTATGGGTTTTCCTTCCTGTTGAGCTGCCTGTATAATTGTCCAAGCAACTTGACCATCTTCAGCTTCACTAACATCAGTAAAACCAATCTTGTTCAACATTTGTGAAATAATCCGTCTCATCGTCGCCATATCATCTATGACCAATACTCTCATTCCTAGGTTTAATGCCATCTTACATCTCCCAATTATGTCAATTAATGAATACCCGTTCCAATTCTGTATGGTCGAAATTTAAAAGGGTTATCACTAAATGGAAAAATCATTGAAAACCAAACAAACATCGCACGCCCCTTAATATGCCTAAAGGGTACAAAGCCCCAGAACCTTGAATCTGAAGAGTTGTCTCGATTGTCCCCCATTACAAAAAAATGATCTTTGGGGACGGTAATCTCCGGCCAAGTGGCAATGGTAAACTGGCTCTGCTTTAGTTGAATTATGTGTTTATGGTTCCCAGTTTGTGCTTTATAAAACTTGTATACGTCCTTTTTAAACTTATCATCCATATCTGCCATTATCTTTTTGCCAGGAATTTCATTAACCTCAATCGGTTTGCCATTGATAAAAACAATTTTATCAATAATCTCAACTCTATCGCCAGGAAGACCTACAACTCTTTTGATATAGTTTAAATCTGGGCTTTTGGGGTACTTAAAAACAATCACATCACCCCTTTTAGGATTTTGTGTTTCAGTAATATAGATTGGATCCCAGTACATGTCTGAAAATGGAACTTTAAATCCATAAGCAAATTTATTTACCAATATAAAATCACCAATCATTAAAGTAGGAATCATGGAACCAGAAGGAATTCTAAAGGGTTCAAAAAATACGGAGCGAAAAGCAAAAACGACCACTACAATTAGCGCCATAGACTTTGCTTCTTTTATTATTTTTTGCCTTCTTGTCATCATAATATATGCCTCCACTTTAAGCGCACAAACAACTGTAATACTAGCAAAACAGAGACAGCTCCCCACTTCCTTCGCGTATAACTACAGGAATATCGTCATTGCTTGAAAAGTCCACAACAGAACTAACTCCAAAAATTTCATATTCACCTGGGTCTATTATCATATCAATTATATTTTGAAAAACATACTCAATTTGATAACTATAAATTTCATCGGTAAAACCGATATCTTGCTTCCCATCTAGGTGTTCTTCCAGCACGTTTTTTGTTATTGAGGTTGTAACTATGGGATGGCCACACGTTTCTACCAACCCACTGCATATCATGCTATCTGGAATTCTGATCCCTATTTGCTTTTCTTTCCGATATTGCTTGATGGCCCGAGGTAGATCACGGGTTGGCTCAAAAATAAAAGTGTAATGTCCGGGCAACACCCGATTAATCTTTTTATAAGCAAAGTCACTGATAAATGCATATTTGCTCGCCTGAGATATTGAGTTACAAACAACACTAAAGTGTTTTTTGTTGACTGCATGTTTAATTTTGTACAATTTTTCAACACTGGTTTTACTATTGGGACTAACCCCCAACACCCAGCTGGTATCGGTTGGAAAAGAGATTACCCCTCCCTCACTCAAAATTTTTGCAGCCCTATGAAACACCCTGTCATCAGGGTTACTCGCCACTACGTAATGAATCATCTCTATTGCCTATAATATATAAAAAAACAAATTTGGGTTGTATGTTGCATACTTATCATATGTATTATAATTTATGTAATATAATTATCAATAGTCAACAATCTATAATCTAAGGAGATCGTTGTGCCCCAAAACAAATATTTAAAGATACTTTTGCTGCTGCTTGCCACCTTCTGCTCTGTTGATGCCTTTGCAAGTGCTGATGACCCAATGTTTACGAGCGAAATGGTCAAGTATTTCGCGTATTTTTTTGGGGTTAGTATCACAGTTGCGGTTGGAACAATGGCCCAATCCAAAGTAGCCACTGCTGCGATGGAGGGAATTGCCAGAAACCCCAGCGCCGATGACAAGTTTTTCAAGCCCCTCGTTGTAAGCTTGGCCCTAATGGAATCATTGGTAATCCTAATGTTTGCAACTATTTTCTTTTTCATCCAACAATAGGCGCCAAGTAGTTAAAAAGCACTTGCCCTTTCTATTAATTACCTCTATACTGCATCACCGATACGTACAGTTGGATTAAAAAGGATATTGTAATGGCACGAGTATGTGATTTAACTGGAAAGAGAAGACTTGTTGGAAATAAAGTTTCCCACGCAAAAAATAGAACAAAAATGACTCAAAAACCAAACTTGCACACAAAAAGGGTTTTTGATCCAGAAACTGGTGAAACTGTTAGATTACGGCTATCTGCAAGTGCCATCCGAACCCTAGACAAGGTCGGCTCACTCTCTAAGTTCCTAAAAAAGCACAGACATCTCTTCTCGTAAATACCCACAGATCCTACACTTTTTTCGGAAATTTTTTCCATTTCCTCATTGCAATAGGAAAAACTTCGCGTAAGGGCCTATAATAGTAGGTATGATACACAACAGCTCACAAGATCCTGTATTTATCAAAAAAATTGCATTACGCATCTGGACTTTAAGATCAGAGGTGGAGCACATCGTCAAAGACAATCTTAAACGCTGTGGTAATGATATTTCCAGTCTAGACCTTGATGAGGTGGTTCAGGAATACTCCGCTGGGCCCAAACCAAGCACAGTTTTTGAAGCCCATGAAGATGATGATCATGCCATCGTAGATGACTCTACTGTTTTAAGTGAAGTGGCTGAAGGTGCTGAGAGTGCTGAAGATGCTGAGGGTGATGCTACTGAAAAAGAGAAGGATCCCGATGACAATGTGGTTCCTATCGATAAGCAAAGTGAAGATCCAAGCCAAGGTCTTACAATCAAGCAAAGAAGACCCGCCATACCTCAAAACGAGTTAATCCATGCCAAAACTCTACTGTCTGAAGTTGACATGGAAAAGATGTTCTTTTTTTGCAGTAAACCATTAATTGAAGGCCAGGCAGTTATCATTGAGTTTCTAATTCCAAAAAACTTTATTCTAAATGCCCAAATTTTATACTGCCGTCCCTACAACATGCGCAGTCGAGTCATTAGTAAAGGCAAGTTGCCCTACCGTGCATGTATTAAATTCAGTTTTGTAAAAAAAGGTGAAAGAACCCTTCTAAGACAATTTGTACAATCAATTAAGCCTAATGAAACAGGTAGTGCAAAAGCTCAAAAGAAGGCAGCATCAGCCCGAAAAGATGCCGACAGCGACCTTGATGCGTTTGCAGATCTTGACAATCTGTAATACAATTGCTCTAAAGATGACAAAAAAATTTCAAATGAGGTAGTAAGTGTTTACAGGCTTTTTAGCAAACAGAAGTTCCATCTCAACTTGGGTGTTATTCTTTTTCACACTTCTTCTTCTTCTTGGCGGATCAATTAGTGAATTCTTTCAGGCCCCAATCGAGCAACAGAATAAATTAGATGGCTCCCGCTTGCTCTTTAACCAACAAATGCTTGCCGACATTACTGAGATTACTCTTAAAAACCGCCTGGGAAGCTTTGTAATTAAAAAAAATATTGCCCCAAATAGTACCTGGAACCTAACATCACCAAGGAGTTTAAAAGCACAGGTAAAAACAGTAGAGAAAATACTATACTCGCTAAAACAGATTAAAATTAGAAAAATTTTTCCCAAAGATCCAATTTACATTTTAAACTTTACACTTAACTCTCCCCAAATAGAGATCACACTAAAAAACAAAGGTGGCACGCAGCAAAAACTCCAGCTAGGGTTAGTCAATCCCATAGACAATTCAACATATGGTATGCTTTCTAACACAGAAGCTATCTATCACTTAGATGCCATGAAGTATCCACTGACGACCCTCGACCTCTCAGACTTTATTGACTCACGAGTGTTTTCATTTAAACCACAAAACATTGCTTCCTTAAAGTTGTATAAGGGGAAGAAGAAAAATAATAACGTCCAACTTTACATTGCCGAGCAAAAAAATAAATGGGTTAATGGAATTAACAAAAGGCCTCTAAATCATAGTTTAGTACAACAACACATCGAAAAGCTCACATCGTTTAAGGGGCAAATTATTTTAGACAAAATGACCAAGCCACTTATTGAGGCCATTGATAAATTCAAACAAGCTCCCTTATATACATTAGAGGTTAAAAAAGACGGCCAACAAACATTGCTGACTTACCTCATTTCCCCTATTATCTCCTCACTACCAGATGTTAAAATGGAAAAGCGCCAAAACTTTATAATTCAAGCTTCTGACAGCAAGCACCCTTTTATTTTACACAAAGAAACACTGTTCTTTTTTAGGAAAAAAATAAGTTCTTTTAGGGGTATTCAAAAAGGAATCAGGATCTAGGGGGTCGCTACTTTATTTCTTTATGTACAGTATGCTTTCTTTCAAAACGACAGTATTTTTTAAGTTCTAGACGATCAGGCATGTTCTTCTTATTTTTTGTCGTGGAATAACGACTCACACCGGGTAAATTACTTTTTCGACAAGTCTGACATTCTAAATGAATAACAACTCTGGCGCCT
This sequence comes from Bacteriovoracaceae bacterium, assembly GCA_016784965.1. Taxonomy (GTDB): domain Bacteria; phylum Bdellovibrionota; class Bacteriovoracia; order Bacteriovoracales; family Bacteriovoracaceae; genus JADHTQ01. Next base: position 945 of record JADHTQ010000040.1, on the reverse strand, counting down.
TTTGCCACAACGACCTCCTAATTAAATCAATTGATCTGCTCATTATAGATCAGTATAATCTCAACAAACTACGGCAGATAGACCTTTTTGACAATCAAAAAATGCCCTGATATGCGCATTTATTTACTAATTACACTTACTACTTGACATTACATGACAAATTGGTCAGATTACTCACAGTTTACTTCAATTGCATAATCATAGATTAATTTAAAAGTTATTAAAGAGGTTGTTAATGAAAGCAGGTATTCATCCAGAATATAAAGACATAAAAGTTCAATGTGTATGCGGTGAAGAGTTTGAAACCAGAAGCACAAAAGAGATCAAAAAGGTTGATATTTGCTCTATGTGTCACCCATATTATACGGGAAAACAAAAGGTTCTCGACACTGAAGGTAGAATTGAAAAATTCAGAAAGAAATTCGGTAATAGCTATACAAAGTTAAAGAAAAAATAAACTTGTAAGTTTCTAAGAAACTTACGCTGCCTTTTTCCTCATGCGATCAACTTCTACTTGTACCTGTTGTTGACTTTTACTTTTTTTGGACATCACAAGTTTGAGATGTTTTTTGGCCTTTATCTCTTTTATTGTTATTGGTTTTTTGATTTTTTTTCCATTGCGCTTACTACACAATCTCTTCATCCTACCTCCTTTTGCAGCTTACTCACAAATTCATTTCGGATAACACCCTCAAATACTTTAAACTTTAAACTTTAAAAAATCCCTCTATTTTATTGAAAAAATGTTCACTTTTTATCCAAAAAAGCACGATAAGTCGGTACTATGAACAGCAAAAGTCCCCTAATAAAGGGTGATCGCACTTAATCTTTGACATTAGGACGCTCCATGCCACTTATGACTGCCAGCAAATAGTTGTTGTCCCAAGCGGACTTCAAGCGTTTTCCTTTAATACTTCTTTTGCTCGTTTTTTCTTTTTTCAACAA
>JADHTQ010000039.1 GCA_016784965.1 Bacteriovoracaceae bacterium | reverse complement strand
CATCTTGTAAGTCATTGGAACTAGGCATGTTGACGTAATATCGATGGGTTGAGCGTGAAAAACGATATTTTTTTTGAAGATATGACGATGTATATGACGATAATTCGTTCTGTGCAGTACCGGCAACCGGACAGAAAATAATTGTGATAACGAAGCTGAAGCATAACACAGAGCAGTAATTCGGTCAAGCATGTCTCTAAACAAAAAATATTGTTGTATCCTATGGCAAGTTACATTAAATAAAAGTTCAGGAGGCAGGTACTCGCTTATTAAGGCAATTGAGCCTATTTGACATTACAATAAAATTCATTGTTAAGATTTCACCACAGTTCTAAGTACACGGGTTTTACTGAAAAGTTATGAGTGGTTTAATTAAAAATAGGAAATAAAAAAACGCATGGCTCGCTAAAAGAAGCCACGCGTTTTGATTTTTATAATGCGCTTAGTCCCGTAGGTCTGCTGGCACTAGAAGTGGCACTAGAAGTGCCAAGAGCCTGCTAGAGTGAAGCCCATTTGAGAATGCTTAACTACTAAGTTAGTAGAGGTCGATCCCACTGTAGCATTTTCTTCAACTTCGAGAGCATATACAAAGGCGCCATCTAACTTGAATTTTTTTGTGAACTGATGTCCTACACCTACTGTTATATGAGATTCTGCAGTAGCGGGAAATCCCTCTAGGTTCAGCTGATTAAGTGAATTATTTGCACTACCTATGGCCCCTGCCTGTAGCGGGTGCTTACCGTGGTTAAAACCTGCTCTTAATGTACACTTTTTATCAAGCTTATAAGCAAGACCTACGGCAAAAACGCTTTGATCCTCCCATTTAAAATCTTCAAAACCTTCAGCAGAATTCCAAAGTACTTGCTTGAAATCAAATGTTCCTGTTAGGTCACCTAGGGTGTAAGCTACACCGAAACCGTATTCAGCTGGTTGTGCAACTTTATCTGTAATGCCGGTCGTTCCAAAATCGTCATTTGCCGCATTTGCAAGAATGTGTTTGTATTCCATTTTTATGGTCGATTGATACATGGCGCCAAACTTTAAATCATTCCATTTATACCCAACACCTAAATTAAAACCAAATCCAAGGTCTGATGAGGAACCACCGCCTTCAAAACCTACGGCGCTTCCTGTCATTGGAGCAGTTTGAATCGTTATATTTCGATCATATGCTACAGACAAATTTCCATACATAATGGCCAAACCTAAACCAAAGGAAAAACTATCCATTTTATAAGCTAAAGATGGGACAAATTTCATAATGGTCATTGAGGTCCCCATTTTCATAAGATCGTCAGCAGCAGCAGTATCTCTGTAATCAATCCCAAGCCCAGAAGTTCCATATGCACCTAAACCAAAAAATAGATTTCTACTCAATTGATTTGTGAAACCAATAGCTGGAATAAGAAACAGATCTGCTGAACTTTCTTTCTCACCTGCAGCCCCATTTTTTGCCTTCACATTCGGCATAAAAGCACTACCAGCAAAAGTAAAATTAAATCCCTTCGCATAAGTTAATAAAGCAGGGTTTTTAAGTGCACTCTCAGTGCCCATTGGTTCTGCAATACCTGTACCACCCATTGCACGAGCTTTAGCTCCAACAGCGATCATATTGTCGCCATTTGTTGCATGGGCAAAACTTGAAAATAGCGAAACTACCGCGATAAATAATAACAGTCTCCTCATAATACATACTCCCTTGTTTGATTGAAATCTTTCGAATTGCAAGACTTACACATTGTTTAGTTCCGTAAACAAATACACGTTAATAGACATACCTTTTTTTCATCCACCAAGGGTATCATGGAAGTAGAGTATGCTGTCAATAGAGATTAAGGAGAAATTAGGCTTCCAAGCATCTTTTTAATTCGTAGGCGAAACACTGAAAAAAACGCTTCGACAATAATACTGTTGTTCATTTTTGATTGGCCATCTCTTCGCTCGTAGAAAATTATGGGGACTTCTTTTATTGTTAAATTTTGGCACCAAATTTTGTAGTTTAGTTCCAGTTGAAAAGAGTAGCCGTTGGACATTATGTTGTTTAGGTTTATGCTCTCTAAGGCTTTTCTGGTGAAGCATTTGAAACCACCAGTGGTGTCTTGTACTTTAATGCCGGTTACAAATCTGGTGTAGATTGAGGCGCAGTATGAAAGTAAAAGTCTGCGAAATGGCCAGTTGATAATTCGTATTCCGTCGACGTAACGAGAGCCAATGACTAGATCATTGGTGGTTGCTGCTTCGAGCAGGCGCGGCACATCATTGGGGTCGTGAGAGAAGTCACAGTCCATTTCAAAGACATATTCAAAATCTCGCTCTAGGGCCCATTTAAATCCGGTAATGTAGGCGGTACCTAATCCTAGTTTCCCAGATCGTTCTATAAGGTGGAGTTTTTTCAATTTACTCTGTAGATCCTTTACGACCTGTGCGGTGCCATCGGGTGATCCATCATCGATTATTAGAAGAGAGAGATTTTCGTTTATATTAAAAATAGCATCTATCATTTTAGAGATATTATCGATCTCGTTGTAGGTTGGGATGATGATTAGTGATTTTGCAAAGGGTAAAGATAATGATTTTTCTTGCACCAGTACTCCAAAAATAAAACAGTTCTACCAATAAGATTGCTTTTTACACGATGGACACCTGTCTAGCAAAACTTTTCTGTATTTGCTGGCCATCTCGTTGAAAAAATCGATACTTTTTTTGCCAGCATTGCTCTCAATTAGCCAAGCAAATTTTGAGACTCCGGGTAGTTTAGCTATTAACCATTGTAGTGCTTCACTGCCACTTAGAATGGTTTGCTCATCTACGATGAGGTGCAACTCTTCGTTACAAAGCTGCTTGTCTAGTTGGGGATATACCTCATAAATTTCTTCTTGATGGATTGATACAGTACTTACTACGTTGTTTCCAGCTAGTCTGCATAGACTATCTCTGAATCGTTGGCATAGAGAGCATTCATGGTCGTACAGCAAAATTGGTAATGGATGTTCTTCTTTGAGCTTACTTTTTAACTCTAAATTTATTTCATTCATTGAAACTGTAACCTACTTCTGCCGCTAACTTGGTAGCGCCTGGAAATGATCTTGAAAATGGATCGATCTTTGTTTTTATTTATTTGAGCACTTCTTTGTGCTTGTTCTGCAAATCTTATGACGTTTCCGGATAACTTCTTACCAACTTTTTGTTTACCAAACTGGGGTAGTTTGGCACTACTTCTTTGGTAGCGCTTTCTTCTGCCCCTACTGCCTGCATAGGCGATCTTTTTGGGCCGCTTTGTGGAAGACCTGTAGCGATATCTTTTTCCGGACTTTGATTGCCTAATACCCGAGGCTATCTTTTTAGCAGCGGCACTCATCGGCTTTGAGGCGATAGCTCTTGCCATGTTGTGTGGAATGCCGTGGAGGCTTAGGGCCTTTGCTTCTTCCTCTTGTTTGGCAGTTAAAGTAACACCCTTGTCGAACAATTTATCATATTTTTTTAATGCCTTTTTACCTCTGGCCATTTGATTTGAGGTATTTCTCGAAATGACATCGTTGTTACCGAGGACCTGCCCATTGCTTAAATCTTTTACGGCCGTGCCAAGACCCTGATTGAAGGAGTTGCCGAAATTTAATTTCCTTATTGTGCTCATGTATTCTTGGTCATAGCAATCGTCATTGCCGGCACATTTACATTCTGGGTCTTCTTCCATTTGTTTATCAATACATGTTGTGAGAATTTTTCCGACTATGGGCTGCCTGGCATAAATTTGCTCAAGGCAATACTGAGGATCGTTCATGGTTTCGGGTTGTAGGCAGTAACAGTCACGCTCTGTTGCCGGATTACAATCGCCTTTGTGAGGTAACTTATCTGCAATCTCAAGTACTTTATCGGCGTAACCTTTATGTCTTCCGATCTCTTTATAATAGAACCCAGTAAGAAGGCCTGCGGCTGCTAACTTTAGGCCAACACTTTTTGCGGTGGTCATGGCGGCACCTGCTGGGCCCGTTGCTGCAGAGTATGCAATCATACCAGTGTAGCAAGCAGTGGTTCCACCCCAGCCTGAAGCCTGAATTTTAGAGACGTCAGATCTGGCTTTATGAGAACGAGCGGCACGATGAAGGGTTTCTCTTTGCGCTGTATCTTTTCCAAGGGGCACACTATCTATATTTTCCTGTGCAGACATCTGCTTAAAAGCTCCAACGGCTTCAGTCAGGGTTGCAATATGTTTACAATAGTCGTTCATCTCATTGTCTTGATCAGCTTTGCCAGCATCACCTTTGCTGGCATCTGCCTTTTTAGGCATGGCAATTGTTGAACTAGTTGTCCCAATAATCATGGTGTAGGCCTTTGCCAGCGCATTTACCATACCTGCGGTGGATGCTTTTCCATCTCTTCCCTTGCATAATGCTCGTTTTTTGGCATCGCCACCACATTCTTCTTCGAATTTACGGTAATTTAGACCCTCATGAATATATTCTTCGCTGATATATTTTTCCTGATCTGTAAGACCTCCAGGGGCGGTTAAAACGCTGTGACCCATTGCTTGGGGCTTATGGCCCATGGCATCTTCAGAGTTCGCAGCAGGCAGATACATCAAAATTATAAAAAATAGCGTTATAATTATAGTTTGCTTCATAGAACAACCCCTCAAATCTGTAGCTAAATTATAACACTATTTAGATTTTGGACAAAGGAGGGGGTACTAAGTGACTGAAAACTTGAATTTGGTAGTAATTTTGGGTGCCAATTAGTTTTGATACCTAGTGAGTACTCTAACTAACCGCTGGGCCCCATTATTTGTGGTCGTAATTGATTTAACTGTAAATCGCTCGACCTCTTTTTGGACAAACCAGATTTCATGTACAGAGGTTAAAGTGACACCTCTGGCAGAAGTTGTTGTAGTCATCTTGGTATATTTGGTATCAAAAGTTCCAGCAGGTGTTGTAATCGTTTCATTTGCTTGCGCGTCAGTGCTGTGACCAAAGCTTACGCCAGTTAGTGGAAGGCTGCCAACTCCACCCAATTCCATAAACTTGTTACAGGCGGCCATAAATTCTGTTTTGTTGTAAACATATTCTTTGTCTCTGGTAGTTGAGGTAGGAGAAATAAAAACCTTCTTTTTCAGCACTGTAATGGACTCATCTGAGGCATCAATTACATCTTCTCTCTCGTTCATCTCCATAATGACTCTTTCAGTACCACCATTATTTACATAGGTAACATTGCTATATTCTTTGATTGATCCAAGCGGATAATCTTTCATCTTTTCGGCCCAACCTTGCTCACAATTTAGGCTTGATCCGCCAAGTAATTTGTTGCCATCACCGTTACAGGACACAGTAAGAAGTAGAGCGATCATTAAAATAATAGTCTTTAAAATTCTATGAATCATTGTTTCCCCCCTAAATTAATTTTATGTGACAGAAGCACACACTCGGGCGACAATACACAATTTGACATAGGTTATCAACTCAGAATATAGATATGAGTAAGCTTTTTACATCTTGAAAAAGTCCACATATGGCGCGCAGCGCAACGATCAGGGGGAGAAAAATTCATGAAGCACAAAAATGACTATTACGTAGATAACGCCCAAGAATTTTTTGATAGAACCGTCAATTTATCCTTAAGCGAAAACTACACTGCTTTTTTAAGCATTGTTAAAGCACCTAAAAAGATTTTAGATGTAGGCTGTGGAAGTGGCCGTGACAGTAAACACTTCATCGATTCAGGATGCGAAGTAGTGTCAGTAGAGCCATCAAAGACTCTAGCAGCAATGGCCAAAGAACATTTCAATATCGATGTAAAAATCAATCGCATTATTGACTTAGACTACAACAACCTCTTTGATGGAATTTGGGCCAATGCCTGCCTACTCCACATTCCCAAAGATGAACTACTAGATAACCTAAAAGTCCTAACCAAGGCCCTAAAACCAGATGGCATACTCTACATGTCCCTAAAATGGGGACAAGGCATAGAAGTCAAAGAAGACGGCAGACTAATCAGCTACTACGACGCCGATGAGTTTTGTTCCATAATAGCAAAAATCCCAACCCTAAAAGTCCTATCCTGGAAACAAAAACCCGACGAAAGACCCGGCTGCGAAGGACAATCATGGCTCCAAATTTCGTGCCAGCAGACTTGTGGGACTAGGTGTGTCAAAACCTGTCGTTTATAACCATTTAGTATAACAAACATACTGTTTATGCATTTTTTTGAATGAACTTTTTCTGTTAGAACACTCCTAGATCTTCTTAAATGAAGTAAAGTAAAAACAAAAAAAACAGGAGTAAAAAAATGAAAAAATTAATTCTAATTATCACAATGTTATTATCCACCTCAGTATTTGCCCAAGCGCCAGAGTCTTTATCATGTTTTTATGAAGCCGGAGGTTATGATGACGAAACGATTGAACTCTACACTGACCAAACAACTGGTGAATACATCTTTGAATATGTTTCATACCAAGGCCCGACTGGAGATTTTAAAAGGATTGATCCTCACACCTTTGTTTCCACAGAGGAAGAGTTAGTAATTTATTCTGCAGTTTCTTTTTCAAGAGATTTCAAGACTGCCACTATGTTAACAGTCTACAAAGACGGTGGTGATATCCTAGACAAGCAGATATTTGAATGCAAATAAAAGAAATTTAATCATCCTCTACTGGTAACAAGACATCTACTGGTAACAAGACATCTACTGGTAACAAGACATCGGAAAATTGTCCAATCCAGCTACTCGTATGGTCATTTGCAGGAATTAAGCGCAGGTTATTTTTATGCACTCTTTCTAAAGCCCGACATATTGGTTTAGGTATATTAAACAGATCACTTTAAATTTCACGAAAAACCAAAAACCACAAACGTAACTGCGATCATGGTTAATATGAATGTTCCCATTTTTGGGTACCCAAAAATGGGAACATTAGACCATACAAAGTAATGAAATATGAATTGCGAAGTATTTATTTTGGTCCAAGAATCCCGCAAAGCAACCTTGGCCAGATAAAAGCTAAGTAGCTGTAAATGCTTATAATTTAGCATGGATTGTAAGCATTACACACCCATCTTGCGCGGTGCGCTATATTGTATATAATGTTATTTAATAAATATTATTTTATAGCATTTTAAAGCAATATCTATAGTTTGAGGTATCGAGGTATCAATGAAAAAATTGTTAATTTTATGTTTTGCATTTATTCCAATCATTGTTATGGCCAAATATGATAGCTCAAGCATGACATTAGGGGATTTTGCCAATACAACAACTGACCTGTTGGTGACAACATCATTAAACCTTTCTTCAGGTGTAGAGTGGGAAATTAGACATTCATACAAGATGGCCCAAAAATATCCATTGCGTAAATTACATTCCATTTGTCAAACCAAGTTGACTCTGCAACCTGCTCAGCAAAAAAAGCGTGATAATATTTTGGCCATTTTTAAATTATCAGATTGCCAAGAAGTTCTTGATCTTCTTGCCGATTATAATCTGGGGGATCTTGAAGAATTAAAGTTGACTGATCTTGACCTGGCAGAAAAAATTGAACGTGCTCTGCCTATGTTAAAAGTTCTTCCAAACCGGCAGCAGTACTGCTCTAGTTACATTATGAGAGAAACTTTTGCCAGTTCATTTTTAAGAAAATTCGTTGATACAACCCCGTCAATTTCTAAGGCAGGCAGTGTAAAGATTTTTGGAGTCCATTCCTTAGCTCAACACGATGAGGACTGTGTTATTCAAGAATTTTACTATGGATCAGGCTCCATAGAAACTAGACGAGTTCAATGTGATGTATCGCTTTGTGAAACTCAAGCAAAATTGCTATCAGACGAATAAAATTACGGCTACTCAACACAATACAGCCCATATTTAACTGGAGAGATTATCTCCTCGAGAGGCAATTGCCACTTAATTTGACAGCACACGTATAGAATTTAAAACTAATTCGAAAGTAAGAAGAACAGTTTTTTGTTAAGATAGTAGTTCTCTTTTCCTCTTTTATGTTTTTCTAGAAGTCCTACATCAATTAATTGCTCCAAATACTTTGTTGCACTATTTCGGTGAACACCTAACTCTTCAACTAGAAATTCAATTTTGGTATATGGATGTTTAAAAAGATTGTTAATAAGCTCATGACTATAAATTTTAGGAAGTTTCTCTTTTATAATTTTTTTATATTCGGCCATTAATATAACAAGTTCTCGTATCACTTCTGAAGTGTTCTGAGCTGTGTTATCTAATGCCTTCATCATGAAAATCAGCCAAGGTTCCCAGTTACTGGTCTGTCTTACCTCTTGTAACAATCGATAGTAATTAGCTTTATTCTGATTGATATATCTTGAGAGATATAAAATTGGTGTATTCAAAATCCCTTGTTTAACTAGGTACAAGACGTTGATTATCCTTCCTGTTCTCCCATTTCCATCGTAGAAAGGATGAATTGTTTCAAAACGGTGATGAATCAGGGCCATCTTGATTAGATCATCGTAATTTGAAAGCTCATTATCATTGATAAATTTCTCAAGCTCAGTCATCAACCGAATAACTTCAGTTGCTTCTTGTGGGGGCGTAAAAATAACTTCACCTGTTAAGTTATTAACAAGCGAAGTTCCGGTCTGCGTTCTAAATCCTGCACTATTTTCCTCAATAGTCTTTTGAGTTTCGATAATTGTGTTGTTTGTTAATAATCCAGAATCTATAACCAATTTATGGCCAACCTCGAGGGCCCTAGCATAATTGTGAACTTCTTTTGCTTGAGTTGAAATAAAGTTCTTAGAAGGATAGTTACTTTGATAGAGATCATCCTGAGTAGTTACTATGTTTTCAATCTCTGAGCTAGCTTTAGCTTCTTGAAGGGCAAGAGTTGAGATAAGGATATTTTGATTTGGAATAGTTAGTGCTAGCCCCTTTAGTTCTCCAAGGGCCCTATGTGCGAGGGCCATTTCTTTTAAAACAGCTTTAGTCTCAATATCTCCTAAATCACTAAGTTTTCTAAAATATTTTTTATTCACCACAACACCTTATGCACAAATTATTGCCATTTCTTGTTAATGATATCACGATATATACAAATTTTGTGTTTATTTGTGCATATTATGAGAATATACACAAGATACAGACTATATGAATCTTCGTTCTGTGTAGATGGGCCTCTCTATAAAATACTGGATACTTTCTAAACTGGAGCTAAACCTTAACGCAAGGATAAGCCGTGAAAGAGAACAGGCAAACTTAAATAACTGCTTCTTTATCAAACTAATGCTAGTGCATGGTAAAAGTATTTTTCTATATTTATAGTTCGATCAAAAACTAAACCCACTCTAAAAAATATCTGCTGGCTTTGAATCTTGCCAACAGAAATTTGATTCAAGTAACTAACTTTTGCGTATAGATCACTGCCCATCTTATATGTATCAATTTTTTCGACCTGTAGTTGTGTTTCTATTTGAAAAAGCTCTCTGTGTTCATTTGGAATACGAATAGCTGCTCCGTTTGATGAGATATCAAAAATGCGTTCGGACCATATTTTTTCTGATTTTCCATATAAAATTGTTCTTTTAAAACTGATAGTCGGCATTTTTGATGCCTTAAAATGGAGGCGATTTAAATTCTTTTTTTCATGTATTTGTAATTCTTTTGGAAGGTTTATAAGCACAGCATTTGCTAAGATGTTTTAACGGTTGTCTTTAATAGAATGCTTCTATGGCTAGTGGTAAAATATAAAGATACATTCTCAGTAAATGACGAAAAGTCTATGTCTTACTTACTTTGCATTAAAAATGTGTTATTAGCAGTATTGATGCTCATAATGAACATATTATACGTTGTTCGACTATCTTGGACCTTCTGCCAAACTTTTACTGAAGTTACATTTCTTTGCAATTCAGAAAAATTTTCTTGTAATTCAGTCATACTAATTTAAAGCACTCCTTACTCTTACTTGTTTAACCTCACTATTCATCTCAACCAGCATAGAGCTAAGTGATTTTGCCTCAACTCGAGCACTTTCATGCGAGCTTTTCATTTTTATACTGACTACTAAGTCTAGGGTTATACCACCATAAACGTAGTGAGGTGTAAGTTCAATTAGACCATCAATCGTATGATAATCTTTGATAATATCAGTAACCATTTTCTTCCACCGATTTCTTGAAGCGCATTGGATTATGTTACTATTTTGATCATCTTCAATGTCAACATGGACCATCACCTCTGTCACCCTTTGAACTCCTTCAATCAGATGACTGCGAATCCTGTCAGCAATTTGGTGGCCTTCTGAAACAGAGAGAAATGGATCAACTTCCACATGAACATCTACTAAAATATCAGGTCCCATTCCTCTTTGTGCAAGCCCATGGGCCGCAATAACTTTACAATTTTCCTTAACAGACTTCTCTATTTGAGCGCGAACTTCAGAATTAATTGAGTGGCTGGCATCTGCTAACTCGTAGACTGAATCTTTTAAAAGAGAAATTGCCACCTTTCCTAAAATCAATGCCACAGCAACAGCTGCAAGTGGGTCCATAACGGGGTACCCAAGCATAGCACCGCCAATCCCAATAAGAGCAGCAATGGATGAAATAGCATCAGATCGCTGATGCCAGGCATTGGCGATTAGGGCCTTAGCATTAATCCTTTTTCCTAAACGAATGGTATATTGAAATAGAAGTTCCTTGGTGATTAATGAAATAAATGCGGCAGCTAGAGCAATAGGGGTAGGCCTTAAAAAGCTCCCTCCACCTAAACTTTTAATTACACTTATTACAATACCAATAGCAACTGCAATAAGCATTAGTGCGATAAAAAGTGATGCCAAAGTTTCGTATTTGCCGTAGCCATAGGGGTGCTCTTTGTCGGCTTTTTTCGCCCCCGCTTTCATGGCCAAAAAGACAACTCCATCACTGACAAGATCTGAAGAAGAATGGATCCCATCAGCAAGCATGGCAGCAGAGTTTCCAATAATTCCCGCCATAATTTTAGCAACGGAGAGTGTGATGTTAAGGCCAATGCTGATAAAGGTGGCCCTTTTTGCCAAAACATAACGTTCTTGCTTGCCATTGCTAGCGAAGGATGATTTCCCAATGGACCTACCAGCTCTCATGCTACTTTTTAAACTCCTTATAAAGTCACTATTTATATTTTATATATATGTTTACAATTGGTCCAACGGTTATTTCGGTGATAGTTATCAGATTCTGAAATCAGTATAAATCAGGACGATTTCATTTTGGCCCAAGAATCACGCAAGGTAACAACCCGATTAAATACAGGTTTCTCTTTGGTAGTTTCGACAAAATCCAATGCAAAGTAGCCCAATCTCTCAAATTGATAGCGACTCTCAATATTGGCATTTTGTAGGCTTGCTTCTAATTTGCATGAACTTAAAGTCTCTAATGAATCGGGATTTAAATAGTCGGTAAAGTGTTTACCAGCTTCAGTCTTAGTTGGGTTGGGCACATTAAATAGACGGTCATACAGACGAACTTCAGCGTCGATAGCGTGCTTTTTTGATACCCAATGTATGATTCCTTTTATCTTGCGGCCATCTGCTGTTTTTCCACCCAAGGTTTGGGGATCATAACTACAGCGAAGCTCTATCACCTCGCCTTGGTCATTTTTGATAACTTCGTTGCACTTGATGACATATCCGTAGCGCAGGCGAACCTCTTTTCCGGGAGCAAGTCGAAAGTATTTTTTTGGAGGATCTTCCATGAAATCATCTTGTTCAATGTATACTTTTTTTGAAAATGGGATAGTTCGTCTTCCCATCTCTGGTTTTTTGGGGTGGTTTGGACCTGAAAGCTCTTCGACTTTATCATCAGGGTAATTGTCAATTACAACCTTTAAGGGGCGCAAAACTGCAAAGGACCGTAGGGCACTAGGCTCTAAATCCTCACGAATACAACTTTCAAAAGTGCTCATATCAATTAAACTGTCTTTTTTGGTTACGCCAATTTTTTCGCAAAAATCAATTATTGAAGTAGGTGTTATCCCCCTTCTGCGCATTCCTGAAATTGAAGGCATTCGTGGATCATCCCAACCATCAACTAAAGAATTATTCACAAGCTCCAGTAATTTTCTTTTGCTCAATACAGTATAATTAATATTTAATCTTGCAAATTCAATCTGCTGAGGGTGACAAGGGGTTTTTAATTCATCTAAAAACCAGTCGTAGAGGGGCCTGTGATCTTCAAACTCCAAACTACAAAGCGAGTGAGTTATACCTTCAATCATGTCGGACAAACAATGGGTAAAATCATACATTGGATAAACACACCATTTATTCCCAGTTTTGGGATGCTCCACCTTTCTAATTCTATAGATTGCAGGATCTCGCATATTGAGATTTGGAGCTGACATATCAATTTTTGCGCGCAGGATACACTCTCCCTCTTCAAAATCACCAGCCTGCATACGCTTAAATAACTCTAAATTCTCCTGGATAGATCTATCTCGATATGGACTATTTTTGCCGGGCTCTTTAAGTGTACCTCTGGTATCTCTCATCTCTTCAGCACTTAAATTGCAAACGTATGCTTTGCCTAGCTTTATAAGCTCGGTAGCATAATTAAATAGTTGCTCAAAATAATCAGAAGAAAAGTAAAGGTGTTCCTTCCAGTCATAGCCCAACCACTTAACATCTTCTTTGATGGAGTCTATGTATTCGACTTCCTCTTTAAGTGGGTTTGTATCATCAAATCGTAGATGGCAAACACCCAATTCATTCTCTTTGGAGATCTCAAAGTTTAAACAGATTGCTTTGGCGTGTCCGATATGAAGGTAGCCATTTGGTTCTGGCGGAAATCTTGTTATCACATTTCCGTTATGTTTATTACTTTTTAAATCTTCTGCAATGATAGTTCTAATAAAGTTTGTCATGTTAAATATATCTCTTTTAAAGTTTTTTTAGTTTTGCACCATCTTTTGTATCAATAATTGCATACCCCTGAGCTTGTATTTCATTTCTAAGAGCATCAGCAGTTTTAAAATCCCTCAACTTTTTGGCTTCATTTCGTTTATCTAATAAATCCTGAAGATCAGAAGATACCTCGACATCTTCTTCCTTTTTGGCTTCAATTTTTAAAAGCTCCAAACCTAAAATTTGATCAAAATATTGTAAAGAATCCAACTTTGTTTGTACATTGATCGATTGATCTTTTATTACCTTCCACATATATGCCATTAACTCAGGTGTGTTTAAATCTTTATTTATAATGGTATTAATATTCAAGTGAATGTCATCCAACTGAGCGTGAGCGACCTCACCTGGTGCTACATCTGCTTTGAGTAACGAGATTTTATCTATTAAGTTTGAAAAACCCTGCCTGGCACTTTCAAGTGCTTCAAAGGAAAAATTTAATTTACTTCTATAATGAGAATTTAAAACATAGTAGCGGTAAGCCAGTGGCTCAAATCCCTTCTTTTTCAACAAAGATAGAGTTAAAAACTCACCTTTAGACTTAGACATCTTGCCATCTTTTTCATTTAAAAACTCAACATGAAACCAGAAATTGACCCATTTTTTCTGGGTGACAGGCTCAACTTGGGCAATTTCATTGGTGTGATGAACTTTAACATGATCCACACCACCACAGTGGATATCAATTTGCTCTCCCAAATATTTTAAGGCCATAGCTGAACACTCTATGTGCCAACCTGGAAAGCCTACACCCCAAGGAGATTCCCACTCCATGAGTCTTTTGCTTTCCTTTGGTGAAATTTTCCAAAGGGCAAAATCTGTATTGTTCCTTTTTCCCTCTGCTAACTGAACTCTTGCCCCGGCCTGTAGTTCTTCAAGCTTTTGGCCACCTAAAATCCCATAATCTGAAAATTTGGAAGTGTCATAGTAGACACCATCTTCAATGATATATGTAAGGCCCAATTCTTCCAATTTTTTAACCAGTTCAATTTGCTCATTTATGTGATCTGTGGCCTTGCACCACACATTTGGAAACTGGATATTTAAAGCGGTGATATCTTCTTTAAACGCCTGTGTGTATTTCCCTGCAATCTCCCAAATGGTCAACCCTTCTTTAGAAGCACTAAGCTCCATTTTATCCTCACCAGTATCTTCATCAGAGACTAGATGACCTACATCCGTAATATTTTCTACATGTTTTACTTTGAAACCATTAAAGCGCAGGGTTCGTTTTAAAATATCTTCATTGATATAGGTTTTGAGGTTTCCAATGTGTGCAAAATTATAAACGGTTGGCCCGCAGGCATAAATGTATATTTCTTTTGGCTTTATTGGTTTGAATGTTTGTAAGGTTCTACCTAGTGTATTGTATAATGTAAGTTCCATAATTAGCTCCACCTTTTAGGTGGCAAACTATAACACAAAATCTTAAGTAAAAATAAACAAAAGAACAAAAAGTGTAACAATGGCGACAACTAAGGCTGGAAATAGATATGACTTCTTTTCCTCATCTTGCTTGAATTCTCCATGCTCCAAAAAATGTGCATCATCTTTATTGTTGATAACGTATTGCATCTGAGCCTCAGGAGTTACTCCATGAAATGAGTAAAGTATCTCTCTTTTTTTACAAAAATGAATGGTTGGTACGCTTCTGATCTGAAAGTGTTGTGCCAATCCAGGATCCTTCCCAGTATCGACACTATATACATTTATATCTGGATTATGTGAGTCTAAAGATGCCATTACTGGCTTCATCGTCTTACATGGCCCACAAGTTGTGGAGCTAAACATGATAACGTACAGACCTTTTTCTTTTTTACTTACTTTTTGTAAATTCTCTGATGTAAGTTCTTTTAGCACGATTCTACCCTCTTCTTACTAAATACTAAAATGCTTCAAAAATCTTTGTGGAACAAACGTGATTCCAGATGGTGTCACCAAATTCAGCATCTTCACCAGCTGACTGGTAATATGCTAACTTATAGGTGATACCTTTTTTATCTTTTTCTACTCTAAGGCTCCACTCATTGAATTCTCCATCCCTTCTTGCTTCTTCAAAAACAAATCTCTGACCGGCATTATTATAATAAGCTCTTCCCGATACTTTTCTTCCAGACAGGACAGGAAACTCTTTATATTCTCTATCAAATGCACTTAATACATCTTTTGTTATAAAACCAGCAAAAAGACCCAAAGGGCCCCCAATTAAGAATGAAACACCCATTCCGATTACAGAAGCTTTCCTCTCAGCAGGAGTAAGCTTCCCAATGGGTATTCCAATTGCTAGTAATTTTTTTGCAATGTTAGTTTCGGTGTTAATGATGCTTTTTTTCTTAGCATCATGCTTTTTTGTAACAGTTGTGTACAATTCATTGATAGTTTGAAAGTTTTCCTGAGAACATCCTTGCCCATAAGCTTGAAAAATCAGTAACATAGATAGGGAGAGAGTAACTAATAACTTTTTCATACATAATCCTTTTTTATACAATTTTTGGTGACACTGTGCAGCATAGCATACATATAAATTGCAAGGTAGTATGTCTGAATATTTTACATAGTACTAGCAGGAGTAAGAGAAATCATTAAGTCAATCCGTCGATTTTTGGCCCTTCCTGCTGGAGTATCATTTGTATCAATTGGACGACTAGGGCCATATCCTACGGCTTCTATCAAATCTTCTGCGGTGACCTGTTCATTTATCAAGTAATCCCTAATTGAGTTAGCACGGGCCAAAGACAAAGCGTCATTGAACTCTAATGGTCCAGTCGAATCAGAATGTCCCTCGACTGTAATTTTTCTCTTTCCAAGCTCCGTTAAAACACTACTGAGTTTCTGTAAAACTGGCAGGGAGTTTTCATTTATTGTATCCTTTCCTATCCGAAAACCAACTCCTACTAAGCGAATGATTAAATTGTCATCTTGCAAGTATACATCTGCCTCTGTGGATAAAAATTTGGCCCTTACATCGTTAACTAATTTTTGCCTCATTTGTAAAACTGATACTTCTACCTCTTTTTGTTCTTTTAATTGTTGAGTATCGGCAACAGTAGTTTTTAGGTCTTCTACTTTATCTGTAAGGTGTGACCTCTGCTGGGTAATATTTTTGCCTAGCTTTAAGACTGCATGAATAAACTTTTCAACTTCAAACGCCTGCTGCTCAAAAGTCATATCTCTAGAGTCTTTCAAAACTGACTGAGTGCTATTTCTGAGACGAACTAACAGCTTTTCTATACGCAAGGCCGTCTTTTGTGGCCCATCATTTTTAATTTGGATACTTTGCTTAGTTATATTTAGTGTTCTGCGTGCAAGAAACTGGACTTTAGAACCAATTATAGCAATATTATTATCATCATATCGGTGTTTTTGGATATATTGCTCCAACAACTTAATTTCTTTTTGGGTAGCAGAAATTGATGTACGAGTAATATTGTCATTTTGCTCACTTAATTTTTTTGCCTTGGTCATTATTGAATTGATCTGAGCGAGGTACTTATTTTTAATTAGTCTCAGCTCAATTGCACGAAATTGCCTTTCAACTTCTGGAGCGTCTTCTTTAGCATCTTTTAGATCGCCTTTTTCAATATCTACAACTAGCTCACGAAAATTACTTTCGGCTTCACTAACTTCTGAATCCTTTAAGGTAGCTCCTACCCTATAAGTATCTACTCTGGATTTTATGGTGGTGCTAAGTTCAGTGCGAGCAGTATTTGCTACACTTTTTGCCTTATCCAAACTAGCATGTGCATATCCCAATTTATCAAATTTCTTCTCCCTGCTTAAATCTTTATCATTTTTGGCGGCCAGAAAAGACTCTTCTGCACTTATAAAAAAGTTGGGAGATAGAATGTGAATATCACTTTGTCTAGCAAAAGCTAAATCATCACTCATAATCTGTAGCTGCTCTTCTAGAGATGAGGTGTTGGGGATGGGAGTGACCTTTAAATCACTAGTTGAAGAGCAACCTGCAAATAACAAGGTAATAATTAATACTATAAAGTTCATTGCTGTATCCTTTAAATTATTTTCGATAATATTGTTTGGAATCTAATGCCCACCTGTCAACTGCGAGATTATCTTCGTCGATTCGATATTGTTCCATTTTGTGGTCTAAATCGATGAGCTCTGCTTCTAGTTTGGAGAATTTCATAAATGCATTTGAACGGTCTTCTTCAAGAAGCAGCAGTTCATGTTCCCACTCTCCACGCAGTTTGTCCTGTAAGATATTATATCTGTCGTTTACTGCCCCGGCTTTTTCTACATGGGCTTCAAGCTCCTTTTTATATTTGTGCATGAGACTTTGGACTGCAAGACGTTTTTTTAAAAGTAGAGCAAAAAGCTCTTTTCCTACCTTCAAATTATTTACCAGGTCTTCGCTATAAAACCTTAAATAGCCACCCAGATTAATTCCTACATTATTAAAACAGAAGTTAATATCTGACACTTTTAGTAAAAGATACTCACTGGTTTTTCCAAATACGTATGACTTACATCTGACTGAGTCGTTGATTCCGTGAAATATTTCAATAACATCATGTTTATTAATATATTTCATATTGTTAAAATCGACTTTTACTCGAACAAACGAAGCCTTCATATTTAACTTAGAAACACGCCCTGAAAAAACCCCTTTTTTGTTCATAGAAAAAAGGTTGGATGAAGTGAAAAATATCACCAATAATATAGACAGTTGCCGACAGAACATATCTATATTATGCCCTCTAAATACGTATTTTAAAATGAGGAATATTGTGCAAACGCTTTAAAATGGGAAATCGTTGTCTACATCTTGTTCTACTTTAGCTTTTTTATCTTTCTTTTTGGGAGCGTAAGCTACTTTGTGGGTGTCCAAAGGTGTAATCGTTATAGAGCGAACTGGTTCTACTGGGCAAACATGTTGACAATGACCACAACCGATACAAACATCTTCATCGATGACCGGACGAAATCTTCCCTTATTCAGTTTAGTCATAACAGCACCTGTGGGGCAATGTTCAGCACAAGCAGCACAGTCTTGATCTTTGACAAAAGGTATACATGTTTTTTCATCAAGCTTAATGGTACCCATTTTTATCAACTTTTTATGTTCCAGTGGATAATACGATAGTGCGCCAGTGGTACAGACACCTAAGCAGGTGTTGCACTCATAAGAGCAGTAAGATTTTATATAGTCCATTTTAGGAATAGATTGGTGAGTTGTGTATAAGACTTTTGTAGGGCACACAGAAACACATAGCTGGCAAGCACTACAAGAGGATTTAAACTGTTTTTGTGAATTGCCACCGGGCGGAGTAACCATGTTTGGATTAATGGTAGGTCTTGATACTCTTTCCAAAGCATTTGCCGATAATATTCCGATAGGGGCAGCGATAGCACTTTTAAGTAATTGCCGTCGATTTGTAGGCAAGGCAGCAGGGACTCTTTTTTGAAAAGGCAACCTTGCTTTGATTTTTACCGCTTGAAAGTTGCACTCTTGAATACATTCAAAACAGTCAATACATAAGCGTTGTTTAATAACTCCACCTTGGATACAGTTTGTTGGACACTCTGGAGCACACTTGTTACAAGTTTTACAGTCAGATCCAACCTTCAATGTTATTAATTTTCTTTTTGACAAAAAATAAAATAAAGTTCCAGTGGGACATAGTGTATTGCAAAACCATCTCGGTAAGTAGATGGGTATCACAACGATTATTAATAAAAACAGTATTCCCAAAGCACTAGAAAAAGAGAGTCTGGGCATGATGAACAAATTGATAGTTCTGCCTAAATTGGAAAAATGATCAAAGTAGTGAAAAAGTGATGACTTAAAAACCATCAGAAATAGGCACAATACTAGAATAAAATACCTTAAATATAACCTTCCATTAACTGGCATTTTACTGCCAACTTTAATCTTCATAGCGATTTTTCGTGCAAGGTCTTGGATAAATCCCACAGGACATAAAAATGAACAGTAAGCTCTACCTATGACGGCGGAAATAAAAATAATAATCGCACTTATCCACAAATAGGGTGGCAAGTTTAAAGTAGGGATTGAAGAAATATTTTGGAGCACAAAAGTCGCGTTGTGTGCCTTGATGATGTTAAAGTTGCCAACGATTTTTAAAAATATTAGTAGGGTTAAGCTAAAGGACAAAATTTGCAATAATAGTCGCGATTTTTTTATCATCTTGTATCTATACTTTACAGGAAATCTTTTTAATTGTGCTCTTTTTAAGGTCCATAAGGCCTATTCCATGAGCTTTTGCCATATTGAGATAATGAATATCTTCTGGAGTTTGGCCAAGAATTTTTGCCGCAGCAGTGTCGGCCAACACCGGATCAGTTGAGATAACCTGCATTTTTTTAAGCTTAAGGTCACTAGAAGTTAGTCCTCTGGGGCCATTGTCGGCCATAATCAAGTAAGCATCAATAACAGTGAGGTCAGGTTTTTTTACAAGGGCAATATCTGCAATACTTTGGTGAAGCCCTTTTCTGTGAAATATTCTTCTATCCCATACGACTCCCATCAAGTTTTTTAAAGAAGCTGTCATTCTGGTGGACATATGGTGTTTTAAAATTGGTACGTTGATTACGACATCACTATCTAAATATTGTTTATGAACAAGTGCTTTTTTTAATATTTTAGCACCTTTAATGTCCACTTTTTTATAGTGACCCTCCTCATCACCTGGCAGCATGAAGCCTTTGTTTTTTATAACAGCTTTTTTAATTCCACTACTGTCATAGCACTCATTCATTTGTTCACAGGTATGATCAAAAACGAAAACTTTAGATGCACCTGCAGTGTACGCTAATTCTACAATTTTTCCTACGAGGTCAGGATTGGTATTTGCTCCTTGTCCTGGTGATTTATTCCAACCAATATTAGGTTTTACCAAAACAGATTGCCCTTTTTTTATAAAGCTCTCCATTCCCCCAATTGCTTTAATCCCAATTTCAAACATTTGGGCCGGAGATCCATCTTTAACTGCAACAAGATCTGGATTCTTAGTAGCTGCATGTAAAAGTCTATAGTTCCCAAGAAAGCGAGCAAGGCTCAATGAAGCAAATACTTTCAAGGCCCATTTAACAAAGTTACGTCTATCAACTTGCATCATTAAACTTTCGCTCCTTTTGCTATCCCCTCAAAGCCAATTACTTCAATTTTATCAGTTTTATCTGTAAGGTTTGCCACTAGTTCGTGAAAGTGTTGAGTAAGATTCTCAATAGTGGTTTCTTTTTGAACAAAATAGACTGTTTCTGAAGCCTTATTAATCTTTAATTCAAAGTCACCTTGATTACCTTTGTATTTAACATGAATACAGGGCAGTTGCTCATATCTTCCAACAGGAAGGTCGCATTGAAGCTGCTTGATAATGTTCTCTTTGTTTACGACGTTTTCCCAATAGGTAAATCTAATATTTTTATTGAAGATCTCTTCTGCCAATTTCTTCTCAAGCTTTTGGCAGCGCTTACCATTTTTATTAATTCGGATTGTAGAGCGATGACCGTGAAAAGGCATTTGGCAATTGCCAAAGTGATGCTTTAATCCATGGGTGTAGTGAAAGTAAACATTCTCACCGGACAAATTTTCGGCTTCAAAAGCCAAATTAACGGAAATAATATTTTCAGGCATTTCAGCTAATATGCGCTGCTTTAGGTAATCGATTATGTTTTGCTGAGTTACAGTTTGATCAGGCAGAGCACATATACTATGAGATGGACACCAAAACTCAATAACTTTTGTCTTATCCTTACCAAAAGCACCCTTAAAATGGCCTACATTTTCATGATTATTATATTTAACCAAATTCTTTGGCACTATAAAGCGATGATCACAATCGCGGTCAATAATTTTTTTTACATTGTTTTTTACATAAGAAAAATCATAAAGGATGCCTTGTTCATCAGCACTTCCGACTAATTCAACATTGACTGATAGGCTGTCTCCTACAACTCCAATTTGTTCATCCCAATAAGCGTAATCTAAAACAGTTATATTGTTATAAAATAAAGTTATGTTCACAAGTTTTTGCCTTTTAACGTATTAACTTCTGGTTTTTTTAGAATAACTCCAGATGTAAATTTGTTTAAATGGAGTGGTTCTTCGAACTTTAAAACCTTATATCCAGGAAACATCGTGAGTAGCTCTCCTGGCTTAAGTAAATAACTTTCATTGTAACCATGGAATTCCTTGCGCCCTCTTTGATTATCTGTAAATGACTCAATAATTAGGATTCCACCGGGCCTTAACCATCGATCAAGTTTGTTGTTTATATTGCGGTCAATATAGTTGATGCAAATAATTGCATCAAAACTTGCACTCTCTGCAGCAAAAGATTCTACGGTAGAAGTTGCAATACTCTCAAACCTGACCCCAAATTCCCGGGCCAAAAATTTCGCTTTTTTGACGTAACTAGGATTGGCATCAATACCAACTACTCTATATCCATTGCGTGCTAAAAACACAGCATCTCTTCCTTCTCCCATAGCAACATTTAATATTTTTGACCTCGATGGAATGAATAGATAGCTATTTGATAAAAATTTTGTAGGTGCTTTGCCGTAGATATAGACATCACTGTCGAATTTTTTCTCGCCAAACTTTAAAATGTCTTTTGACTCTCTAATACCTGAAAGCATAGCATAGCGATCAGCTCCAAATTCTTCCCTGGAGTAGAGGCTGAAGCTTGAAGTAATGGCAATCACTAAGAGGGCGATAGTTGTCTTATTCACGTTAAAAATTTCCAAAAAAAGTAAATTGAATCAGAGTTCAAGGTATCACACTTTTAAATGTTGTGGAATTGTTTAAAGATCTGTAAAGGGAAATTTCCCCCTTCTACCTCCAGGCCATTTTTCGACGACCTTGCTGTCCTTGAAAACTTTTCTAGCAATGCCTTGACATGCTGCCTCAACTTCAACTGGAAGTGGAAAGTGATGATAATTATCAAAACGTCTCAACCTTTCAATTAATGAATTTGGACTAAATGAAGTCATTTCAAATAAGCAGTATTTTTGACCTAACAGTGCGAAATTTAAGTATTCTTTTTGGATTTGGCGATATTTGTTTAAAGAGGCCATATCTGTAACTATTGTTAATAGATATTTATTCTGCCCTTTATCTAGCTCAGCAAGGCTTGATCTTGATACTGGAATTAACTTGATATTCCAACATGAGAGATATTCGGAAATAACCTGATAGAAGGGCGGTAGTTGTCTATTTAGTTGTAAAAAGAAAATGTAGTGTTGTTGACCCGGTAAAATTCCATCGCTCATCTGTGTGCCTCCAAAGTCCATGGATACATGCTTTCTATTAGCTTTTTCGGTTTATTGGGCCTATTCTTTAATTCAATAGTTAATATTTTTTCAAATTCTTTGGTTGAACAGGATAATGCTCTACGATACTATCTAACTATGAGTATAGAAAAAACACTAAAAGCACCTCTTAGAACCGTTTCTGAATTGCCAGAGATAATGCAGTTATTCCATGATATGCACAATAATGAGGTAATTTTAACCGCTTGGCAAAATGTAGGTGATAAACGCAATATTGTCACAGTGAATATTAAGCAAGTAAACGTTGCACCAAAGACAGTATTTTTAAGTACAAAATGTATTCAAGATATCTCTAATTTTGCTAATAAATCCACTTTGTACTTAACTGCCACCTATAAAAATATCTTAATTAAAACCAAGATGGTAAAGACCCTGGGAAATTTTTTAGTTGCAACTATCCCTGAACAATTAAAGGTTTGTGAAAATAGAGGTGCTCATAGACTCTTTTTTAAGCCAGAAAAGCTACCTTCGATTAAATTTGCACTAGTAAATAAGGATTCAAGCAAGGAATCTAAAACATGGGATGAATTTATCTTTGATATCTCTTCATGTGGTGTTGGAATCTGTGTTAAAAGCAATGACCAAAAAGTGTTTCAAGTTGGGTCGATGATTAAAATAATAGAAATAGACGAACAAAAGGTCGCTGAAGACCTAAAGCTTAAAATTATCTATTCAAAAAAAATGGTGTCTACTCAAAATCATAGAAAACAGGTTGTTTATCGTATTGGCGGAAAGTTTAGCCAGAATATTCACATGGTAGATTATTTTCACCAAGTGCATGACTTAGTAGAAGAAGCTATGGCATCTCATTAAAAGTAAATTGTATTCCTTTTCCAAGAAGCATTGTTAAAGAGACACCTAATAAAAGAGAAAAAATAAATCCCACTTGTCCAGTGCCGGTTGGGCCATCACCTTCAATAGATCTAATCGTTGCACAAGTTCCTGCATCATTATTTTCATCATCACCAAAATACGAAAATTGTGACTTCCATTGCCCCACAGTCTGACCTTGTCTTTTGAAAGTTTCATCGATCAAGGCCACTCCACCATCAATATCATCTGGCATTAGATATTTGTATTGTGCAATCATAGCTTGCATGATTCCTGCCTCTTGTGTGTGTCCAAGTCCTATTGTATGACCTAATTCATGCAAGATAGTTTTTTTCAATATGCTGCTAAAGTTTTGCCTAAGGTGTGGTAATTCCCCATTTAAAATGACTTCAGTGCGGACAATATGTCGACCTTCTGCATACCTGATAGTAACTGCCAGAGTGGCACTTGGATCATAGCCCGTTTCTTCGCCGAAATTATAAGACCATCGAATGAAATTAACAGAATTTGAATTGTTATCAAAGTGCCAAATATCAAGGCCTAAAGCATCTTCCCACTGTTGTTCTGACTCACGGGTTAAGCGCTCCAAGAGCCCAGCTTCTCCCTCTATGGCAATAAACTTGCTCATAACAATTGGAAACGAACTCCAAAAGACACCTCTGTTGAAATCTTCTGTGAAGCTATAAGAGTGAGCATTAGCAGAAATAAAAATAACAAATAACAAAACAATATTGAACCTCATGTTCATATAATTCCTCTTTCCAGTAAGGATATTTTATGTACTAGTAATACTGCAGGGCCACTTCAGCAGACGATAAGAAACCTCATATTTCTTGCCATCTACAAACTTAACAGGCCCATGTTTTAGCACATCAAGGTTTACAGTTTGTGCGTCTACGCTACCTTTAATAACTTTTTCTACTTTGAGAGTAACGTTGATTTTTGCCAATGGATTAAAAGGAGATTGAGATTTAGACACCCTAATTAATGTACCAATAAATTTATTAGGACAGCTTCCAGAAACAGATGTGATTGCATGTGCAAGAGACCATGTATTGATAAGTAATAACAAACCAACCATTGAATGTCTCATCACAACCCCCCCTTATCCTTAAACGTCTTCATGACCACTTCTTAATCCATCATCCTTGATGCCTCATAAGTGTCTGATTGTATAGTTGCAGTATCCATGCCAAGTTGTCAAAAAAATAACTCTGAGAAATCATTACATTTAACAGGAGTGTAATTTTGATACCGCCCCAAAATGTCCCTTGGACCTTGGGACTAGAGTGAAAAATTTTCAAAAGCACTGTTAGAAGTTGTAAGAATTATTGGCAATTTATTAAAAAGGTCTAACAAGCATTAGTTTTTGATAAGACTTTATAAGAGCTTCTAGTAACTGATCATAGTCTCTTGCTGATGAGTTTATTCCCATACTAATCCTGACAACACCACGACCTACATCGTCAGTTATGTTCATCGCCTTAAGAACCGATGAGGTCATAGGTTCGTTGTCAGAGCAGGCAGAGGAAGTAGTAACAAATATATCATGAGATTCAAGTTCTATTTGAACAGTTTGTCCATGAATACCAGGATATGAGATATAAGAAGTGTTTGCCAACCTTGGAGCATCTTCTCCTAGAATTACAATTTCACTAAATCTCTCTTTTAGGCGCTTTTCAAAGCTAATTCGATGTTTTTGAACTTCACTCCATTTATCCATGTTTTTATGAATATAATCAAGTGCAATGGCCATAGATTCAAATCCAAGATAATTGCCAGTTCCACTTCTAAGGTTACTTTCTTGTCCACCCCCTAAAATAAGGGGTTTTATTCTCGATGGATCTTTAGCTAGTAATACTCCAGCACCTGTTAGAGCACCTAACTTATGTCCCGACATTACAGCATAATCCATCCCTAGTTTTTTAAAGTTAAAAGGAATTTTGCCAATAAGTTGAGTAGTATCAGACAAATTAGGAACTTCATAATGCTCACAAAGGGCTGAGACCTCTTCGTAAGGTTGTATAACTCCGGTCTCATTATTGGCGGCAATAACGGTTACTAGAGATATATGGTTTTTATATTTATTTAAAATATTTTTTAGATCTAAAATATCAACTGTTCCGTTATTGTTGGATGAGATAGTTTTTAAAATGTAACCTTTTTTTTCATAGTACTTTGCACAGCTTGAAACTGCAGGGTGCTCGATACCTGATAATACAATGTATGGTTTTTCTTTATACTGCTCACCTGACAATAAAGAGTGAAATACGGTATTAATTCCTTCTGTTGCACCAGAAGTATAAATGGCCTGTGATTTATCGGCACCTAAAACTTTAGTGATAGCGACTCGAGCATTTTCCATTGCTAGCTTTGTCTTTGCTCCAAGGTAGTGGATAGCATTTGGGTTAGCAAAGTATAAACTATCCACTCTGGTTTTTAAGTATTGTTTTACATCTTCTAAAAGAGGGGCACTTCCATTATAGTCAGCATAAATCATCTGGTTCTCCATCTTTAACAAATTGACAACATGCTATCTAGGGCGACAAGAGAGTGCTCTTTCACCTTGGGGTCGACTTTGATAACATTAATGGGTTCATTCTTTTTAATTGAGCGCAAAGTGGCCAAAAGCCATCTTGGGCGTACCCTATACATGGTGGTACAAAGACACTGATAGGGAGAAAGGGAGATAATCTCCTTATCTGGAAATTCATGGGCCAACCTATTGACCAAGTTGATTTCGGTTCCCACTGCAAACTTCGATTTTGCTGGGGCGTTTGTGATAACATCTAAAATATATGCTGTAGAGCCGTTCAGATCAGCGGCTTGAACCACATCAAAAGTACATTCAGGGTGTACAATTACAGTTGTATCTGGAGATGATTTTTTGATTTCATGCACTTGCTCAACTGTGAATCCTTGGTGTACAGAACAATATCCGTACCACAAAATGACTTTAGCATCTTGGATTTGCTTTTTTGTAAGTCCACCATTTACTTTGTGGGGATCATATATAACCATCTCTTCCAAAGAAATTCCCATTTCAAAACAAGTATTTCTTCCCAAATGCTGGTCTGGAAAAAACAACAGCTTTTCACCCTTTGAAAATGCCCACTCAATAATTTTTCTGGCGTTTGATGATGTACAGATACTGCCACTATTTTCTCCTACAAAGGACTTTAAATCGGCAGAACAGTTGATATAAGTGATGGGAATTATGTTTTGATCAGTTGATTGCTTTAAATAGCCCCAAGCCTTATCTATATCGAGTCGACAGGCCATATCTGCCATGGAGCAGCCGGCACTTAAGTCGGGCAGGATTACTTGCTGTTTAGGTGATGTGATTATATCAGCTGTCTCGGCCATAAAATGTACACCACAAAACACAATATAAGGCTTAGAAATTCCAACTGCACTTTTAGCAAGAGCTAGAGAATCTCCACGAAAATCTGCAAACTGTATAATGTCATCTTGTTGGTAGTGATGTCCCAGGATTACAACTTCATCAGTAAGTTCACTTTTAAGTTTCCATATTTCATCAATTACCTCGCCATCGCTTAATTCATCTAAGCCTATAGGAGGGAGATTGCTGTCATGGCCATTTTCATTAAATAAATCAAGCATCAATAAACCTCTATTTTAAAATTTGCCACTAATTAACATAATTTCAATAGTTTGTGTCGCCGCCATGCATAAATCCAGGAAAGTTTTTTGACGTACCATCTCCTGTACCATACAATTTATGGGTACTATGTTTATTGGAGGAACAATACATGCAAATAATTACGGTTGCCAACAACAAGGGCGGTGTCGGGAAGACAATGCAATGTTATCAATTGGCCTGTTATTTGGCGAATAAAGGTCATAAAATCCTGGTCATCGATTTAGATTCTCAAGCAAATTTAAGTACAACCATGGGGGTTCAAATTCAAAGATCACTCATACCAGAGTGGTTGATTGGCGATGTTGCTTTAGAAGATGTCATCGTACCAGCCGACGGTAAAGGTGATTTCTATCAACAGATTGACTTAATACCCGCAAGCCGTCACTTGGCAAACCTGTCCAAACTTCTCATCCTTTCAGAAGGCGAAATACGTAAAACTGCTGGACGTAAAGAGCGACTACTGCGAGGTAGGCTTAAGGAGTGTGTAGGAAAATATGAATATGTCGTAGTTGACACTCCACCTATGCTTGGAGATGAGTTGATTATGGCATTAGTAGCAGCTACTAGAGTGTTGATTCCAACACAGGCACAAGACTACTCGATAGATGGTCTTGAGGAGTTGATGGACACTTTTGAAATTATTAAAGAGACTGAAAACCCTGGTATGGAATTTTCTATTATTCCCTCAATGGTTAATACGAGAAGAAATATTGAAAAGCAACGAATGGAAGAGTTGGCACAATCTTTTAATATTACTCCTCCAATTAGAAACCTTGTACAAATGCAAGAATCTATATCTCTTAGAAAACCTGTTTTTAAGTTTGGCAAGAGATCAAAAAGTCGCAATGACTACAACGAACTATGGGAGTTTTTACAATTATAAAAATTACTTAACTTTTTAAAACAAGGATGTGGAGAGTTAATA
The DNA here is from genome assembly GCA_016784965.1 of Bacteriovoracaceae bacterium. GTDB lineage: Bacteria > Bdellovibrionota > Bacteriovoracia > Bacteriovoracales > Bacteriovoracaceae > JADHTQ01. The sequence goes on along the minus strand of JADHTQ010000039.1, from coordinate 16,598 downwards.
TGGCAAAAAATTTCGAACCTAGAGTTTCCAAAAAACAACGCAAAACAATTGATATAGCCAGTAAGCTTAATAAAGATTTCTTTAAAATCAGTGATCAAAAGCTATTAGATGGTGCTAAGCTACGCGAGATAGAGCTTTGTGATATTGATGTAAAAGAGCAGGTAAGAACTAAGTTTAATGATGATTCTCTTAAAGATCTGGCTGCAAACATACAAACAAATGGATTGATTCAACCACTAGTTCTACACAAAAGTGGATTGAATAAATATCGTCTGGTTTGTGGTGAAAGACGTTTTCGGGCCATGAATATTAATAAAATGGAAAAAGCACCCTGTTTTGTACTCGATTCAAAGACAGAGCAGGAACTAATGGCCATCCAGTTTTCCGAGAACTCCTCTCGAGAAGAGCTACATTATATAGATAAAGCTGATGGAATTTTAAATTATCGGCTTACAACTAATGCCTCAGAAAGAAAGATTCAAACCGCTCTGGGTATCTCTAAGTCAGAGGTACACAGAAGTCTGATATTGGCAAAGCTATCTCCACAGATTAAAGAGGCTGCCAAAAAATATGAAATTGAAAAATATGTATTAGTGGAGTTTGATGCTTTAGACGCCGGTTTAGCCTTAAAACAGGAGATCGAAAAAAGTATTTTAGCTGGTGAAATCACAAAAAGATCAGAATTGCAAAAAGTGCTAAGAGCAAATAAAGATAAAAATAAAGTCATAAGAGCTCAAAAAGGCAAGAAAAAGACAGCAACTACAAAAAAGAAAGCATCTGTTAAAAAGAAACAGACCAGTCTCGACGCTACTGCCCTCTTAAAGGCCATGGAGGGTGATAAACCGATGAAATTCAATGCAAAAACAAAAAAATTGCTCAAATCACTGATAGAAGAGGCCGGTAGCACTCTTTAATAAGTGGCACCCAATTTGCACATTTAATTAGTATGTAAACTGACGAACTCGTTTTGGGGGTGAAAGCATGCAGTTAAGTACTAAAAAGCTCAGTGGCAAATGTAAACAATTTATACGGCCGTTTAATGATCGTAGAAAATTTATGCACTTTATGGCAGTATTTGTCTGTTTACTGATTAGCGTCCCTAATAAAGCATTCTGCATAAACTTGAAAAAAATTGATAGGATTACTGCACTAAAACTATTAAATCCACTAAATAAAAGATCCAGCATTAGAGGTCCTGCAAACTTTACTCCTGACGCTGATTTAGAAACAGTTCCTCTAATTACTGATAATTTGGTTCAACAATTAGATGACAGCAGAGAAGATCCCCTTTTAAAGGAGATTAAAAAACAGTTAGCTACTTGGAAAGAGCAAGATGATTATGTAAGAAACTGGAATCAATCTGGAAATGGTCTAATAAAGTTACCAACGCTAAATCAAAGAAGGCGCTACCTTGAAAAGCAGTTCATAAAATTTCTAGATCAAAGACTTACCAAAAGAGTAGACAAGGCTAAACCCGGCTCAGCAATTTCTCGAATTGGACAGATTGAGAAGTCACTCAAACCAAATACAAAGATCACTTTCACTAAGAATGTAAAAATGCGAATGAAATTTAAAATACTTCAAGGATCTGCTATGGCCCAGATCATAAGTCCCTATGTTAAATGTACGATTGATACATCTTTAAAGAGTAAAAAGCTTAATGTGAACCTTACAAATGAATTAAAATCACTTGGTCTAGGTACAAAGATTGATTTAGATACTGGAACTGGCAGATATGTTGCCTCAGTTAACAAGGTTCTTGCCTATAATGTAAATACCAATATCTACTCGGCCCAAAAGCACAACAGTCTGATCTTTTCCAAAGAGTCTGATACTGGAGTTGCTTTCACTTATGCTATGACATTTTAAAACCTGCAAAATGTCGATCAATTTTTGAATTCAACTAAATTAAAACCTAAATTTAACAAATAGTTAGCCTTATCTTTTTTAAAATACCATTGTAAGTATTCTAAGAAGTTGGGAGGTTACATTGAATGATAGAATAAAAGCAATTTATCCGTGCTTAAACGACTTTAAGGTAGTTGATATTTTTGGATATTCCTCTAAGGGGATACCTGGAATTGAAATAATAGGTCTTGGCAGTATCGGCAAAACGATCAAAGAAAAATTTGTTTATCTATCCCGGATGCAAAAAGTTAAGCTACACTGTAAGCGGTATGTATTATGTGTTGAGCTGGGAGATAATAAAAAAGAGTTATTAAAGGAGGATCTACATTGGCTAGAATTGCCACTTTTGATCTTGCTGTGGTCTCTTTCAGGTCATTTACCAATCCACAAATTAGAAGACTGTTTTAGCTCTGGCAGGGTTTCAGTAAATGGAAATATAATTCATATGGATTTAAACCACAAAACAATTGCGACATTAAATCGGGCAGTTAGTGGCGATAACAGTATATTTAAATATATTGCTCCATCCAGTGCACAGTCGCCTAAAAACATGCATCTTTTACCTTTAGAGCAATTGTTTACTGGTAAAAATTATTTTAATTTTTCTTGAAAATGACTAATAATCGTGGGGTATTTATTCACAAAGAATTGTTGTTAAATAATAAATATTGCAACTTTTGAATTATTGTTGTAAAACAAGAAACAATTGTTTACAAAAAGGAATCGTTATTGGATGTATTAGAATTTCTCTTTTCTTCAAAATCTCGAGCTAGAATCTTAGGTAAACTCTTTTTACAAGATGGGCAAGAGTACTATATGAGAGAACTAGAAAGGGCCACTGGTGTTAGTGTAAGATCAATTCACTCAGATTTACAAAGGCTTGAAAGTTTTGACTTAGTGCTTAAAAGACGAGATGGTAATAGAACCTACTATAAGGCCAATGAGGCCCATCCCCTTTATGAAGATTTAAAATCAATTGTTTCAAAAGTCTATGGACCGATCGCCATTTTAAAAGAAAGCTTGCAAAATAGACCTGATATTGACGTTGCATTTATTTTTGGATCTTTTGCCTCAGGAGAGACACATGCTGAAAGTGACATTGATCTTTTTGTCATAGGGCAAATTGGTTCCAGAAAACTTAGTAATATCTTATTTAAAGTTCAGTCAGAAATACCCTGGGAAATGAATCACCACTTTTATAAATCTGAAAATTTCAAAAAGGCCCTGGATAAAAACAAACATTTTTTAATGTCTTTGATAACCAGCAAAAAGATCTTTTTGAAAGGAACAGAGGATGAATTTAAAAGATTTTATCAAAGATAATCAAAAGATTTCAAAGAGAAGTTTGAAAGAAGTTCCGACCTCTTCTACTGAAATCATGGATCTATTTGCTATTGCAAATAGAGACTATGAAGATGCCATAAATTCTAAAAAAATATCACTGGATACTCAGTTTGGTATTATTTACAATGCAGCTTTTAAAGCTTTGTACTATTGTTTTACGATCAGAAGGATATAGAGTAATTTCAGGTGCTCATCACTATATTACTATTGCTTCAATTCCTTATATTTTAGGTGAAAGTAGGGCACTGGATTCGGATTATTTAAATAGGTGTCGAGAAAAAAGAAATATAGCAGAATACGAATATGTTGGAGGTGTAAGTGAAGATGAGGTTGAAGAATTTAGAGATGATGTTGAAAAATGGATTTATACCAATCATAGCGAATTGATTAAACCGACGTAATCCTAATCCTCGGACTCTTCTTTATCTGGAATAGGACCACCACCACCTTCTCGAACCAGTTTATTCAAAAAGTTAATTGTAAAAATTGACAGCTTCTCAAGTATTGCTTTCATGCTTTATCCTCCTGGCCAAAGGTCATGGTATCTGAAAAAACCATGCTTAACTGCTTTATTGAACCCCTGCTTTCAGGCTGGCACATATCTTCATAGTTTTCATCCTCGGCCTTTTTTAATCGACCCAGCACTCGTTTTCTGCAATCTTCGTTAATATGTGCTGCATCCATTAGATAAATATTTGAGCCACTATGCATATTTTCAGGCTTGAAAAACTTCATTAAGTGAGGTGCATTTCTTTTAGTAAAATTTAGGTCCAGTATAGTGTAGTCTTCAACTGCTCTAATTTTATCACCATTTATACTAATGACCTCTTTATCAACTAATTTATCTATGGCCTCAAGCCCTATTTCACCCAGTTGTTCTTTAACAAAATTCTTGGTGACTCCTTCAAAAAGTGTTGACCATCGAAATACAAAATACTCAACGTCATTTTCAATTGAATCAGTCAATTTAACTCTGGGAACCTCAATGGCAGGTGTACTTTCCATAAAGGAGCTATAACAAGTCATAAGTGCAGTATGAATTTCACCATCAAAATGATTAACGATGTCACAAACTCTCTCTTTTCGTGAAAACAATCTACATAATTCTAAAAGGGTGGCAGATGAAATTTTCCGATCATCTCCTCGATTGATCAATTGAATCGTCTCTTCTTTAACTGTTGAGTTGCGAGTGATCCATCCAAGAGAGATGCCTTTAAGCATGGCGCGAACTTCTTGCATCAGTTTTTTTTCATCAATTTCATTGACCATAGAACCTCCATAAAAAGCGTGTGCGTGGCTTGTCTATATATACTTACAAGCACTCAAAGTCAATTTTTGACGCTGGGAGTTGTTGGCACTTTTAAATTGCGCAAAAGCTGTAAAAGTCCTAAAATGTGCTTTTTATACTCACCTAGTATTCAAGTAAGGAGAACTTTTCATGAATTCCACTGATCTAGAAATTGATCTGAAAAAAATGGCCAATGCATTGAGAGTATTATCGATGGATGCAATCCAGAAGGCCAAATCAGGTCACCCCGGAATGCCACTTGGAATGGCAGACGTTGCAACTGTTCTCTTTCAAAAATTTCTAAAATTTGATCCACAACAGCCAGACTGGCCCGATAGAGATCGCTTTGTTTTATCAGCCGGACATGGCTCGATGTTACTATACTCGCTTCTACATCTTTCTGGGTATGAGGATATAACTCTTGATGATATTAAACAGTTTAGGCAGTTAGGTAGCAAAACTGCTGGTCATCCAGAATATGGCTTACTGGCCGGTATCGAAACAACTACGGGCCCTCTCGGGCAAGGAATTGCCACTGCTTGCGGAATGGCCACTTCTGAAAAACATTTGGCCGCAAAATTTGGTAAAGACATCGTTGATCACTTTACTTACGTTATAGCAGGCGACGGCTGTCTTATGGAGGGTGTTTCCTATGAAGCCATCTCTCTTGCAGGTCATCTGGGCTTAAACAAGTTAATTGTCTTTTGGGATGATAACGGCATAAGTATCGATGGCAATACTGATTTGACCACCAGTGAGGATATGAAAAAAAGGTTTGAAGCAAACCAGTGGTCCTATCAAGAGATTAATGGCCATGATTATGCGCAAATTGCAGACGCTATCAAAATTGCTCAGCAATCAGATAAACCTTCACTTATTGCTTGTAATACCGTGATAGGGTATGGCTCACCAAGCAAAGCCGGTACAGCTAAATGTCATGGAGCACCACTTGGTGAAGATGAAATTATAAAAACAAAAAGTGTACTGGGGTGTGATTTCAAAGAGTTTGAAATTCCCAATGTTGTGTATAAAATGTGGGAGACTGCCTCAACATATGGAAAAGATCAGGCCAAGCAGTGGATGAGCAATCTCGATGAGCGAGACTCTTTAACTAGAGAAGAATTTTGGCGGACCCAAAAAGGAGAACCTCTTCCTAAACTTGAAAAAGAACTAGCTGCTTTCAAGCTAAAGTTACAAGAGGTGAAGCCTAATTGGGCCTCTCGCAAGGCCTCACAGGAAGTGCTTGAAGTGATCAATGATACGACTCCTGAGACAATTGGAGGATCAGCAGATCTAACTGGCTCTAACCTTACAAAGACACAAGAAACGTTAGTTTTAAATGCTAAAGATCCATCGGGTAGATACATTCACTATGGTGTAAGAGAGCACGCAATGGCAGCATACATGAATGGTATTGCACTCCATAAAGGCCTTATCCCATATGGTGGAACCTTTATGTGTTTTTCAGATTATATGCGAGGAGCGATACGCTTATCGGCACTATCAAAGCAGAGAGTAATCTACGTTTTAACCCATGATTCCATCGGTCTTGGGGAAGATGGGCCTACTCATCAACCAGTTGAACATCTAGCATCCCTTCGGGCCATGCCGGGCCTAAATGTTTTTCGCCCCTCAGATGCTGTTGAAACGCTGGAGTGTTGGCAGATAGCACTTTCTACAAAAGATACTCCCTCAATTCTAGCACTATCCAGGCAGGGCTTGGCCTTTAATAGAGTTACTTATAAGGAAAATAATTTATCAATACTTGGCGCATATGAAGTCGTTGCAAGCCAAGCTAAATTTAAAGCAACTCTTTATGCAAGCGGTTCGGAAGTAGCAATAGCAATGACTGCCAGAGCATTGTTGGAGCACAAAGGTATCGGCGTACGCGTAGTTTCTGTTCCCTGTATGGAGCTGTTTTTTGCCCAACCCCAAGGTTATAGAGACAGTATCTTGCAAAATGATTCTTTAAAAATTGCCATTGAAGCGGGTGTTGAAATGGGCTGGCATCGATTTATCGGTGACGACGGTGTTTTTATTGGGATGGATTCTTTTGGAGAATCGGCGCCAATTGATCAGCTATATGAGCATTTTAAGATAACTCCTGAGGCAATTGTTCAACAAGTACTTGGAACACTTTAACCACTCTTAGTGTTTTCCAACGTGCTGAAATTATTAAACTTATAATTCACAATCAACACCTAAAACTATCATGCATTTAGCCGATAATAATGTTGTAAGAGTTGTCACAAACAAAGAAAGCATATGAAAACATATTTAACATTACTGATGTTTATATTCTCTTTATCTCCTCTATTTATTTCACAAACTGCTGCAAAGATGAATGGCAAAAGGGCCTTTAAAATAGGTGGAGATAATATTTTTTTGTGGGTTCCAAACAATTGGCAAACGGCAAAAAATCTCTTTGGCCTCCCCCTATCCGTACTTGGTCCAAGTAAATTTGGAGGAAGACCTATTATTTCAATCACTCCTACAACTATTACAAAAATACAGCTCGATCCTCAAGATTTAAAAAATGATCAATCCAAATATCGTCAGGGGCGACAAAAGTGGCTAGATAAAATGAAGGGAAAGTTAATAAAATACTATCCCTACAAGCGTGTGGTCTGGGAAAACATGACATCTGTTGATCAAATTGGATTTCGTTACAGACTCAGCAAAGGAGAGTTTGTCGAATTTTCATATTTTGCTATTTGTAACAAAGAACTTTTCCATATTAAAACTCTAAATCGAGTTAAACATGAGAAGGTCTATAGGGCCACTATTGATAAGATATTAAAGAGCATAAGTTGTATACCCAAACTTTTATAGGGAATTATTAAAAAAGTGAGATTTTTTAAAGATTTAATCAACTATTTAATGCTTACTATTTGTACTGTGACAATGATGTACAGTCCAGTAGCAATGGCAAATATTCCTTTTGAGAAATTCCATCAGCTTTCAAGTAAACAAGTAACAGCTCTAATGAAAAACAACCTAAAGCGACAGCAAATCTTTGCTGCTCTTTGTATGGATGGTAAAAAGCTAAAAAATGTCACCTTAAAGGATCAATCAACTGGAGATGAACTCAATTGTGGTAAGGAGGCCCTACGTTTAAACTCCGAAATAACATTTTTTAGGCAGTTTTACCCACACAAGTTGCAGGTCTTGGGTAACTGCCAATCGAGTGGAGCAGGTGATCGTGGTTTAGCTGCAGCGAGTGCCTTAAATGGCGATGTTGCACAAGTTATACAAGGTGATCTGGTTAGCTGTTCTACAACTAAGATTAAAGAAAGTAATGGAAAGTGTGCAAAAACTGTTGCTTGTAATGTGGTTAGATCTGCTATGTTTGGGCCACTTAGAACCATGGTTAACCGCTTTAGTGATGCAAATAGTAGCACGGGCAAATGTCTTAACAGTACAGGGCGATCAGATTGTATATCAGAAGTTATAACAGGTATTTTGTCTGGCCTTTGGGGAAATGTCACTGCTTTATGGCAAGTGACCAAAATGAGCGCCTCGTGGGTGGGAGGGAAAATTCGAGGACTTTTTAGTTCCTCTAGTGATGTTGAAGATAAAGTAGCAAACGGGATGCACGCAGCAGAACAAACAAGCGAAGGTTTTGTTGCTAAATTTAAAAAAGCACCAATAGAAACCTTGAAGGAGATGGGAAAAAAGATATGGCATTCTATCGAAGATTATATTGCAAAAAAGTTTATGTGTAAGCAGTGGGAGGGAGTACCTCACCTATCTAAGTGTAAAGTCCCTTTACAAACGTGCCTTGACCGACCCCCGCCAGCAAAGGGCCAGACATGTAAAAAAAGAACTGATCCTTGGGGGTGTGCTACTTGTGAACAAAAACTAAATGCTGCTTGTGGAGTAGCAGGGTTGCTGGCTTCAGAAATTATCTTACTGTATTTAACAGGAGGAATTGTTGGGGGGATAAAAGCAGTTGCAAGCTCAGGTAAATTGGCCCAAATTGGCGCAAAAGTAGCCGCTGCTCTTCCAAAAATTCCAAAAAGTGTCATAAGAGCAGGTGGTGCCATTACAGCAACTGTCTCTGCAGCAGGTGCTAGACTTGGGGCCTTGGCCTCTACCATTGCATCCACCCCAACTGCCCTAGCCATTTCAAAATTTGCTCAGCAGATGGCAACAAAAAGTGGAGAGCTTGGTCAAGTTATTGTTAACACTAATCTTGGTCAGATTACTCTTGCTGGTGGGAGGTTAGCAGGACAAGCGACAAGTGTGGTTACTAGTCCCATAAGGGCCTACTTTACTCTGGGAGAAAGGGCCTTCATTGCAGGTAATACAGCAGGACAACGTATGTTTTCAAGATGGGGTACAAAAGCTACAACCGTAGCTCCAGCTGCTACCAACACGGCAAGGGTAACAAGCGCAGTGGGGAAAAGTACAAAAACACCTAGTCGTTTGTTGACCTATTTAAAAACTCAAACAGGAAATCTAACTACAAGATTAAAAAATTTCTTATCTAATATGAAAGAAGGGGTCAAAAAGCGTTTTATGAAAAAGTTATCAACTCTGCCCAAAAAAGAGGCCGCAACTATAGTTAGGAGGCTTCCAAAATGCAAGTAGTACTAAAGTCGCTGCTATTTGTAATTATTTTTCTCCTAGTTGGAGTGGGTGATAGCTATTGTGCCTCAGTTTGCGATGCTAAACAGGGATTTTTAGATCGTTTTTTTAATGGCAAAAAAACTGACAAGCCAAATGCAGTAGCTAGTGAGGCCATTGGAGATTTGCGCATCAAAAATAGCTTTGGCGAAGCGGTCGTCTCTCCAAACTCAGAAATTAGAGTCCTATCAAAAAGAGGCAATGAATATTCTGGCACACTCCTTGGTAGTGATGAAACCAGTATTACAATTTTATCAAATGGCGAAGAAGTCACTCTTTTGCGCTCTAGACTTAACTTGAATACTTTTGAAAAGCTTGGCGATTATAGGTTAGCGGCCCTCAAACCAACTCCTGTTAAAGGTCTTCATTCAGGTGATGCTTTTGTTGTCACTTCTAAAAGTGGAAATCAGTATGCAGGAACAATTGACAGAATAACCCCAGATTTTGTTTACTATACCCCTAATGGTTCTACAGAGCTGAGCAAGCTTAGTAGAGCACGTCTAGACCCAACTTCATTTCAGTTGCGTGGATCTTATTTACATGCTGGTGAGCCAATCCAAGTCAAATCACTTAGTGGAAATCAATACTCGGGTCGCCTGGTTGAAATGGATGATGATTTTATTCGCTACATTCCACAGGGGAAATCAGAAGTAGAAATTCTTAGACGTAATCGACTAAATGAAGCTACTCTGGGCAATCCACTCCGGGACCAAGAGCGGGCCATGGGGTTTAAAAGAGTGGGTGATCACGTTGTATATCTAGACAGATCTGGTCAAGAGGTCATCAAACACAGTCCTCTAGCAAAACAGTTACCAGCAGCAAAGGAGCTACCTGCTAGGCGAGTAGTTAGTAAGGCAAAAGCAGATCCACCACTACCCATCTCCGACACTGATCCCACACTTCCTGCTGCTGCTTTAAAGGCCAAAGAACCAGGACAAGTTTCTTTAACTGCGGGAACTCGAGTATCTGTCCCCAGATCTAAAGGAGGGGCGTATCAAGGGCGAATACTAGGACCGGCTCCTGAAGGTAAAATTAGAGTCGAACTTTTTGACGATAGCGGCAGAGTTATTGGCCACAAAGATGTTACTGCCAAACGTATTATGCCTGCAAAAGGAAGTGTTATACCCACAAGGTCATTTGAAGAAGTTTATCAATCCTATGGAGACTATCTGCCCATGGGTGCATTTAGAGCTAATTTAAACAAACCATTTCCCGCTCAAGGTTTTAAATTACACATTAGTGCTACACCTGAAAACATGGATAAAGTGGCAGGAGTTGTCCTACCGCAGTTACGACAGATGGGGTTAACCCATAAGATTGTCAGGGACAAAGCAAAGTTTATGTCCTCTTTTTCTGCAGGTAACAGACAGCAAGGTAAATTCATTACGGTCTATCTACCAGACAACTCTATGGCAAAAGATGTTGCTGGCCAAATCAGTCAAACCCTTAAAAGAAACCACATTGATGATTTTATCCCAGTAAATGGTGAAAAAATGGTGGCCCCTGGGATCTATACCCGTTATGGCCAGCTAGATGGCAGTTTGCCTGGAGTCGCCCGGGTCGACACTCAAGGATATATTGTAAATCCTAGTACAGGTCGCAGGCATTTATTTGAGGGACAAGAAGTTCATATCTCAAATAAAGAACTGTTAACAGATGAAGCTCTTCACGATCAATTGCGGGCAATTGGCGCTTTAGAGGCAGATCTAAGGGGGAAGAAATTTGCCCCTGACTGGGTAGTGCATAATTTTTAAATTAGTTAGAGTAAGCACTGGAGTATAGATGGTTTACTTCCCAGAAATAGAATGTATCAATAGTTCTAATCCTGCTAACTCAACGATAAATAAATGGATAAAACAGGCATCTGGGGACATCCAAAATAATACGAAGCTTTCTAAAAAGATGAAAGAGTATCTTGTTGCTCAGCTTGAAAACATCAAAGTTGACTCCCCCACAAGCATTCTACTTTGGAGGGCAAAAATTATCTCTTACCTAGATGATGTTTGGGATGTGATGGGAGATCCAATATTTGACGTTGATGAATGCGACGATGCAGTAGCTTATTTCTACCCAAAAAGTTTCAAGCAAAATAGGCAGTGTATTTACTGTTTGAAAATATATAATGATAATGATGAGCTACAGGTTCATATCAACGACAATTGCAATATATTATCAATTATAGATCAAGCCACTCCATGAATCTATTTATCAAACTTAAACTTTGTTGTAATGTTTTGCGTTTGTGCAAATCATAGACAACCTCATCAACACTGGATCTTCTGATATTATTTATAATTTGCTCTATATTATTTAGGTGAGGGATATACTTATCAGTATGGGATAAATCTACAGTATCTGCAATGATTCTTGCTGCTTTATCAAGAATTTTAACATAGGCACGCGCAAACCGGTCAGATTGTTGAGCCGAATATTCATCGCTTTCTACTGCAATATATTTCATAGCATTTAGGCGTAAAATTCTTAAGTTTTTTAAAGGTCTTTGAAAATAAGCTTTTGCTGTCTTAAAAGGCATTGTATGTCTTCTAAGAAATAGACCATGGGCCTCAATAACCATGCGTGAAAATTCCAAGTGCTTATAACCTGAAACATGCAAATCAGACTTATTGTTCATTCCAACCACCATGTCATCAGCGATAACCTGTAGTTGACCTGCCCCATGAATAATTGGTAGCTCCATTGATTTTTTTCTCTTGTATTTAACTAGTTTATTGAGCAGTGACTGGTGAGTGACAAAAAAATTAACATTATCACCAAAATGATCTTCATAATATATTGATGGAACTAATTTACTTATAACAAGATTTAAATCCTGATCAATAATAAATTGATATCTGCCTCTTGTTAGCTTTGGTAGACTGCCATCTTTTGCTATTACCATACCAGCAAGCTCTAATTCACCCTTTATGGCTTGTCTTTCTAAGACCAAAAGTGCAGCTGGTAGCTTTACTGGTACTTCAAAAGTACTTGAAAGAAGCCTGTTGAGAAATTGATTCGTTTCATAAGGGCACCCACGCTCTGAAACTTTTTGAGCATGCATATTTGCACAAGCAAGTGGGATAAACAGTAGTGCAATCATAAACTTTAAGTTTTTCAAGTATAGTAACCTTTTAAAAAAAATTTTTATGGAAATAAAAGTAAATAATTATTGTTAAGCTAAAATGGAAAAAGTATTGAATTATCTTAATCTAAAAGACAAAAGCTAAATCCTTTATACATAAAATTCAAGAGGAATTAAATGTTCCTATGGCATGTGGAATTTTCTTAACAAAATTTCATTGTTTCTCAACAATTCCCTGTTAAACAATTATTACAAAAAGACTAAATGATATTTAATGAAAGCAGGAGTAATCCATATGAGCATCAAATCAAATTTAAGGACAATAATTTTATTTTTAATAATATGTTCTAGAAGTGTACCAATAAAATGTGAAGATAATCGTGTTGCATTATTAATAAATGCTCATCATGGCCCCGTTAACAACATGGTTAAGCTTGGATATGCGTTGTTAGACCTTTCAGATAGGTTTCAAGCTATCAATCCGGCAATATTACAAGATTTTCTATTGCAATATGGAAAGGTAAAAATTGATATTTTACAAAACAAGTGCGGGTTACAGGCAGCCTCAATAGATTATGAAAAACTATGCCACTATCTTACAGTTGATACAACAGCTCTATCAAAAACTGAGCAAGATAAGGCCCAAGAACTATTTAATGAACTATCTATACTAGAGAAGAAGGCAAACCGACAATTTTTTATTAAAAAGAAGATTTTAGGAGCAGATGAGCTAATGGAGAATAATTTCTTGGTAGCTAGATATTTACAGTTAGCAAGAATTGCTCAAGTAGTGGAGAGAGGTCATAGCCAAGATTCACAAGCGTTATATGGCAGATCAATGCTTCCTGCTCATTATTACTTTGATACAGTGTTAAATGATCGTCAATCTGCCAAAATTGCCTATAAATTAGAAACGGAACTGAGACTACTTAAAGGAAATGGAGGAAGAAGCACTAGATTTGTTCGATCACCAATTGAGTATCGACTATACAACTTCACCCATATTCTAAGGGCCGCTAGAGTTGGATTAATGATCAGAAATCAGTTTGATCAATTTGCAGATGTTAATTACAGAATATTGGAAGAATTTTTACTCTTGCACGACCAATCAAAAATTAACAAATCGCCAAATTTTTCTCAAAGATATAGTTTGGCCATGGGAGATGAGTCAATCTCTTCAAAGTTGTTTCAAAACTATGGAGTTGATTTTTCAGGTATCCCAACTGCATGGCAAGATGAAACAAAAAATCTTGTGGGTGAGCTTAATGCGGTTGATAAAGCGGTGGCAGTTGATTTTTTTAGACAGAAGGGACTTTTGGGCCCAAAAGAAAACATTGAAGATAACCCTCTTGTAAGAAAGTATCTACTAATTGAAAAAATTGCAGATCTTGTTGATAGAGGTCAATCTCCTATTACTCCAGAAGAGTTTGGGCGTCCAATGCTTCCAGCTCACACCTTCTTTGTTAAAGTATTAAAAGACCAAGTCTCGGCAACAATAGCAGTTGCATTAGAGTATCAGTATGACCGGGTTGTAAAAGGTTGGTCATATTTAGAGCAAGTGCCAATTTTGAGGCGATGGATTCACTTAACCAACAAGGGGTATTTGAGGGATAGACGTTATACAGGAAATTTATGTGTGCGATATATGATGGAGATATTTAATCACAATTTGCCTCAGGCCTCTATGCTTTAAGAATTTCATATGACAAATTCTTCTAGAATTAAACATACTTTCTTAAACCTTTCTTGGTAAGCAATACCGACAGTCGATTTTTGCACACAACGTTATAACAGGTGGTAACTTATGAAAAAGATTTTTAAACTTAGATTGATATTATTGGTATATATAATTTGTTCTGTTAATTCTTTTACTACTGCCAAAGAACCTAGTGTTGGAAGTTTAGCTAGCGCATATGAAGTTCATGCCACTAATATGGTCAAACTCGGAGACGCACTCCTTAAAATGTCAGATCTTTTTAAAGAGCTAAATCCATCAATCCTACAAGAGTTTTTATTGCAATATGGAAAAGTTAAAATAGATGTTTTGCAAAAAAGTTGTGATCTAGATTTGGCCAAAACCATTGATTGCGATAGGTTGCATCACTATCTAACCGTTGATACAACAGGACTACCAGAAGCAGAGCAAGAGCGAGCTAAAGAATTATTTAAACAAATATCAGAGCTAGAAAGGCTATCGGCCCGTAGATTTTTTATTGGCAAGCAGATCTTGGGCCAAGATGAGAGATTGAAGGATAATTTTTTAACAAAAAAATATCTACAAGTGGCAAGAATTGTCCAAGTAGTAGAAAGAGCTCACAGTGCAGACTCACAATCTATGTACGGTAGGGCGATGCTACCTGCCCATCATTATTTTGAAAGTGTCCTAAACGATAGCCAATCTGCAAAATTAGCACTTAAATTAGAAACAGAGCTAAAACTTCTAAAAGCAAATGGAGGAAGGAGCACACGTCTTGTGAGAACTCCTGTAGAGTATCGATTGTATAATTTTACCCATATTTTGAGAACTACCAAGGTCGGCTTAGCAGTAAGAGATAGGTTTGATCAATTTGATAATGTTGATCCAAAAATATTAGAGGAGTTTTTACTATTGCATGATCAGACCAAAATCAATCAGTCTCCTGAGTTTTCTACAAGGTACGAACTGGCAACAGGAGATGAGTCAATCTCTTCAAAGTTGTTCCAAAACTATGGAATAGATTTTTCAGCTATTCCTCCTGCATGGCAAAATGAAACCAAGAAGCTAGTGTCTGAGCTAAATGCAGCTGATAAGGCAGTAGCTCTAAGTTTTTTTAGAAAAAAAGGACTATTGGCCCCAACTGCAGACCTTGAAAGCAGCCCAGTTGTTCAAAAGTATCTGCTAATTGAACAAATAGCAGATCTCGTTGATAGGGGTGAGTCGCCAATTACTGCAGAGGAGTTTGGACGCCCAATGCTTCCAGCTCACACCTTTTTCATAAAAGTATTAAAAAACCAAGAGAGCGCAGCTGTAGCAATGGTTTTAGAGCATGACTACGAGCGAATTATAAGGGGATGGTCCTACACACAACAAGTACCACTCCTAAGACAGTGGTTTAGAAGCTCAAAACTAGGCCACATAAACGACAAACGCTACGCAGGCCTCGAGTGCGTAAGACTCATGATGCAAATATTCAGTCACGACCTCCCTCGCGCCTCCATGCTTTAGGTGCCAGCAGACTTGTGGGACTCAGCGCACCAGCTCAAGGCATAATTGATTTCATTTTTTGCAAACCCTACTGACTGATAGATTCTAGCTGCGTGGTAATCGATATCTGCTTCCATTACAAGAACCTTCACCCCCATCTCCTTAAAGGCCAATAGGCCGGTTTTGTAAACTAGGGCTCCACAAATTCCTCGTCGTCTAAAGTCAGGATGTGTACCTACATTTTGGTAGCGACCAATTTCGCCTTCATAAAAAATGCCAAGATCGGCCACTAGCTTATCTTCAATATATGCTCCAAACCAGTTCCCCATCCCAGCTTGAGACATTTTTTTGTAATTTGACATCTGTTGTCTCTTAAATTCCAGATAAGCTGATTGTTCAAATTTGGGATCTGCACAAAGAGTTTGTAGCTGTGCTATATCTTCCCACTCCTCCTCAGATGTAATTTTTCTTACACTAAAGTCTACAGTTTTCTCAAAGTGTGGGGAAGGATTCAGCTTACTTGCAACAAGTACTATCCCAGAATCAAATTCAAAACCCTCACTCAAAAACTCATCAAACTCACCCTTACTCTCATTTTCTGTATCCCAAGTAAAAACAAAGTGGCCCGGGTTATCGTAATAAGGAAATTCCGATTTAAACAAATTTGTCCATTCTTCATAGCTTCCCGCCTTGGGAGGGTGGTCAAATATGATGTAATTACCCCAATGAAACCCAGGATTATTGGGAGTTTGGATCACAGTATAACTTCCCTTATCCACTACAGATCCAGAAAATTTTGCAAAGATTAAATCGGTTTTGCGGCCCAGGGAGCGAATTTTCATTTAATTATCCAATGCTTATAACTCATAATCTTTTGCAATTTGTAGCAAAATGGAACTAATAATTCAAGAGTGTTTAGAGCGGCGCATTCATTGCCCAAACTAGACATATCTATTGCCCAAATAGTCTGAGATGATGTAAACTATGGAAACCTTTTGGAAAACTGATGGTTGGGAAAATGATGATCCTCATCTAACCTGAATTTTTCATCCTAAACTTGATCTGATCTTCAAATACCTGTCCTGGTCATTGACATGGTCATTTTTACGATATTTTTCCTTAAGCAGTCTGCAAACAATAAATGTTGGCCTATTATACAAAGAAAA
>JADHTQ010000093.1 GCA_016784965.1 Bacteriovoracaceae bacterium | reverse complement strand
GTTATGTTAATTGGAAGATTGGGGAAAAAACCAGAGGTTAAATACACCGAAACTGGTAGGGCCGTTTGTAACTTTTCGGTGGCGACATCAGAGAGTTGGAAAGATAAAAATGGGGAGAAAAAAGAAAACACGGAATGGCACAATGTCGTTGTATGGGGCAAATTGGCAGAAACGTGCACCCAATATTTAGATAAAGGCCGTCAAACATTCATTGAGGGGAAAATGCAAACTAGATCCTGGGAAGATGAAAATGGTTTCAAAAGGTATACTACGGAAGTAAATGCTTCAAGTGTTCAGTTTTTAGGTGGTGCCACTGTAAATGGTCAATCTTAACTAAACCCATTCCCATAAATATTCTGAAGCTATTTAGTACTCTACGAGATGTTGCGACCAAAAGTACTTTCATTATTAAAGGGATAGCTGCCATAAATGATGATTGTGAGACAGCAGTATCTTTGTCGCAAGATGCTTTATTCAAAAGATGAATAGTGTCCCGACACAAGGCCGTGAGTGGATTTTTGATAATGAGAAATTATTTACTCGGCCGGGTAAACTGTCTTTGATCTATGTGCACTTTAGACTATTTTATCTCATCCACGGGCCAGAAAGATTATCTATTATGCAAAAATTACTGCGGCCCTTTATCACACTGCAAATAATCTCATAATCCAAAATGCTTGTGATAAGGGAAGATGTTCAATACAAAATACAAAATGTGCAATGATCCCTTTAATAATGAAATAATATTGGGATATAGTAATAGAAGATGAGTAGTAGTAGAGCAATAGTTTAGTGGTAAGACTAGATGTAACACATAATCGCTCTTATAATTGCAGTTGGAGATTTAGTCTATTTTAAATTCTCCGGGAAAGGACTTTAGAAACATCGCTTCTTGAATAAAATGTTTTAGTCTTGTTAGTTTATAGAAGATTTATTGTATAACCTAACTGCATCATGGCCGATAAAATGATATCTCTGTGGTATTGGACAGGAAGTCAAATACATTTATACAAATTATAGAGGATTATTGGTCACAATTTATAGGCAAATAATCCTCTATAGTATTATCCAAATCCTAGAACTTAGATGATTTTTCATTTTCGTCGATATTTTATTTTGATAAAATGATGTCATATAGAGATCCTTTTAATGCCACTTATTACGGAGTAATTATTATGACAAAAGCTGGTTTAATATTGGCACTTGAGAATCAAACAAGCTTAACTTCTAAACAGGCACAGAAAATAGTTAATATCTGTTTTGAAAGCATGATTATTACGCTTTACAAGAACGAGCGTATAGACGTTAGAGGATTTGGGACCTTTGCCAATCGTAATTACAAATCCTATTTGGGCAAAAATCCCAAAACAGGTGAAACTGTAAAAGTATCTCCGAGGAAAGTGCCATTTTTTAAGGTTGGAAAAGAACTTAAAAAGTTGGTAGATGCTGGTAAAGATAAATATGTCATCAGAGAAGAATAATAATGATGCCGATTTAAAGAAAGAGTTGTTTATATTACAATCATTGCTTTATAGTTATGTATGGAAAATTTAGATCAGCGTCTACTTTTTATTATCAAGAAAATTATTGAGGAAAATTCTATCCCCTACGCAAAGGCGGCCAAAATTGGTGGGATCAATCTACTAGAATTAGAGAAGATTATTTTAAAAAAATCAGAATTGGACAGCGAAACTTTGACAAAAGTATTTAAAGCATTAGATAAGCATTTATCAGATCAACCCGAGTGAAACAGGGCAGCATCGCTGAGGTTTTTATACTTAATTTTACCCGTAGTTCTTTTATTATCGTCACACTCTTTGCAAACTATTTGATGGCCTGTTATTATGATCTTAAGAGTTTCTGTGATGGTTGATGTCATATTAGAAGGCAGCAACAAGATGAAGCATACTGTTGTATTAATTTAGGATAATTTATAAATAAATGAGTAAAAAAATATTAAAAAGACCTACTGTATATTGTAGTATGGAAGAACTTTCAGAGTTGGGACAAAAAGAGTTGTTTCTTAGATTTCATGCTCAGTTTAAAAAGTATATAGAAAAGCGAGTTGATTTTGCGAATGATTTTTCTCTGCCTGCCTATGATATTGATAAACAAATAGATAAAAGTAACTTTGTTAAAAAAACTATAAATTATAATGGATTTATTGGGTTTCTAGAAAAAGCAGTATCTGCTGCACAGAGTCTGGTAGATCAATATGATATTGGTATTGGTATCGCAAAACAAGGGCTTTGGCTTTCCTTTATTTTTAATCTTTTTAAGTTAGAAACACATGATATTCTTGTAGAAAGACTTGGAATGAAAAGAGGTAGAGGTTCAATACCCCTAGACCCTCTGAAGAGTAGTGATCTATCAGGTAAGAAAATTATTCTATTAGAGAATGATCTTGTAACTGGCGAAACAGTTGAACACCTTACTAAAGGACTAGATAATAAAGGCCTGAAACATATAGATTTACTGCTGATTTTTAGAGACAATATCTGTAGTGAAAGTTATTACAAAAGAGTTAGAAAAAAAATTAGAGGTAAGGCCGTAAAACTCGGTAATACCATAGAGGGTGAAGTTGTAATTAACACTGAAAAATGTGTACCATCGAAGATTAGAAAATGTATGAGTTTACAATACGATTTTCAGATACCTAAAACAATAGATAGTAATTACTACCTTAATGAACTTTCAAGGATGTTAGATCAAGATGAATGTTAAAAAAAAGATACTTCTATCGACTGATATAGGTTCAGACATTGATGATGCCCTTTGCCTAACCGTAATTATAAATCATCCTGATATTGACTTAGATACAATTTATACCGTCAATGGTGATGTTGCCACTAGAGCACTTATTGCAAAAAAGATGGTCGAATTAGCTCAACAAGATATAGCTGTTGCTTGTGGTGAAGAAAAACCTTTAGGGGCATCGGTTGATCCGTATTCGAGTGGAGAAAGCTATTATGTTGATGATAGTCTTCTTGATAATGATTCTGGCATTATCAAAAATGGTGTTGAGCATATGGCCGAAAAACTCAAAAAAGAAAGATATACTATTTTAAGTATTGCCCCTTTAACAAATATTGCGATACTTCTAAGAAAATATCCAGAGTCAGCAAAAAACATTGAACATTTGTATATTATGGGAAGTCGATTTCCTACACATCATTTGGAGCATAATTTAAGATTTGATACAGCTGCAGCTCAAGAGGTGCTTGATTCAGATATCCCTTTAACGATCATTCCTGGTAATGTATGTGCAAAATATAGAATGCCAACAAAAATTGCAAATCAGATGAAAAATTCTGCTGTTGGAAAATATGTTGGGCGCATGTTTGATAGTTTCATAGGAGCTGATTTTTCCATGCAGTGCCATGTTACCGATGTTGGTACTATATCTCTAAGTAAGATCTTGGATTCAGAAGCGTCATTAGCACCCGATGCTATTGATAAACTTGGACAAGAAAAATATCTTGAAGCAATTGACCTAAATAGAGAATGTGTTAATAATTTGATATACACAAAGGCCTATAAAGATCCTGTTGGATTTTGGGATAGTGTAAATACGCTACTGTGGTTAATGAGAAGTGAATTATACCCTTACCTACATGGTAAAAAATTGGCAGATACTCTAGAGGGATTAATACCTAAAGATGTTTCAATATCAGATGTATATGTACCTTACTGTTTGTTACACCCAGAAAAATTAAAACTTGAACGTAAAAACATTACTTGTAATAACAAAGGAAACACTGTAATAAGGCCTGGAGAGAGACATGACGTTGTAATGGACCTGGATTACGATCATTTTAGAAGATTTGTAGAAGAATACATCTTTTAGCCAAGAGGTGCTTTGTCAGTGAATGTGTAGCAAGAACAAAATAGTAAAAATTCAAAAATGAAATAATGCCATATAACTTACACAAACTGGTTAACATATTTAAAACTTTTATATATACCTTCTCTCATGAAATAGGAGGCATATATGGTTAAAAGCATTCTTTTTGGATTTTTACTTGTAGATAGCTTACAAGGATTTAAACAGTTTTATAAAACGGGATATTATCCCGAAAATCATGAAATAGAAGGACAAAATATCTTGGAGATATTGATCCTCTCGGGGTCAAGTCACATTCTAGAATTTTTACTTACACATGGGGTAGATCCAAACATGAAACTTAAGGGGGCCAAAACACCAATAGAGTTTTGTTATTTATGTGGCAGATATAATTTAGTAAAAACCATTGAAAAATATGGCGGTAAAGGAGTTGTGAGACATAAAAAAGACTGTGGATATTTATAATCAAGCGTTGTACGATAAATATCACAGAATGAAATAGAGGACAATTATGAAACTACACCCCAAAAGACAATACGAAGAAAACGCCCAAATGGATTTCGATTTATTCAATTCCTGTAAGTATACAGTAGAAAAAACTGATTATTTTGTATTTATGAGTGAAAAATTGGGTGATAAATACGAAAAATTAAAAAGCAATTTAACTGATAGGTTAACTGAACTAATAGGAGACACAAAAGGGTGGCCAGATGACTTAGAAGAATTTGTACAGGAGTATTCTAATAAGGAACTACAAGTAGATGATCTACTCATATTGGGGTTAAAAGTGGTTCTGATGGATTTAAATTTCAAAAAATACAATATAACGTCTGTGATGGATAAAACAAAGTTGAAAGTTGATGTAAACGACTATAGTAGGGCCATGTTCTTTGCACGTTATCAAAGGGCCAAGATATTGGAGTCGGTCCTTTCTAAGGACGATGCTATTGATCTATATAAACAACTTGTTGATTATTTAATCTTAAAGTACCCAAAGGATAAAAAAGATAACGTCAGGGATTACCTTCTAGCTAATTATAAAGAAATTCCCCAGGTTTTTAAAAAATCATTTATTTCAACAGAATTTGAAATTGATGAGGGCACAAGTGGCTACAAAATTGAAAAATGCAGATTTGCGGATCTTATGAAATCACTAAATGATCCAGATATCTGTTACGCAGTCGCCTGTTACTACGATTTTTTAGCAACAATATCTGAAAATCCAAACGTCGTTTTAACCCGTACAAAAACATTAGTTGAGGGGAATAGTTTTTGTGATTTTTGCTATCACGATAAACGTATCCATTCCGATCCTAAGCATCCCGATGAAATATTTTGGGAAAAACTATAAGATGGAGTGAAGATATAATAAAATTAAAAAAAGAGATAAATTATTCAACATTTACACGCTAATACAAGTATAAATCCAGAACAATTAAGGAGTCTAATATGCCTTATGTGAAACACCTTCTAGGGAAAACATATTATATAACCCAAGGCCGTAAAACATCAGGAATACCTCTTATTTATCTCCACGGTGGGCCTGGAGGCACCCATATTATGAATAAAGAGGTATTGAACTTAAGCAAAGATAGAAAAATCTACATTTACGATCAACTAGGTGGTGGAAAAAGCTCTGTAACTGCTAAAAAAAAATGGAACATCAAAACCTTTGTTGATGAGCTGGACCTACTTGTCCAACATTGGGAGCTAGAGGAGTTTCACTTGGGTGGTGGCTCATGGGGGACAACTCTGGCATTGGAATACTACCTGAGAAAAAAGGGGAGGGGAGTAAGGTCACTTATTTTCCAATCACCAATGTTTTCTGCACATGATTGGAGCAAAGATGCCAATAAGTTAATACTAAAACTTCCTGCAAAAACTCAGAAAGTTATCAAATATTGTCATGAAATTGATGCCACAGATTCTAAAGTATACCAGGCCGCGAAGATGACATTTTATTTGAAGCATGTATTGCGTAATGAAAAGAAATTAAAAGAACTTATGAAGAAGTCTGCCGATACAATGAAAAACGGAGTAAAAATATATAATTACATGTGGGGAGCTTCTGAATTCAAACCTACAGGCACTTTGAAAAACTATAACCAAGTTGGTGGTTTAAAAAATATAAATATTCCCACTTTATTTGTTTGTGGACAATATGATGAGGCCACACCAGAAACAGTTATGAAATATCACAGAAAAGTGAACAATTCACAAATGAAAGTTCTTAAAGGGTGCTCTCATGCTGTGTTTATGGAAAAACCCAAATTAGTACTAAAGACTTTTAGAGATTTTCTTTTGCAGTTAGAATAAAAATTAACGGATTATAATTGTTCCAACTTGCAAATGTGCCGACACTATTATTTGATCCAAATGTGGCCGCAAGTAAGAGTGCTATGCAAATCGTAAAAAATGTTAGATAATATCTATATAAGTATAAGCTCAATAGATCACACTAATATTAAATTTTAAAAAAACCTATAATGAGTGATCTATTGAGATATCTACTTCTGATCTGAATGCATTTTAATCACTATATAATGGTACTCTATGGTGAAATTACATATTCCTACACAGATAAATAGCTTTGTATTTTTTACAATAATTTTGTTGCACAATAAAACATTTTTCCAACTAGAATGAAACACTCTTTATTTTTCTGTATGAGGGTATCATTGAAAAATTGTAATAATAAGGAATCTAAATATGGCCAAAGTGTAATAAAAGACATAAGCGACAAGAGGTAGCAGTGTCGTAGTTACTGGAAAACTAAGAAAACATAAAAAATAATACCCCCATAATGTCATTCAACCTTTCGTAGAGTGTGTGCAACATGTTGAACTTGATAGCAATTTTAGTTATGTTTATTTTTATATTTAATACTTTTAAACTAACTCCCTGAGCCATAGACTTCTTCTGACGTTTTTACAACGAGGAGAACTTAAACCATCTGTTGCACTTACCCTTAATATTCAATGAAAATCAATTTAAGAAAACGGTAGGAGCCCAAGTAACAGATTTCTATTTCTTATAATCTTTAGTATGGAGGGGCTTAAACATCTTTAATGACTTGTTATATAAAGTGTAAATTAGAGTTTTATTTTTCCCCTTTTCTATAATAACTCCCATAATGACGGTTTTTCCCCATATCTTAATAGGAGCGTACAAATTCCGTAAAAAGACGTTTGATGATTTTCCTTGCTTTGCATCTCCTTCGTCTAAATCCGCAGCTAAAAACCAAGAGACATCTCCTTTTACGCCAGCAGCTCGATTAATTGACTTCTCCATTGTTATTCTTTTGTTGTAAATATCAACCTCTATTTTTTTGAAGTTTGCGCAATAGTTTGAATTTATAAAAAAACCAACTAAAAAATAGATCGGTGCTGTAATAATTAAACCTGCTAACATGTCACCTACTGAATCATCTTGGTTATCTTCCAATATCCCCTCCCTAAGTTAATAACTCATTATCGACATTTTGAGGTCAGAACTTGAATTTCAAAAATTAATAATATATCTATATTAGTTAAGATATCTCTAACAAAGCTGTCTATAAATCTTGGTTTCTATTGAAGGTTGCTCGTAAAGTAAAATATTAGAAAAGTTACTCGATATTAAATATAGTGTTACAATACAATATATGAGTGATCTAAAAACAATTAGTGATTTACATCGGATGATGTGGTATAGGTTTTTAAAAGTGGTATTCCTACTTATATTGGGATTTTCAATACTGTTTACTATCTTTTTATTAGTAAGTTTGCGTTTTGAGAGTGCCTTGGAAATTCTAGCTACTGAGATGTTTTTTATAATCGGATTATATATTATCCGTGGATCTTTTTATTATGTGGTATTGAATAGATTTAGGCCTGATAAATAGCGATCTAATCAACATGAGATTGCAGTTGATCCTTTGTAAATTGCCACTTAAACAGGAAAACGTCCAATTCGTCTCATTGGTATTTCAGTAAGTAATTTTTATGATCCTATCAATAAATTAGTGCAAAATTTGATAGGAGAAAGGTTTGTGAATAATAACATTGGGTGTGTACTTAGTTTATAATAAATAGTTACTAGTTAAGAAACCTTAACTGGTAGAAAATGAATTTTTATCCGATACGGTTCAGGAACAAATAGGAGCAGAGTATGAGTGAAAAATGTCTAATATTAAAAGAAGACTATATTGTTAATAACATTATTCCGGTAAGGAAAGGTTTTAAGATCGAAGAAATTGATATAGTTACACGCCTTAATACAGAGAGCCACAATAAGGATGTCCTGATTAAACAGAGTAAATATGAGAAAAGTGAATATATTGACTGGACATTAGTTGATTGCAGCGATGTTATTTATATCCCATATGATCTTTTTAGAGAAGAAAATGTATAGAGGCGTGAATATTCTTGGGGTGGCATTATTTTAATACTATTGGAAATATGCAAGATGTCTTTTCTTATGAATTTGTTGGAACGTATATTTGTACTTCAAAAAATAATTCTTTATGTGTACAACCAAGCTGTAATAAAAGATGTTTCAAGTTTTTACAAAAAAGGTAAGCTGAAAGACGATTTCAGTTTAAGTGTAAAAGAGTGTCGAACATAAATAAATGAATTAAGCAAAACAATTAAATGTCTTATTATTCCAAAGTAGTAATAGTTGTATTTTTCTTCAAAAAATTTCTCGAAAATTTTTATACCGTATAAGCCTCATTATATGGAAGGTCTCCAAAATTAAAAGTTGCACGTCCGGTTCTTAGGTGAGTGGTGGCCAGCAATGGTCACTACTTAACCGACTGTTATAGGAGCTTAGTCCAGTGTATGTGGTTACGAACTACGAAGTGTGTATGTATTGACTAATTCACTAGAGCTATCCTGAAGATCTCTGACTTGGCTGTTGTGTTGATTGCTGATGTTTACTGCTAGCTTTTGGTGGCTTGTTCTTTAACCGTTTTCTTAACATCATCAAATATTTCCTTTTGGTTTGATATGTAGCTTGGGGCATTGATAGCGTCTACTACATTTGCAAAACCTGCTTCTTGTTTGCTTACCAACCCCCAATATTTAGATTGCACCATGGAATTACCTATTCCGGGAAATTCCATCTAGACTTCCTTGAAATATTACTCTATACTCCTACGCACAGGATATTGTTGTTCATTACAAGTTTTACAATAAATGGGTAATTACAATTTCAGCAATGCTGCGAATATAACGTCTTGGTATTTGCGAAGAAAGATTTGATAGAGGTAATGTGTGGGAAGTCTTAATGGTTGGGAAGACATATTCAAGTCATGGGCCCAACCTCCAAGCAACACCGAAGACCAAAAATGTGAAAATGCTGAGCGGATGATAAAAGAAGCAATACGAGCCTACCCTCCGCTCAATAGTCATGATGTTTCAACCTTCGCTCAAGGCTCATATAAAGCAAACACCAATATTCGATTTAACAGTGATGTAGATATTTGTATCAGACACAATGATATATTCTTTGATGAGTATACCTCTGGAGTAACCCAGGCAACTGTCGGAAATATACCGTCAATTTTGACCTTTTCTGAGTTCAAGAATTTGGTCAAAGAAGCCCTTGTGGCAAAATTTGGATCTAACGATATTACTAAGGGCGACAAATCTATAAAGATTAAAGGGAACACCTACCGCATCGGATCTGATGTTGTACCTACTTTTGAATATCGCTGGTATCTTGGAGGCACTAATTATGATGGTTCCCATCGGTATTTTTCAGGTACAAAGTTTATTTCTGAGTCTTGCAAGCACATTGTAAACTGGCCTGTACAAACTTATCAAAAGGGGGTCGAGAAAAACAATGCAACATCTCGTCGTTTCAAGAGTATTGTTAGAATCATTAAAAAACTCAGAGACCGAATGCAAGAAAAGAACATCCTTATGGCAAATGACATCTCCTCCTTTCTGATTGAATCACTAGTTTATAACGTGCCAGACGACCTATTCGGTAATGCCCTAGTTGTAGTGTAAACATACCTTTTACGGTTTTGTAACCTTTTCATGGTTGACGATTTTGACCTTATTCTACATATGACTTCACGCTACATCTAAAAAAAGAGAATATAATTTCATAACTTCAACTTTATAAATTATTTAAT
>JADHTQ010000092.1 GCA_016784965.1 Bacteriovoracaceae bacterium | reverse complement strand
AATAGATAGCGGTAGAATAGTTGCGGGAACCAGATGTATCATCGGGTGAAACATCAACTTGCATTTTACCATTGGAGCGGTAAGTTTCTTGGTAGTAACCTCCTTCAGGGTGAGGAGCCAGGTTAAAGTGTTGGATGATCTGGTTAATGCTAATCATTTTTTTCCCAATAGCCATAGAACAAAGCTGAGTACAATGCTTGCAATAATCGAAGTTACAATTGGAAAGTGAAAAGAAAAACCTTCCTTTTTGATATTTATATCTCCTGGTAATTTCCCAAGGTGTTCAATAAAAGGTAATTTGTCTCTATAGATTAAGGTCACCCCAACAATGACCAAAACTACTCCAACAGCGACTAGAAATTTTCCCAATATACTTACATCAAACTCTGCCATAAAACCCTGCCATAAGAATTTTTAGCACAAAACTTAAATGATTTGCCACCTAAAAATTCAAACAATTCTCAATAGGTTCCAAGAAAGACGCACTCGGTCAGAGGGGTTTAACCTAGTGTCACTGTAAGTACGAAATACTCCATTTATAAATTAATCCAAGATATAATGAAGTATTAAAACTACTGGTACCTTTAAAACTATGAGCTTGTAAACAGCAACAGAAACTGCAACAGAAACAGAGGAGTAACCTATAATGAAGTATATATTAATAATGTGTGTTTTTTTTTCATGTGCAACCATTTCAAACCTCAATGAAAAAAACCATAACTATCTCTATCTTGAAAACCTTCAAGGAGAAAAGTCTTTAGAGTTTGTCAAAAGACATAACAAACAATCTCAGGCGCAATTTAAAGAACATGACTTGTATAATGAGATAGAAAAAGGTGCATTGAAAATATTGGATAACCCGGAAAAAACACCCAAGGGCACAATCCATGGAAAATATCTAATAAATTTCTGGAGAGATAAATTTTCAGTTAGAGGGATTCTTAGAAAAATGCTTCTTACAAAATACTTAGAAGGGAGCAATGAGTGGAAAACAGTAGTGGATATTGATAAATTGGCGCGGCAAGATAAAAAAAACTGGAATTATAAAAGGTTTATTGTTGAACAAAAGAAAAACAAAAGGGCCATTTTATATCTCTCAGAAGGTGGTAAAAGTGCCTTTGTATTTAAAGAGTTTGATCTTGTGAGCGGAAAATTTATAGCAAACGGATTTAGTAGTGAAACAGAGGCCAAAAGCAATATAAGTTGGGTAGATGAAAACCATATTGTCATTGGATCTGATTTTGGAAAAGGAACACTTAGCAAATCGGGTTATCCTAAAATGTTAAAACTTTGGAAAAGAGGTCAAAAACTCGAAGATGCAAAAGTGATGATCAAGGTTGATGACAGTTACAGCTCAGTTCGCTCAATAGTAGATGTGACAGATGTGACAGATGCGGTAGATGGTAAAATTTTGATTGTTGCCCAAAAGACCGTGTACCAAAGGGAATACTACGATTATAACTTAAAAACACTCAAGCTTAAAAAATATTCTCTTCCATCATTTATCTCATTTGAGACCAGGAAGGATAATTACTTGTTGGTCAGTACGAGAGAGGATTGGAATGTAAATGGTAAATCCTTCAAGGCAGGTGACCTTATTAAGATTCATGAACCTGATCTTTTGAAAGGTCAACTAAAAGCTGAACTTTTGTTTTCTCCCAAAGAGAATCAGTCTTTATTGGACATTTACAAAACCAAAACAAATTTGATAATAAGACTTTTGGAAGATGTTGCTCCCAAGTTATTGGTGTTAAGACCTATAAACAACCGTTGGATATTTGAGGAATTGAAGCTACCTGAAAAACTAGGGACTGCAGAGTTGTTGTCGGTTAATGGCACTAGAGATGATTTTTTTGTTTCTCATGAAAGTTTTTTAATTCCCAACAGTCTTTACTATTTTAATTTTAAAAAATCCAAGATGAGACTTGTTAAAAGGCAGAGGTCTGGATTTAATGAGGATGATTTTGTTGAACAGCAGTTTTTTGCTATTAGTAAAGATAAAATAAAAATTCCATATTTTTTGGTTTCAAAAAAGAACCTTACTTTGGATGGTAATAATCCTACATTACTAGAAGCGTATGGTGGATTTATGAATCCCTCATTGCCATATTACTCAGAGCTTACAGGAAAAAATTGGTTGGAAAGAGGGGGAGTGCTCATTATTGCCAATATCAGAGGTGGTAGTGAATATGGGCCTTCGTGGCATAAATCGGCAAAA
Source organism: Bacteriovoracaceae bacterium (assembly GCA_016784965.1). Taxonomy (GTDB): domain Bacteria; phylum Bdellovibrionota; class Bacteriovoracia; order Bacteriovoracales; family Bacteriovoracaceae; genus JADHTQ01. Next base: position 7,782 of record JADHTQ010000092.1, on the reverse strand, counting down.
AAAGAAAAAAGGCAAAACTCATTTGATGACTTTATAGCGGTAGCTGAAGACTTGATTGCAAGAAATATTACAAACCCTTCCAAGCTTGCTATCGGAGGAGGATCCAATGGAGGATTATTGGTGGGAGTTGCATTAACTCAAAGGCCAGATCTCTTTAGTGCAGTAATATGTAATGTACCTATACTTGACATGGAAAGATTTCATAAATTTTTGTCAGGCCATTCATGGATTGGAGAATATGGTGATCCAGACAAAGAGGAGGATTTAAAGTACTTACTGAAATACTCACCCTTTCACAATTTAAAACCAGGAGTTGGTTATTCAAGGCCGTTTTTTTACTCTTCAACCCTCGATGATACAGTTCACCCAGCTCACGCCAGAAAAATGGTGGCCAAGTTAGAAGACCTTGGACAAAAAGTTCTATACTATGAAAACACTGAAGGTGGGCATGACGGGGAAAGTAATAACAAACAACGTGCTGTAAAAGCGGCCATGAACTATGTCTATCTCTATCAACAACTTGGTATGCAAACTGACAAATAAGTTAAAAATGTAAAAACGTACCTGTAGACTTGTGGGACTCACTGTGTTTGGTGCAGTAAGTCCCACAAGTCTACAGGTACGATTTAAAACATTTCAAAACTGAAAAATAATGTTTGGATTAGTGGTTTATTTAACAAGTTGGTCAAACAATATAATGATTTGTGCTAGAAAATGTAGATGCAGAGTCAGATGCACAATAGGGTGAAAATATATTTTCATTTGGTCGAAGGCCCAAATGATAGCGAGTTTCCTTTTGCTTTTTTGGCGACTTATGTGGAGAGTACTGGTAATAAATGCAGCAAGCAGAGCAAACATAGAAAACACAGGGCGCTTAAGTATTCGCGGATACAATATAGACATGACTCCCATGGTCTGTATGAGCTAATGTTCCCAATAATCCAAGGGGCCAAAAAAAGTGATTTTATAGCTCACCTTTTTGAAAGTGGTAATATCTTTTATCCTCTGGCCTGGGGAGCTAATGAGGCCTATCAGTTTTTACAAGACATACCGATTTTTGAAGAAGCAGGGATCATCTGTCGAATTCCCAATTGGTGGAAAAAGGCGCCAGATCGACCCAAACTACATATAACTGTCGGTACAAGACCTCCAACTTTGTTTGGTCCTGAGTCGGTTGTTGATTTTAAGGTACACCTAATGGTTGGTGATACTCCGCTTTCTAGGCAGCAGATTCGCAAAATACTAGCAGCATCAGAGGGGCTGGCATATATCAAAGGTAAGTGGATTAAAGTGGACAAAGGGCGACTAAAGCAGTCGTTGTCATCTTGGGAGCAGGCCCAAAAACTAATGCAAGAAAGTGGCATGCCTCTATCAGAAGCGCTTAGACTATTGATGATTCCTGGTAGTAGTAGTGAAAAATTTAAAGAAGCGACACTCGGTGGGCAAAAAATTAATATGACTTGTGGTGCTTGGCTGAAGTCAATTCTAACCAAGTTGCAAAATCCCAATCTCATTAAATCTACTCAGCCAGCAAAGGAGTTTAAAGCGCATCTTAGGCCGTATCAACAAAGAGGACTTGATTGGCTTTTTCTTCTACACTCTTTGAACCTTGGCGCATGTCTAGCCGATGATATGGGTCTGGGTAAAACTATTCAAGTGCTGGCATTTTTACAAACCTTAACTAAATTGCACAAAAATTTGCCCGCAAGCTTACTAGTTCTTCCGGCAACCTTGATTGCAAACTGGGTCTTTGAGATTAAGCGATTCGCTCCGGCCCTGAAAATTTTCATTGCGCACCCAAGCTCTACGCCTCACTCCAAGCTAAAAAGTATGAATGACTTGCAGATGATTGATAGTTTTGATCTGATTATTACGACCTATGGGCTTGTCAAACGCTACGGGTGGCTCCAGAAATATAATTGGAGTTATGTAATTTTAGATGAGGCCCAAGCGATAAAAAATCCCGCCACGGCCCAAACAAAAGCAGTTAAAAAGCTAAAAAGTAACAACCGTCTGATATTAACAGGAACTCCTATTGAAAATCGTCTAAGTGATTTATGGTCACTTTTTGATTTTTTAAACCCTGGTCTGTTGGGTAATAAAAGAGAGTTTACAGAGCTAAACAGAGCAATTGACGAGGGTGAAAAAAGCTATAGAAGTTTGCAAAGTGTGATTGGGCCCTACATTTTACGGCGCCTAAAAACTGATCGGTCGATCATTTCAGATCTACCCAAAAAAATTGAACTTGATACCTATTCAACTTTAACTAAAACGCAAGAGGTATTGTATCAACAGTTAGTTAAGAAACTTGAGGTGGCAATCAAAGATGCATGTGCTATGAAAAAAAGAGGATTAGTTCTTGCATCTTTAATTAAATTCAAACAGATCTGCAACCACCCGGATCAGTACTTAGGGCAAGGCATTTATGCAGAATCAGAAAGTGGAAAATTTATGAGGCTTCGACAGCTTTGTGAAACCATTAGAGAAAAAAAGGAGCAGGTGTTAATCTTTACCCAATTCAAAGAGGTCACAGGGCCTTTGTCACGTTTTTTAACTACTATCTTTAAAAAAGAGGGGGCCGTGCTCCACGGAGCAACTCCGATTAATAGAAGAAAAAAATTAGTAGAGAAGTTTCAAAGTGATGAGTATGTTCCTTATTTCATCCTCTCGGTTAAGGCCGGTGGACTGGGGCTTAATTTGACTGCTGCAAATCACGTTATCCACTTTGATCGTTGGTGGAATCCGGCCGTTGAAAATCAAGCGACCGACCGTGCCTTTCGCATAGGTCAAAACAAAAGCGTTGTAGTTCACAAGTTTATCACTCAAGGATCGATAGAAGAAAAAATCGCAATCATGATAGATCAAAAAAAGCAGCTGGCCTTTGATGTTATTGGCAAGTCAGGTGCGCAGTGGATTACAGAGATGAGCAATGAGGAAGTTATTAATCTCTTTAGAATGCAGCAAGCTCAAGCATAAGCAGGATCGTGAATATGTTTCAGCAATTTAAACCATACGTGTTTAAAGAAAAAATTGTAGATGCTAATTCTTGGTGGGGGAGGGCATGGAATAATAATTATTTAAGTAATGTCGTCAACTATAATCGCATTATTAGAGGTGGAAAATATTTTAAAAAGGGGGCCTTGTTAAATATTATGATTTTTAAGGGGAGGATTGAGGGGGAGGTGCAAGGATCAGCACCTGCAGTATGTCCTTATTACATTCTGATTAAGGTGGCGAATTTAAATGAGAGAAAGTGGGCCAATATAAAGCAAAATGCATTAAGATCAAGGGATCAGAAGTTTCTATCTTGGCCGGGCAAAGAGCAGTTTGCTGGAGAGTATTCAAAGAGTCTTGAAAAGATTATGAGTGCCCACATGGAGGCGCTACTTCCAGGCCCTGGTGAATTGCAAGTAAGTTGTACTTGCCCCGATAGGGATGTCTATTGCAAGCATGTTGTGGCGACTCTTTATGGGGTTGGCCAAAAGTTAGATAACAATCCAGAGCTTTTATTTAAACTACGTGGAGTTGATTTTTCTGAGCTATTTCCCCCCATTTTTAATAATTTTAGAAATGCAAATGGACGTGCAAGCGACCCCCCGATGGTTATGAGAGTTGATGCTCAGCTTGCGGCCTTGTTTGACATTGAACTTGACTTTGAACTGGAACTTGAATGTGAACTGGAACTTGAATGTGATCCGGATATTGACTTTAGTAAAGTTGAGATCTAAATGAGGTTTGAGTTAGTATAGCAAAATATAAATTATATACACTTGCTTTTTAGGACAGGTATCACACTTGAATGTTATTGTAATCTTAATAATTCTTATATGATTCAGACAATATTTCAAGTTAATTTAAAAATAGTTATGGAGAAGATCTGTGAAATTCTTAGTAAAATTAATGTTGGTATATTTTACCTTCAATACTCCGGTAGATGCTCTCATTGAGGCGTGTGCAGATCATTTGACAAAAATTGTAGAAGATAAAGCTAAAGGAGTATGGATCTCTCCTAGCACAGAGGTGTTATGGGGACCTGGAATCTATGCAAAATTGTATAAGATTACTTCAGAAAGAGAATTGGGGATTTTTGTGATTGATCATGCCTTTGCCATTAAGCATGAGATAAGCAAAAGGCCTCTGGAGGAATTGATTGCTATTATGGAAAGTTTGATAAACTATAATCGAGTTATGAAAATAAAATTTCCTGGGTACCTTACTTACCCAAAAGATCTAGCAGAACTTACCCAGAAAAATTGTTATGAGTTAAATATTATTGAAAATACACTTCTAAGTTTGCACACAGCACTTAAAATGGTAGTTAAAGGTGAAGTTGAGGAAACATTTTCTGAAAAGATGGCCATAGTAGCATTATGGGCCCCTTATGCTGGAATGATTCAAATATTATTAGATGCTCGTTTCATTGGCTGGACGGGATGTACTAAACGGCGTAAAACAAAAACTCCTGTAGTGTTATTTCCTGGTTTAGAATAAAAACGTAAAAACGTACCTGAAAACGTGAAAACGTGAAAACGTGACGTGAAAACGTACCTGGAGACTTGTGGGACTTACTGCATTAGTCTGAAGCTGTAAAAGAGTACAAACTAGGAATAAGAATGAGTGTAATACAAGTACCAAATGCCAATCCCCACCCCATGGTCAACATCATTTCCGCCAGCATAGAGTCATACCCGGCAAGCCCATAAGCGGTCGGCAAAATCGCTACTACTGTCGTTACTGTAGTTACTATAACCGGCCTAAGTCTCGTGGCAGATACTGTGGCAATCACAGCATGCGTTCTTTGTTTATGTTGTTTAAAAGTTCTCTCAATTTTGTCAATCATAACGATAGCATCATTAATCACCACACCTACCATTCCCAGAGCGCCTACAGCAGCAAAAAATCCATACACGCTCATGTTATGGAAATAAAGAATGTATATAACTCCGGCCAAACCAAAAGGGACGACGGATAAAACCATTAGTGGTTTAAAAAGAGAATTAAACATAATGACTAAAATCAGGTAAATTAAAATAACTACCATAATAATGGAGCTTCGAAACTCACCCTGGCTTTCTCTTGTATCTTCTATCTCACCTTTAAAGCTCAATATTGCCGTTGGAAACTGGTTTGTAATCTCTGGAAAGACATTGTTTTCCATCTCTTGTGCTATTTGCAATGGTGTCGTCGATGAGTTGGGTGCCGGATTTGCATAAATCAAGGTAGTTCTTTTGAAATCTGTCCGTCTAATGTTTATAGGCCTTTTTACCTCTTTGACTTCTACAATATTTTTTAAATAAGTCAACTTCCCCGTTTTGTTTTCAACTCTCAAATTTAATAACTCATTTAAATCATTTTTGGATGCCTCAGGGACACTTAGGCGCACATCTACTTCTTCTTCTCCTTTATTGATACTATACAAGATTGAACCTTCAACAAAAGACCTCAATGTCGATGTTACCGTTGTAGGAGAAACATCATATTTAATTAAGCGATCTTGTTTTAAATGAAAGAGAAACTCATTTTTCATAATAGGTTCATCTACTTCCACATCTACCACATCTTTCATGTCCTGCATTTTTTGCTTAATCATAGAAGCAATCTTGGCCCGTGACTTATCGTTGTTTTCTTGGACTTGAAGTTCAATAGCATTTCCTGAAGCATGCCCCCACCGACCACGCAAAAATTTTACCTGCTTTAGCCCTGGCAAGTTTTTGCTTTGTTTCTCCCACCTCTTAAGCAACAAATTCAATGAGTCTGGCCGATCATCCTTAGGTATTAACTCAACCAATATTGATGCCTCATTTTCTTTAACAACTCCCCCCCTGCGAGAACGACCGATTCTGGAGCGGACTGCAACCACATTTAGTTTTTCTTTAACAAACATCTCTTCTAGGGGAATTATCGCCTTGGCCGTCTCTACTCTGATAAAATTAGGGTCAGCTTTTACCTTGACATGAACTTCTTTACTTTCTTCTCGTGGAAACATAACAAACTTTAATTTTGCTTTATATAAGAATCCAGAACCAATGAGTAGCAAAACAAAGCAAAGCAAAATTGGAATTCTAAGTTTAAAGAAGATAAGTAGGGCGCTTTCATAGATCTTTTCAAAGCGATAGAACCAACTCCTTTGATTTGTTTTTCGGGCAAACCGATCGAGCCAAAATGTACTACCTGAAATATGAGCTGGAAATATCAATAGTGATTCTATCAAAGATCCGGCCAACATTAAAATAACAATCAAAGGGATATAAGAGACTAGTTTACCAAAGAACCCCTCAAAATAGATCAAGGGCACAAAGGCAACACAAGTGGTGAGGACGCTGGCAATAATAGGTTTTATTACCTCAGTCGTTCCACAAACAGCGGCTTCTTGTAAAGGCATCCCCTCTTCAATTTTGCGGGAAATATTTTCTGCGACGATAATTGCATCATCAACGACAATTCCTAAAACAATTATAATTCCAGCAAGTGTCATGTTGTTTACAGTATAGCCAACAATAGATGCAATAATGAGGGTAAATGAAATACTAAATGGTATCCCCATGCCCACCCAAAATCCAGATTTTAAATCAAGAAATAACACAAGTACAAAAACTATAAAGACAAAGCCCAGCAAACCATTGGTGGTGACGATATCAAGTCGATTTGTAACAGCATAAGACTCATCGTCCATTAGGGCAATTTCAATAGGTGCATTGGCGTTTGCCTTTTTAAACTTTTGAATGAAATCCATTACTGCTGCCTGAGCAGTTAAAATATCTGTCGATATATTTTTTTTGATATTTAAAAATACACCTTCATGGCCGTTGATTTTAAAGATTGAATTACTGGTAACAAAACCATTTTGAATATGGGCCAAATCACCAAGTTTTAACCCATATCCTTCATAGTTGCCTCTCAATATCAAATTGTTTAAGCTAGAAACAGTTTCTAGCTCATTTACTGCTGTAACCTTGCTCTCTCCTCGATCATTCATAGAACCGATGGGTACTCTAATGTTGTTTTTTTGAATTTGATCTTTTATTTCCGACAGAGAAATCTCTTTTTTTAGAATTTCTTCTGGTTTGGCCATTATCTGCAGTTCAGGTTTGCGGTAATGAGAGCGACTCACTGAACTGATCTCTTTTAGGGCCAATATTTGGGACTCAAAACTTAAAATATACTTTTGAACTTCAGAGCGACTACTCTGGTCTAAAAATCGGTGATCTTTGTGATAAATCCCAATATCTAAAATGGCCTTGGCGGCACTTTTAAACTGTCGCATTCTGGGAATGTCTCTGACTTCAGAAGGTAGCCTTGCTCTTAAAATGGCATCTTTGATTTCCTGAGTGACCTCATCTTTGTTGGGATAATCATCATCGAGCACAATCCTTACACTGCTTGTTCCAGTACTTGATGTCGTGACAATTTCTTCAATCCCCACAACACCTTTTAGCTCATCTTCTAATGGTTTAGTTACAAAAAGTTCAACATCAGAAGCCGGAGCACCAGGGTAAGTCGTTGTCACTCGTATCCAGTTACTAGAAAATTCGGGAAGTTCCTCTTTACCAATGCGAAACCACACAAATATGGCCATTAAAATTAATCCCCAAAAAATTACATTGGATAGCAGGTGACGACTTGAAGTAAAAGCTATTAGGTTTTTCATAGAGTAGAATTACTCCTCAACCCGATCAAGGTTGAAAAGTAAAACCCTCACAGATCCCCGCATGCCAATTTCCAGCACGGGGCTCCTCAAAATTTGTTTCGGTTCTACGTTATATCGTACCAAAGCTTCTCCCC
>JADHTQ010000091.1 GCA_016784965.1 Bacteriovoracaceae bacterium | reverse complement strand
TACATCTTGTAAGTCATTGGAACTAGGCATGTTGACGTAATATCGATGGGTTGAGCGTGAAAAACGATATTTTTTTTGAAGATATGACGATGTATATGACGATAATTCGTTCTGTGCAGTACCGGCAACCGGACAGAAAGCAATATAAGTACAAGAATTGCTTTAAGTAAAGATACTCTTGGTAATTTAGCGAAGTCTAAAAGTAACATTAACCCCTCTTTAGTGAAAGAGATATATGATGAAGCCGGGGCTCTTTTAGGAGCTGTAACAAAGAAGTTCGAAGATGTGCTGAATTTCCATAATAGCATGATTGCTAACAAGATTAAGTTTGTTGAAAAATCAATGAGCGAACTCGATAAGAAAAAAAGAAGTTTAGACGAAGAAATTTCGGTGTTAACAAAACAAGAGCAACAAGTTCTACAATCTATATCAAAAAAAGGTGCCCTTGAAGACTTTCAGAAATTGAATACACAGTTAAGTGAATTAAAAGAAAGGAGAGGTGAGAAAGGAGGGTTGCTCGCTGAAATATGTCGAGTTGAAGAGCAAGTCAATCTAACAAAAGATTCCTTAGAGGCAGTTAGCAAGAGTCTACTTGAATATCAGGGAAGGTTAGATAATGCCTTGGAGAAATTTAATTTGTATTATACTGATTATGCTAAAAAATTGTACGATGAAGAATATGTTTTATCTTATGACAATGAAGATAATGGAACTTATGTTTTTTCTGTTACTGCAATGAAGGGAGCTGTTGGGTCAGGCAAGAAAAAGGGCCAGATCACAGCTTTTGACTTGGCATACTTGAGATATTTGGAAGAAAAGAAAGCATCAACATGTCGATTCCAACTAAATGATAGAATGGAAGAAGTGTCTATTAATCAGTTAAAAACAGCGTTTGATATCGCAAATAAAATTGATGGCCAATTCATCGTTGCTATACTCAAAGATAAGATTGCATCACTGGGAGATCAATTTATTTCAGACAATCAAATTTTAAAACTTACTCAAGAAGAGAAATTTTTTAATATCTAACTTAAGAGTCCTGAATTTCGTATGAAACTTTCAACTTTAGGGCTGGCTAGACATTTTGAGGACCTGACTATTTCAAGCAGCATCCTTAAAAGTAATCTTAGGTGAAACACCAAGTACTGTTACTATTTTCATTAAATAGTCGATAGTAATATGCCTGGTCGTCCCATTTTCTATTCTACTTATAACAGACTGAGTAGTCCCAAGCATTTCAGCAAGCTCACCTTGGGAAAGGCCTTGCTTTTTTCTGCTCTTAACAATTTTTGCAATAATTTTATTTTTAACAGATATCAACCAACTATCGTAATCATCAAGGCCAAGAATATCTTTTGAAAAATCACCGACATTTTTATAATTCTTAGTTTTGGCCATTACTTCATCTCCTTAATTCTTTTCAAAATTAAACTCTTCTCTTTTTGAGGCATTTTCTGGGACTTCTTTCTAAAAGCATGAAGAATGTAGATTGCATCTTTTTTCTTCACAAAATAAATAACTCTAAACTGCCCTTTCTTATCTTTAACTCTAATCTCAAAAAGATTTGAGTGAATACTTGTCAGGGGTCGAACATGCGGAAGTCCCAATGTTAATCCCAGCTCCAACTTTTCTAAGATATCCTTCAAGTCCTCTTTTATTTCTCTACTCTCTGCCCTTAATATTTTGGCAGCTTGATCTAATATCTCTATTCTCAAGCAATACTCCTTCCTAAAAGCCAATATAGCAATATTGCTATATTTTGCAAGCATTATGTTGAATTTTGGCGATTATTTCCCATTTAGGTAGCTGGATTTATATTTTGGCAAAATAGATATTCGTGAATCAATTCGTGTTCGCATATGAAAAATATTCATTAAACCTTATATGACTTGAAAAACTAGCAAAAAAAGATATATTGCACATAAACTTATGATACTAAAGGGGGACGTATATGTTATTGAAGAAAAAATCACTTTCGCTTGCAGCTGTTACTTTACTAGTAGGTACAAATTTTTCATATGGATATGCCAAAGTTGCACAAAATAAATTTATAGATGGACTATCAGGCAGACTCGCCGCGCAATCCCAACAAAGTTCCTTGGATTTGAATTTGAATTTGAAATTATCTGTGGATAGAGACTTGCTGGAAACTCTGAGGGATATTCGTTCTGTAGAGGAATTAGACGAAGAAAATGTGCAATTATTGCTCAAAGCTATACAAGAAGCGGCAGGAAAAGCTTCTTCAAATGGAATCGAGCGATTATATAAAGGCCATAATTATGATGTTGACTCATTATCAGCAAAAAAAATCGTTTTCTAGTTTTAAAAATAATTAGGATTTGTAATGTCCAGTTGATGGCATTTTTCAATATTCTATGGGTGTAGAATTTTCAGATTTTTTTGTAGTATGATGTACAAAAAGTAATGGTTGGTGCTATGGCAAAAGAAAATGTAATTATGGACCAGGTCCAAACTTCTATGAAAGTTGCATTGACCTCAATGCCATTTTTTCCTTCTACTTATCCCTCTATTCAGCTTGGCATCCTAAAGTCAGTACTGGAGAAAAATAACTATTATGTAGATGATTTATACCTAAACCTTGATTTTGGAAAATTACTAAGTTTTGATTTGTATGAAAATTTTTCCAATTTGATGATGACTTTCGTTGGAGAGTGGGCATTCGCAGATTTGATTTTTGAGCGAAATAGTGACGAGAGTGTTTTTTTGGAGACTATTAAAAACCAGGTCCAAACTCTGGTACCTGCTTACAAAAATTGGGATAAATTTCTTCAAGATGTTACTTTACTTAAGAGAGAGGCCCGAAGATGGCTCGATCAGACAGCTGACGAGCATTATTGGAAAGAATACGAACTGGTTGGATTTTCTTGTACATTTTCTCAAACAATACCATCCCTGGCCCTTGCTAGACGATTAAAAAGTAAAGATCCCCAAATGAAAATAATATTTGGCGGAAGTGTTTTTAATAGTACTTGCGCAAAAGAACTCAGCAAGAGAATAGACTATGTTGACTCATTTGTTGTCGGAGAAGGTGAAAAGTCAATTATCGAAATTGTTAAGTCGATTGATGCTGGCAAGGACATCCCCAAGTTATATTTCAGTCCATCGCAAACAGAATTGGATCAAATCCCTACTCCTAACTATGATACTTTTTTTTCATATATAAGACAGTCTCCCGCCTTCAATGATATTCAACAAGAAGGTAAAATTACTATACCTATTGAGACATCAAGGGGGTGCTGGTGGGGAGAAAAAAAACGCTGTAAATTTTGCGGATTAACTGGAAGCCAAATTAGTTACAGGGAAAAGTCATATGATAAAGTAATTGACGATATTTCTAGATTATCAGAAGCCTACAAGAGTTATCTTTTTTCAGGTGTAGATTGTATTTTAAGTCAAAATTACTATAAAAACTTGCTCCCTTATTTGGCATCAAAGGCCACCAGCTATAAATTCTTTTTTGAAATCAAACTGACAACTAATCCAGACAAAATTCAACTTCTTCAAAAAGCAGGATTCACTTCACTACAACCAGGTATTGAAACGCTTGACAGTGATCTCTTAAAACTTATGAATAAAGGCTGCACCGCAACGCAGAATATTTATTTTTTAAAAATGGCAAAGTTTTTTAACATAAATGTTGCTTGGAACCTACTCCTTGGCATTCCAGGAGAAAGATTAAAAAGCTATGAAAACATAATTTCTCTAATACCTAAAATTGTTCATTTGCAGCCCCCAGCTTCCGTGCACAAAATAAGATTCGATCGCTTTAGTCCATATTTTAATTTGGCAAATGAAAAAAAACTGTTTTCCCAAGATAAAACTCCTGTCACCGTGGAACCTATAGAACAATACTACTACTGTTTCCCTAAGGATTGGGACATAAGAGACGTTGCTTATTTTTTTACAAACAATTACAGGGGAGAAGTTTCAAATGACGTATTTCAAGCGTTAACAAGCTTAATTAACACTTGGTCAAATTTATGGAGTAACAGTAATAAAAATGACAGACCAACTTTAAAGTTTAAAAAAGGTATCAGCTTTGGCCATGTTATTGATACTCGATTTGAGAATAGAAATACACTAGAAATTAGAAACAATCACTATCTAATAGCAAAAGCTCTTGAAAAAAGGTCATTAACGATGCATGAGCTTGTGGATGAAACAGGCGGACCTTTCATTGATTTAGGATGTGCTTCTGGCAGAGTTATCAGATTCGCACTTGAAAAAAATTTCAACGCAATAGGAATAGATGTTAAACATACAATGATAGAAAAAGCGAAATCTCTCTTATTCCCCTTATATCACAATAAACTCCAACTGATCTGTGATGATTTTCTCAACTTTAACTTCCCTGGAGAAGCAGGTGTAATTTCATTGTGGACAAATACACTGCCTATGATTTTAGAGAAAGAAAAGCAGATAGATATATTTAATGGTGTTAGAAAAAAATTAAAAAAAAATGGCATATTTCTTTTATGGATCGCAAATGATTCTAACTTGACTGGAGCCAGACCACCGAGAGAAGTTGAGGTAGACAAGGGAATTATTAGTATCAACTCAAGAGTTCTTGAAGATAGACAACTAATGCAAAGAACATTTATATATGACTTCAAGCTAAATGATCAAAAGCAACATTTTGAAGCAGTTACGAGAATTATTCCAAAAGAAGAATTAGTTCATGATTTAAATAAGTGTGGATTCACGATTAAGGAAATGTATGGAAATTTAGATCTTACTCCTTATTGCAAAGATTCTATTTTTCAAATATATATTTTAGAGGCACTATAAATGATAAGATATTTAATCTATGTAATATATTTTACAGTAGGGACCTTATCAATTAATGGTCTATCGGCGCAAGAAAGCTACCACAGAGTCATAAAGTATTATCCGTTGACTCTGGAGCCAGGTAAATTTGTTGATATTGTTTCGATGCATGTCCTATTGCAAACTTCTGAAGGACTTGTTACCTATCGTGATAAAATGATTGCACCTGCCATAGCAGAAAAGTGGTCAATTTCAAATGATTTAAAAAAGTACACATTTAAGATTCGAGAAGGGGCAAGGTTTAGTGACGGTAAGCCAATAACCGCTGAAGACGTTATTTTTTCTTTTACACATATTGTAAAATCAAAACACCCTTCGGCCAAGAGCATTGAAATTATTTCTGGTGTGAAAAGTTTTCTATCTGGAAAATCTTTACGGATTGAAGGTCTCAAGAAAATCTCTGATAAGAAAGTACAAATTGAGATTGACAGACCTTTTGCTCCATTTATTAACATCCTGTCCTCAGCAAATTATTCAATCTCATCAGAGGAATCTTTATCAAAACTAAACAAATGTTCAGTTTGTCCAATACCTTCTTCTGGTGCCTACCACGTTGTTAAAGTACTTCCTGGAAAGAAAGTTATCCTCAAAAAAAATAAATATTATTATAACGCAAAAAATGTATTTTTTAACGAACTGACTTATAGTGTTGTTGATAATGAAAAAGAAGCTGTGGATGGTTTTTTATCAAGAAAATATAACGATATTTGGCCTTATTCATTACGGGAAATTGAAGGAAAAATACCATTTAAAGTGTCAAGGGTTCCGTCATTTACAGTAAAAAGTACTTTTTTGTCTTTAAATTTAAAAAAGAAACCACTTGATAAATATAGTGTTAGAAAAGTTCTATACGATAATGTTGATATTGATGGCCTTTTAAATGAGTTAAAGCTCCCATCACATTATAAAGCCTTTGGCATTATACCAAGAGGGATGTATGGGCATATAAACAAACAAGTAGCACATAATACTAATAACATATTAAAAATGACAGAGAGTAGTGATTGCACAACCAAGTCACCTTGTAATATTGAGGTAGTTTATAGATACAAACAGAATAAAGAAGCATTGACAAAATTACTTGCTCCAGTAAATAAGTTAGCAGGGTATAACGTTACGCTATTGAAGAAAGAAATGAAGGATTTTTTAAAAACATTTACTTCCGGTAGCTATACTGCGATCTTAATTCCGATGAGTGCATCATATCACGATACATATATGCTATTAAAATATCTCTTAGATAATAAATTTTCCCCTCCCGGATTAGATCGTAAAGAAATTAGAACCTTGATGGAAAAGGCCAAGGGAATAAATAATAAGTTTGAAAGGGTCAAGCTGTTTGAAAAAGTTGATAAGTTACTAATGAACCAGATCGGAATTATTCCATTATATCACGGAGATCGGCCATACCGAATAGTTGCAACCGATATTTCAGGGTATAAAATCCCTTTTTTAGGATACCCTTATTTAAAGGTAATGAATTTGAAAAAAAAGTAAAGAGGATTGTTGTTTGTTATGAAGTTACGTTTTAAAATTATATTTCTTGTATTTTGCTTCGTATCTTTTTTGTTGTTATGTGCCTCAATATTTATTAGCTACCATGTAATTAGTAGCAAGGTCTATGAACAATTCAAAAATGATTCATATGAAAAAACTCAACATATTGCTAAAATTATAAGGAACGATCTACTGGTATCTGATTATCATGCGATTAGCAAAACAGTGTCTTCATTGCATGAGGCGCAGGATACTGCTTTTGTAAGCGTTGTTAATAATTTTGGGGATATTATTTCTGAAAATGGAAGCATGAATACCAAGGAGAACAAGGTTCTAATTACTAACTTGTCAATAGTGAGCCAAGATGACTTTTCTGGTGAAAAAAATATTTTGGGAAAGATCGTTGTCGCCTACAAATATCCCTTGTTGCAAGAAATGATTAATCAACAGTTTTCTGTTATTACTGCAGTAATAATTACATTATACATCTGCTTTTTAGGATCATTTCTTGTCATCTCAAGGAGTGCTTCAAACTACTTTCAAGAACTCTTAACTCAATTTAAAAAATTGTTAGATGATGATATTGTAAACATAAATAAATTAGACTTTATAAAAGAGTTTCATGACATCTCAATAAATTTAAAAAAAGTTTCAGTAAGGATTTTAGAAACAAGAAAAATCAAAGAAGAGTATAGAAAAAAACTAGCAATTTCAGAACTAGCATCTCAAGTAACACACGACATTCGCTCACCGTTAAGTGCCTTGAATGTGGCAATGAGTGATCTGAATAGTTTGCCAGAAACTACAAGGTTGATTATTCGCAGCTCTATTCAACGTATTCAAGATATTGCGAATAATCTTTCAATTAAGAGGAGAAGGCAGTTAAACCTGGATGATACTGATTCCAAAGAACTACACCCTCAACTTCTTTCAAGCTGTATTGAGGAGATAATTTCAGAAAAAAGGATGCACTTTAGATCTCAACTTGGGATTAATATTGAGGGTAATTTAGTTAATAGTTATGGACTTTTTGCAAGTATTAATTTGATTGAGTTCAAGAGGGTCTTGTCGAATACAATTAATAACGCGATTGAAGCATCTGAAAAAGGACAAGGTAATATAGTTGTGCATCTCGGCGCAATCAATGCAAGTGAACTACAAATAGTCGTTGAAGACGATGGCAAAGGTATACCCCCTGAGATTTTATCAAAACTTGGCAACAAAGGCGCTTCCTTTGGTAAGGAAAATAATAAACATTCCGGGCATGGTCTAGGCCTACATCATGCTAAAAGCACTATTGAATCTTGGAATGGCAGCTTCAAAGTTGAATCTGAAGTAGGTTTAGGCACTAAAGTAATTTTCACTCTACCAAAGGTCACTGCTCCGAACTGGTTTGTCTCTGGTCTTGAGATTGCAAAAAATTCTGCTATTTTAATACTTGATGATGATCAAGGAATCCATCAAACTTGGGACAAGAAGTTTAAAGAGGCATGTTTAGCTGAAGCAGAAATAAAAATCTTTCATGTTTCAAATCCGAATGACTTTTCAAGTTGGGTTAAAAAGAATAGTTCATGTTTTGATAAAGTTACCTATCTCTGCGATTATGAACTGATTGGCCATAAGCAGTCGGGTTTAGACCTTATTGAGAAGCATTTATTGGGCCCAAACTCAATATTGGTTACAAGTCACTATGAAGAAGAAGAGATTCAAACAAGGTGTATGAAAGCAGGAGTAAAGCTAATACCGAAAATGATCACGGCCCATGTTCCTGTTAAAGTGAGTGCGTCTTCCTGCATTGATAATAATGTGACCCCATTATCTGTTCTATTAGATGATGATTCTTTAGTACGTATGACTTGGAAAATGCAAGCAGAGCAAACGGGTATCGATATTAAAATATTTGAGGACCCAAATGAATTATTTAGTAGCATTAGTGAAATGAAAAAAAATTCAATATTCTACATAGATTCGTGCCTTTCCAATGATCAAAAGGGAGAAGATGTTGCTAAAAAGCTCTATAATATGGGATATGAAAACCTATACATAGCAACAGGATATGAGTCAGAGAATTTCAAACATTTGGATTATATAAAAGGAGTCATTGGCAAAAAGCCTCCCTGGGATTGCTAGCTTCTACTTACTGTCCATAGCGACATCTAAGACATATTGAAATTATTATCATTGTGAGTAGCCATTGCCCCTAACCCCCAACCCAAGGTTCCCCTCAAATAACACCAAAACCTTGCTCCGGTTTGCACCGGTCAGTAGGTTAAATAAGATGAAAAATGATGAAATAAGATTAAAATAAACAAAGAGAAGTTATTGTAATCACTAATAACTCATTAATATTAAGGGCCAAATCAAACAGCGTGTGGGCACCTCTTGGGGCCACCATAGAAAGTATATGTTTTTTGTAATGTTAAAATTTACGGTTTCGTCGCATTAACTTTTTTCCCTCTTCCTTTGCTTAGAGTCATTCACGTAAAATGGTGGCCCCCACCTATTTTCGCAAATGGTTTGCAGAGGGTAGGTTTAAAGAAATATTGGGAGTAGGAAGAACAAGGGAATTTCTTGGCATAACTTTGCCGTATTCGAGACTCTAGCTTGCATTAATTATATAGCTAAATAATATCCTAAATCACTGGACTTGGAGCAAGGGGATGAAGTTTTAAGACTAGGAAGAATAGATGATAATATCGGAAGGCCTTGGGGAGATATATACAGAGGTAAACATGAGGTTTAGAAGTTCTTCAAATTTTTAGAAGACACCAAATACGTTGTGTAGACTTAAGCGCAGGTAAAAGAATTAGCACTAAAATAATGGTCAATAAAGTACACAAAAAATAACTAGTTTTTGGAGAGGACCCTCTCATCTCATAAAAATCAGGCATCAAGAACCTTTTTTAATTCTTTACTAATATTCTGCTAGTTGCGGTCTAGAGGAGCTTAACTATATATCAAATTGATCGGGTTGATTAGTTATAGTCCATTTTTTCTCCCCAAGTTTGAAATCTCCTGGACAGTTACAACTGCTTTTGCTACCTAAAAAAGGAAGCGTGATATTTAGTCCTGGTTCAATTCCTTCAAAATCCTCAATTTCATTTTCATCAGGCTTATAGCTGCAATTACAGATAGCTTTATCTACTCTCTCTATTAAATTTGTTACTTCAGGGAGCTGTAATAGATCTCGCTTGCATTTAGGGTTATACCCTATCTCTCTATATTCTGAGGAGCTACCACTCCTTTCACTTCTAAATTTATTTATAACAACCTTCTCATGAAATGCATCTCCAGCACAGATCTTCACCTGCTCTAAACTTCTAGGCGCTTCTTGTATACCGGAGATATCAACAGTGGTCACGATATCATAGCATTTTACCATTTTTACATCTGAACCTTTACAATCGTTAGCAGTAAACTTGCGCCTTGAGCACTTAGACTGAAAATGAGGAAAATCACTGCAGCTATTTGCCACCACCTCTAGCATTACACATTTTTCATTCTTCTGAGGATTCAGATAGAACTCCAGATTCTTATACTGTAATACTGAATGGGATTTTCTTACCACTAAATCTTTCGTAAAACTTAGGTATCCATTTAGATATGAAGTATTTGATATTACTGCCGAGTTGTTAAAGTAAAGTTCTACATTACCGTAAAGGTCAGAAATATCGGCCATCAAATCTACTTTTCTAACAAAATTAACACCAGGTAGACAGTAGCGAATTTTTTGGATGGCACATGCAAGAGAGTTATCTGATATAACTGTCATAAACAAAGCGATGATGATTAACTTTTTCATATTTATTTCCTTCCTTAAGAAAAAAAATCTCATTACTGATAATATTATCGGGTCTAATAGCAGAATTATTACAGTTTTAACCTGAATTTTTCATCCTAAACTTGATCTGATCTTCAAATACCTGTCCTGGTCATTGACATGGTCATTTTTACGATATTTTTCCTTAAGCAGTCTGCAAACAATAAATGTTGGCCTATTATACAAAGAAAAGTA
>JADHTQ010000038.1 GCA_016784965.1 Bacteriovoracaceae bacterium | reverse complement strand
TGATTCGTTCATATTTTTGTCCTGAGATTGTTGATAATCTCAAAACTTTAACCCAACAAATACAAAAGGCCAATTGTGCAGGGCCGTATCTGCCTAGAATCAGGATCTTCATAGATGTAATTAAGTGCGATCACCCTTTAACCGTCACTTTTATGATACCCATTGCACAAAAATCCTGTTGGTAGTTTATGTTTACAAGTTATTATCTTCAAAAGTTGAGTACAAGGCAGTGCATAGTTTCACAAAAAAGTGACGGTTACCTTTTGGTTACCTTTTGAGTTACCTTTTGATTGTCTCGTTGTTTTTTATGATGCTTTTATCAAGCTGTGCCACTTACATGAGTGGATTAGTAAAACACGGCTTTGGCATTATAATAGAACCTGCAATAGCGATATTGCACAATTATGAGATGTGTCTGATTCAACATGGTCTTAAAGAAAATGTATTAACTGGAGGGGAGCTAAAGGGGGATTTTTCCATGCTGATTAATGTTGAAACTACTAAGGTTCAAATTACTAACTACCGGGTTAACTTCGACAAATTTAAAAAAGAACATGCACAGGCCTTGAAAAAATGTGTAGACGTTGCACAGACAACTACAAACCAAGATTTTCTTCTCACTCAAGAAGAGATGGCCTTTATTGAGAGTAACCAGTTATTTAAACCCAGAACTTATCTTGTTGAAGGTGTCTTTGCCCCAAATATCAAGATAAAAATGTATAACCAAACTCAAGACAATAAAGATGTAAAAATAAACATCAATATGAATATAAATAGACAACACATAAAATAAAATGGCCTAGAGCTAGTAAGACCCACAATGAGTTGCACAGCTTTAAATTGTGAATTACAATTTAAACTATTGTTAAATATTTTTAAAAAAACAAAAGGGGAATGGACTATGATAAAAACAATTATAATGTGTCTTCTTATACAATGCATTTTACCAGAGGTCGTACAGGCCGCGGTTCATGGCTACATCAATTCTAGCAATACCCGTGCTTCTTTTGCCATCAGTCGGGATGGTGATGATAAGCGCATTTATGATAAAATGCAGGACAAGTTTGATCTTTTAAAACGTAAAACCATTTTTCATTCGCAGGACTCATTTCGTTTAATGTGTTCCATGATTAACTGTTCTTCTTTTGTCATTGAACATGAATATGCTGATATCAGTTTTGAAAATGATTCTGTCTATTATCAACTTGAAAATGAGGCGGCCCATGAAATTACCAAACAATTCAAGTTAGCTCCTGGTGAAGAATGGAATTATGTTTCAACGGATGAAAAATTAACCATTATTGTTGCAAAGGACCTATTTGTTTTTCAATATGGACAGCGCTAATTGTTTAGCTTGTAACGTGCCCATTACATTGTTTTAGGTTGCCACCTATCATCTTCACTCAAAAGGCCTGACCAGCGAGACATCCAGTACGCATAGAGATAATCGGCCCTTGGTTGTATTCTGTCACGAGAGCCTGATGCTTCAGCGCTAAAGGGGCCATCTTTCCAAAAGAAGTTTGTGTCAAAAATCAAAGATTGAAACAGGGGGAAGTCTTCGACCGCTTGAAAGTGATACTCAACCGGCTGCTTATTTTTAACAGACTTCCAGGGAAGTCTAGGCCATGCAGATAAACACCACGTGGGCCTTAACCTAAAATCGATAGCAACATTATAGCGATGTTGTGGAAAAGAAAATTCCCTCAAGCTCCATACAGCTTGGTTAATAGTTTTATCCCATGCCTCTCTTTTTTCCCAACTTTTCTCCTCTTCTTCTCGGGTTAAATCCTCCTCATCAAACCCAAATCCAAAACCACGAGTTCCTTCTTTGTAAGCAAAAGCATAGGCGGCAATAGTTACTAAATCTCGCCTGGCAGCAGAGTAGTTGTTCCACGTATCTAAAAAGGCTTCCCGGGCATGCTCCAAGAGGTCTTCCTCGTTAATCACGCCAGCTGCAACCGCTCCGTCGATTACTGAATAGTCATCTCCATAGTCAATTTCTTCTTTAGGTGGGGAAGGAAACTTGGCGATCATCTCCTGAGCTAGTACAACTTTTGTAACAAGTCCTACTACACCAAGGTTAATTCCACTCCAGTCGGCGACACCCCCGACATAAAATCCATTTGCTACTCCCAAAGCTTCGGCAATAGATTCAAGAAATGTTTGGCCATAAAAATATGTCTCCTTATATTTTTGATCACGAGTCCAAAGTGCGGCGATACCACTAGCAACAGTCCGGTTTTGTTTTGATTCTTCAACTACATAAAGATCAGGAAAAAGTCTTGCACGACTTTTAAGCACCGGGCGAAGCTCATCGTCTTCGGGTAATACTACAGAGGCCCAAACAAAAGCGTGAAATATCCCTTTGACCATGTCGTTATTGCCACAACACTTCCAACTAAATCTATCGTACTCACCTAATCCTCTCTTCCATTTACTTTTGTCTAATTTTTTTTCGGGATCAAAGGCCTGGATAGTGCGAGCAAATTGGCGTTTATCACCTGTGACGTCCATTAAAAGGATCATTCCCTTAAGGGTTTTTTTAAAATTTAAAAGGGCCTGTGGATCTTTAGTCGTCAGATACCTCATGGCCTGAGATCCGGCATACATCCCAGACCACAATGCTCCGTCATTGTCAGAGTAAAACTGCACAAAATCACCATTTTCATCAACTTGGGCAGAGGCAAACAGGCCGGCTTCATTGATGTGTAGCTGTTGCATTTTCTCATCTGCCATTTCGGCCTTTTCACTAAGAGTATATGTATATGCACTATGGCGGTAAAGCTCTTCAACTAAGCTTATTTCATCAATTATCTTGTTGGGGATGCGAAGGGTGTCGCGTCTATCTTGATAAAACTCATAGTCAGTAGTGTCCATTATAAAGTATTGTGCTTTTTGTTTAAAATCAGATCTATCAGCGAAGACAGCAACTTTTGGATCTTTTCTATAATCTGCTATTACAGTGTTTTCCACAATGAATTTTGCTATAGACTGAGCAATGGAAGTCGCTTTTCCCTGAGAATATATTCGTTGCCTTTTATCTTTCCATAGGGGGGCCGCTTCAAGCTTTCGCCTATTTCCATCAAAATGGTCAGTCACACTGTTATTGAGTAAAATCCAAGTAATCGTAGAATTTTTTTGAAGCTTGAATGTTGCATTAAGATGCACAGGTTTTTGGAACTGCTCTGGGGTACGGGTTAAATCATCAACTGTTTTAATGTAGTCGGCCTGTTTGATACGAAAGTGTGCTTCTAGGTGGGAGTTTTTAAAGCGACCCTTGCCACTCCAAATTTCTTGAACTTTTAGATCTTTATATCTATACAAATCATAAGTAATTAATCGAATGAGTGAAAGATTACCATCTTTGTCCAAGGAAACTTCAAGTTCTCCCTGATATGGGCCAAACTCACTATGAACACCGCTGAGTGACCAGATTCCTACAGGATCGACAACGGATGCCAAAGGATTCGAACCTGTAAATAAGTTTAAAAAAAAGACAAACAAAACCACTGTAACTTTTAAGTTACTTTTGAGCCGGATCATAATGTTCTCCCCACGTTATTAATATTTTCGAGTTTGTACACCAGAATGATACACCACACAACTTGCGCTGCGTCATTGTTGTAAAAATGATAGGTTCTTATATGAGGAAAAAAGGTTAGCTGTTAACAATTGCAATTACAGTTGCAACACAGTCATCCTTGTTTGAAACTGCTTGTTTTAATATTCTATCTAGATGATTTTTTTTTAATAGGTGTAGCGCCCTTGCCTGCTTCTTTACAGTGCTGTTTGCGTTATGAAAGTTAAAGTCATCTGATAAAAGCACCAAGGTTTCATTGTATCTGATAGCGTAGACATTAAAGCCAGAAAATTTTCTATAATACGTTTTAATCTCACTGTTAACTGTCCCAATATGAATAAATCCCCCCTTTAACATCGTGTGTTCAACATGGTTTACACCGGCTTTACTCCACTTGCCCATAATTTTAGAAGACTTCTCCTTACTCCAATATCCTCCTTGGGTTAGCTCAACTTCCCCATCTGCAGACACATAAAGTATTTTTCTTTTTTGATCAAAATCTGGCATAACTGGAGCCGCTAAGTTCTCTCCACCCAATTTCTGTAGTGGAAGAACAAAATCAAAAGCAAATATATTTCCTTGATAGTTACTTATATTTAGTCTTACATCGGCCAAAATCGCAGAGGGATCTAATTCTCCAGTATACCCTGCACTCAAGTCATGAAGTCGAACAAATTTGTTATCTCTTAATAAAACTATCTCTGACGTAGTTGTAGGTGTTTGATCAATTTCTGAGATGTAAGTTCTCTTCCTATAAAGTATATTAGGATTTCGGCTCAATACTAAGCTTAGGTCTTCTATATTTTGTGAGCTCTGGCCATTTCCATAACAAATTGAACAACTAAAAAAGCAAATAGACAAAAAAGATATAACTAAAGCTTGGGTCACAAATTATCCTTGGGTTAACCAGTCAACATGCCACAAAGCATTTCAGGTTAAACTATTTAGTTGTAGCTCAACATAAATTTGTTAATGAAAGATTAAAATATTATGAAAATATATAAATAATTCATGAAAGAAGATGAAACACTACTTATTCTATCAACTCTCTGCCCAAACTGTGGTGACGTGATCTTATCTTGGCCGCATACATTTAGCATGATTTTTTTTATAAAATATGCAATGTCCATAGCTTTTAGGGGCCTTGAGACATTCATTATGTCCATGAGTAGTTATACAATATTTATAACCTGCAGTTGCTGCAAAACACTCTTCATGCCCACCCCCATTATATCTACAGGGCCCATAACCATCCTTTGCTCCTTTACAATCTTGACTCGAGTATTTATAGAGTTGGCACATTCTCTCACCCAAAGGAGGATAGGATTTTGCTAGGGCAGCATCACTAAAGAGCATTATAGATAAAATTGAAAATGAAATTAAAGGTAGTAGTCGTTTATAATTGTTCATTTTTGTTCTCCTAAAATTATGCTAGCAGCACTTGTTGTTATATCTAATTTTCTTCTTTTAAAGTATGTCGTAAGCCAATATTTAGCAGAAGTTTGTTGAGTCAGCAACGCTTTGCGCTGTTATGTGGTTTCTGTCTTGTGGGAACATGTAAATTCTTCTTAATATTGTAAGGCCACACCGGCAAATTCTAATTTGACACTACAGTTGTGTCTGTATCACTAATAAAATTGTATGATGGCTCCGATAATTAGCTAATGACACGTTTGGTTATTTTTCTATTCACACTCCTATATAGTTGTACCCACTTAGATGCTCCCAGATCACCTGCATCCATTGATCAAAATAGAAGCCTAATAAAAAACACCCGTCTATGTCACAAAGAAGCAGTACCTTTTGTCAGGCACTTTGCAATAAGCTCATCTGATGTCAAATTTGAACTATTCATGCCCGAGAAAAATTACAGAGGGGGCCAAGGAATGGGTGTCACTGTGAACAAGATTATTGTTACAGGTGATACAATTTATTATGCTCTACCAGAAATGCTCAAGGCACTTAAAATTGATGCAAAACAAGTGGCCCACTGGAAATCAAATAAGGCAGTTGTGCTTTCGCTTGGAGAGGGATTAAGCGGTTTGCTCCCCCATCTTCGCTCTAAGGGAGTTGATGTGTATGGCCTTGATATTTGGTACCATTCCAGTGATATCCCTACTAATAATTATGTAGGAACACAGATGATTGATTATCTAAATAAGTATGGAGACCACCTCATTAGGGGAAGTTCTTCCAATATTCCTGTTGCAGATAGCAGCATAGATGTCATCGTGGCCCACAAACTAGTCAATAATTTATCTGTCGAGGATGGGCTTGCCACCCTATCTGAAATAAAGAGGGTATTGGCACCTCATGGGGAGGTACGAATTTTTGGCATTTTAGGTTCACACAAATCAGCAATAAAAAAATACCTTAAGAAGCACTTCACAAAAACCCATAAGTGGTCGTTTACAGAGGGGACTTCCTCAATGCGCTTTAGTGAAGCTGGCGACAAAAGCTTGGAAGAAAGTGGAACGTTACTACTAATCAAACCACTTACTGCACCATAACCACATTTTAACCCATTATCATGGACTAAATAAAACAACACTATGTGTAAATATTAACCAAAATTAGATTATCACTAGACACAACGCGCCACACAATATATACATATATACACATACTTACTTGCAAATAGAAGGAAGGATATGCGATATTTATGGATTACAGCAATCCTAATAATTACAGCAGCTTGCGGACAATCAGAGCAGCACAGTGGAACTGAATTAAAAAATCAGTTAGTTGCCCGTTTTCGCGTTTTAGATGCTGTAAAGCAGATTCAAAATGATGACGTCAAGTGTGCTTTAAATGACTGTCCTGACTATGTGGCAAAATTGGCCATTGCAGATAAAAGCAACACTCAGGTCTTGGTGTGTACCGCATTTTTAATATCAGATGATATCGTAATGACAAATGGACATTGTATTCCTGAATATTTGAAAAAGGATGTTTCAAGCTGTACTGATCGTATAGGGGTAACTTTCCCCAAAAACAAAAGATTTCAAAAGGAGCGCTTTGTTTGCGCTAAAGTCCTCTCATCTTCATATCACCACCTAGAACTAGACTATTCATTTATAAAGCTCACAAAAAATACCAAAAGAGTACCTCTTGAAATTGATAATAAGTCGGGATTTGTTGATCATGAGCAGGTAGAAGTATGGTCCATGGACCCCATGCACTCAAACTCAAAACGTTTCTTTGGACTAATAAAGCGTCAAACCTGCAACATCTTTTATAACTCCTTTATAACCCCCAACTTCAATCATAAAAACTACCCCTATGTATTTCTTGGCGACTGTTCAATTAGAGGGGGAAATTCTGGCTCACCTCTAATCAGTGTTATAAGTGGCAAAGCAAAGGGGATTCTCAATGTAAGATATCCACACTCAACGATTAGTAAAATTTTAAAAGGCCATGGATATGACCCCAATGTTATACTGCCATTTAAACTCGGAGCACTTGCCGGAGGAAATAATTTTACTTGTATGGATTTTCCCGCTGAAGTTTCGACCTATACAAACCCTCTATGCGATGAAAGAGAAATTTATGCTAAACATACTCAGCTTAAAAAAGATTGGATCAAGATATTATTAGATA
This sequence comes from Bacteriovoracaceae bacterium, assembly GCA_016784965.1. Taxonomy (GTDB): domain Bacteria; phylum Bdellovibrionota; class Bacteriovoracia; order Bacteriovoracales; family Bacteriovoracaceae; genus JADHTQ01. The sequence continues at coordinate 38,940 of JADHTQ010000038.1, read as the reverse complement.
ACTTGAAATTAAAGACCATTAGCGATTGGAACAAAAGAAGTAACCATTTAACTGTCTGGCAAGTCTATACAAAAGCAGGTCGTGAAAACTTTACTGTCAAACCCAAATGTATAAAAAAGGTCGAGGCATTAACTGAAGGCCCAAATACTTTAGGCAACATTACAATTCCAGCTTGGACATTAAACAAGCGCTTTGACCCCTATGGACGCTTATTACAGAAAGTCCATTTAGAAACTACCCAAGGTACATTAACCATACAAAAAACTGCGGTCAATGATAAGCCATTTGATATTTCATTATTAATACATAGCTTTACTGATAACTTCAATGTTGGATATTGTGACAATATTTAGGATAACTTATAAGAGACTTTTAAAAATGAAGATGTACATTTTAGTTAAGATATTTATTTTTTGCTTTCTAGTCATTTCTTGTGAAAAAGAAGATGGATACAAAGACGTTGATGGTTTTTGTAATAGTGAGTTATTATCAGACATGTCAAACATCTCTGAGCAAACAGAACCATTTAAAGACAAAATCACAAAATTTGTTGACTATAATCACTTACGTGACGAGCTTGTAAATCTCCAAGATAATATCATGGATTTGATGGTCAAGTTTGATGGTGTAAGCTGCAAGATGGACTCTAAAAAATCTCAAAGAACTTTTACTTTTAATGTTACAAAATGGTTAAGTAGTCGCTACAGCTACTTCTTAAAGCTAGAAAAGATCATGCAAAACTATAATTCGATTTGTACAAATGATACATTTACACAATACTTAAAAATTAAAAAAAATTTTGCTAAAGCGCACGAGTTTGTAAAAGACACATATCTGCAACCCAATATAGATTTGACCCCTGCATACGAGCAAATTGCAAAATTAAAAGAACAGTTAACGAGCTTTGAATTTGATTACGGCCTAGTTTCTTGTATTAAGTTTATAAAGCATCCTAGAAATCCGGCCAAACATCACATACTTGGTATTAATGGGGATCAGTTTGTCACAATTATGTCAGGTAAGTTAGAAGTTCTATCCAGGCAGTTATAAATCCGTACAAAGAGACACTCTATTTCGTCCATCCTCTTTTGACTTATAGACAGCTTGGTCTGCCAATTTAAACAATTCAACTCCATCTTTTACATTATCTAAATTCTGGGAAACTCCAAATGAGCCCGTTACGGGTATCTCAATATCTCCGTACATGAACTTATGCTTTTGAATAAGTGCTCGCAACCGAGAGGCCAAATCTGCGGCCTGTTGTAGATCAGTTTCTGGCAGTAGTACCACAAATTCTTCTCCACCATAGCGGGCAAATATATCTTTTGCTCTTAAGCCGTGGTTTCTAATGAGAGAAGGCATCTCTTTTAAAATAAAGTCGCCTGCATCGTGTCCATGGGTATCATTAACTTTTTTAAAGTGATCTAAATCGATAATTATAAGGCTTAAGTTATGCCCCATGATTTTTGATTTTCTCATCTCCATGTCACAAGTACTGTTAAAAAAGGTCTTATTGTAACACCCCGTTAACTCATCTGTTACTGCATCGAGATTTAGTTTGTCATAGATTAGTCTATCGGGATCTCCTTTGGGTATAAATTTTAAACTCAAAACACCAATATTGATAACATCATTTTTAAACAGTTTTCTTTTACCATTTACTAACTGATTGTTAACTCTGGTTCCGTTACTAGAGCCCAAATCCTCGACAAAAGTATCGCCTTCTTGCACTGTAATTTTTACGTGTTTTCTAGAAATACCAGGAAGGTCAATTGGCATTGTATTTTTAAGACCGCGGCCAATTAGAGTTTCACCAATATTAAGATCAAATATGGCACCATCAATAGGTCCTCCCACCGCGACAATCGCTCCAGGTTTTGCCCCTACTTCTTTGTCTACTGCACTTAGTGCTTCTTCCATGTCTGTAATTACAACAGTAGTATTGTTTGGCATGACTCAATTCCATTTAAAAAGTGAATAACATCTATTCTATCATTATAAATTCAATATTATGCCAGCACAATACATTTATCCTTGCATGGGCCGTATGGGTAATATTATAATTACATCATGCATGACACTATCGCCTAGTGGAGAAATATTATGGACCGCAAGTTTGCACAAACTTTATTTGATAAGCAGATACCTCTGCAGGGACGTTATTTTGTAAATAGATCTAATGTCGTTGACTTTATTGACGGATTACTAGAAATTTTGTACCCCCATTATAGTAAAAAATCCATTGATACAGTTGACGATCTAATTTTGCGGATGAGGCAGAATGAAACCCTATTAAACGAAATTTTACTGGGCAGTTTATCACATGCAGATGCCCTTAGGGTTTCAGCTGAAATATTTGATGAACTTGAGACTATTAGTATCCTACTTGACAAGGATTTAGATGCAGTTTTTAAAGGCGACCCTGCCGCTAAAAGTATTGATGAAGTATTGGTGTGCTATCCAGGCTTTTTTGCCATTTATGTCCACCGAGTGGCCCATGCGCTACATAACAAAAAAGTAAAAATTATCCCCCGCATTTTTTCTGAGTATGCCCATCAATTAACCGGCATAGATATTCATCCCGGTGCCAATATCGGCGAGTATTTTTGCATCGACCACGGAACGGGCATTGTCATCGGAGAAACTACTCAGATAGGCAAACATGTCAAAGTCTATCAAGGGGTAACTCTCGGGGCCTTGAGTGTCGATAAAAATTTATCCGATACCAAAAGACATCCTACAATTGGCGACAATTGCACCATCTACTCCAGTGCTACAATTTTAGGTGGTGAAACAGTTATTGGGGAAAACTCTATCGTTGGCGGTAACGTCTGGCTTACCAAGTCAGTGCAACCCAATTCAATCGTTTATCATAAGAGTGAAGTCAAGCTTTTGGAAAAGAAATAATGAAAATGAAATGGATTAGCTTATCATTTTTGTTGTTATTTATGAGTACTGAGCAAGCAAATTGTAAACGACTCATCTCCATTTCTTTTGGGCCGGTTACTATTGGTGAGTTGCGCCTGCCAATAAACCTTGAGAATTTTACAGTACAGACCGCAAAAGCTCATAAATCAATAAAGTTTAAGGCCCATTTTGTAAAGGATTCCCTGCAATGGATTAGGGAGGCAAACAACTTATTGACCCCAAGGGCAAGACTTGCGATCACCATATATACTACTAGTAAGGATATTTACTTACAATATATGAACAATCCCGTCTTGTTAGAAAAACGAAATGGACATTACTACACAGAACTTTATGTGAATTTATTTAGTCCAGGAGATGTTCAAATTGTTGCAAATGGCAAACCAGGTGGATTAATAAAAATTTATGCAACACCCTCTACTACTAAAGAAAATAGAAGATTAATTGATTACTCTTGCTCTCGTTATATGATTGAATTTATCGGTCTTGAAAATGAGTATCTATCTGTAGGTTGCCATTTGGCCCGCATCGGAAAGTGGGGGAGTGAGAGACCACGTCTGGAAATTACCTGGTCATCTCCCAACATTAAATTATCAGATGGCAGCTCTGCTCCTTTTGTATCTGTTATTACAGGAACTAATCCAGTTGTCGCCACGGTGTATGACCATAAAAAGAAAAAAAGAGTTATAAAAATAAAGGCCTTGCTTCCAAAACGTCTGCACCGCTTTAAAACAGCTTATGGTTTTGGGCCATATTTTTTAGATACCAAAGAAAATGATATGATAATGGAAAGTAGGGTGGCCCCTTCTTTTATGCTCTATGGTAATTTTTCGGTGACAGATATTGCTTCCATTAGGGGCTTTAATGCTACAGTTTGGAATGGCTCACTATTTAATAACTTGGGTATCTATTTTGCTTACGACATTGGTGAAGCCTTAGACCAACGGGTAAATGTGGTCGCTCTGCTGGGCGGACAACTTGTTACTTTTGAGCACAAAACTAATTCTAAGTTGTACAATCAATTTTTATTTCCCCAAGGGTTTGAAGTAACTTTTCACAATCCGTTTGGTTGGGAAAATTATCTGGCGATGTATGGTATGTTGATCTCTTTGTACCGAGTACCAGATTACAAAAATCTATGGGTAAGATGGGGCAAGAAGGTCTTTTGGGAGCTAAATTACATTAGCTGGACTAACAAAAATAGATCTGCGACCATGTGGGGATTATCAATAGGACTCCCCTTGGCCGGTTTTTTCTAAAAAAACTATTCTTTAATCCAGGCCATTAAATTTCTCAACTCGCCACCAACTTTTTCTATTGTGTTTTCTTTGCCAGCAAGACGTAGCTTTTCCATTTGAGGTTTGCCCGCTTTACATTCTGCAAGAAACTCCTTGGCAAATTCTCCCGATTTAATACGATCCAATGCATGGGACATATTTTTTTTCACCTCTGGAGTTATAATTTTTGGGCCAACTGTTAAATCTCCATATTCGGCAGTATTAGAGATTGAATCTCTCATTTTGGCAATCCCACCTTCATACATTAAATCAACAATCAGCTTTAGCTCGTGTAGACATTCAAAATAGGCAATTTCTGGTTGATAACCGGCTTCGACAAGAGTTTCAAATCCAGCTTGTACCAGTGCAGTAGTTCCTCCACACAAAACGACCTGTTCGCCAAATAAATCGGTTTCTGTTTCCTCCTTAAAGCTCGTTTTAATGATGCCGGCCCGTGTACCACCGACGCCTTTGGCATATGCCTGGGTAATTGCAGTAGCATTGTTTGTAGCATCTTGCTCAACGGCCCAAATGCATGGAACTCCAAAACCTTCCTGATAAACTCTACGAACCATATGCCCAGGCCCCTTTGGAGCAATCAAAATTATATTCACATCCTTGGGAGGCACAATTGACTTAAAATGAATATGAAATCCATGAGCAAAGGCCAACGTATCGCCAGTATTTAGATTAGGGGCAATGTCTTTTTCATATATATCGGCGGCAAACTCATCGGGAACAAGTAGCATGATCAGGTTGGACGCTTTGGCAGCCTCGGCCGGTGACATAACCTCCAGACCTTCTGCTTGTGCTTTTGCTATTGATTTTGAGGTCGAATGTAACCCTACAACAACTTGGCACCCACTGTCTTTCAAATTTAGGGCATGTGCATGTCCCTGAGAGCCGTAACCAATAATTGCAATTTTTTTGTCTTTAAGAACTGAAAAATCTACATCTTTATCATATAATGCCTGTACCATCTCTACCTCCTAGTTTTAGATCCCCTGGAAATTGCAATTTTCCCAGAACGCACAATTTCAAGAATTCCAAATTTATTAAATAATTTAACAATTGCCTCTATTTTTTCATCATCTCCTACAATTTCAACGTTCATACTTTTTTCACTAACATCAATAATTCTTCCTCTAAAAGTATGTACGATCTGCATAATCTCACTGCGACTGCCAGAGTTAGTACAGATTTTAATCAGCACTAATTCTCTAGTAATAAACTTCGTTTGTGTCGAGGTTAAATCAATTACTTTGTAGACATCTATCAATTTATGTAACTGCTTAGTAATCTGTTCTAGAACATGCTCTTTTCCTTGGACCACAACGGTCATCTTGGAATAAGGAGGAGTCTCACTTTCGCCTACCGCTAGGCTATCAATATTATATCCTCGCCTACTAAACAATCCCGAAATTCGGGCCAAAACACCAGGCTTATCCTCTACAAGAATTGAAATTATATGTTTCATTACTCAGCATCCTTGTCAGTATATTTCATTTGATTAAGAACTCTCCCCGCTGGAACCATTGGATAGACATTCTCCTCACGCTCAATTCTTACATCAATCAGCACGGGGCCTGCATGGTCCAATCCCTGCTTGAGAATAGGTTTTAAATCATCTACATTGTCAATGCGAAGTCCCAGTATTCCATATGCATCTGCCAATTTCACAAAATCGGGTTGTTTACCTTCTAGATCTACCTCTGAATAACGTTTTTCATAGAACAAATCTTGCCACTGTCTAACCATACCTAGAAAGCGATTATTGAAAATAATTATCTTTATTGGAAGCTTGCAAAAAGAAATTGTAGATAACTCTTGAAGATTCATTTGGAATGAGCCATCTCCCGAAATAGTTATAACCTGCTTGTCTGGATTTGCTACCTGAGCACCAACTGCTGCTGGTACACCATAACCCATGGTTCCCATACCTCCCGAACTTAAAAATTTGCGAGGCCGCCTGTGATGTAAATATTGTGCTGCCCACATTTGGTGCTCTCCAACATCTGTGGCAATAATCGCCTGCTCATCAGCTAACTCAGCAATAGTTTCAACAACTGCCTGAGGTTTTATGGCCTTTGTATTTTTTTCATATGCTAAAGGATATTTGGCCTTTAATTCTTGAATACGACTCAACCATTGCTCCTTCTTTGGAAGATTCTTTTTAAGTAAGCTGTTTAGATCTTTCAAAACAGCTTTAGCGTCGCCCACGACGGGAAGATCAACGGGAATGGACTTGCCAATTTCTGCTGGATCGATATCTATATGAACTACTTGAGCATTTTTGGCAAACTCTGTAATCTTTCCAGTGATCCTATCGTCAAAGCGCATACCAATTGCAATAATTAAGTCAGCTTCAAAAATGGCCATATTTGCATGGGCAAGACCGTGCATACCCGAAAATCTCAGACATAAAGGATGATCAAACGGAAAAACTCCAAGACTCATTAAAGTCGGAATGACTGGCAATGAGGTCTTTTCTACAAAGCTCATTAGCTCTTTATGAGCATCAGCAATCACTACACCACCACCTACAAATAATACTGGTCGTTTTGAACGCTCAATGAAAGAAATCACCGCTTTGACTTGTTTAGCGTTGCCCTTGATGGTCGGTTTATATGTCGGAATATCAATAGTTGTAATAGGTTTATATTCAGTCTTCTCCATTGCCACATCTTTTGGCAGGTCAATTAAAACTGGACCTGGGCGGCCAGACCTTGCTATATGAAATGCTTCCTTGATAACTTTTGCCAAAATTTTTATATCTTTAACTAGATAGTTGTGTTTACTTATAGGCATTGTGATCCCTGTAAGATCAGCTTCCTGAAATGCATCTTTACCAATTGAGGTGGTTCCCACTTGTCCCGAAATGATAATCATTGGTATCGAATCAATATTAGCTGTAGCTATGCCTGTAACAACATTTGTGGCACCAGGACCTGAAGTTACGATACATACGCCAACTTTTCCAGTACTGCGAGCATACCCATCAGCTGCATGAGCTGCTGCTTGTTCGTGTCGAACTAGGTAATGGTTAATGTCGCTATTGTAAATTGCATCGTATATTTCTAAAACAGCTCCACCGGGATATCCAAATATATCTGTAACATTCTCTGCTTTTAGACATTCAATTAAAATCTGTGCTCCTGATAATTTATTGGTCATCTCCTGTTATCTCCCTTATTTTTTAAGTAAAATCATTTAAAACAGCACCTGTGTTTGCCGACTGTACCAATTGCGCATAACGGGCCAAATAACCTTTTAAGTTTTTCTTGGGCGGTTTGTATGCTTTGAGCCTTTTTTGAATCTCTTGGTCTGAAATTTCTACTTTTATTTTTCTATTGATTATATCAATGCTTATCATATCGTCATCTTCAATAATACCGATAGGGCCTTTTGAAGCTGCTTCTGGGGAGATGTGCCCAATTGATGCCCCTTTGGTCGCACCAGAAAAGCGGCCGTCTGTTAATAAAACTACTTCTTTATCAAGTCCCATTCCCGCTATCATCGCTGTAGGTGTTAACATTTCTCGCATTCCAGGCCCACCCTTTGGCCCTTCATTACGAATGACAACGACATCACCTTTTACTATCTTTCCTTTAGAGATGGCATCGACCGCTTCTTCTTCGGACTCAAATACTCGTGCCGGACCAGATGACTTCAGCATCTGGGGTGCTACTGCCGACTGTTTTACAACACATCCATCAGGTGCAAGATTCCCAAACAAGGCAGCAATACCTCCGGTGGGGTGATAGCAATCACTTATAGAGCGAATAACATTAGTATCTGTTACTTTTGCTCCTTTTATATTCTCAGCAACCGTTTTAGTGGTGGCCGTCATACATGACATATCTAAATACTTATTGTCTTTTAAAACTGCCATTACGGCACTTACACCACCTGCATCATCAAGGTCCTCCATGTGGTGATTTCCTGCAGGTGCCAAAGAACAAAGATTGGGAACACTCTTGCTTACCTCATTAAACATCTCTAGATTTAAGTCTACACCTGCTTCTTTTGCAATTGCTGGCAGGTGTAGACTTGTATTGGTTGAACATCCAAGTGCCATATCGACAGATACAGCATTAAAAAATGCTGCCTTACTCATTATATCTCGGGGGCAAATATTTTGCTCCAGCAGCTGCATTATCGCCATTCCTGTCTCTTTTGCTAAGCGGATGCGTTTTGCACTTATGGCCAAAGCTGATCCATTTGCTGGAAGTGCCATTCCGATGGCCTCAGACAAGCAATTCATCGAATTTGCAGTAAACATACCTGAACAACTTCCACAAGTGGGGCAGGCAGAGTTTTCTATCTCACTTAGTTCATCACTACTTATTTTTTCAGCTTGATGGGCCCCGACTGCTTCAAATACAGTACTTAGATCAATTGCTTTTTTATTGTGTCTACCCGCCAACATGGGCCCACCAGAAATAATAATTGCAGGTATGTTGATTCTGGCCGCCGCCATCAACATACCGGGAACAATTTTGTCACAATTGCAAACTAAAACCAAAGCATCAAATTTATGGGCATGGGCCATAATCTCAATTGAATCAGCGATAATCTCACGGCTTGCTAGGGAGTATTGCATACCTGTGTGTCCCATTGCGATTCCATCACATACACCAATTCCTCCAAAAACGATTGGTGTTCCTCCAGAGATCCTAACACCTGCTTTGGCCGCATCCACAATTTTGTTCAAATCAATATGTCCGGGGATTATCTCATTAAAAGAGGAGGCAATTCCAATCAGGGGTCTATTAATTTCTTCATCAGTATACCCCATAGATTTAAACAATGAGCGATGTGGAGCACGTGATGTACCCTTTTTTACTTCGTCACTTCGCATGGAAGATCTCCCTATCTGCGTTTTTACAGTATGTACAATTAGCACTATAATTCTAACACAATAATTTTTTTACACTATAACCAGGTGTCTGAAATAACTGCAATTTGATATATTTTATTGTAAAAATTGCAAAAATATCAAAATAAGTAACGCGTAACAGCAATTTTCTGGTATTATCTGTCATTACTCTTAATCTATAACATAAGTAAGCCGGAGGACTTCCAGATGACAAAAAGAATTGATATATATGATTCAACACTGAGGGATGGAAATCAGGGTATTGGCATTACTTATTCATTAAAAGATAAACTCTTAATAGCTAAAAAACTAGACCAAATCGGTGTGCCATACATAGAGGGTGGATGGCCAAATCCTACTAATACTACAGATATGGAATTCTATCGCGAGGTTAGAAAGCTAAAACTTAAAAATTCAAAAATTGCCGCCTTTGGTTCTACTCGCAGGCCTAATATTACCCCTGAGTCTGATGCAGGTCTATCTATGTTGATTCAAAGTAGGGCGGATGTATTTACTATCTTTGGAAAATCATGGGATTTACATGTCTTAGAGGTCATTAAAACCTCTCTTGATGAAAACCTTAAAATGATTGAAAGTTCAGTTGCATATTTAAAAAAACACGCAGAAGAAGTAATTTATGATGCTGAACACTTTTTTGATGGATACAAAAACAACCCAACTTATGCCATAAAAACAATTGAAGCGGCCATCTCAGGAGGGGCCAAGACAATAGTGCTTTGTGATACAAATGGCGGTTGTCTTCCTTTTGAGTTTGAAAAGATTTTTAAGGCCACCAAAAAAAGATTTTCAAATGTGGTATGGGGATTACATACTCATAATGATGCCGGTTGTGCTGATGCCAATACTTTAATTGGAGTCAAATTAGGCTCTACACACGTTCAAGGCACTTTTAACGGTATTGGAGAGCGGTGTGGAAATGCCAATTTATGCACAATTATTCCAAACTTAGAACTAAAATTGAAAAAGCTTACAATTGGTAAGCAAAATCTGCGCAAACTTACAACTGCAGCAAAATATATCAATGCCATCTCTAATGTTCATAGCATTCGCAGACAGCCTTATGTTGGTGAAGCTGCATTTTCCCATAAGGGGGGAACGCATATAAATGGGGTAATGAAGGTTAAAGAATCATTTGAACATATTGCCCCAGAAGAAGTTGGAAATGAAAGAACACTGATATTATCCGATCAAGCGGGAAGTAGCACCGTAGTAGAAAAGTTAAAAAAATTCATTCCTAACGTTAATCGCAAGGACCCTATTGTTGGTGAGCTTTTGGGCAAAATAAAAGACATGGAGACACAAGGTTATCAATTTGAAGCAGCAGAGGGATCTTTTCGTTTACTTGCATATCGCATGCTTAACTTATACACCGAACCTTTTAATGTCATTGGCCTGCGAGTGATAGAGGAAAAAGCAAAAGATGGAACTATGAATTCTGAGGCCACCATAAAAATTGAAGCAGGTGGTGCAGTTGAACATACGGCAGCTGACGGTAATGGACCTGTCAATGCTCTAGATAAGGCCGTCCGCAAAGCACTAACTAAATTTTATCCAGAATTGGCAACTATCCGTCTGCTAGATTACAAAGTTATAGTCATTAAAGGTAGTGCCGGTACTGGGGCCAAAGTAAGGGTTTTAATCCATTACTCAGATGGTAAAGACAGCTGGGGTTGTGTAGGAGTATCGGAAAATATAATTGAAGCATCATGGAAAGCAATGATGGATGGGATTAATTATAAGCTTTGCAAAAGCTCCCTCCCATTTGAATATAAGGCTTTACTAGCTGGGCCACCACTACTTTCTGGAGCTAGCTGTTCACAATCTGATCACAAATCAAGTCTCCAACTTGCTCAGTAGAATATCCCATTTTACCAGCATCTAGGCTCTTTATTTTTGTAGAAACAACCTTGCTGATCGCTTGATCAATACTTTTTGCCGCCTCAACTTCACCCAGCTCATTAAGCAGCATGGCCATCGCACCAATTGCCGCTAGTGGATTTATGACATTTTTTCCCGTATATTTTGGAGCTGATCCACCTATTGGCTCAAACATGGAAACACCGTCAGGATTTATATTTCCTCCGGCGGCAATGCCCATTCCTCCTTGAGTCATGGCACCAAGGTCTGTGATAATATCTCCAAACATATTACCTGTAACAATTACGTCAAACCATTCTGGATTTTTAATCATCCACATAGTAGTTGCATCGACGTGAGCATAGTCTCTTTCAATTTGCCCATAGTCGGCCTGACCGACCTCGTGAAAAACTCTTTCCCATAGATCAAAAACATAAGTTAGAACATTTGTTTTTCCACACAGGGTGACTTTTTTCCCTCTGTTTGGTTCTTGCTTATTCCATCTTATGCTATATTCGAAGGCATATCTCAAGCATCGCTCAACTTGGTGGCGAGAATATACCATTGACTGTATGGCAACCTCATCGGGCGTTCCTTTCATCGAAAACCCTCCGGTGCCAGTATATAATCCCCCAGTATTTTCACGAACTACGACGTAGTTAATCTCTTCTGGGCCCTTATTTTTTATCGGAGTTTCAACATTTGGATATAATTTGACAGGTCTTAAATTAATATATTGATCTAATTCAAAACGCAGCTTTAAAAGGATACCTTTTTCCAAAATGCCAGGCTTGACATCTGGGTGGCCTATGGCACCTAAAAAAATAGCATCCGCACCTTTTGCATCAGAGATCACACTATCTGGCAGAATTTCTTTCGTTTTTAGGTAGCGCTCTCCACCAATATCTAACTGATGAGTCTCGTATTTAAAATTAAACTTACTTGCAACAGCATTTAGTACTTTAAGGCCTTCTCTGGCAACTTCTGGGCCTGTCCCGTCACCACCAATAACAGCAATTTTATAGCTCATAATTATCCCTCGTTGTTTCCATTTTTAAACTTATCAATTTCTATTAAACGTTCAATTTTATTAATCGCATTTAGGTATGCATGTGCTGAAGCTTCAATGATATCAGTACTAAAACCTACACCATGAATCTTTCTGCCATTATAATCTGCGATTAAATTAACAGTACCCACTGCCATTCTGCCACCTGGATTTGCAACTATCGTATATTCTTCAATTTTAGCAGAGATTCCGCATGCTCTATCGATGGCGTTAAAACAAGCATCAACTGGGCCATCTCCAGTTGCTGATTCCTGAATAACATTTCCGTTTCTATCGATTTTCAAAGCGGCGTTTGGAATTATATTTAGTCCGGATGAAACTTGTAAATGACAAAGATTAAAAGTATCTTCGCTGCTAAACGCATCAGCTTCCATCAAAAGTTCTAAGTCATCATCAAAAACTTGCCCCTTTTTATCGGCAAGAGCAAGAAATGAATCATATATTTTATCCAGGTCATAATACCCAGGAGCATATCCTAATTTTTCTAAGCGGTGCTTTATTACATGCCGACCGGATCTGCCGGTCAAATTAAACGTTTTATCTTCTCTTCCAATAGTCTGTGGTGACATTATCTCATAGGTAGACTTTTCTTTTAAAACGCCATCTTGATGAATGCCAGAAGAGTGAGAAAAGGCATTTTTGCCAATTACGGCCTTGTTTTGTTGAACAGAAACATTACATATTCGACTAACAAGCTTACTCGATGGATAAAGTTCTTGTGTCTTGATATTTGTACTGAGGTTTAACAACTTTTGCCTAGTACCCAAGATCATAACTATCTCTTCAAGCGCAGCGTTACCTGCACGCTCTCCCAATCCATTCATGGTGCACTCTACTTGACGTGCCCCGGCCTGTACTGCTGCAAGGGAATTTGAGACCGCTAGTCCCAAATCATTGTGGCAATGAACAGATACCACCGTCTTATCAATGTTTGGAACATTATTAAAAACATTTTTGATAATCGTCCCAAATTCACTAGGAACCGTATATCCAACGGTATCTGGAATATTTACGGTAGTTGCTCCGGCCTTGATGACACTTTCTACTATGTGGTACAGTAACTCTAATGAGGTCCTGCCAGCATCTTCACAGGAAAACTCTACATCATCACAAAATCTACGTGCATAGGTTACCGCCTGTACGGCCATCTCAACAACCTGCTCTTGCGTCTTTCTAAATTTCTTCTCCATATGAATATCTGAAGTCGCCAAGAAGGTATGTATCCTAGGTCTTTTTGCATGTTTTAAAGCAGAGGCACAAGCATCAATATCTTTTTCAACAGCACGAGATAGCCCACAAATAATTGGCCCTTGAATTTCTTTTGCTATAGTTTCAACGCTCTTAAAGTCTTCTGGTGACGAAATGGGAAAACCTGCTTCAATGACATCAACATTTAATTTTGCCAACTGCTTGGCTATAACAATTTTTTCTCGACGAGAAAGGGCCCGCTGAAGTGCCTGCTCCCCGTCACGCAAAGTGGTGTCGAAAATCAATACATTCTTCATTTGCAGTCCCCTTCTTTTTTCACTTGATTCCAAGGTCTATTATTATTTAAAAGTTGCTCATATTCTTCAATCATTGTCATAAATTGCAGGGTCCATCCAATATTATTAATTCCCTTTAAAAGACACTCCTTATTGAAGCTATCGATTTGAAAACTAAAGCTCAATTTATCTTGGGTTGTAACTGTTTGAGCAGGCAAATCAACCGTAATTTCCTCGCATTGCAAGGCCTTTTCAAACAAGGCATCGATCTCAGCTGATTTAAGCCTAACTGGCAAAATGCCATTGTTAAAACAATTGTTAAAAAAGATATCAGCAAAACTTGGAGCAATTACCACTTTTAGGCCATAGTCGGCCAATGCCCATGCGGCATGCTCTCTACTCGATCCAGAGCCAAAATTTTCTCGCGCCACTAGCATTTGGACACCATTATACTCTGGTTTGTTTAAGATAAAATCGGGATTTATTTTCTCCCCATTATCATCTAAAAATCGCCAATTATGAAATAGATGTTTTCCAAAACCCTGCCGTCCCACTTTCTTTAAAAACTGCTTTGGAATAATTTGATCAGTATCCACATTGGATCGATCTATTGGAGCTATAATACCTGCAAGTTTACTAAAAGGTTCCATAATCAATACCCGTTTCTAATATCTACAAAATGGCCCGCGATTGCCGCAGCTGCCGCCATTTCTGGACTAACTAAGTGAGTTCTTGCCCCTCTGCCCTGACGTCCTTCAAAATTTCGATTGCTAGTAGAGGCACAACGCTGTCCTGGAAGTAAAAAATCATCATTCATAGCAAGACACATGGAGCATCCAGGAAACCTCCACTCAAATCCTGCATCCTTAAATATCTTATCCAGCCCCTCTTGCTCCGCTTGACGATAAACGCGATTAGATCCAGAAACTACGATTGCAGTAACCGAAGATGCAACCTTTTTTCCCTCAACCATTTTAGCAGCACTTCTAAGATCTTCAATTCTACCATTTGTACAAGAGCCAATAAAAACATAATCAATTGCAATATCAGTAATCGCCGTCCCAGGTTTGAGATCCTGATATTCTAGCGCCGCTATGGCGGCCTCTTTTTGCGCGGGATCACTCATATCTTCTGGATTTGGAATTTTTCCGGTTATATCAGCTCCCTGCGCCGGATTGGTCCCCCAAGTAACTTGAGGACTTATATCTTCTGCTACAATGGATATATATTTATCAAACTTAGCATCGGGGTCACTTCTAAGCGTTTTCCAGTGTGCTACTGCTTTATCCCAAGCTTCTGCTTTGGGAGCATAATCTCTGCCTTTTAGATACTGGAAAGTCGTTTCATCTGGAGCAATCATACCAGCACGTGCTCCGGCCTCGATACTCATATTACAGATCGTCATCCGCTCTTCCATCCCAAGGTTTTCAATACAACTTCCTCGGTATTCAAAGACATAACCCGTTCCACCTGCAGTTCCAAGCTCTCTTATAATTTTTAAGATTATGTCCTTGCCCGAAACTCCTTTTTGCAATTTACCATCGACGGTAATAGACATTACTTTGCTTTTATTTTGCAAAAGGGTTTGAGTAGAAAATACATGCTCGACCTCAGAAGTTCCAATACCAAAGGCCAAAGAACCAAAGGCCCCATGAGTAGCAGTGTGAGAATCTCCACAAACGATGGTCATTCCAGGCAATGTAATTCCCATTTCGGGGGCAATCACATGAATTATTCCGTTGTCATGTGACTTGAGATCAAATAATTTTACATCAAACTCTTTACAGTTTTTTGCAAGAGTTTCAAGTTGAATGCGTGATGTTTCACTAACGGCATCATACTCTCTACGCTTAGTAGAGGTATTATGATCCATTGTTGCAAATGTTTTTGCCTTACAACGGATATCTCGCTGCCCACACCTTAGCCCCTCAAATGCCTGAGGAGAAGTGACTTCATGAATGAAGTGTCTATCGATATAAATTATCGACGGCTCATCAGCTTGTTGCCGTATAAGATGTTCTTCCCAAACCTTTTCATACAAAGTTTTATTGGAAGATTCAATAGAATTAGATGTATTAGTTTTGTTGACCAACGTTTTGTCCTTTATTATTGTTTAGAACTAGATGAGTAAAATTCAATATTTAATTTTAATCCATAATCGTACTCAATACGAGCAAAAAGGCCTAACCTTGAAAAGTTTACGCGACGCACCGTTGCCTATATAAAATGTATCCTTTTGCATTAAATAGTGATTATTTTCCCCAACAGAGTTTAGGTCTAAAAAAGCAGCAATCCACTGCTTATAATACCTGACAAACATGGCACTATTAAAGACTGTCCAATACTCCACTTGTAAGCGAAATTAACGGTTATTGAGTTATTTCTATAAAACATGAGGTCCATATTAATTAATGGAATGAATTTCTACTTTACAGTTTATTGATTGATCGAACGCAATCGTCTCTAGTTTATTTTTGGGAAAGCCAAGCCTAATCAATTCAGATTTAACAAGTTTTGCTCTTTGTTCAGATATATTGAGTTTTTGATACAACTTAGAGGAATCTTCTTTGCATGTGTATCCTCTTATCTGATATGCAGTTTTTGAATCGAGGGCATTTTTTATTTTTCTAAGGTTGGATCGATTTGGAATTTTAACAGAACCGGATTTGAACTGTACTGTATAGATTTCTTTTTTATATAAAGTTGCACAGGAAGCTAATAAAATGATTAAAATCATGAGAATATTCAAACTTTTCATAATCGCCTTTAACTTTTTAACAAGAATATTTCTATTTTATAACATCAAAGCCTATTGATTGAACATACTTGTTTAAGTACAAATCAAAAATCTCATCAACAGGTCTGAAGTTTCCTTTTTTAACCGCAAATCTTTAATAGAAAAAGGGCCTGTGAATTTTCACTGTTTAAATTGAAATGTTGTCCAATATTTCATTGAACTGAAATACTTTTTTTGATGGCAGTACTCTCACATTGGTCACCTGCAGCGTTGTTGCCACAGCATAGAGCGACATTAAAAAATACTGAGACATCTATCTCATTATCAAAGCTGTCATAATCTAAAAAAACTAAAAGCTTTAATCTTATAACTATGACTGTTTTTCCTAAATCAGAAACGGCAAACGGTCTATTGTCGCGGCGTTCAGGCGATTTGTGCATTGACATTTCTGCAATAATTATGGTAGGTTTTTATGGAAATAAGGGGGGATAAAAATGATCTGTAAACTTACTGATAATGAATTAGTTTCTAACATTAAAATAAAAGTCAAACATGAAAAACTTATCGTTGTTGAGGTCTTAAATTATTTAGAGGAGATAGATAGACGTAAAGTTTTTGTAGATTATGGAACCTCTTCTTTATTTAAGTTCTGTACAAGAATACTAAAATATTCAGATGCTGAAGCTGCCATACGGGTAAAAACTATTCACGCACTGAAGTTTGCACCAATCATAAAAGAGAAGATTAAAGATGAGTCGCTAAGTCTAACCACAGCTGCTTCTCTTTATTCATTTTTTAAGAACAATAAAATTACTAGCAGGGATGAAGTGGTTAATAAAGTATGTAGGAGGTCTGCCAGAGAGGTTAAAGAGATTTTAAATTCACTGTCAAACAATCCACTGCCTAGAAAATTAACGCTAACACTTCCTGAGTACCTTTTAAAAAAACTTGAAAAGGTTGGACTTGATTTTGAGGATTGCAGTGAACTTGAGGTGATAGAATCCTTGATAGATAAACACCTTGAACAGGTTGAACACTCTAAAGCAAAGCGAAAACCTACTAAAGCATCTACCAATCAAAGGCATATCCCAAGAGATGTTAGAGAGGCCATAGATAAAAGAGCAAAAAATAGATGTGAAGGAGTAGCGCCCATTACTGGTAAGAGGTGTAACTGTAGAGTGTCACTAGAGTATGACCATTTAAGGCCAATTGCACTTGGAGGGGATAACTCAAAAAATAATCTTCGAAAACTTTGCAAAGGATGCAATCAAAGAGCTGGAGTAAAGGCCCTAGGGTTGCATAAAATGGCACGAGGGACCGGCCCGGCGGAAACGACACCAAGCACTCCATTCTTTATGGAAAACACAGAAGCAGGTCTGCAGTATAGTTTTATTATGCCAGGAAGGTGATCGCAATGTGAAGATTGGTGACTGCTCAACTCCTGAGACAGAATATCCTTCTTTTGCAAACACAAATTATTATCCTGAATAAAAATTGCTGCGCAGATCTTTAGAAACCTTTTCCTTTAGTGTCTGATCTGTGTGTTTGATAAGCCTGGGCAGATTTCCTATTAGTCCAATTTTATCCTCTTTGATAATAAGTGCACCTAGAATTCCAGGTATAGACATCACTTTCTCAAGTGTGGGCCATATGTCACTGTGTTTTTTCACCAAATTCCCGGCCAAAGTTGCTGCTGCATCTGCCAAAGATGCATCTTTTGAAATGACAGTCGCCAAGTCTGCTTTCCCGAAACTTTTAGAATGGCCAAGCTTACCCGATGAGGAACAGATAGCTGTTGGCATATAATCGGGGGTAACTCTAAAGGCAAGCTTTCCAAAAGTAGGATGAGACCTGGCGTACAGGGCAATTATCACTTCCTGGTTAGAGTTCAAGTAGATATCGCCCCCATTTTCTACAATTGCTTCTGTTGCATTTGCTTTGAAAGCGGCTTCTGCAGCAATTTGCGCATAGGTGCCAGCAACTGCTGCCATGGGGCCAAGACCTGTTTTATAGGCCGCTTGGGCCATCCTTTTGGCAATAGGAGGGGCATCTGGTAGGAGCGCAAGCGGAGAGTAGCTTGTGGCAAATTGGGGGTGACGTCTTATGTAGTCTTCTAAAACAGCTCTCTGCTTAATAATTTCTTGGGTGGCCACTTGATTGCTGGTACTGCAAATTCTAAAATTTGCGCCTTTGTGGGAAAATTTTTGATAATGTCGCAAAACTGTTGCCTTAAAAAGTGTATATCTAAATTAAAAAACCGAAGTACATGCCTTATATGGGCAATTACTCAAACAACTAGAACACTCTATGCAAATACTTTCATCAAAGCAAGTTTTCATAGTTTGCCTATCCAAATAAAGGCTCTTGGTTGGGCAATGGGGTATACAGTTTCCACAATGAACGCACTTATCCTCATCCCAGTGGATACCATTATCTTTTTCATTAACTTCTATATTAGAGTCTCTGATAAATTTAATGGCCTGCTGAATTTTTTCATCTAAACCTCCTACCTCCAGCACTAAATATCCCTTCTCTTCAGTAATCTTGGCCCTGTAAATATTAATATTTAGATCATAATCTTTGACCAAATGGTAGACCATTGGAGTGCTGACTGCATCTTTTGGAAAGTTAAGCAATAATCTTTTTGTAGCCATTTTATTCTACCTTTATTTGATATTAAGTGGTTTCATACCTTGTTCAGGGGCAAGAGATTGAAATGGTTTAGACAAGATGAAATCCCCTTTTGTAATCTCATCTTTTAACAGGTTGGCAATTTCAACGGCCAAAGAGTAGGATGATAAAGAGCCAACTTCAACTTTTTTACCCTCAATCGTTACTTCACCTTTTTTGAGTTCTTCATAGTTTAGTCTGCCCAAAATATTGCTAGATCGGTTGGGATAATCTGAACTATAGTCAACAATTGGTGCAAAAATGTCACGATCTCGCACGATGGTGTGCTTTAGTATATCAGAGTTTAAGATAGGTATTGGGACACCTACACCAAGAGATAAAGAAATTCCATATCCGGTAAAACTAACTCCGCGGACAAATTTAGGAATCATATCCTTCATATTGGCCGTTAACGCCAAAGTGCCGCTGCCGCTCATTGGCACCCCGTTTTCACTGCGCTCCACTTTAGAACAATGCTGAGTACCTTCTGCATAAACATGGCCATGGGCGCCAGCTAGCCATATGCTAGTTCCCACACCAATTGTTTTGTAGTAGGGATCATTTAAAAGAGGGGACAGCTGTCCCGCAGAACAATAGGTTAAATTCCTCATATTGGGTTTTAACACTCCTAAGTAAGTATACAAAGTCCTGTCTGAAGCGCAATTTATGGCCAAATTATAATTTTGATAACAGTTGCGGGGATTGGTCATTATAGCTTGATTTAGATCATTAATATCAAACGTAGTGCGAATTTCCTTCCTCGGATAGCAGTCGGTTCCATAGGATAGAGCAAAAAGTTGAAGTTTTTCTCCTGCCACCAGTTTTTCTATTACATGTCCCCCACCAAATCTAAATTCACCAGGAAAATACATGTTGGCCGGATCATTATGAACCAGCTGGGTGGCCCCAAGATATACGTCAACTGCAGCAACGCCACAATAGGCCGAAACATCATCTATCCATGCCTCTTGCATTTTGATCTTAGGTTTACTATGCCCAAAATTTAAAAAGCACCCTGAAGAGCACATTGGGCCAAAAGTGGCGGTTGTAACAACATCAATCTCTTTTGCTGCTGCCTCTAATCCTTTTTTATCGACATAATCGATAACTTCTTCTGCTGTAAGCACTACCGCTTTTTGGGATTCAATTTTTTTATTGATTTCATCATAAGTTTTCATCATTCCTCACTCGCGCACTTTAAAAATGCATAAATATACAAATATAGGAGAGAATTTAAAATTTCATGTTTATTATCCCTTATAATTGCATTCAGCAAAAGTACAATTATGGAGTTATTGCCGAAGGAGTAGGACGTTATTATAAAAATTACCGATTTTAGCTTTTTTGTGTTGCGCGATGCACTATTTTCGTGTAAGTTTGTTCAATACAATTTAGTTATTTGTAAAAAAGTGTTTGATATGTAAGAAGGAGGCGCTTTATGAATAATAATTTTTTATGCCCGTATTGCAAGGGGCACCTAAAAGTGAATGAACAAATTGTATTCAGCACCTCAACTCAAAATGGCAAAAGTGGTCTAACTTGCCTTAGTCCTCAAATTGGTAATTATGCTATCGTTCATCACCCTTCCTTTGAGATAAATAAGGGTGAGCTGGTATCTTTTTATTGCCCAATTTGTCACTCAAATCTAACTTCAAACTTAACTGATCGCCTGGTAAAGGTGATGATGGTAAATGATAGCAAAGAAGAGTTTACCGTTTTGTTTTCTGGAGTGTTAGGTGAAAAGTGTACTTACACTTTGAGTCAAACTCAAAATGAAGTTATGTCATATAGAGTAGATTCTTCAAATTATGTGAACTTTTTTGGAGCAAGTCCAGAATATTAGCCAAAATGTCTAAAATGACTTATCAGCTTAACTCCCTTCCTTATATTGCATAGGCCAAAAAAAGTTACAAATTTGCAAAATAAATGTTGCGTCGCAGCCAATAAACCTGTAGATACATGAACTATTACTGTTATTACGTGTTACTACACTACAATAAAGAAGTGGTTTATGTCACAAGTCAATGAAAACAACTCTTTAGGTGAACTTTGCAAGGCACTCTTGCAGGTTAAAGACGAAATTGAATATGAAAAGTTTTTGAGGGATCTCTGCACTCCCCGTGAATTAGCTAATTTGACGGAGAGATGGAAGATTGCATCATTGCTATATGACAATTTGTCTTATCGCGAAATTGGCAGGCGTACCCAGGCAAGTACTTCGACAATCACCAGGGTAGCAAGATATGCACAGCAATTAAATAGTGGCTATAAATTAATTTTAGATCGTACTAGGGAGTAAAATATGTCCAAAAATACTAACAAGAATTTGCGATGTGTGATCCAGAAGTCTGGCAGACTCAATGAAGCATCCATAAATCTTTTGCGCAATTGTGGGGTTCAAGTTGAACTTTCTTCCAGAAAATTAAAAACGGGATGCAATGGTTTTCCTATGGAATTTTTATTTGTAAGAGATGATGATATTCCAAGCTATGTAGAAAATGGTGCTGCTGATATTGGTATTGTTGGAGAAAATGTTGTTGTCGAAGAGAATAAAGATATAGAAATTATTCAAAGGCTCGGTTTTTCAAAGTGCCGTCTTTCCATAGCAGTTCCTCGTGATTTCGATTATCGAGGTGTTGAAGATTTACAAAACAAGACAATTGCTACTTCATATCCACATGTGGTGGAACAGTTTTTATCTGAAAATAATGTTGATTGTACTGTCTCAACCATCAATGGATCTGTTGAAATTGCTCCAAACATTGAGCTAGCTGATGTTATTTGTGATTTAGTAAGCACTGGAAGCACATTAGTGGCAAATGGCCTAAAAGAAGTTCAAGTTATCCTAAATTCTGAAGCAGTGTTAGTTGCAAGAAAGGATTTGGATATAGGAAAAGAAAGGCTCTTGGACGATTTTCTTTTTCGCGTTCAATCTTATTTAAGAATTAAAGGATATCGCTATGTTATGTTGAATGCTCCTACTGAGTCAATTGAGAGCATAAAAGACCTGCTCCCAGGGATCAAATCTCCTACTGTGATGCCTCTTAGTATGTATGGTTGGAGTGCGGTACAGGCGGTAATCAAGGAAAACATTTTTTGGAAGATTGTTGATGATTTAAAAAAGCTGGGTGCTGAAGATATTCTACTTTTGCCAATAGAAAAGATGGTGCTATGAAATTATATAAAAATCCTCCTATTGATTCTTGGAAAGAAATCTTTAAAAGACCGTCTAGTGATCTAACACCGTGGGAGAAGCGAATTTCTCCTATTATAAAAGATGTTCAAGAAAATGGAGATCAGGCACTATATCAGCTGACTAAACAGTTTGATAAGTGCCAACTACAAGATCTAAGAGTAAGTAAACAAGAAATTGAAGTATCAGAATCTTTAATTGGTACCAATTTAAAAGATGCAATTTGGCGGGCAAAGAGAAATATTTTTAATTTTCATTCTCAGCAAAAAATGAATAATTACTCTCTAGAAGTAGAAGAAGGTGTAACTTGTTGGCAGAAAAAAATTCCGATTGAGAAAGTGGGGCTGTATATTCCTGGTGGTAGTGCACCTTTGTTTTCCACTTTACTTATGTTGGGAATACCTGCCACTATTGCAGGTGTACAAAATATAACCGTTGCTACTCCTCCTTTAAAAAACGGTACTATTCATCCGGCAATTCTTTTTGTTGCAAAAATATTAGGTATTAATAATATTTATAAAATAGGTGGAGCTCAGGCAATTGCAGCGATGGCCTATGGTACAGAAACGATTTCGAAGGTAGATAAAATTTTTGGCCCAGGAAATAATTATGTTAATTTTGCGAAGCTTTTAGTGTCGACTCAAGGCACGGCCATTGATATGGCAGCAGGACCAAGTGAAGTGGCAATAATTGCAGATGAAAGTGCAAATCCTGCTTTTTTGGCAGCAGATTTACTGTCACAAGCAGAACATGGAGCAGACAGTCAGGTGGTCTTAATTGCCACCACTGAAGAAATAATAAATAAGACAAAACAACAGCTAACAAGACAGATGCAATTATTGCCGAGAAAAAAGATTATGGAGTCTGCACTGGAAAAAAGTGTTTTTGTCTTAGCAAGCAGTATTGAAGATGCATTTGATATGGCCAACTTTTATGCTTCAGAGCACTTAATCTTGGCAATTAACGATGCTCAAAAATGGTCACAGAAAGTAGTTAATGCTGGATCTGTGTTTGTTGGTCACCTGTCTCCTGAGTCTGCAGGGGATTATGCTTCTGGAACTAATCACGTTTTACCAACAGGGGGCCACGTTAGAGCAGATGAGGGGATTTCAGTTGATAGCTTTATGAAAAAAATTAGCTTTCAAAAGATTTCACCGCTTGGTCTTAGCTCACTTGGGCCGACTATTGAACTGTTGGCAGATGTTGAGGGACTACATGCGCATAAACAGGCAGTAAGTATAAGATTAAACTCTTTTTTAGAAAAGTAATTTGCGAGTTTTAAATATGAATACAACTTTGGGCATAGACTCCTTAATACGTGAAAATATTAAAGCACTAAGGCCATATACTTCGGCCAGAGATGAGTGTATGGGAGAAAATTATATTTATCTAGATGCCAATGAGAGTGCCTATGATAATATGGTGCAAGCGTCCTCAACTTACTCGTTAAACCGTTATCCTGATCCTGACCAATCATTACTCAAAAACAAAATGTCATCAATATATTCGGTTCCAAAAAAGAGCATCTTTATTGGACATGGCAGTGATGAAATTATTGATCTAGTGATGAGAACCTTTTGTCACCCAAGCAAAGACGAGGTGCTTTTTTGCCCTCCAACCTATGGCATGTATTCAGTCATGGCCCAAATCCACAACGTCTCAGTTGTAGAGGTCCCACTTATAAACGATTTTAAAACATTAGATATTGATAGCATAAAAAAAGCAGCAAACGTAAATTGTAAAATATTATTTTTGTGTTCACCAAATAACCCAACGGGAAATTGCTTTGATCAAGAAAGTATTATAAAACTTTTAAACAGCTTTAAAGGAATTGTAGTCATTGATGAAGCTTACATTGACTTTTGCCCACAAGATAGTTGCAAGTCACTGCTTGCTGATTATCCACGTTTAATCATTATGAGAACATTTTCTAAAGCATGGGGATTGGCCGCATTACGTTTGGGATTTGCTTTTGCTCATCCAAAAATTGTAGAAGTGTTAAGTAGCATTAAACCTCCATATAACATAAGTACTCCCACCCAAAAAATAGCGCTGGACGCTTTAGACAATATTGAGCAAAAGAACTCAGTTGTTGCCATGATCAATGAACAAAGACAATTTTTGGCAGAGCAATTTGATAGTTTAAATTGTGTAGAGAAGGTTTATCCAGGGCAGGCAAATTTTTTGTTAGTTCGCTTTAAGAACGCTCGGGAGGCTCACTCTTTGTTGTTAGAAAATCGCATTGTTATTCGCGATCGATCGCAACTTAGAAATTGTGAGGGATTAGTGCGCATAACTGTAGGAACTGTAGATGAAAATAAATTGTTACTAAATGTTTTAAAAAAACTAGGGTGAAAATATGAAAAAAGCAATATTTGTAGATCGTGATGGGACATTAATTAAAGAACCACCAGTTACTTATCAAATAGATTCGTTGGAAAAGTTAGAGTTTTTACCTGGCGTAATTCGCAATCTTTATAAGATTTCTAATGATCTAGGCCATGATTTAATTATGGTAACTAACCAAGATGGCCTAGGGACGCCAAGTTTTCCAGAAAATACATTTTGGCCTGTACATGAAAAAATGATGAAGATTTTAGAAAATGAAGGTGTTTGTTTTAAAAATGTACACATAGATGGATCACTTCCTGCAGATAATAAAGATACGCGAAAACCAGGGATTGGTATGCTGAAAGAATACATAAATGGCGAATACGATATGGAAAACTCCTTTGTAATAGGGGATCGCTACAGTGATGTGCTCTTATCCCAGAACTTAAAGTGTGGATCAATTTTTTTAAAATCAAACCCACATGACAAAACTTCTGTCGAAGATATGGGGATGATTGAAAATAATGCAGATTACATGAGTGATAATTGGGATGACATTTATAAGTATATAAAAAAGGGGCATGATCGAACGGCAACGATTGAGCGAAAAACATCTGAAACATCTATCTCACTTTCTATAAATTTGGATGGGTCAGGTGCCTCTGAAATTAAAACAGGACTTGGCTTTTTAGACCACATGGTGGAGCAAATTGCAAAACATTCAATGTGTGATATTTTATTAAAGGCACAGGGCGATCTGTATGTAGATGAACACCATGTCGTGGAAGATGTTGCAATTTGTTTAGGGGAGTCTTTTAGTGATGCCTTAGGCGATAAAAGAGGAACCAGCAGGTATGGTTTCGTGTTACCGATGGATGAGTCTCAGGCAAAAGTAGTGTTAGATTTTTCCGGGCGCAGCTGGCTTTCTTTTGAGGCCGATTTCAAAAGAGAGAAAGTTGGAGATGTTCCGACAGAACTTTTTTTCCATTTTTTCAGAACCTTTGTCGATTCATGCCGGTGTACTTTGCATATTGAGGCCAATGGATCTAATGAGCACCATAAAATTGAGGCAATTTTTAAGGCATTTGGAAAAAGTATAAAAATGGCAGTTGAAAAAAGTATGGGAAATTATCAAGTCCCAAGTACTAAGGGTATGCTGTGAAGGTAGCGGTAATTAAATACAATGCAGGAAATGTGCAATCAATTGCATTTGCCCTCAATCGTTTGGGTCTTGATCCTGTTATCACTGATAATAAAGATATTATTGGAAGCGCTGATAGAGTAATATTTCCTGGTGTGGGTGAGGCCAAATCGGCCATTTCCTATTTAGATGAATTAGGTCTTTTAAAAGTTATACCTTCGTTAGAGATGCCATTTTTAGGGATTTGCCTCGGAATGCAATTAATGTGTAGCTCCAGTAGCGAAAACGATGCCAAGGGGCTTAATATCTTTGATGAACAAGTTATCAAAATTCTCCCAACAAACAAAGTACCTCATATGGGATGGAATGCACTTTTTGATATAAAGGGAGCACTATACAAAGGTGTTGATCAAAAAAACTCCTATGTTTATTTTGCCCATAGTTACTTTGTGAGACTAAACTCTCTTACTAATGCTAAGACAGATTATGGTAGTCCATTTAGTGCAGGTCTTGAGAAAAATAATTTTTATGCCGTACAATTTCATCCAGAAAAAAGTGGAGATGTGGGACAAATAATATTAAAAAATTTTATTGAATTGGAAAAGTGATGATAGAAATAATTCCTGCAATTGATGTTTATGAAGGTAAATGCGTTCGATTGACAGAAGGCCAGTTTGGCACGGTTAAAGTCTATAATCAAAATCCCCTAGATGTTGCCAAATATTTTCAACACAATGGTGTTAAAAAAATTCACCTTGTCGATCTAGAAGGAGCAAAAGAAGGTAGAATAAAAAATGCCAAGGTTTTAAGGGATATTGCTTCAAACACAGATCTTTCCATAGATTTTGGTGGAGGCATTCGCAGCAGTGACGATTTGCAAATGGTGCTAGACGCTGGAGCAAAGCAGGTAAATATAGGCAGTATTGCTGTAACTGATCCAGAGTTACTTTTTAGTTGGATTAACCAATATTCAAAAGACATTTTTATTTTAAGTCCCGATGTAAAAAATGGATATATTGCAATTCATGGCTGGCAAGATAGTACCGCTGTAACTTTGGATAAATTTTTTAAGCAATACATAGCACAGGGAATAAGTCATTTTGTGTGTACAGATATTAGTAAAGATGGTCGATTGCAAGGCCCGAATTTTGCTTTATATAAAGAGCTCACTACAACATATAAGGGAGCTAAGATTATTGCCAGCGGAGGAATTAGCTCTGTAGCAGATATTGAGCAGTTGGATCAGACAGGGGTGTACGGTGCCATTTTAGGGAAGGCCCTATATGAATACAAAATCACACTAAATGATTTAGGAGATTATTTATGCTAGCAAAACGTATAATACCCTGCCTGGATGTTCAAAATGGAAGAACGGTCAAGGGAACTAATTTTGTCAATTTAAAAGATGCAGGAGATCCTGTAGAGCAGGGAAAAATATATGCTGATCAAGGTGCAGATGAGCTAGTTTTTTTAGACATTACCGCTACTGTTGAAAAAAGAAAAATTTTAGCTGATTTGGTCTTTAAGGTTGCTCAGGGGATAAATATTCCTTTTAGTGTCGGAGGCGGAATAAGTTGTGTAGAAGATGTAAGTGTATTATTAAATGCCGGAGCCGATAAAGTAGTCATAAATTCGGCCGCAGTAGAAGATCCATCAATAATAGAAAAATTGGCAAAACAATTTGGTAGTCAATGTATTGTTTTGGCAGTTGATACCAAAGTAGTTGAAGGAATAAACAAAGTGTTTGTCAGCGGAGGAAGAAGGCAGACAGCTAGAGAAACATTGAGTTGGATTAAACAGGCATATGAGGCAGGCGCGGGAGAAATTATTTTAACATCTATTGATCATGATGGAACCAAAAATGGTTTTGCGACAGAATTGACTGCCAGAGTTTCAGGCCTAGTTCCAATTCCTGTAGTGGCATCAGGTGGTGCTGGCAGTATGAATCATTTTGTTGATATATTTCAACAAGGCAAGTCGGATGCTGCTTTAGCGGCAAGTATCTTTCACTTTAAAGAGGTTGCAATAAAGGATTTGAAGCATTATCTCTCACAAAATGATATCGAGGTTAGATTATGAAATTAGATTTTTTAAAGATGGATGGATTGGTTCCGGCCATAATACAAGATAGCAGTACCGGTGTTGTTTTAATGCTAGGTTATATGAACAAAGAAGCTTTTGATCAAACAAAAAAAAGCGGCAAAGTCACCTTCTTTTCACGTTCAAAAAAACGTCTTTGGGTAAAAGGGGAAACATCTGGCAACTTTCTTCTAGTTGATAAAATGTTAGTTGACTGTGATGAAGATACTATTTTAATCAAGGCCACGGCAGTAGGTCCGACTTGCCATAAAGGTGATGATAGCTGCTTTAAAGAAAGTAACCAAGAAGTTTATACTTTTTTAAATAAGTTAAACGACATCATTCATGATAGAAAGATCAACAGGAACTCTAAATCATATACTTGCTCATTATTTGATGAAGGAATTAATAAGATAGTTCAAAAAGTTGGGGAAGAAGCAGTTGAACTTGTGATTGAAGGCAAGGACGACAACCTCGATTTGCTTAAAAATGAAGCTGCAGATCTAATCTATCACATGATGGTACTGTTAGAGTATAAAGACATTTCGTGGTCGGATGTTGTTGAAATACTAAAAAATCGGCACAAATAGTTTTCAATAGGCGTCCGCTTCCCCTTGGTCTGCCTTTTGTGATTGCCCCTTGATGATATTCACGCCACTGCTAGCACCAATTCGATTGGCCCCGGCATTTATTACTGCTATTGCATCCTCGTAAGTTCTAATCCCGCCGGATGCCTTAACACCAATATTTTCACCTACAGTTTTTCTCATCAGTGCCACATCGTGAGCATTGGCACCTCCTCCTGAAAATCCTGTGGAGGTTTTAACAAAACTTGCTCCTGCTTGTTTTGCCAGCATGCAGGCCTTGATTTTTTGCTCATCATTTAGTAGGGAAGTCTCAATTATTACTTTAACGGGGATTTGTCCTGCAGCGTTTACAACACTTTCAATATCTGCTTTTACAAAATCAAATTTTTGGTCTTTTAATGCACCAATGTTGATAACCATATCGATTTCTTCTGCTCCTAAACAAATGGCCTCTTTCGTTTCGAATGCCTTTGCTCCAGAGATATTGGCCCCCAAAGGAAAACCAACCACAGTACAAACCTTTGGGGCTTTATCCTTTAAAATACTTGCGCAAAACTCCACATGGGTAGGATTTACACAAACTGTGGCAAAATTGTGCTCTATGGCCTCAAAACATAGTTTTTCTAATTGCTCTAGGCAAGCATCTGGTTTCAACAGAGTGTGATCAATCATACGGGCAATATCTTCTTTGCGCATAGTCTTATTCCTTGGTTTTAAACTCATTGAATTTTTGTGAGGTTAACATAAATTTAGGCCAAATGTAAAAAGTAAATGACGCATATAGCATGGCTTTAATAAATACTTCTTGCATATTTAGCTCTCTTGCACCAAAATCACCAAAAGTTTAACCCTAAAAACCGGAGGCGACAAACTTGCACTCTCAAACTATAAACAAATTTAGTGCTTTTGCTATTTTAAATAAAATTCCTTGGTCCCTTGTCATTATGGCATGTCTTACAATAGGTCTTGCACCATTTGCTCCCCCCCATTTTGTAGAAAAATTGCAGATGCTCTGGAGAGGGACTCTATCGAAGCCGGTAGATTGGTTTGACCTAATTATGCACGGTACCCCTTGGTTTATTCTTGTGCTAAAATCCAGTTATGTCATGTTTGAAAAGATAAAAAGCAAAACAAGCAAGAGACAGGATGGGCAGCCGATCGTTTAAATTTTTTTATGCCATTTTAATATTAGTCCAAGTCCTATTTGGCATTAACTTTATTACCTCTAAAATTGTGGTATCCCATATAACACCATCATATTGGGCCTTTATGCGCTTTTTTTGTTCGGGCGTTATCTTAATGACCTACTCCTTCATTTTCTACCGCAAAGAGTGTGGTAGGGGATATCAATACTATCTCAAAGCATTTATTTTTGCTTTTTTGGGGGTTGCGGTAGGACAGACGGCCTTTTTAGAGGGAATTTCTCGTACAACTTCGGTAAATGCCTCAATTTTGGCTTCCACTATTCCCATATTTACACTACTCATTGTTATCATTATGCGACATGAAGTATTTACCTGGAACAAAGGGCTTGGCATTTTGCTCGCTTTTATTGGGGTTTTGGCAATCAGAAAGGTAGATGCATTTTCTTTTTCCAATACAACATTTCTGGGAGATATGTTAATAATTTTGGGAGCATTTAGTATTGCTCTTTTTTTGAGCTTGTGTCGTCAGTTTATGTTAGAAAACAACAAGTATTGGATAACCTCTTGGATGTTGATCTTTTCTGCTTTCCAGGTGCTTGTCTATTCACAAATCGTAGGAGTTAAACTGGTCACTCCAGATGTCTGGAACATAGAGTTACTTTTTTGCATGTCCTATGCCATCATAGGAGCGACGATCCTTACATACTTACTGAGCAATTGGGCCCTGGCATATGTTGACTCGGAAAAAGTAGCACTATTTATCTATCTGCAACCGATCATTGCAAACATTTTGGCCTGGACTTACTTAGGAGAAGCTGTGACACTCCAAAGCATTATCTCCTGTTTGCTCATCATGTTAGGCCTATTTTTGGCCTTAAAGGTCAACAGACAAAACCATATAAAAAATTAACGTTTGACTCTTTCTATAAATTCTTTAGAATACAACAAACTTATAAATTTATAAATCATTGGGACAAGATTATGCAAATGTATAAGGCCAAAATTAAAGGTACAGGTATGTATGTACCTAAAAAAGTACTGACAAATTATGATTTAGAAAAAATGGTAGATACTAGTCACAAGTGGATTGTTGAGCGGTCTGGTATCATAGAGAGGAGAATTTGCAGCACAGAAGGTGGAGAATGGCCTTCAGATATGGCCTTATATGCCACCAAAATCGCTTTAGAAAGAGCGCAGATGGTCCCCAATGATATTGATATGATCCTCTTTGGAACTCTGACTAATGACGTACAACTCCCATCTACTGCCACTATCTTGCAAACCAAGCTTGGAATAACAAATCACTGTGCATGCCTGGATATCAGTGCTGCCTGTTCAGGCTTCGTTTATGGATTCAATATTGCCAATGCTATGATTCAAACTGGTATGATGAAAAATATCTTAGTTGTGGGTGCAGAAATGCTTAGCAGACAGGTTGATTGGAGCGATCGCAATGAGTGCATCCTCTTTGGAGACGGTGCCGGTGTTGCCATAGTCGGTAGGTCAGAAGAAGGTGATACGTCTGAAATAATAAAGACTTCACTGACCGCAGATGGCACAGGTCGAAAGTTTTTTGTCAGCGATCATGGTGGCTCTATTTCACCCATCACTGAGGATATTTTAAAAAATCGCTTACAATTTATGAAAATGAAGGGAAGAGAAATTTTTAAAGTGGCGGTGAGAACACTGACTGATAATGTATCCTTAGTTTTGGAAGATTCTGGTATTACAGCTGATCAAGTCGACTGGATGGTGCCCCATCAGGCCAATATTCGCATCATAGAAGCCGTGGCCAAAAGAATCGGCATTAGTATGGAAAAAGTTATTGTCAATATCCACAAATATGGCAATACTTCTGCTGCGACAGTACCCATAGCTTTTCATGAAGCCTGTGCAGAAGGCAAAATTAAAAGGGGAGATATCGTTCTTTTTGATGTCTTTGGTGCTGGTCTTACTTCAGGGGCAACCGTATTTAGATATTAAGCTTTGATAGAGCTATACCATCGATGTTGTACCCTTGAATTTTTACTCCCCAGTGCAGGTGTGGTCCTGAGACGCGTCCAGTTTTCCCCGATAAACCAATAATTGTTCCCTTGGGAATAAATTCGTCACTTGTGGTTTTAAATGCAGAAAGGTGACCATAAACTGTAAATATGCTCAATCCATGATCAATAATTACGGTATTGCCGGAAAAAAATAAGTCTCCTGCAAATACAACTTTGCCAGAATTGGCAGCAGGCACTTCTTCTCCCACTGGGGCCCTAAAGTCTGTGCCTAAATGTTGGGTCTTTTTTTCATTATTAAAGACTCTTTTAGTTCCATAAATACTGGTAATCTTTGAATCTAAAGGCAGTGAAAAAGGTTCCATAAAATAAATTCTATCTTGTGGAGAGTTTTGATAGATTTTGGTTAAAATTTTCCTCTCCTTTATAACTCGCTTGAGGTCTTTTTTAGACAGAAAAACTCGCTTTTTGTCTACGTTGATGCGCTCTTCTTTATATTCATAAAGGCCCACAGTTGCTTTTACTACAGGAATAATTTGGGTTTGACCTGCCACATCTACTTCAACCCTACACTTGAAAGGGGAGTGGTCTGAAAAGTAACTCTCAACGATAAACGCATGTAAGACATTTTCTTTCATAAAAAATGGTAAAGCCGCATCCTTTCGGCAAGTAAATTTTAATAGTTGCAAAGAGTTTTGATCGAGAAAATCTAGTGGAATTTTAACCAACTTAACGTGACCTGGAAAAATCGATACCTCCTGCAAAATTGCAATCGGTTTAGGGGAAACTAACTCAGTGACGGGCGTTTTTTTGACACTTGTAGAGCAAGAAGCAAAAGTTAAAAAAATAGATATTGAGTAGATTATTGAAATTTTCACAATTATCTCCAGGATTTAAACGTTCGAAGATAAGTGTAACAATTATCAAATGGCTTTACAAACTTGTTCTAGATCCTTCTTAGTATACTGTGCTCCATATTTAAACAGAGCGTCGATAATCTGCACATTGTTATTAATTTGGGCAATCACCATGGGGTTTACGCCAGATTTAACTGGTAAATTTGGATTACGTCCCCAAGCTAAAAAATTTTCTACACCCCTGACATTGTCTACTCTTAAAAAATGCTCAAACAGGTCAACCATGTTTGATTCAAAGGTTATAGGCGCTTCATACCGATTGATAAATAAATTTTTAAAGTAACTCATCTGATCCTCCCCAAAAGAACATTTGTATGATCGCATCATGCGCCTAAACAGCGCAAAGCGCAATGGCTTTGAAAATTTTTCATGGTTTTCACCTGATGAAGCACTTTGCACTAGTTATCAGCATCAGTATAAGTAATTGAACTTTAATACAAATTATCTTATTGGAATGCAAGTAAAATTATAAGTATTTGAAAAGATTGGTTGTTTTTTACTTATGCAGACTTGACATCATGGATTGTGCTGTTGTCACTAAAGAGTTGTTGAATGTCTTGGTTAACCAAAAAAGTGCGAACACGGGAATTATCCACTTCATAAGCAAATCTTCCATAGGTCGACTTTGAGTAGTTTTCATAATCTTTTAACTTAAAATATCTATAATGAAGAGTACCTAGCTTATAACATCTATCTCGTGCCTGTAAGTCATATGGATTTTTTGAGTAATAGATCAATGAGTTCAAGTAGTCTTGTTTCAACCGCTTTTTATCACGTTTATTTGACTTTTGCTTGCGAGATAATAAGAAAAAATAGGTAGTGCTACAAAGAAGGGTGATGACAAATCCAAGTAAATATTCCGGCATTACAGAAGTAAGCATTCAAAGACCTCCACGACTTTATGAGTATTATGTACTCGTAACGTAGAGTTAAAGTGTTAAGTAAAGATCAAGTTATAATTAAGATGTCGAGATAATAGTTACTCTTCAATAAATTCTAAGGTGTAACCAACCCCATAAACTGGTTTAATTTTATAATTGCTGGCGATAATTTTTTTGCGAAGGTGACTGATATGAGTATCAACCACGCGATCGGTGATTGATAAATCATCAAACCAGATACTTGAAATTAGCTGTTCTCTAGATAATACATGTCCTTCGTGAGAGAGAAAGTGCAAAAGCAATTTATACTCCAGAGGTGTTAAAGACAGTGGTATTTCTTTGTTCTCATGTACCACATATATTTTGTGATAAAGTAAAGAAACTCGTAGATCACCTTTGATCATTTCATCACTTTGGTGTTTTTCAGATTTATATTTGCGCAAATTGGCGGTTACACGCGCCTTTAGCTCAATTGGATTAAAAGGTTTAGTGATATAATCATCGGCCCCCAGCGATAACCCCATAACTTTATCGTTAACACTGTCCATACCAGTAATAAACAATATTGGGACATGGGCCGTTTTTTGTTCATTTTTTAATTTAGTACATAGATGGTATCCGTCACCATCAGGCAGGGACACATCCAGCAAGATTAGATCATAGGTCTCTCGCTCTAACTTTTTTTCACATTGCTCAATTGTACCTGCAGTAACAATTTTATGATCAATTTTTAGAGTATGTTCTATAATTTTTTGTATCTTTAGATCATCTTCTACTACTAATATAGTCGCCATAATTACTCCGAATTAATAAAGTACCTTCAACATAATATCAAGTATACCGTAAATATAAATTTATGCCATATTAAATCAATAAGGAAATATGATATTAAATCATTTTGAAATTTTGCTGTGGAAATTCTTAAGTAGAAATAATGGGTAAGCATCCTCTTGCCAAAAGAGGTAAAGTGTCTTTGCAATGGAATAATCTTTGTCATACACACCTGCAAGTACTAATTGTTTTCCCACTTCAGTTTGTGACAAGTTTTTAATAATTTGCTCCAAAACCGAAGATACTCCTAAACTTTGTGCCTCATAATAGTTTCTTTCTAACTCTTCTATACTTCCTACTACTTTAGTTTTCATACTGGGGTTTATATGTCCCAACTTTTGATTTTTGTTTTTAATCCAAATATCTATTTCTTTGTTAAGCTCTAAGTCACTATAACTTTCCACCTTTTTTGCAATAAAGCTTGTTAACTGTACTATGTTACTTCGCAGTTTTTTAAGCTTAAGTTTGTGGCCGCCTCTGGGGCTTTCTTCCATGGGGTCAATATTTTTGCTGCTCTGCATTGTCTGCTCCTCATTACAGGTCATTTCTGCTCAAGTTATAATATTGAAGTGTTAACTAAGTGTTAAGAAATTGTGTTAAAATCTTAACAATCTACAAACCAATGTAATATCAGATACTTATGTCGTGAAACAGGTGTGAAATATTTACAAATGGATAATTGAGATTACTTCATAATTTCTTCATAATTTTACAACAATCTTTTTATATGACCAGATGTAGGAGTTAATAGCAACACATTACGAAGGAGGTAGCAGTTGGAGCCCAAGATGGTAAATAAGCAATATCTTCAACTTCTTTGTACAGTGGTGACAGTAGAACTTGAATTCTTGTAGGGCCAATATCCTGGCAAAAATTGGTGTATGAAAGAGGGTAGCGCAAGTTAGGGATGAAGTTAAAGCAGTACGTAGGTTAATGTACAAATTGAGGATGTGCTTTATGAGTGTTTATTAATTCTCATTTCAAACGCCGGGTCTATTTAGATTTAGGTAGATCCGGTGCCTTTTTCTTTTCTTTTTTAGCTGAAATATAATATTGTTTTATGAAACACAATTTTTAAAATTGGATATTTCATGAAAAATTTTTCACAAACTGTAGAACATTTTAAAAAATCAATTTTTTCAACCATGACTGAGTCAGCTATAAAACACAATGCTGTCAATCTTTCCCAGGGACTTCCAGACTTTGAGGGGCCAAGTTTTCCCAAAGAGTTTGCAAGTCACGCCATTGGTAGTGCCAAAAATCAATCCTCTGCCGCAGAGGGGATACTGGAGCTGCGAGAATCCATTGCTTTTAACTATAAAAAGTATTATGACCTGTCCTATGACCCATTATCTGAGATTACCGTAACCTGTGGGGCGACTGAGGCCATTTTTTCTACCATTTTGGCCCTTGTCAATCCCGGCGATGAAGTCATCGTCCTAGAGCCCTGCTTTGACACTTATGTGCCATCAATTAAAATGGCAGGTGGAAAGCCTGTCGCGGTAACTCTCCATGCACCTAACTTTACATTTGATATAAAAGAGTTAGAAAGAGCATTTTCCAAAAAGACTAAATTGATCATTGTCAATTCACCAAATAACCCCAGTGGTAAAGTCTTTGATATTCAGCAAATGGAGGTCATTGCTCAATTGGCAATTAAGTATGATGCGTATGTTCTGTCAGATGAAGTCTACGAATTTCTAACCTATGATGGTGCTCAGCATGTCCCCATGGCCCATGTTGCAGGTTTAAAGGATAGAACTATTACAATTTCATCTACTGGTAAAACATTTG
Organism: Bacteriovoracaceae bacterium; assembly: GCA_016784965.1. GTDB lineage: Bacteria > Bdellovibrionota > Bacteriovoracia > Bacteriovoracales > Bacteriovoracaceae > JADHTQ01. The sequence goes on along the minus strand of JADHTQ010000038.1, from coordinate 3,116 downwards.
GTCTTACCGGTTGGCGTATCGGCTGGGCAGCAGCACCTGCAAGCATCACTCGTGTGATTAGGATGGCCCACCAAAATATTACTTTTAGTGCCCCAAGACCTCTGCAAGAAGCCATGGCCAAATCCCTCCAACAGCTCGATGAATATCTACCTCAGTTTAGACAAACCTATTTAGATAAGCGCAACTTCCTAATGAAGGGGCTTTTGGCGGCAGGACTTTCAATTTACATTCCCCAAGGAACTTATTTCATTATGTGTCCCATTCCAGATGAGTTTGAAGGGAGCGACATTGAGTATTGTATGCAGTTAATAAAAAACAAACAGGTGGCCTGTATTCCAACCTCAGCGTTTTATATTAAGTCCACTGAGGGACAAAGGCATATTAGATTTTGTTTTGCAAAAAATGATCAGAGCTTACAAGCTGCGATAAAGTACTTACAGAGTTAACTTGTTGTATACTATTATTTTTACATACCTCCTTGTCAATTCACGGCTTTTTTTATAATAGAGCACAGTATGAAAACCATTTACCTATGTTTATTTATTTTGTTTTATTCTACATACGCCATATGTGAACAGATCGACCTTTCTTACCACATAGACAATGCAGGAAGTGGAGTCATCGAGGTGGGTACATTGGATGGTGGTACTACAGCTGATAAAGAAGTGGTAATGAGTGAAGAGTGTGTCTTTCGTGCAAAATTTGACAGGCAATCTGGTGCCTTAATCGCATTTTATGATTTTATGGAAATTTATCAAAATGAACCTGATTACATCGATCTGACCACCCAGCCATTAGATATTATTCATAACAATGACGTCAGTATTTATAGCTTAGACCTTGATATTAATTTAAATAAGTCATGGATTGACATCATCACACCTAAGGTTTGTAAAGCTAATGAAAAAATATCATTTTTTAAATTAAGCTTATTCATGGGTAAGAAATGGACTGCAATTAGGTGGAGTGCACACTGCCTTAATGGACATTTACAATTAAACCAACGTTTCCGCCAGCTAAAATGTACTTTTTAAATAATTACTTACCTAACATACATTAGTATCCAAAAAATATCTTTGTAAATCTTGACGTTGTTAATATAATTCCAATATATGCCACAAGAAAAATAAAGACATAAACAGGAACACTCCTTATTATACTTACGATCTTGTTGACGATGCATGCACAATGTTCACAATTGTGGTTCATAAGATTTGGCATTTTCATAATTCCCTCTATTGTTCGGTATGAATTAATAAGGCAAACTGTACGGCAACTTCATAATAATATGAAATTATAATATGTTGATAAGTATCAGTATGTGCGCTAATGAGCTTTTACAATCATAGTATTGGAAGTTTATTCCAATAATTTTTTCTAATACGTGCTCATTAATTTTATTAATGACCCATACATCAAAAAAATATTAAAGACCTGGCAGCGCCAATATAAAGGTCTTGACGTGTTTTGCTTAATCGTCTTAAACACAAGTTAATTTAAAAAAATGATGTTGCTTTTTTCTATGTTACTGCTGTCACGATAATATTATTTACTTTTGTAGTTTCAAATTGTAATGATTCTAACCGTGAATATTTTATAACATTGGAGAGATAATTTATGACAAACAAATATGTATGCAAAATTCTAATCATCAGCATACTCTTCATTGTCAACTTCTCCACAGTTAGTTACGCAAAAAAGACAAAGGCCCGTGATCTAGTTGCAGAACAAAATGAAATTGTGAAAAAGCGCAGAAAAGATAATATCTTATATAACCCCTACGACGAAACGTTCATTAATACCATTCCTCTAAACTCTAAAGAATATAAACTAGAACTAAGACCAGAGCTCTTTTTTAAAGGTCTTCAATCAATTGATAAGTTCCGCAAAGTAATTGAATCTAGCTTAACTCCAGGACAACTGGTTAAGTCGTACATAGGCAAGGGGCGTATTGAAAAAAAAACCAGGAAAGTTTATTTTTATGACACTCCAAACACATGTGTCTTGGCCAATAATGGTTATTACCTGCGAGAACGTGTTTCCTATGAAATCGACTCACGTACTGTAGATCTAAAATATCGCAGTATAGACATTGAAGAATCTGGTGATCGACTAGTAGATAATGTGCATAAGGTGGGAAAACAAAAGTTTGAAGCAGATATTGTAGGAATTAATACACTTTACACTCACTCAAATAAAACAGAAATACCTCTAGAGTTAGATATTGCCAAGTCGGCCTTAGATATTTATCCAGTTCTTTCTAGGTCTGGTTTAACCAGGGAACATAAACTTGTTAAAGTCGGAAACTATACCGCCCACGAATACAATTACGCTTTAGCAAAAGTTCAATTTGATAGTAGCTACATTGATACAAATAATCCGGCCCAAAAAAAATCTAAAGTGGGTACCATTAGAAAAATGGAGCTAACTTTATGGTTTTTACCGGGTGAAGATAAACCCATGGGAGCAGAGCTTTCGTGGAAACTAAAAGATAGAAGAGGCGCTTATAAAAAAGAAACACTCCGAAATGCAGGAAACCTCTATAACAAGATCAAAGTGAATGATGTCTGGGTAAATCCATATCCCGAGTCAAAAACGCTTTTATTTTATTCAAATGCAGGAGGATTTTGTGACTCATCTGCGACCCTTGCTTCCACTTCTGCCCTTACCATTTTAAGTTATGAAGAGACTGTTTCGGTCAATAAAATAGGAGGTGCTAGTGTCAGTGTCGATGTTTTATTAAAGGGTAAAAACAGCGGAAAAATGTTACTTCCTCTTAACTTTAAAGAGGCCTTAAACGTCAAAGGTAACATGCCAATTAGAGCTGTGAAAATCACTGGAACTTGGTACTTTTTAATTACCCTCGATGGTAGAAATAAAATCCATTTTGAATTTGATGTAAATCGATATCTGGATTGGAGGATTGGTTTGGACATTTATGGCTATCCCAACCTGGCCAAAGGACAGTTTGGCAATGTTAGCCTGAATTTTTCATCCTAAACTTGATCTGATCTTCAAATACCTGTCCTGGTCATTGACATGGTCATTTTTACGATATTTTTCCTTAAGCAGTCTGCAAACAATAAATGTTGGCCTATTATACAAAGAAAAGTATG
>JADHTQ010000037.1 GCA_016784965.1 Bacteriovoracaceae bacterium | reverse complement strand
GAATTTGTTGTTTTGGTGTAAGATGCATTTGACCGGCTCCTTTTTGTATTGGGAACTTCATTATCTTAATGAAGCAGGGGGTCGGTCAATATTCTTTAATTCGTGACTCGGGACATTTTTACTTATTAGCTACACACAATATCTTTTATTTTTGCAAGTAGTAGAGTCGAACAAAATACATTTACAAAACTATGATAGGGAGCGTAACATATCTTAATGCGCTATCAAACAAAGTTAAATATCAACCTAGAGCTCCTTGCACACAATTATCAGCTTTTAAAAACTACCTGCCCTAAGGCCAAAGTTATTTTCATGGTCAAAGCAGATGCTTACGGACATGGCTTGGCCCCCATTGTTCACTATGCAAATACAAAGCTTGGAATTGTTGAGTTTGGCTGTGCAAGCTTAGGTGAGGCCAAAGCTTTAAGAGACGATCTACCCGATTTAGAATTTGAAATTTATGTCTTCTCTGACATCCAATTTAAGACAAGGCCCTATACTGATTTATATTTAAACAAAAGAATCATTCCGGTAATTTCTAATTTAGTTGATTTGGATTTTATCTTAGAAAACCGAGATTTTCGCCATTTTCCAATCTGTATAAAGGTAAACACAGGTATGAACCGCTTGGGTTTCCAAGAAAATGAAGTAAAGGTTGCAATCGATAAGTTAATAAAAAAAGATCGCAAATCGGTCTATCACCTTCTAACACACTTTGCCTGTGCTTCGACACTACAGTGCTTTACAAGCTCTACAACTGATCAATATGAACGTTTTTTACAAATTAAAAAGCAATTTATCGACAGCGGGATAGAGTTAGAAAGAACCTCGACCTCAAACTCAGGGGCCATTGAGCAAGGAATAGGGATTGAAGAAACACACATCAGACCTGGAATCATGCTGTATGGGCCAAGCAGCTTAGATCTGCCATCTCGAAATAAATGGCACAAAAAGTGGTGTGGTAAAACCATTTCTAGCCTAGAAAGCTATATCATCCACTCATTTTCTGTAAAAAAAGATATGCCTATTGGCTACGGAGCAACGCCCGCGCCTTATGATGGTATTGTAGTATTAATTGCCCTGGGTTACGGCGATGGCTTTTCTGCTAGATTCAAACAGCCAACCATCCAGTTTAAAGGGCACACTGGCAAGATCTTGGGCAGGGTTAACATGGATATGACTCAAATAATTTTTAAAGAGGATGCAGCTGCTCACTTAAAGTCAGGTGAAGTCTTTACTATTTGGGGACATGACCAGCAGGATGTACTAACGTTTTCAGATCAAACGGGCACTATTGCATACGAACATTTTTGCCAATTAACAGCAAGAGTACCTCGTATTTATAGTGGAGGTGCCATGTGAAACGATTGAAAAAGGTTGCAAAACCCATAGAGCACATAGGAGATGTCGTTTTATCCACCCTCAAAGAAATGGGAAAAATGACCAAGTTTCTCTACCTCTTTTTCTATTGGGTTACAAAGCCTCCTTATCGAACTGCCTTGTTCTTTGAACAGTTGTATTTTATTGGTAACAAAAGTTTGTTCATAATAATTTTATCAGGCCTGTTTACTGGAATGGTTATGGCCTATCAAACTTATTTTGGCTTTAAAATGATTTCTGTCGACTCTTTGGTGGGACCGGTCGTTGCTTTAACTATGGCAAAGGAGTTGGCTCCTGTGCTTTCAGGACTCATTGTATCTGGCAGAGCAGGTGCTGCAATGGCCGCACAAATTGGAACAATGAAAGTTACTGAGCAAGTAGATGCCCTTGAGGTTATGGGCATTGACAGCTTCCAATATTTAGCAGTACCGCGAATAATTGCTGGAACAATCTCACTGCCCATGCTTTCAATTATTTTTCAGTTGGTGGGAAACACAGGCTCCTGGTTTGTGGGCACCAAGGCATTAATGATTGATGATGCCATGTACTACTCTAAATTGAGCGACTTTATGTTCATTGAAGATCTATACCAAGGGATAATAAAATCCTTCTTTTTTGGATTTTTAATATCACTACTTGGAACATACTTTGGGTTTTCTGTCACCAAGGGAGCCGAGGGAGTGGGAAAAGGAACCAATTTGGCCGTAGTGTGGGGAATGATCACCATTTTGATTTCCGACTACTTTTTAACCAGTATTTTAATTAGGATTTTGTAAGGCCTTTAAGTATGGACACAATGAGCGAAAATGTAATCTCATTAAGAAATGTCACCAAGATCTTTTCTGATTTTCCTGTACTACATGAGTTGACCTTTGACATCAAAAGGGGGTCAATCACAACATTGTTAGGTTTTTCCGGAGCTGGTAAGTCGACACTTTTAAAACACATCCTGGGGCTATTAAAGCCTACTAGTGGAGATGTAATCGTTCTTGGTCAAAATGTTGTTGCTCTTGAGGGAACAGCTTTAAAAGAATTCCGCCAAAACTTTGGAATGCTATTTCAGTATGCAGCACTTTTTGATTCACTGACCACTTTTGAAAATGTTGCTTTTCCCATTCGAGAATTTACAGACTTCACTGAGGAGCAAGTTGAGCAAAAAGTGTCCGAGCTTCTTACATCAGTAAATTTAAGTGATAAAACTTACTACAAACTACCTTCTGAGCTGTCTGGAGGGATGAGAAAACGCGTAGGCCTAGCACGCGCACTGGCACTTCAGCCGGCAATCATGCTATACGATGAACCCACAACTGGTCTTGACCCAATCACTACTAAAATGGTCAACGAATTAATTGTTCAAACTGCCAAAAATAACCGAGCAAGAAAGATGACATCGGTAATTATTTCCCACGATATTAAGGCCACTTTACAAATTTCAGATTACATTGCGTTCCTACACCGCGGTAGAGTCGTTGAATACCTTCCCTCCGCAGAATTTAAAAAATCCTCCAACCCACTGGTCCGTGAGTTTGTTGATTTATAAATGTATCGCGGTATAATTTAGAAATATTAATGAGTTAGCAAACTAGGTTAATTGGTACTTTATGAGTGAGCTTAAAGTTGGTCTGATGGCCCTCGCCACTTTAGCGTCAGTGATTTTCATGTCGCTTAAAATAACCTCAAATCAGTCAGGTTTTGGCACATATATTACCTATCGTACCATTATAAAAAATGCATCTGGAATATTTCCCAAAACACCAATAAAGGTAGCTGGCATTGTTGCTGGTCGCATCAAAAAAATTGAACTCCAGGGCAATGTTGCCCTAATCACTTTTGAAGTACTCCAAAAAGTCAAAGTGACAAAAGACTCAAAACTGATCATTCAAACAGTTGGATTTTTAGGAGATAAATATTTAGAAATTAATATCAATGAAAATTCCAATGAGCGCATTGAAGAGCTCGGGTTGATCGAGTCAACAAGTGACTCGGGCATTGCATCTTTGACCAAAGATGCGGCTAAGGCCTTAAAAGAAATGTTGTATATCATTGAGCAATTAAAAGCATCAATTGCACCAAGAGATAAAGACACCCGTGCCCCACTGGTACAAATGGTAGACGATATGAGAGACGTCATGTCGACTACCAGTAAGCTGGCCCATGAGCTCGATGATTTTATGAATGAAAACGAAGGCACATTTGAAAAGATGATCAACAACATGCATAGCTTCACAAGCAAGTTGAATACTTACTTAGACGATGCACATAATGATAAGGAGCTACTAGTTGGCGATACCGGCCGCATATTAAACAACTTTGATGAAATGAGTGGAGATTTAAAGACGATTATTGCCAATATTAAAAATGGTCGAGGAACTATAGGAAAAATACTTGTGGAAGATGAGATTGCAGATGAAGTGTCTGAGACATTGAGCAGTGTTAAAGAAATGGTGGCCAAGGCCGATGCCATACGCACTGAAATTTCAGTCTTTTCTGGTGGCAATACAGACTTTGGATCAAAAACAGAAGTTGCATTAATTATCAGACCATCACCGGAGAGATTCTACTCATTGGGAGTTAGCACTTCCAAGTATGGTCCTTCAGTCACAAAAGAGCTCATCACAAATACAGATGGTGTTGTAACAAACGAATTTACAACCGAAACTGACCAAAATACATATCTGTTTGATATTCAACTTGGCAGAAAATTTCATAATTGGTCATTTAGGGGCGGTCTTATTCAATCAACAGGTGGCCTTGGCATAGATTATACACTCTCTAGCTTGGGAATTAATTTTGGGCTAGAAGCATTTAACTATAGAAAAGAAGATGGTATTAATATAAGATTTTCATCAGAGCTATTTTTATGGAATGTAGTTTATAGTAAACTTGCACTAGAAGACCTTGCAATGGATTCAAGAAGTGTCACAATGAGTGTGGGTATACGATTTTTAGATGAGGACCTAAAGAGTTTAATCGGATTTTTCTTCTAAAATGTGGAATTAATAGAAATGGAAAAAAAGTGGTTGATTAGAACTTATAGAAAACAGATACTAGGGCCAGTTACAAAAGATAGGGTTTTGTCATTTATTGCTAAAAAAGCTTTATCCGGCGAAGATGAAATTAGCTCCGGTAATGGATTTTGGTTCTATTTGCGAGAAATTGACCTCGTTGAAAAATATTTGCACAATGATGAACCTCAAGACTTTAACCCCATCTCTGAAGCTGCCTCTGTTTTATCTAAGGGGATTCCAGAAGCCCCCCCCAGTGAACCAGCAGACACAGGACCAGTACTTGCAGATACTTTTGTAGGCTCGCTTGGTAGTATGGATTTTAAAAAAGGTATTAAAGAAGAAGAAGAAGAAGAAGAAGAAGAAGAAGAAGACAAAACTGAAAACAACCAACAGCAACAGGAAAAAGAGCAAGAAGAGGAGAAAAATCCACCAGCAGCTGATTTAGAATATCCTCAAATGGGTGAAGAATCAGATGGTGAGACCCAACTCCCCCCCAACGAGGATCTTGAATATCCCACATTGGATGGGCCACAACAAACTAACTTGCCGGCCAATGATGACCTCGAATATCCTGTAGCCGAAGAGAGTGCAAAACCTGCCACAGATAAAGCACCAGACCCCCAAAGGCCACCAAGCGAAAACATAGAAGATCTACCAGCTAATGGTCAAATAAGTAACTTGCCACCCAACGACGACTTAGAATACCCGGATATTGGACAACCAGAAGCTGCTCAAGGCCCCCAAAATGACAACCTCGGCTCTTCTTTGGCCACCAAAGCAGCAAGCACACAACCTCCAGCTGTTGCAAAAAAAGATACTCCTCCCTCAATGACACAAAAAGATACTAAAGTTAACCAGCAGACTCAAGCCACTAAGGCCCCAGTTAAAAAAATGAAAGCTGGTGCAAAAAAAATATTAAAAACTAAAAAGAAGAAAACGAAAATAAAAGTACAAAAGCGCGATGATAGATTTTTGTTTCTCCTGCTTGTTCTGGCGGCCATTTTACTCGGGTTAATTTTAAGATACTATCCTAAAATACTAACTCTAAAAAAAGAAACAAGCTATTTACATAACTACTTAATAGGGCCCGTTGTCTCAGTTACTTATGCCGCAGATAACAATTTGGGATCACTCTCAAAAAAAAAAGTATCTCTCAATTTGATGCAATCGATAACCTAATCCCAACACTAGGCTTTCAAGGTTTTTATATCAACGATTTAAGGACTACAAAACAGACTAAAATTGACTGTAAGGATTTGACTGGCTTTAAAGAAAGCCTGGGGATCATACTATCAATAAAAAATGGTTTAATAGGACCAAGCTTTCAATCTACTTTGTTACCAAAGTGCTTGTCCAAGCTTTCACCATCTCTGGCCGCGATTTATAAAACAGCACTAAAAAATATCGGCAGTAAATTGCAATTAGAGCAATACTTGTCTGGGGAACCAAATATCGATAAAGATAAAATTCTAAGTATTTACCAAGTTAAACACTTAGAAACCAAGAAAATGCAACAAGTGATCTTGCTTTTCAACCAATTTGTAGAGTCAATAGACCAGGTTGCCAGTCGCAAGGACTATATTTATCGCGGATCTCATTTGCTAGAAAAACTTAAAACTCAAGAAGCCACTTTTATGGGCCTTTTGCTTAAGGCACTAATAGCACTACAAATTGACAACTTCGGATTAGCACAAAAACATATTAACAACCTTATTTACTCTGATACGGAGGAAATAATTTTTCAAATTCAAAGGCACTATTTCAAATCCCAAGAAGATTTCAAACGTTTTTACCAAAACCTATTGAGTGCTACTGAATATATTGAAAAAAAATTGAAAAATACAATGTTGTTTAAGCTTTACATAACTCATCTGGCTAGTCTCTTCCACCATGATCAACTTATCAGCATTAGTCAACAATATGCTATCGATTGGTCTTTAAATACCATCCGAAAGATTTTAAAATCCAAAAACTATGGTTTAAAATATCCTGGTCTTTGGTATAAAATACTGATTAAAAAGGCACAAATTGCTGAAGTGCTAAAGTTCATTGAGGATGCATTAACCCCGTCACTGATAAGCAAAATGCACAACTCCCTTTTTCCAATTGTCCAAGATTATCTAACGGCCCATACCCAAAAAAGAAATGCTATTTTTACTCGTATAACTTCTTTAATTCACTCCCAAAAAAATTATGATAATTATATCCTTTTGCAACTTTTAAAAAACAATACAGTAAAGCAATTTGTCATAAAAAAGCGACCAGCGCTCAACAGAACTTCATTTCAGCTTGAAAGACAGTTTTACAGAGATACGATGAGCCAAGGGAAGGCCTTAGAGTTTTCACTTTATAATTTAATTAAGCTAGGAGATCATGATACTAGCTTACTTTGGTGGGTAGTATTGTGAAAGTATCTGATAAGATTTTTGTATACCCTACAGATACTGTCTGGGGTATTGGTAGCAGCATCTATTCTAAAGCGGGTTATAATAAGATATTAGAAATCAAAAATGTTTCATCCAGTAGACACATGTCTATCATGTTTTCAAGCATACATGAGTTTCAGCAAGCATTTACACTTCCCACATGGCTTGACAAAAATTGGGCAAAAAAATTCTTTGCTTTAGAAAGCACCATTGCCATACCCCTTAAACACTCACGAATAACAATTCCCCCTTGGATTACCCAAGAAAGTAAGTTTGTAGCTGTTCGGTGTCTTGAATATGATTGCATACAACATATTACACAAGAGGTGGCTGCACCAATTACAACTACCAGCCTTAATAAGTCTGGCGCCCCGCCCATTATCTGTTATGAAAAAGCTGCTCAATTTATAAAACAGCACAAATTTACTTTACACTTAGTTCCAAGTCGGACTGTCGTACCCTCTGGTCTTGCTTCTAGTATTGTCGCCCTAGAAGAAGATCGCCAGCAACAAAATATAAAATTTATAAGGCTTGGTGCTTATGCTAAAGAAATTGAAGCCTTAATGAAAATTAAGCAAAAGTTATAATTTGCTTTGTATATATATAGAAATCAACAATTCCCTAGTTTCCAAGTCTTCAACTTCAGAGTTTTCAAGCAATTCCAAGGCCTCTTTTTTTAGTTTTCTATATGTAGGTGAATAGGGGTGAAGAGCACTGGCTTTCTTTGACTCTTCAATACTTTTTTCTTTGATTATTCTTTGTTGACTTTGCTCAAAATATGCAGAGTTCACTTGGAAATAAATTTTTTTAATTTGTTTTTTTAAATTGGGAAATTCCTTGAAAATATTATTTTTTACCGCTTCTTGCATAGAGTTTAGGGAAAATGAAAAAGCAGAATGGTTCGTTAGAACATATAGTACCCCATTTTGAATTTTCAGTGGGACTGTATACTTTGCACTTCTGTCGCCTACAATTTTGGGCCAAATTTTTACTAAAGAGAGAAAATCAAAAAAGGTATCCACGTGTGCTTCATGTTTTACTACTACCCTGTCACCTTTAAAGTCATGAAACATACTCGACAATGATTTAAACATTGTTTACCCTTTAAGTTTATTGGCCTCCGCCTGGAAATATTGACAAGGTTATGGTAAATAATTAAAAAAAGTTTACAGCGCCTTATCCACTATGAACAGCTGGAAGATAATAAACCCCTTTTTGCTTAGGTGTATACTTGAAAATACTATTGACACTACTGGCTACTGCAACGCTTTGCTCTTCTTGTGCAGGCTATAAAATTCATGAAGAACATAACCCTTTTTACAAATATGGTATCTCTTCTGTAGCAATCCCCATGTTTGTCAACCGTTCAATCTTCCCTGCGATTTCAGGTCCCATGACCAGCGAAGTCATGCTCTTGTTATCTAGCTACCAAGACCTTATAGTGCACCCAGGAGAGAGGTCAGAAGGTGTCGACGCTATGTTAATAGGCATCATCGACTCATCTGAACATATGAGTGACGCAAAAAAAACTACTGCTTTAAAACTATCTGATGGCGAATACCTGCAATCGATAGGAAGTAGATCTAAATTTTATTTTCCATCTACTGCAGCTTATTACTTAACATTAAGGTTAGTTTTAATTAAAAATCCAAGCACTGCTGACAAACAAGCTGTCTATACACCACTTGTTACTTCCTTAAACCACCATCCTAAAGTGATTTTTAGCAAGGAAATCCCTTTAACTGCCAGCTTCAACAAAATTGCCGCAGACGGCAATAATGCTGACGAAGGGGGGGTTGTTAACTTCACTCAAAATCATGCAATTATGAACAGGAAAATGAAAGAGCTTTCACTGCATGCAGCAGATACTTTAAAAAAAGAGGTCTTAGATGCATTTTAAAATGCTGCCGTGGGAATTTACAAATAAAAACAAGTACATCGTAAAGCTTGATGAAATGGGATTCTATGCTCTGCACTGCAGCGATCCCTATATTGAAAAAATTTTTTTGGATATGTTGCCAACAAATTTAAAAACACAAGGTCTTCAAGTTCTACAAGCAGATGAGCTGACCCATGAATGGTACGAAAACAATTTTGAAAATTTAAGTCTTTTTGGCAATCAAGAGTCTTACTTAATTCTCCAAGCAGAAAATACTCGTTCATCAATTCAGCAACTTTTAATTAATCAGATCAATTGCTTTGATGGCCGCTACCTTATCCTCTCATTTTCTAAAAAATCTAACTTTTTTGATCGCATTAAAAGTAGCAAAAAGGGAACATTTTATACCATTTTAATGCCTCGATTCTGGGAGTCTCTTAAGCTTTTGACTTGGTTGGAAAAGTGGCTGCAGATGAAACTAGATCCAACAATAAAACAATACATTATTGGCGCAGTACCTAATACCTGTGCAGACTTTATAAACTGCCTGCAAATTATCAAACTGCATTTTCCAGATAACAACGTCAATTTCCAAAAAGTAAAAGAACTCATTGCCCCTTATAAGCTGGATCAGTTCCATCTTGCCAACCTATATTCAAAGAAAGAGAAAAAACTATTTTTTCTCTCTTTACTCCAAAGTCAGATCAACCAAGATGCTTGGCATCTATTTTTTCTTTTTATGCAAGGTCACCTTTTTCGTATGTTAGACCCTGAATATATTACAAAAAAGGCCAAAGCTTCAAAATACGACCAAACTATAGTTGCACACTCAAAAAATTGGAAAAAGTCAGAACTGTCTAACGAAATAAGGTTTTTTGCTAATTTGGAACTTATGGCAAAAAGACGTGATCCATTTCTAAAAGAGAAAATTAGAAGAGCTTACCTTGAACAGCTATAACTTTGCGACCTGACCTGCAAGTCGAGAAGTTTTTCTTGCAGCAGTATTTTTTTTATAAACCCCTTTATGGGCCAATTTATCAAACAACTTTTGCACTTTGTTCATGAGAGATAAGGCGGCTTCTTTGTCTTTTTGAGATATAGCACTAACAACTTTTTTCACAACAGTCCGAACTTCTGTTCTACGAGCTTTATTGCGCTCTGTCCTATCCAACGTCTGTCTAGTTCTTTTTTTTGCAGATTTATGATTCGCCACAAGTGACTCCTTAATTTTAGCCTTATATGTTATTCACATAGCTTTCAAGCGGTTATTTTTAATCTAAATAGTGACAAATGGCAAGGTATATTTGAAATAATATTCTAAAGAATTTGCACATTTATAGAGAAAATGATAAAAATTATAACACAGTGGCGAAAAATTAACGCAGTGGCGCAATGACAAGGAGCACCGTAAATGGCCCCCAAAAAAATGAGCAGTAAGAAGACAAAGAAAATTAATGCTAAAACCGTGAATAAAACAGCGTCCAAAAAAGCTACTAAGAAAGTTGCCAAGAAAGCTACTAAGAAAGTTGCCAAGAAAGCTACTAAGAAAGTTGCCAAGAAAGCTACTAAAAAAGTTGCCAAAAAGGTCACAAAGAAAGTTGCCAAAAAAGTCGCAAAAAAGACAACAAAGAAGGTCGCAAAAAAAACAAATATGGCAGCCGCGAAAAAAGTTACAAAGAAAATCACTAAAAAGGCTTCTAAAAAAGTGGCCAAAAAAGTCACTAAAAAAGCTGCTACAAAGGTGACTAAAAAGGTTTCAAAAAAAATTGCTAAAAAAGTTACTAAGAAAATCACTAAAAAAACCGAAGTAAAAAACACTAAGAAAAAAGCACTACAAGCTAAAAATAAGACCAACAAAAAGGCACCAGCAAAGATGGTAACCCCCAAAAACGCAACACCTGCGCAACGCAGCAAGGGTCAAGTTACTCCACAAGTGATGTTGTCTGAAAAACCTAAGAAGAAGTCTGCCAAGGCAGATAAAAAAAATTCCTCAAAAGCTACTACAAAGAAAAAGAAGACAGAGGCAGAGACCTCAATAATCAAAGTCGTCCCAGACAATGTGGACAACAATGATAACCTCATTGAGCAGGCGACTACAAAACCAGAAAAATCTAATAAAAAATTACCATTTTCTCAAATTAAAGAACTCTTGGCTGAAGAAATCTTAGAGCTTAGTGAAGACTTTACCCTGCAAGATATTTTTGATTCATTAAAACAGATTGATTTTTTTAAAAGCGATTCCAATGAGTGCCTTGAAAAAGGCTGTGATAATCCTGATACAACAAGTGGATACTGTCGTTTTCACTATATTAAAAACTGGTCAGACATTAAGAAAAAACAGGCCATTATGAGTGAAGGGAAACTCCAAATTTTTATCGAGGAACTGCTAAAAAAGTTTCCAGTAAAAGTACTAGATAACGTTATTGGTGATCTCATTGATGATAAATCATTTTTTAATATACTTAAAGATTTAAACATTGAGTCTTGCCTGGATGGTTATGAAGAATCGGTTGAAGAGTCAGGTGATGATAATGACATCGCATATGAAACCAAAGGTGCTGGACATAAAACTATTTACGACGAGGAATAGAAGTTGGCCAGATGACCTAGATGTCAACACCTAACAGCTTATTGGCCTCTAAAGTCAGTCTAACATTTTCACGAGTGACCTTATAGTAAAACAAAGTTTTTTTATAGTCATACTTGGTCCATTGATCACAGTAACCATCCCAGTTTTGATCAACAAAATATGAATCAAAAAACATACCTACTAAATCTACTAACTTATCGAGCAGCTCTTTAGACTTGTCAATTTCTGTGAGGTCTGTTGAAACGAAATAACTGACAGGACATCTGCTTTGGTCATCTTTAACAATCAATGAGGCAACCACTAAAATCTCAGTTGGATAAGTAAATCCAAAAATATTAAATTCCTGACCTGCAAGGTTGCATTGCTTTTTATATACAGATAAAAGGAGACTAACCAGCTCATCTGTCCACTTATGAGGTATCCAAATAGCTTTTTCTTTATGTTCTTTTCTTGATAGCATAACTTAGATTTGATACCCTAAAAGACTAGAAGCTTCAAGCAAATTGTTATGTTTGCTTAAGATATTGGGGATTAAATGGCCACCAAGTCAGGACTTAGAGTATTAAAGCAAAATCAAATTTTGTTTCGTGAAAATGATTATGCTCGCTCCCTCTACATCATTCAAAGGGGTCAAATTCGCCTTTATTTAACAAAAGGCCGTGGTTTTGTAGAAATTGCAATTTTAAGGGCCGGTGAAGTTATTGGTGAAATGGCCTTTTTTGACACAAACTCGAGAAAAAGAAGTTGTTCTGCTGTGGCAATTGTAACAACTGAAATCATTGAAGTCTCTTTTACTGCCTTTGCAAAAAGTTTTGAGAAAGTAAATCCATGGTTTAAAACAATTGTCAATACACTAGTAGTTCGCTTAAGAAGTGCCAATACTAAAGTCAAGTCACTTGAATCAAATTCTGTCGGCTACGGCAAGAAAGGCCAAATTGGGGAATATGTCTTTATTAATAACGCTGATGTGGTGAAACTGTTAACCTTAATCTATCTAACCATCAAGGCCCACGGCGAAGTCGTTGATGGAGAAATGGCCGTTGATATCAACAAATTAAAATTCTACTGCGTCGAAATTAACGCTATCACTGAGATTAAATTTGAGGAAATGATCAACTTATTGAACAATGAGGGCTTTTTAGATGTTGAAACCGACAAAAACAAGCGACCAAAGTCTGTCACCGTCGCCAATGTAGAAGTACTACGAGGCTTGGCCGTTTATGTAAATACAGAAAGATTACTAGTAGAAGAAAAAAAGATGAAGATCTCCATAAAGTGCCAAGCATTTCTAAAGAAAATTTTAGATAAAATAAAGGGCAAAAAGGCCAAAGAGGGTGAGATCTCCATAGATATAGCACCAATTCTAAAAGACTTCCAAACTAAAAAAATTGCTATCTACCAAGAAGACCTCAAAGATGCAGTTAAAATTGGTCTATGCGATGATATTTTAGTCGGCAAGGGAGAATCATTAACCACAACTGTAAATGTGCTAAAACTTAAAAAGATTTTTCCCAACATACGATTTTTAAATGCTGTTAAGCAATTAAATGAAAATAAACAAATTCCTTCTAAGTATTAACCGCCAAAAAATCACTCGACAGATGGATCATATGTCGCTTCTACAGTAGAGCCATTTGAGTATACTGAACTACCATACAGTTTCAAAAAATAACCTGTTTTATAAACAGCTGGCGTTGCAGGTCCTAGATTTGTAGGACTTATAACTTTAATATTTTGAGCGCTTTTAAACGATGTATCTGAGAAATCCCATCCATTTGTAGTGGATTTTGCAATCGTCCTGCCATTAATTTTAAGCTGAATAGAAGAAACGATGGGCCTTGAGTGCAATTGGACATAACCGTAATACTCCAGTGGAGCACTTGTCTGCACAAATAAACACTCAGGGTAAGTTACATAATTGTCTTCTCCGTGTAGCTCAATCATGTATCCAGTAAATGGTTCACCCGGAGTCGGCCTTAGTCTGGTATTCTGGTTTGTCTGTACACCTGATAAAACTGTAAAGCCATTTGTAGCAGAACGTGCTATATCTGTTGTAGTTTGCCCCAAAACCTTTTTAACTATAATATTGCTTGTATCTATTGCCGGACCTGTTGTCTGAGCAATCGGCCAGAAATTGTAGACATGCCTCTCGATACTACCTTGTATAGAATTATTTACTCCGTCAAAGATATGTGAAAATGATGTTGAACAAATGTTATAACTATCTGGTGTTGGATTGCTACTTTGATCCGTCAACACGTATCCTGACGGGTAAGGAGCTGTATAAATAGCAGAAGACATCATCTTGTAGGTCTTACCTTCAACGGCATACTGTTGACAGCCAGTTTGGTGAGCAACAATAGACATAAAGCGAAATTGGATAGCATTTAGTATGTTGTCTCTAAGCTCTATAAACCTGGTCTTTTTAGCATTTAAATAGCTTGTAATAGAGGGCTTACGCCCAACTTCAGTCTTTGGCGCATCATCACCATTTGACATTAAAACAACTATCGTATAGACCTCATTGCGAAAAATGCCATTGCTTCTATTTGATGTAATGAGTGAATAGGCCCGATCAAAACCTTTTTCCAGTGACCCTCCAGTAGTAGGAAAACTCCCAAGTCTTGTCGCCGCAATGCTTTGAGCTACGACCATTTGCATTGCACTAGAGTTTAAGCCGGTTGGACTCTCCACCACCAAAAATGCATCCTTATTAACCGGATCACTATCTCTAACATTAATTGGTGCCATCATTATATGATAATCAAAACGATTTGATATTGTATCAATCGTATAATTTAGGGCCCTTTTTGTCTCATCATTTAAGTAGGAATAGCTCCATGAATTGTCCCACAAAAATAAAAAGTCAACTTTAGGTTTTACCGAAGTAAAGTCAGAGCACAATGTAGACTGTGACTGCCAGAGCGGGTCAACAGTGCTGACATTTTTGCTCCGGTTTGCCCGAAATTCTTTCTCACTGCATGAAAATAAAACAAACAGTAATACTAAGATATATTTATCAACTTTATTCATAACACTCCTCCACCTCTTGTCTTATCGGCAGTATTTTAAATTCATTTATAGGTGCAAATTTTGCCAGCATGTTAGTTGTGAAATCAATAGGTTAAAATGAAAGATAGAGCAAAAAAATATTTCCAAACGAAAAAAATGGAGTTAATCATGACTATAAATTGGTATTATGTTGAAAACAATGATCGCGTAGGTCCTGTTGACAATGAACAACTAAAAAATATCATCCAAGAAAAAAAACTTGATGGCGATAGTTACGTTTGGCGCAAAGGTTTTGATAATTGGCAGTATATAAAAAATGTTGAAGAGCTTGCAGCTTTGCTCCAAGAAAACATTTCCACAGACACTCATGATCTTCCAGACTTTGAGCAGGAGCAAAAATCTGAGCAAACGCAAATTTCCGCCCAAGATGAAGATAATTTTGAAATTGAAAATCAAAGAGATGAACCAACAGATGTGTTTAGCACAAAGACCCCTTTTGATTGGTCAATAGTTTCTTTTGAGGAGCGTATTATATCTATCAAAACGGGAATAGATCGCAATACTGAAGAAACAGTTTATGGACCGTTTTCTTTAGAGATGATCAAAAGATTATTCGAACAAAAAAGAATTAGTGAAAAAACGCTAATCTTTACTCCGGGACTTGAAAATTGGATGTTTTTAGCTGATATCCCAATATATGGAGAGCTGTTTTCCCAGACACCTCCGATCATTGAAGAGGCAGATAGGCGCAAAGCAACCCGCAGGCCATTTATTGCCAGAATGCTATTTCATGATAACGCACAAGTTTTTGAAGGAATTTGCAGAGATATTTCCACAGGAGGGCTGCAGGTGCTTGTAGCTGGGTTTCCGGCAGTTTTAGGAGAAAGCATTACGATGAATGTTCACCCTGACAACTCAGACTATTCATTTGTGGCAGAGGGGAAAATTGTAAGACTTTTGGGTAATGGACAAGGGTTCTCGCTAGTATTTACAAAACTGGGTGAAGAAGCGACCAAAACGATCAGCTCGTATATGGCCTAAAAATAGTTTATGGAATTACTCCTAGACATTTACAACGATTGCGTAAATAATTTTAAATAGGATATATAAATGAGAAAACTATTATTTTATTTAACAATTGTAACTCTACTGGCCACTTGCTCACATAGTTCTAAACACTCAATTCAAAAAGGTACTTTTACCTTAGATGGCAGTGTCTATAATGAGCAACATATTAGCAAAGATTTATCTTTTAATGTCACTTCATGGTACCAGGAATTAACACTGTTATTTGAGGTTCAGCTCTCTAGGATCAATCATGACTCACCATTTTTTAAGTGGTTTTCAAGTTATGAGCAAAAAATTGTTAGATCCTGTACTGACTTTTTATTTACACTTAGCTACTCGCTAAATCCAAGGAAAATTTCACAAGAAATGTTTTTAAAGCAGATGGACAAAAATGGTTATCAAAAAATACTTATTCCTCAATTCATGGCCGTTTTTAAGATGCATCCAGAGTTTGATAAAAGAGCTCTAGGCCTTTATAAAGCATATGGATTGTGCAAAAAAAGTAAAATACTTGGTAAAAACATAGTAAAAATAGACTATCCAGGTTTTGTTGAAACACAAGTGCAATAACCTTAGGTATATTTAGCTAGGATACAAGACTAATGACCAAAACGACGGAAACAAAAAGCAATAACACCATTCAACGATTTGGTAAATATTTAATTTTGGATCACTTAGTAGATGGAGGAATGGCAAAAATATGCAGGGCCCGAACTCTCGGGGAGCAAGCAGACAAAGTAGTCGTAATAAAAATGATACAACCTCAATTTTCTAATGATGAGTCCTTTAGAACAATGTTTCTCAATGAGATCAAAGTAACTTTTGGTTTAATTCATCCAAATATTGCCCAAACCTATGACTACGGTATGCAAAATGGGCAGCTTTATACTGCAATGGAGTATGTAGATGGTAAAAATTTGCGGCAATTTATTAATAAGTTAAAAACTCAAAAATTTGTTTTCCCAATTGAAATTACAGTGTACATTATCTCACAAGCATGCCAAGGGTTACATTATGCACATACTTTAACTGATAAGCTCACAGGAAAAGCTACCCGCATAATCCATAGAGATATTTCTCCTCATAACATTATGATTACTTTTGATGGTGCAGTTAAAATTATTGACTTTGGGATTGCAAAAGCCGCCACCAACTCAGATACCACTCAAGTAGGAACTATTAAGGGAAAATTATCATATATTGCACCTGAATACCTTGAAGGCAAAGACTTAGATCCTCGCTATGATGAATTCGCTCTCGGGATCACTATGTGGGAAATGTTGTGCAGCAGGAAGTTGTTTTTGGCCAAAAATGATATTGCCATCTTAAAACAAATTCAAACCTGTAAAATCCCTCCCCCGTCTTCTATTAACCCAAATGTACCAGCAGAACTAGATGAAATTGTTTTAAAAGCACTTACAAAAAAACGAGAAGATCGATATGAGAACTTAGACAAATTTAACCGAGCACTGGTTAAGTTTTTGTACTCAACATATCCTGATTTTAACCCTACGGATTTATCATACTTTGGCAAAGAACTCTTTGAAGAGGATATCGCCAAGGATAAAAGAAAGATTTACAGTTTTGGACAAATTGATTTAGCTCCATATATTGATGAGTTAAAAAGCGAGCAAAATCGAAATAATCCCCAAACTCCGCCTCCACCACAGCAACAGCTTGCCCCAGCTGCTGCTCAAGCCACTCCAAAACGGGCAGAGGGGACAAAATCAAAAGTAAAGCCGACTCCTAGTCCTCCCCCTCCAAGGGAGATAGAAACATTACCTCCTGCAAATTTTGAGTTAGAAAAAAAATCCAAGAAAAATAAGCCTCTTGTACAGGCTTCCGAGGCATCTCCCAAGAAAAAATCAAATTTACTGGATAATAGCAAAAAGTCCAGCAAGCCAAGCAATGAGCCCGCAAAAGCAAAGGTACAAAAAGAGCAGGCACCTAAAAAGAATATACCCACAAGTGGTCTCATGAGTACCCACAAAAAACCTCTCATAATTGCCGCCACTGTTGTCTTTTTCATTATGCTTCTTAGTATGTGTACAGGAGGTAAACAAGCAACAAGAACGGTCAAAAAGGCAGCACCTGTTATTCAGCAACAAAAAAAGAATAAGGTATTGCCTACCAAGGGAAGATTAAACATTTCAAACTATGATCGATACAAACAGCGGATATTTATAAACGGGAAGCAGCAAAAGCTCACTATCCTAGGAGACATGGATATACAATTTGGTGATAATTATATATTACGTGTTGAACAGCGAGGCAAAGAGCACTATGTCCACACCTTTACTGTAGCCGAGCAAAACCCTACAGTAAAGCTAACTATTCCATCGATGCCTGCTGTGAAATTTGCTTATTTAATGACATCCCACGAGTGCACCGAAGGCAAGATCTTCTTTAAGCTTTTTGGAGAAGAAAGAGTTGAAACTATACCTTTAAAATCTAAAATTGCTTTTCCACTTAAAACTAACCGCAATGGTAGCATTGCACCCAGAACATTTGAAATATCTTACCTACCATTTACCAAAAATATCAGAAGAAAAATCACATTGAAAGTCGAAGATATTGGCGACGCTATTGACTTTTGTGACTTAATTGCAATTTAGAGGAAATACTTACTAAATTCAAAAAAAGTTAAGAATGAGTTAGCAATAAACATCAATAATACTATCCCATAACTTATTAAATTATAAACCAAACTATTGGTATATTCTCCCATTATACTTGTGTCACTACATAGATGAATTATGTACAACAATATTAAAGGAATAAGGATTCCATTAATAACTTGAGACCAAATTAAAATATTGAAAAGATTTATATTTGGAATCAATACCGTAATGGCACTAACAACAATCAAAGTGGTAAAAATTGTAAAAAAATTTGGAGCTTCAGCAAAAGACTTATCCACCCCTGACTCCCACCCAAGCCCTTCACATACATAATAACTAGTGGCAAGTGGCAACAGTGCAGCTGCAAAAATTGATGCATTAAAAAGACCGATTCCAAACAATACAGATGAGTATTTTCCTGCCAGTGGGGCCAAAGATAAAGCTGCATCTTTTGCATCTGTTATCACAATTCCTACATCGTGGAGAGTGGCAGCACAACAAATAATAATAAACAAAGTGACAACAAACATAAAAAAACAACCAACAATGACATCTATTTTTGAATAGAGCAGATGTTTAGTGGAAATTCCTTTTTCTGCAACTGCCGATTGAATATAAAACTGCATCCAAGGAGTAATTGAAGTACCAATTAAACCGACAACTATCGGCATGTCCGCTGAAGTTAGCTCAGAAACATTGGGTACTACCATACTTTTTGCAACTTCCAACCAAGAAGGACTTATGATAAATCCTGAGATGATATAGGAGAGATAAACTGTACAGCCAATGAGAAATACTCTTTCAATGATTTTATAATTTCCCTTGGTAATTAGAAGCCATACAAGTAGAGAACAAACTGGTACAGAAAGGTACTTGGAAATCCCAAAGATCTCGCCAGCGGAGGCGATTCCTGCAAACTCGGCCATGGTATTACCAAGGTCTGCAATAATGAGAAAAAAAAGTGAGTAGAAAGTAATTCTTAGGCCATATCTCTCTCTAATTAAGTCGGCAAGACCTTTGCCTGTAACAATCCCCATACGTGCAGACATCTCTTGTACCATGATAAGTGCAACTGTGATAGGTAGTAGTATCCATAGTAACCTGTAGCCTGTTTGGGCACCGGCCATTGAGTAAGTAGCAATTCCTCCAGCATCATTGTCAATGTTGGCCGTAATAAGTCCAGGTCCTACAATTCCAAGCAATATGACTATTTTGCCCAAAAAGGGAGGGAGGTTACGCTTTTTTACTTCTATCGTAATAACTTACCTCTCATTTAACAACCATGGAAGTACATCATCAACTGACACAATCCCCAGAAGCTTATTGTTACTATCCACAATGGGCATATTAATTAAATTATATTTACTCATCTTCATTGATAATTTTTTCCAGTGAACCGAAGGACCAAGAGATATAATATGCTGCTTGGTCATAATTTCTCCAACAAAAAGATTCTCATTTTGGATAAGTATTTTATACAAAGAACATGTACCCAGCAAAATCTCGTTGTCATCAACAATATAAAGATCATAAATTGATTCAAATTCTTCATGATTGTCTTTTATAATTTTCATTATATCTGATACTTTGGTATCGGGTGAAACCGCAAACACTTCAGTCGACATTAGTCCCCCTGCAGTATCCTCCTTGTACTCTAAAAGCTCTTGAATTTCTTCCCCAGTTTCTGGATCTTCAATATTGGAAATAATTGCACCTGCTCTGGCATCGTCTAATTCATTCAGGACATCAGCGGCTTCATCTGGTCCCATATTCTCAATAATCTTGGCA
This sequence comes from Bacteriovoracaceae bacterium, assembly GCA_016784965.1. Lineage (GTDB taxonomy): Bacteria > Bdellovibrionota > Bacteriovoracia > Bacteriovoracales > Bacteriovoracaceae > JADHTQ01. Next base: position 26,981 of record JADHTQ010000037.1, on the reverse strand, counting down.
ACATCTTCTGGGGCCTCTTTTTTAATAAATGAGACCTGCATATCCGGATCAATTTCAGAAAGAGTTTTGGCCGCCATTTCTGGTTCCAACTCATTAAAAATTAATTCTCTAGAATGCCCGTCCAGGTCTTCTAAGATATCTGCTAAATCCGCAGGATGTAGTGACTTTAGATCTTGATTGGACAAGTTTAGCTTAACATTGTTATGAACTGAGCGATCAGCAATAGTATGAACATACTTCCAATTAATAAGCACATCTCTAGTTAAATACTTGGCCTTTGGTCTGATCAATCTAATTATACTGTCAACTATAGGCTCAAACCCAAGACGTCTAATAAGGCTTCGCAGACCAATACCTGCATGAGTAACCTTGATATTTTGGCCAACTTTTATGAACTCAATATCATTAACTCTAACCACTTTTTTTCCATGGGTATCTACAATTTGTCTATCTAGAACTATTTGTCCCAAAGGAGGAAATGGACCACTTTTTTTAACAAAATGACCTGAAAGAATATTTGTTATCTTACGGGGAGGTGCTTTATTTTGATATAACTTGCTTTGTATTGCTTTTGTCTTATCATTAATGATGATTTTTTTAAAATTAAAACGCTTAACTTCCTCCCAAGGAATACTAAAATGTAGTCCGTTTCTTTTATACTGCAAAGCAATTACCGTGGGGTATACTTCTTCGTAATCTACAAAAAAATCATTTAATTTGCCAATTCTTTTGCCATGTTTGGTAAAAATTGGTGTACCAAATATTTTAGAAAAATGAATTGTGATCTCTGGAAATTGCTCAAAAACACTCATAAACTAAGTATATCCTATAGTTCTATGAATTAAGAAGGACAATTTATAAGGATTACTTAAAAATTAAAGACATTCAATAATTTTTCTTTAAGCCTCTTGAATAAACTTAGAAACACAATCTACAATGCTAGAGTAATCTTGTAATGGATTAAAAGTAAATTTGGGAAATACTTTTTTAAACCAAGTTTTTTGTGACTTAGCAAGCTGCCTTGTCGAAATATAAATATGCTCTACGAGCTCCTCCTTGGTCAAAATTTTTCCACTCAAGTATTCAATGGTTTCTTTATACCCTATACTATTCATCGGCTTTTCTAAACCTGTAAATCCGCGCTCAAGCAAAGTTGATACCTCTGAAATCAAACCGTTATCTACCATTGTTTGCGCCCGATCCTTGATAATTTGCAGATGCTGCTGCTTTGGTATATCTAAATAGATATGGCAGATATTCCAGCTTGGATGAATGTTCTTAGAAAAATCATAAGGGCCATTTTTTTCCATGAGTAGTTTTTGACTTGAAATTGGCCTATTAGTAGACCAATAGTATTCTACTGCTCTTTGTATCCGATAAATATCATTCCTGTGAATAGAGCTAAAAGAAACTGGATCAACAGATTGTAAAATTTCAATAAACGGCCGTATTCCCTCTTCCTTATACAATTTTTCACTTTTTGCTTTTACTACAATTGGGGTTGTTACTCCCTCATACATTCCTTTAATCAGGGCCCGCAGATAAAATCCACTACCTCCAACTAAAATTACAATGTTTCCTTTTTCAAGAATTTCTTCAATTTCTTGTTGGGCCATTTGGGAGTACTTAGAAGCATCAATATGGTTTTTGATAGAACATATATTAATCAATTTATGCTCTATTTCACACATTTCAACTGGTGTTGGCTTTGCAGTTCCGATACTAATCTCTTTATAAAACAAAAGTGAATCAAAATTAACTATAGACACCGGTGTTTGGGTATGTTTTTGTAAATGTAGGGCCAAAGAGATACTTGTACTCGTTTTACCTGTTGCAGTTGGTCCCGAAATTATAATAACATTTTTTTTCATAAGCAGTTTTTCAATTTAATAACTTCCTCTTCACCCAATTTTAAAAATATTTTTGATTTATAAAGATCACTGGGGTCGATCTGCAATAATATTTTGGATAGACAATTTGTGCTAAAATCACTAAACATACCAGCGGAATTAACATTTGCCAAAAAGTCCTCAAATAGGTCCATACCATGATTTGTGCTATTGTGGTTTTTAAAAAAATGTAACATTTGTGATACCATCTCCCTAACAGGTAAGTTAGACAACTTTGATGGGATGGATCTCAGTGCTATGGTAGAGTCATCGAGACGATCAAATGCAAACCCTATGTTGCCAAAAAACTCAAAATGAATATCAATTTGGCCTCGCTCTACTTGGTAAGGAGTTGTAATCAGAAGTGGTGTCACTGAAGCATCTGTCAAAGGGAACTGCTGGTAAATTGTTTGCCAATATCTATTTATTAAACCCCTTAGATCTACAATTACATATGAGGAAGAACCCACAACCCCCGCAACGCTTATGAGATAATAACCACCTCCAACTCTTCCAACAACCTGGTATGGAGCAACAGCGCCCTCACTATCAAATGCTTTAAAGTCAGGCTTTGCACCGGTTAGGTCCAGGTCATATAGTTGGGTATTATGTTCAGCAGTGCTGGCCGTGACCTCAAATTGTTTTGTCCCGAGTGCCTTTTTTATACTCGCAGAAATTAGAGAAAAAATAATTGAAGCTTGAGAAAACTTCACCCAAGTTTTACTTGGATGGACATTCACATCTACCTGGGTAGAAGGTCCATCTAACATAATACAGTAGTTTCCAGCAGTACTGGGAGCCCATAACTTTTGCATACTACGTACAATCGTTGAGTGGATGGCCCTATCTTGAAAAAATCTCTTGTTAATAAATAGGTAGGTCTGTCTGTTTGTATTACTTTTGCTGCTGTGTTTAGTTAAAAAGCCATAAAGCTTGTATTGGTCATATTCTCCATCAATTTGAATCAACTGGTCGTCGGTATTTTTCTTTTTTAATAGAACTTTAGAAATCCTTTCAACTGGTGAGGAAGTCGCATAGTAAAACTCTTTTTCCTGGTCATCCCACTTCACACTAAAGGTAATTTGCGGATTACTTAAAATATAATAATTGATTACTTTTTTTATAAAATTTTTCTGTGAAGATTTGGATTTAATAAATTTCATGCGAACAGGTGTATTGTAAAAGAGATCTTTTACAAAAATAGAAGTGCCATGACCGGTGTTTTTGTAGGGAGTTAGAGACTGTTTTTTTCCACCATGGATTACAATTTTTCCACCTTGATCTTGCTCTTTGACAGAAGTTACACAGGTAACTCTAGCGATGCTGGATATACTAGCTAAGGCCTCTCCCCGAAATCCATAACTACCAAGATGGTAGATATCTTCAAACCTTTCAATTTTAGAAGTAGCATGACGCGAAAATGCATTTGGCAAATCCTCAAAGCTCATTCCATCACCATCATCTTCTATGTGGATCAACTCCATTCCATTATCAACTATATGTAAGTCGACTTTTGTGGCATGAGCATCAATAGCATTTTCAATTAACTCTTTGAGCAGGGAAGCTGGCTTATCAATTACCTCTCCTGCTTTAATTTGATCAACTAAATGTTCTGGAAGCCTTCTAATTTGGGTCATGCACGGCTCCAGCGTGCTTATTCTTTGAAAAACTGAACTTGATTCCTGCCACCTTCTTTTGATTTATAAAGTGCAGTATCTGCTCTTTTAAAAAGCTCTGTTCCGTCATTAACTCCTTGCCTATAGTCTGCAACACCGATGGAAGCAGTAACTGGCAGCAGTTTATCGTCGTAAATAAACTCGTGTTCCTCAACAACTTTTCTCACACGCTCTGCTATACTAAACGCCTGTTTGAGATTAGTTTGTGGAAGCAAAATAACAAATTCTTCCCCACCATATCTAGCAAAAATGTCTAAATCACGCACTCCATGTGTTCTAATGATTTTGGCCAACTCTAGTAACACAAAGTCACCTGCATCATGACCATAATTATCATTAAGGTTTTTAAAGTGATCCAGATCAAAAAGAATTAAGGTGAGTGGCTTACCAGTTATTTTGCACTTTTGAACTTCGTGAGCAATCGCTTTATTAAAATACGTCTTGTTATAACATTTTGTATGTTTGTCCGTATTAGCATCTAGACTCAGTTTGTCATACGTTAACCTTTCTGGATCTCCTTTGGGAAGGTATTTAAGTGCAACGCTTCCGATTTTAATTATATCGCCTCTATACAATTCAGAAGAACCTGTACATCTAGTATTATTTAGGTAGGTTCCATTTTTTGATCCCAGGTCGTGCAAAATTGCTTTGTTGGCCTGCATTTCAATTTTAAAGTGATGGCGCGATATCCCGTCAAACTCAATTTGAATTCCGTTATCCGGGGATCTGCCAATTCCTACTTCCCGGCTGTTTATATCAAACAATGTTCCATTTAAATCACCACCTACAATTAATAGGGCCGGTGGTTTTTCTTCAAGAGCCGCTTCATTTTCTGTGCTGGCCAGAGCGGCTTTTATGTCGGTTAACACAACTGTTGCATCATCAGCCATCCTCGTATCTCCATTTTTAATTATGCTTTTTTTTTACAAAGTTATAAGTATCGTATCCCTCTTTGCTTAATTTTTCAAGTCCATAAATATTATGGAAAATGATACCTTTGCATCATCCAAAATTACTTGCTAGAATCAGTAGATTGTACAAACAGCTAGTGCCAAAAAATTTGATTTGGAGTCCTATCTAAATGGAAATACCGGTATTGAATCAAGAAAACATCGCCTTTCCCGGAGAAAGTTGGTTTTTTTACTGGAGAACTTCAGCATCCCTATGGGAATCAAAAATAAAAGAACATGCCAAAAGTGAACAGGTCATAATCCCGCTAAACTGGTCATTCCACTCTGAAACAGGTGAAACATACGACTTTGGTCAAAATAGACCAGAGACAAATTTGAAAAAGCTCGTAGACCAGTGCATAAAACTGGACAAAAGGCCGGTATTTTTTTTACCTGTAACACCAGTTCCCTTTTTAGCAAATGGCGGACTTCCCCCACTTTTGGCCAGATCAATTTCTATTAATCCAGAAGAGTTGATTTTTTGTGCTATAGATTATGAAGGAAAAATTAATAAACTTCACTCCTTTTTTGATACTAGAGTATTTAAAGCATACTCTAAATATATTTATGAATTGGGAAGATACCTCACTACAGAAAACATTACAACAGATCTGTGGGGTATAAACTGTGGTTATAACCAACAAGAGCAATTCATAAGCTACCTAGAAGATCGCTCAAAAGTATTTCAACAAGGCCTTGAGCTTTTTATACAAAATCTTGAGGACACAGATTTATCGCCAGATGAGCGGGCTTGTGAACAAGTTTTGATATCTAAGTTTACAGATACAATAAAAAATTTATATTGTGAAACTGCTAAAAATGGTCTCTTGGCCAATTGGGAGGGATTATTAAACGTAGCGTTTTTAGGGGGGCCTACGACCTCGCACATTGAAAGAATGATTGGTGTCGATAATCAAAGAAGACACTCCCTAGATCTCTTTACTGCTATCTCTAATGACTCTTTACCCTCTTCTGTCTTGATTCCTATGAAAAATAAAGAAGGGAATCTTAAAAAACAATTGGACCAACTTGTAGTCAGATCATTGATTCACACAAAGCTTAAATCCTCCACATATAGTGATGATGAGCCTACATACTTTAGACCCCTTACTTTCTTTGAAATTATTGAACACAAAAGCCACGACCACATCAGTGATTGGTGGCCTTTGGGGCTTTTAAATTATTTTTTAGACAATTATGGACGAGTTTTTAATAAGACGTCCAGTCAAACATTTGTGAACAACTCTGATTCTTACAGTTTTGAAAAGATTTTCTTTTTACACGGCTGCATTTTTGATGATGTAATATTTAGAAATATGCTCAACATCTTTATGAATGGTGGTAAAGTTATTATTGACAAAACAAACATGCCTGAAAAAATCGACAAACGTCTGGAAACATTTTTCTTTGAAAACTCCCTAAAAGTAGAAAAAGTTAATTATCAAACTGTAATAAGCAATGTTGCCCTTGGAGAAGGAAGGATTGTCGTCTTTGCTGGTGAAGATATTAAAAAGCTGGGCACGAAGCAGCAAACCATGTTTTGGAGTAAACTAATTCAAACATTCAACATCCCACACCTGGCCATAGACCACCAAGGGGCTCCTGATTTTATTTGGAGAACCAGAGGACCACGGCAAGGTGAGCTGAGCTATGAGGAAGTTAGGCGGCTAAGCTTTTATAATAGTACTAGCTACAAAAAAAAGGTCCATGTGGATCTTCCGAAAAACTTTGTGCTAATGAAAGTGCTTGATGAAATCAACACAACTGTGCGCTCTAATTCAAATGAACTAAATATAGAAGTATTACCCGGAGGTTCTGTGTCATTAGATTTTGGGCTTTACTCTTGATGGAGGTAAGTAGTGTCCACTAGAGAAACAATTGTTGGAATATACTCATACCTGCAACTAGATGATCCATCTTTGGAGCAGGTTGCAAAATACTATCTACTATATATTTTTAATGACCATGAGCTGATCGACAGGCCTACTCTAAATAAAACCTACATTAGTAGCTTAGGAAAAAAAGACATTATTTGTCACTCTCAATATCTTGGTCCTTTTGACGATATTTCTGAGATGAATAGATTCATCGTTTCAATCTGTATGGAGCTTAATATAAAGCATGTTGGCCTGTTTTCTGTTCACGATTACAACGTCATACTAGAGAAAGTTACAAACATTAGTGATTTATGGACTGCAATAAAAAAACACTGCCACATTGTTGAAAGTAATACTGATAAAAACACTGGTGGTTTCTTTGGTAAATTTTTCCATTGACGATAAACTCTACATCTTTAGGTTAAAGCCACCTTTTTTCAAAGATTCCACAATTGACTCTTTAGCACTATCTAAAAACTGACCTGACAACGTACCCTCATGATCTCCAAAAGTAGTTCTTAAGGTCACTGTATTTTGAGTTTCATTAAACTGAAATACATCTACTACTTTTTGATCTATCACTTTTTTTACTTTACTTTTTTTCATACACTCAAGCACTGTTTGCACCGGAGTACCTTTGTCTGCTACTACTGTGCAATCAAAAGTAGATGTGGGAAACTTAAGTAGTGTTGTATATTTTGTCTTAGACTTCAAGGGCCTGTCTTGAAAAGAGGTAAGGTCAATGATGGCCATACTTAAGTTGCCCTTAATTTTAAACGATTTTAAAATTATAGGATGTGGTGTAATTACTGCTCCATGAATTTTTCCCATAATGTTAACATCTAAGTGCTCAAAGGGATGTCTCCCATCCCAGTCAGCGGGAATATGAGCGTTAGCAAAATTAGCATGCCTTTTGTTAAACTTTACAGCAACATTTAGCTCTGTAAATAATCTTTCAACAACATTTAAAAGTTCCATGAAACAAGAACTATCTTTGCTTGAAAAAACCACTCCCAACATCGATTGCTCTTTTGAAAACTCCACCTGGTCTTTAGTATAGGTCCGACCAATTTCAAAAAAGCAAAAGTCTGAAAAATTCTTTTGGTTTTTTGAAGCTGCTTCAAGAAGACTCGGGATCAAAGAAGGTCTCATTACATCTTGATCTTCGGAGATCGGATTAATTATTTTAACCCCTTGCTCTATGCTCCACGCCGCCTTTTTATATAACTTTTTGCCAACCATAGGGTAGGTCATAATTTCGTAGGACTTGGCATGATAGACCATAAAGTTTCTTATTTTGCGATGTAACTTATCTGCAAGAGTTAAGCGAACCGGTGAGACTTGCGACAAAGGCGATTTGGGAGTAATGTTGTCATAACCTATAATCCGCCCCACCTCTTCGATCAAATCTGCTTCATACTCAATATCTTTATTTGCCCTAAAGCTTGGAACCAACAATTGCAATAGATCACCGTCTATATCTTCTTCAACAATAAAGTCCAATGATTTAAAAATTGAGATAATTTTGCCTTTCTCTATCCTGTGGCCAAGTACAGAATTAATTTTTGAAATGGATGTAGTAATTGCTCTAGTTGCAATAGATGATAGATCATGACCATCATACTCTAACTTTCCTACGACTGAAGCATTTGGGCATAACTCTATGATTAGCTCCAAAGTTCTAAGCATGGTGCGCTTACACATCTTGCTATCTAGCGTTTTTTCATAACGCGATGATGAGTCAGTACGTAGCCCAAGTCTAGTGGAGGTTCTTCTTACCTCATGTGCTTTCCAATTGGCGACTTCAATGAAAACGTTTTGAGTTTGATCATCGATCTCACTGCTTTGTCCACCCATAATACCGGCCAACACTAAGGGTCCGCTGTTATCACAAATGACAGTATCGCTTGGCAATAATTTGCGTTCTATTTCATCAAGGGTTTTAAAACTGTCCTCTTTTTTCATTCTTTGAATAATTAATTTACCCCCTTTGATCTTATCCTGATCAAAGATGTGAAGAGGGATACCAAGCTCCAGCATTACATAGTTACTGATATCAACAATGTTGTTGATAGGTCTAAGCCCAACAGCTTTTAATCTTTTTTGCATCCAGATGGGAGAGTCCTCTACCTTCACTCCATTTATAGATAAACCAAAATATGCCAAACATGAGCAATCTGGATCTACCTGTAGAGTTATTGGCGAGCTCTGCAAAGTATATAATTTTTCTAATTGTGTACTCCACTCATCACTAAAGGGGTTTTTCAAAGTCTTTTCAAAAATTGTGGCAAACTCACGGGCCATACCATAATGCCCCCAAAGATCTGGTCTATGAGTTAAAGACTTATTATCAATATCTAAAAGAGTATCAACTGATTCATTTAAATACTCAAGAAGTGTCATGCCCACCGGAGCATCCTCTGGTAGCTCCATTATCCCTTTAGAATTTTGCTCATACCCAAGCTCTTCTTTAGAGCAAAGCATTCCTTCAGATAATACTCCTCTAATTTTTTTAGGCTCCAATTTAAAACCACCGGCCAAAACAGTACCCAAAGGAGCATAAGGGGTTTTCATCCCCACTTTCACATTACTAGCGCCACAAACGACTTCACCTGTTTCATTTTGTGAAACTCTAAATGTCACAAGACTCAATTTATCAGCATTTGGGTGTTTGTTAATGGATTCAACAACCGCCACTTTTATCTTTTTAAAATGTTCACCAATAGATTGTACACCTTCAACCTCTGCTGTGCTTAGAGTAAATTTGTTTCCAACTTCGACAGCAGGGAGTTCTCCCAAATCAGTAAAATCTTTTATCCAATCAATAGAAACTAACATAACAGGTCCCTTAAAATTTATTTATTAGTAACTTTTAAATTGCGAAATAAAACGCAAATCACCACTGTGGATTAAACGAATGTCATCTATCCCGTACCTCATCATCACCAAGCGATCAAGCCCCAATCCAAATGCAAAACCATTGTATTTGGAGGTGTCTATCCCCCCAGCTTTTAAAACATTGGGGTGAACCATTCCACATGGCAATAGCTCTACCCAACCAACTTTTTTACATACAGAGCATCCCTTACCCTTACAAATCAAGCATTGAATATCTAACTCAAATCCAGGTTCTACAAAAGGAAAAAAGCCTGGCCGAAGCCTTACTTGCACTTCCTTTTTGAAAATCTCAGAAAGTAGTGTCTTCATAAAATAGATTAAATTTGCCACAGAGATATTCTCTCCCACTAACATCCCTTCTAATTGATGAAATGCCGACTCATGAGAAGCATCTGTTCTTTCACAGCGAAACACTTTTCCTGGAGCAATAAATCTAAATGGAGGTTTTCTATCTTTCATCCCTCTGACTTGAATTGTACTAGTATGACAGCGCAGCAGATGCCTATTAGATGCTTCGGGGTCTGGTGGCTCAAACCAAAAAGTATCTTGCATATCTCTTGCAGGATGATCTGCTGGAATATTTAAGGCCTCAAAATTATGATACTCGTCTTCAATATGAGGTCCATCTAAAACCTCAAATCCCATGGATAAAAAGATATCTTCAATTTCATTTTGTACCAAGTTAATGGGGTGAAATCCCCCACTATAAAGCATACTATTTGCTCTGATTGATTGCCTGTCAGAAATATCAATTCGTTGACTTTCCAACTTTTTATTCATGAGATCCATCTCAATTGAATTAATTTTATCATTGATTAAATCTTGTATTGAGACTTTAAGCTCATTGGCAGAAGCACCTACAACTTTTCTCTCTGAGGCAGTAGCATCTTTTAGTGAGCGTAGAATATTTGAAATCGGACCTTTCTTGCCCAGATACTGAGCTTTCAAATTTAGTGCATCGGCATTGCTTGCAACTGTATCAAGCTCTTTTTTAAATTTTTTAAATAGTTCATCTAATTTTTCAATCATTTGCTTTTTCCTCTAACAATTTAGTTTGCCTGCAATTTGCTTGTGATATTGATGTAGCTCTTGTGTTGTAACAGTTGCCGTACCTTTTTTACCGACAACAACACCAGCGCCACAATTGCCAATCCATACTGCTTCTTCTAAGGTAGCACCAGCGACTAAAGATGCAACAATCAAGCTAATCGTCGTATCCCCTGCTCCTGATACATCAAACACTTCTGTTGCCACTGTTGGAATTATTGTCAACTTACTAGATATCCTGGTGTCTACAAGGGCCATCCCCTCTCCACCTAAAGTAATGGTCAACATTTTTAGCTTTAGCTTTTCTATTAAGATTTGGGCAATTGTTTCCAAATTAGTTTCATGATACCCCAGTTTGTTGGCCATGATCTGGGCCTCAACCCAATTTGGCTTTAATAAGTCGACTCCCTGATAACACATCGGATGGGTGGTCCTACTGGGATCAACTGCAATAATTTTTTCACTCTCATGTACCTTCTGGGCCAGGGCACCAGCAAGCTCTTTGGTGATTAAGCCTTTTCCATAATCCTCAATAATAAGTGCACTATGCTGGTCTACAAATTGCCCAATATGCTTTAGCATCCTCTGTTGACACTCACTATCCACAACACTTGTCATCTCATAGTCGACCCTACAAATTTGTTGGGTTTTGGTTGTGACCCGCTCTTTAAAGATGGTAGATCTACCTGAAACTTGTAGCACCCCTTGAATATCTAAGTCATTTTCTAACATTAGATCGTTAAAGATATTGGCGTTATAATCCTCACCTATTACTCCACATAGTGTAGACTGCACCCCTATCGCTTTCAGGTTGTTGGTAACATTGGCAGCAAGTCCCAACTGATGCCACTGCTCTTTTACTTCTAAGACCGGGACTGGGGCTTCTGGCGAAATGCGATTAACTGTTCCGTAGGTATACTTATCTACCCCTAAGTCTCCAACCACCATAATTGGCAAGATCTGGCCAAAGCCGCCAATAATTTCTGATAACCTAACTTGAGAAATAATATTCATAACTTAGTTTATATCCTTTGCAAATAATTGCTGAATTTGCAGTATTACATCTTCTACTTCAATTTTAGGCATACATTCATAGTATGGACAACTCTCTCCTGCACAATAGAAGCTCTCTCCACATACCACATCAGGTACTACAACCTTTACCTTTTTGGCATTGGGATTATAAGGTCCCCAACGCAAAGCTGATTGGACCTTAATGGGAGAGTAAATGCCGACGACATCAACCCCTAAAGTACTGGCCATATGTGTATTGCCGGTACTTGGTCCCACAAACAAAGTTGCCTTTTTTAACACACACATATAGTTGCGCAAACCTTTTAATGCTCCATTAAAGAAGTAATATTTATCTTTAAAATCGAAATACTCATCCTTTGCTAACTCACTTTTAACTCCCTCGATATAAATTTTATCACTGGGTGTATAAGAGATAATATATATAAAGCGGCCTTTGCATAACTTATCCAGCCTGGCAATTAACTTAGCATACTTTCTAGATGGCCAGTTGAGTGTATGCCCGGTCATACCGGGATGAACAAAGAGAAGTTCACGGCTTGTATCAAGGCCCTCTTTTTTTAATTCGCTCAAAAAGGATTGGTAGTGCTGATGGATCTCATCTTCATGCAGTTTAATGACAGGTGCATATTGGGAGCGATTTTGTGCTAAGTAATGAATACCAAGAGGTGCCAACAGGTTCATATTATATTCACTATCGTGCATCTCTACCATGGATCTCTTTTGCCGAACCCCCTCATTCAATGTCATAAATGTCGATAGTTTTGATTTTAACCCCCCCCTGAATTTAACTTTCAACATCTTGGCAATAATTGAGGGCAGCTGAGTCCCGCCTACAAAAAAATAATACTCCGGTGCAAACGACTGAAATTTTTCTTTTAAATATATAAATTTAGAAATAATGGATTTGGTGTGGTCCAACACCCACACATCATCCACAAAAGGGTGGTCAATAAATAGGTCTTGAGATTTTTTTGATATGATAAAGACAATTTGAGCATCTGGATATTGCTGTTTAATCATTTGTGCCATCGGCATTGTTAAAATGGTATCACCAATTGCATCACTTCGATTTATCACAATTTTCATAGCTTTATATTTACCTCTTTGGCCTTAAGATTTACAATTTCTTGTATTTTTTGCAAGACCTCATTATAGGATAGCTCACTAGTATCGACTAAAACTGCATCAAATGCCTGCTTTAAGGGTGCATGATCACGGGCCCTATCATTTGCATCTCTAATTTTAATATCTTCAAGCACCTGCTCCAAATCAATATCATCATTGCCCAGCTCCTTCAACTGATTATACCTACGAGCGGCCCTTACCTCTTCTTTAGCTGTCATAAAAACCTTACAAAACGCATTGGGAAATACAACTGTCCCAATATCGCGCCCCTCCATGATGCAAAGCTCTTTTTTGGCCAACTCCCGTTGAAATTGAAGAAGGTAATTTCTAACTACTGGCAACTTAGAAACACTAGATGCCAGTTTAGAAACACCATGCTCCCTAATGGCATCACTCAGGTCTTCACCATCCACCCGTATTAAACAATCGGGGCTGACCCCATACTCCAATTTAACTGTTGCCAAAAAACTTTCAAATTTCTCAAGCTGATCAGACCTAATCCCCAGCCTATCACTGACTAATCCGATGGCCCGAAACATTGCTCCAGTATCAATATAAGTTGCTCCAATTAACTTACCTACATCCTGAGCAATCGAGGACTTACCACTTCCACTAGGCCCATCTATGGCCACCACTTTTACATGATCCATTACCCGCTACTCCTGCTAACTACAATTTTCTTAAAGTAGTCTACAGTTAACGTAATAAAGTGAAAACCTATAAAATTTGAAATACTACTCTCAAAGGCCCATAATTGATCAGATTATAATTTTTTAAATTTTTGCCACATACTTCAATTTATCAGAGCGAAGCTTAGGAAGAATTTCTGGCACATTGGTCTTTTTGAAATACCGATATACTCTGATTACTTTATTGAGATACTGGTTTCTAACTCCTACCCCTCGCCCTCTTCTTAAGCGTTTACTTACCCAGCCTGGACCCATATTGTAAGCAACTGTTGCATAACGGTAATTGTACTTAAACTGCTTGAGCAGCCTTTTTAAGTAATACACCCCCATCTCGACATTTTTTTCAGGGTCCCTTATTAGTGCTCTAGCTTGCTTGAAGGTCCTGCCCTTTTTCATCAATCTGGCCAAAAAACGACCCGTTCGTGGCATAATTTGCATCAAACCTTGGGCCCTAGCATAACTTCGCGCTCTATGGTTAAAGTGGCTTTCTGTCCACATAACAGATAGTATCCAAAATGGGTCAACCTGATACTGCTGTGAGTACTCTAGAGCAATAGGGATAAATTTTTTGGCCTTTTTTCTGATGGAAGATGGAATTACTTTCAAAATAGCAAGGTGTAGCGCTTCTTTGGATATTCCTTCAAATTTCTTTAGATTAATTGCTCCAAAAGACTGACCAACACCTGCAAATTGGTACGTTCTAGATATAGCGACTTGCTTTTTAATTAACTTCTTCTTAATTACCTTCTTAACGACCTTCTTTTTTGTTTCCTTCTTTTGAACTTTGCCAGCAACAATCTGATTTTTATGAATTGTAGAGGCAATATTAATAGAAAAATCTAGTACAAAATGCTGTATGCAGACAAGAAGCATTATGAGTGACAGTAAAAGGAGCAGTGACGAGTCAAGTTTACCACCAAATACCCCTGTCCTACTTTCACTAAATGAATGTAGTAATAAATTATTTCCTTTCATGACGACACGCTATACTCCCTTTTTGCACAGAAGTAAAGTGATTAAACACCTGCATGCCACAGTGCATTGACAATGTGTATTATTTATAATAGAAATGTCAAGTTTTCTCAATGTTAGAATATTGTTGACACTAAAATAAGGTATTTGGGAATTACTACTTCTCGCACCAAATTAGTTTTTTTACTTCATCCAGTGATGCAGACTTTTTGTAAACTGGACATTCGCGACAATCATCCGCTGCACATAGATCGCATTTGTTTTTTACAATCCAGCAAGGCTCTTTCATTGTTTTAAAAGCATCACATTTTTTTTGATCTTTGCTACTGCATTTTCTTATTTTCCAACAGGGGATTAGGGATAGAAGCAGCTTAATTCCGGCAAGGTTTAGGCCCTTCTCCTCGATTAAATAGCGTATTAGCCCTAGACGCTTTATATCGTTTCTGGAGTAGAGCCTTCTTTTGGACTCAGTTCTTTGGGGGATAATGAGTCCAGATGACTCATATAGTCTTAGAGTATGAACTGAAACATTAATCATCTTTGCAGCTATACTTATTGTAAATACAGGCCTCTGCTCATCATCAATTTTGTCACCAATTTTGTTTTTATCCACATTACCTCACACTAACATCAACATCGACTAGATCTTACCTGTTTTTAACCTCTTAGCATAGATTTGTTTTAGCTGATACAGATCTTGCATCAACTCAAAGAAACCGTGCCAATGTGCATAGTCTGGAGACCCCATAGCAGCTGCCTGTCTTGCTCTTCTGCCCTCATGATGCCACAGATGATAATAAATTTTTAAAAATTTATCTTCCCATGGATTTTTCTTTAGTAAGTTTTTAGCAGCTAGCTCTTTTCTCATCTTTTCAGCGGGTGCATAGTATGCCTCATTATAAAGCATGATAGCATTATCGGCTTGTGTGAAGAATTTTTTTGTGTGGCCCGTTGAATGACAGTTAAAACAAACCTTTTCCATCTCAGCGCGACCTTTTTTGGCATTACCGGTGAGAGGACTCATGGGATCAGAGGAGTTTCTAAGCTTGGAAGACTTGCCCCATAGATTCCACTTGAGTCTCTTGGATACATTATGGGTTGGAGTCAAGTCTCCAATACCACTCATATGGCAAGTTGCACACACTGGACCCCGGTAAGAGCCTGGCTCCCAAGCACCAGCAGGATCATCAAATTTCCACTTGGAACCTTCTGCATTAAAGAGCTGGCCGTGTTTGCTGTTGTTAAAAATTTCAATATCTGGGTGATCAGGGCCAATATGGCAGTGAGCACAGGCCACAGGCTTCCTTGCCTCAGCGATATCAAATTTGTGCCTGGTATGACAGGCCCTACAGTTTCCAATGGAACCATCGGGCCAAATTGAAGCTATTCCTGAGTTTGGCCAAGTATCTGCAGTCGGGTTTTTGTTCTCATCCATTTTTATAATGGAGCCATGACATTGAATACAGCCTGTAACTCCCGGTGACTTGCTAAACTTGGGGTGGTTTTGCCCTTCGTGATAAGTAATTAATTTATTGAGTCCATCTTTTTTAATATATTGTTTTCTACCTCTAAAGTGTCCACTGGCATTGAATTCTTTTACTTTTTGGGGATGACATTTTTCACAAGTTTTGGGTGTTACCATCACCGAGATATATTCCTCTACCGTAACATCAACATCTGGGTGTTTTTTACCCATCTTTGAATTTTTGGGTTGCTTGTGACAATCCAAGCAAGTAACACCTGCGTGGGCATGACGACTATTTTTCCAGTCACTCACAATTCCTGGGTGTTTGGTTGCATGGCACTCAATACACTTTTTACCCTTTTTAATCATCTCATTATCCATTTTCAGGTGTTTTATTTGGCCATGGGCAAGGGCCACATCGATAATAAAAAGCGTTACAAGTATAAAACCAAGCTTCATTCTCTTCATAATAACTATCTCCAGTTAATTATTTAAAAATTCCTCAATATTGTGATGCCCCACTCTTTCATGGCATGTTACACATGCCGTTTTTTCAGTTTTATCAAATATAGGCCGATGAGCAACAAAGGCCTTGCGATTTTTCATAGTAGCTGCTTGTAAGTTACTATGACATTTCATGCAACCAGAGTCATAGGTAAAGCTTTCTCTGTGGGATCTCTTTTTATGCCAGTCAATTTTAGACTTATCATAAAAAATCTCGGCCATTACATCATGGGCCGATATGCGGGCCTTCACAAAAAGATATCTAATAGTACCGGTGTGAGGTAGATGGCAGGATGTACATTTGGCCATAAATCCCATTTTATTATTACCACCATGAACATCTTGGCGGTACGAATCCACCACAGCTTGCATAGTATGACATCTGCCACAAAACTTGTAGTCTGAAGTACTAGAAACTGTAATTGATATGAAATAGGCAAGCAGTAAGCCACATAAAACGAGACCCAACATGCCCACTATTCGAAGCAAGCGTTCTTTAAAGATAATACTCATAGTGAGAGTGTATAATTATAAGAAATGAGGTGCCAAGCTTTTTTTTTACTTGATTTCCCAAGTATCTCCTGAATCGAGAAGTTTCTGCATATCTCCTCGACCTTTTTCCTTTACAACATCTTGGATTTGGCTAACTAAGTCATCGTCGTAAACGGGCTCTTCTACTTGTCTATAAACGCCCAGTGGAATTGGAAATTCTGGAAACTTCAAAGAACTAAGCATACTAGCATTATTATTTGCAGTAACATCATGTACAAGTAGATCCGCTTCAGTGACGCCATTTTCTCCAATTGTGACAACTTGAGGAGTTAGTGCAGAACAAATTAGTCCTTTATTCTTATTCTTCCCAAAAATCATAGGTTTGCCATGCTCCAACCGCAGAGTATTATCGTCGCGAGTTAAGCGATTGGTATATGCATCATGAAGCTTGTTCGTGTAAATAACACAATTTTGAAAGACTTCAATAATTGAAGTTCCCTCATGAGCATCTGCTGCAATTACCATCTCCTTTAAATGCTTAGGATCTGTATCGATAGTTCTTGCAAAAAACGTAGATCCTGAGCCAAGTGGTAGAGCAGCACTGTTAAATGGGCGGTCCAGTGATCCATAAGGTGTCGACTTAGTGACAGATCCCTTTTTAGATAATGGAGAATACTGACCTTTAGTTAGACCATATATCTCATTATTAAAAAGAATAATATTGAGATTCATGTTTCTTCTAAGAGCATGGATAAAGTGATTGCCACCAATAGACAGAGCGTCACCATCTCCTGTTGCAATCCAAACCGACAGATCCTCATTTTGCAGCTTCACTCCAGATGCAATTGGAATTGCACGCCCGTGTATAGTATGCATACCGTACGTATTCATATAATACGGAAATCTCGAAGAGCAACCAATGCCCGAAACAAATACAATTTGGTCACGGGGTTTGCCTATCTCGGCCATTGCCATTTGAACTGCGGATAAAATGGCATAATCTCCACATCCAGGGCACCATCTTACTTCCTGATCACTAATAAAATCT
Source organism: Bacteriovoracaceae bacterium (assembly GCA_016784965.1). Taxonomy (GTDB): domain Bacteria; phylum Bdellovibrionota; class Bacteriovoracia; order Bacteriovoracales; family Bacteriovoracaceae; genus JADHTQ01. The sequence continues at coordinate 9,314 of JADHTQ010000037.1, read as the reverse complement.
TTTTTCCTATATTGAGGTTTATCATTCATTCTCTTTCATCCTCATTTAGACATTAAATGGTCCCTAACTCTTTATTAATAGCATCGATTACTTCAGACACCTTAAATGGTAAACCTTGAACCTTATTATAGCCCCTGGCTCCACACTGAAATTTGGTATTCAATAAATCTTTAAGTTGTCCCATATTTAATTCTGGTACCAATATTTTTTTAAATCCTTTAAGTAAATCATGAAAGTTTTTAGGCATAGGATTAATATAGCGAAGGTGTGCTAATGAAACCTTTTTTCCTTGCTTTTGAACCTCTTTTACAGCGGTTACATTGGCACCATACGAGCCGCCCCATGAGACTACTAGCAAGTCTCCCGTTTGTTCACCTACAACTTCTTGAAGAGGAATATTGTTTGCTACCAAATCTACTTTTTTCTGGCGCAAATCAGTCATTACTTGGTGGTTAAGTGGATTGTGACTTACTGAGCCCACGACATCTTGTTTTTCTAAGCCACCAATGCGGTGCTCATATCCCTTCATTCCCGGAACAGTCCACTTTCTAACCAAAGTTTCAGGATCTCGCTCGTATGGCATAAACTTACAGTCACCAGTTTGACACTCTTTATCCACCAGTTTGGTTTTAATTTTGGTATATTCTTTAGTAAAATCTGGAATTTTCCAAGGTTCTGCACCATTTGCAATCAAACCATCTGTTAACAAAATAACCGGTGTCATATGCTCTAGAGTAATTCTTGCTGCCTCATACGCCATGTGAAAGCAATCACTTGGTCTTGAAGCGGCTATAACCACTACTGGACATTCTCCGTTTCTACCATATAAGGCTTGATTTAAATCCGATTGTTCAGTCTTAGTAGGAAGCCCTGTTGATGGTCCACCTCTTTGAACGTTTACAATAACTAACGGGATTTCATAAATGGTGGCAAGGCCTATTGCTTCGCCCTTAAGGGCAAGACCTGGTCCAGAAGTAGTTGTAATTCCCAAAGCACCCGCAAAAGATGCTCCAATGGCAGAGCAAATGCCAGCAATTTCATCCTCAGCTTGAAAAGTAATTACTTCGAATTCTTTGTACTTTGATAGCTCATGTAAAATATCTGTAGCAGGCGTAATTGGGTAAGAACCTAAAAATAGCTTCAGATCAGAAGCTTCCGCCGCTTGCATTAGCCCTAAAGCAGTAGCAATATTGCCATTGACCTGTCGATAATGTCCCGGAGTAATATCTGCAGGTACTAGTTTTTTGGGGACTAGCGTTTCTACAGTAGTGGCAAACTCTCTTCCGGCATTAAGAGCACAGATATTGGCCTGTACAATTAATGGGCTCGTTTTAAATTTCTTCTCAATCCAAGAGATGCAGTAATCAGGTGGCAGATCAAACATATGAAAGGTAACACCCAAAGCAAAAAAGTTTTTACATCGGGCCCTAAAGCGGCTCTCAATTCCCAAATGCTTTGTGGCAGCGAGGGTTCTGGCAGTCATATCGACCTTAATTGGTCGATAATTATTTAGATCATCTCCCTCGAGAGGATTATCTTTATAACCTGCTTTCATCAAATTCTTTTTATCAAAAGCATCAGTATTGATGAGAATCAAGCCACCTTCTTTGAGGTCTTTACAGTTTGCCTTCAATGCTGCCGGATTCATTGCCACCAAAATATCAGGAGCATCTCCGGGAGTGAGAATTTCTGTCGATCCAAAGTTTACTTGAAAGCCTGAAACACCAGCAATGGTTCCCTGCGGCGCTCTGATCTCCGAAGGAAAATCTGGAAAAGTCGAGACATCTGCTCCGTATCTAGAAACAGTATTTGAAAACTGTGTTCCAGTAAGTTGCATTCCATCACCGGAATCTCCAGAAAACCTGATAACAACACTATCTACATCCTTCATGAACTTGTCTTTCCTTGTTTTAATATAATATTTTCAATCAAGATTATTAACCTTCCCCACAATACTCCTGATCTTTGAAACTTACCAGAATAAATTACTTATTTTTAATGTAAATTATATCACATTGCTTTGAGAATGTTACATCATTAACAGTTGTTTTTTGACACATTATGCCTGTAAACTATATTACAATAAAATTGAACTAATAAGTAATACAAGGATGAAACCAAAATGAAGTTCCTGACCTTTTTGATCAGCTTTAGCCTCTTAGTGACCCCCATACAAAATATTAAAGCTTGTGAATATCCAAACGATCAAGCAATGGCACAAGCCAAAACACAATGTGAAAGTACAAAGACTGGCAGATGGGACTGTCAAAGCAATCGCTGCCTGACTACCCAGGATGTAGTTGAGCTGCGGGAAGACTATCAACAGTGTGCGGCCATAGAAGACCAAAATGAGAAAAAGAAATGTCATGAAGATTTTGCAAAAAGTGAAGCTGGGGACCTGACAGAATACGAACCTACAAGTGGTCTATCACAAGGCGTGTACGCTCTCACTGTGGCCTTGGCGACCATTAATTTTTTTAGTAAAAAAGCAACCGGCAGCTGTATGTCTAAAACATTATTTAATGTAGCAGCGGTTTCAAGTCTACTAAGTGAAGCTTACTTTTTTTTCTTTCTCTCTAAAAAATTAAAAAAACTTGAGGAGGGTTATGAGTACTCTGAAGATCCTTATCAAGCTCAACTAAGTGCCTTCAAATATCTAAAAACTGAGCAAGAGACTATTGCTACTGTGGCCAAACAAAAGGCCAACGCCTACTACGTACAGGCCGCTCTCTATGGTGCAGCTATGGCCATGGCCCTATATGAAATGTTTACCTCTAGCACTTGTGCCGGAACTTCCAAAAAGAAGGACATTCTTCCTCCGCTCATACCTAAAGCTTACGCTGAAAAAGAAGTTAAAAAAGATTACGGGCTATATCTTATGTTAATTGGTGCAGCAGGTGGGGCTTTGCTCAGTAAAATGGGAGGGGGTGAAATAATACAATTTTTTAACTCATCTCAAGGTATCGCGATCATTTCAGGAATCGCCGCCTTTATTAGTTTTAAGCTGGCAGCACATAACAAAAAGGTGGCCAAAGAGGCAAGCGCAAACGCAGATCGCATTCAAGAAATCATCGACAACTTTATGGAGTCAATGATTGCTTATTGCCCGGGGGGGCGGGATACTTTAAATGAGCCGCGCTGCTATTGTTATACAGAAGAAGGCACTAGAAACGAGAATCGAACAAATAGCGGAACATGCCAAGCGCTGTGGGCCAGTGAAGATACTAATCTATTTGTAGATGCCACCGAATACACTGGAGTTGCAAAAGCCGAACGTTTGGGCTGCCTGAATATTAACCAAGAGTTTGACCCTGATTGTAAATGTCGAAGATTTAAAGACGCTGGTACCGGTCAAAATGCTTGTTACAAAACACCAGATTTATCAACCACAGTCGGTTCGTTTGGTAACTCTTTGGGAGTCTCTACGCTAGCAACAAATGTTGATAGCATGGCACAGGGAGATTACGCTTCAGGGACTTTATCCTCTGCACGTCCAGCTAATCAAGCAGCTAAAAATATGAAAATGGCAAAAAAGCTGCTGAAAGAGGCCAATAAAAAAATGGACAAACCACTTATAATTGACGGCAAACTGGCCAGCAAAATGGTTGATAAGATTGCCACCCCCACACTACTTAAAAAGGCCAAATCGGGTTTACTCCACGGAGGATCGGCCCTAACTACCAATCCACCCTCAGAAAAAAAGCTTGGTAAATCGTTAAAAGAAGTCTTAAAAAAATATAATGATCAGGCCTCTAAAAAAGCGAAGTATGAAGAGAGTGGTGGCGCTGCAACGACTGATAAAAAGGGATTTGAATTTGACTTCCAAGGTGGAGCAAGGCCTGGAACCAAGGGAAAAACCATAGAATTTATGAAGAAAAATTATGATATGGGAGACAGCGATATCAACAAAAACGAAGATAGCTCAATTTGGAAAGTAATTACTAACCGTTTCAATATCAGCGGATTGCGTAGGCTTTTTGGTGGTGACCCAAATGCAACCCAACCATAAAATCCTTTTTGGAAAATCCCAAGAGCATCTGACCTGTGTTCCTGGTACTAAATATCTAATTCACAATGAGGCCCTTGCTTCTTTTGTCCAACTCAAAGAAAGTGCTAAGGCCCAAGGGTTTGACCTTTGTATTGCAAGCAGTTTCAGAAGTTTTTTGCAACAACTTGATATCTGGACTGCTAAGGCCCAAGGAATTCGCCCTCTTCTGGACTCTACAGGAACTCCTCTAAATTACTCAACATTAACAAAAACTGAGATTTTATTTGCCATATTAAGGTGGTCAGCAATACCGGGTTTTAGTCGTCACCACTGGGGTACCGACATTGATATCTATGACAAAAATGCGCTTCCAACACCGGCATATCAAGTGGAGCTTACTCCAGAAGAGGTAGATACTGGTGGCATTTTTTCTCCCCTGCACAATTGGTTGGATGAACTAATTCAAGATGGCAACTGCTTCGGATTTTACAGACCTTACCGAACTCCAGACCACGGCGTCGCCCCAGAAAGATGGCATTTAAGTTTTGCTCCTGTGTCGCTTCCCTACTCTAAGTTATTAAATCCTCAAATTTTTAAACTATCTATTCAAGCATCCAGCTTGACACTTAAAGAGCAACTCATTGAGCACAGTGACGAAATCTTTCAAAAATACATTTTGACGCCTGGGCCTTAGCCATAGTAAAGCATATTTAAGATAAAGATAAATCTATTCTTACTGGAGGAATTCATGCAAAAATATATCGCATTTTTTATGATTGTTCTGTTTTTTCTAGGGAACTCAAATTCATTTGCCAAAACATCCTTTGTCACCATAGGCACCGGTGGAGTCACTGGTATCTATTATCCAGCAGGTGGTGCCATTGCCAAGTTAATCAATAAAAAGAGGAAAAAATACGGCATCAGGGCCTCGGTTGAATCTACTGCCGGTTCAGTTTACAACATCAACGCAGTCTTGTCCGGTGATTTGGAGTTTGGAATTGCTCAATCAGACCGACAATACCAGGCATACAATGGTTTAGCCGAGTGGAAGCAAAGGGGCAAACAAACCGATTTGCGCGCCATATGCAGTCTACACCCCGAAATAATTACTCTTGTTGCTGCCATCGATGGCAAAATTAGCTCACTTAAAAATTTAAAAGGCAAACGAGTAAACCTTGGCGATCACGGCTCTGGCCATCGTGGAAATGCTATAGAAATATTAAATACAATAGGTATCAATTGGAAAAATGACTTAAAATCAGAAGCATTAAAAGCGGCAGAAGCACCCAAGATGCTACAAGACAATCGCATTGATGCTTTCTTTTATACTGTTGGTCACCCCAATGGTGCAATTATGGAAGCCACTGCCGGTAAACGAAAAGTACTATTTGTTCCCATTAATGGAATGGAAGCTCTAATAAAAAAATCCCCCTATTATGCTCCCACCAAGATAAATATCTCTGATTACCCCATGGCCCATAACAAAAAAAATGTGGACTCCATAGGGGTTATGACTACATTTGTAACCTCTACAAAGGTTTCTGCTGATGTCGTTTATGGCATCACCAAAGAGTTATTTGATAACCTTGAGGAGTTTAAAAAATTGCACAAGGCATTTGCTCATCTGACCAAAGAGTCTATGTTATCTGGTCTTTCGGCACCACTTCACCCCGGAGCTTTAAGGTACTTTAAGGAAGTCGGACTGAAATAGTGTCTAGACAGACCGGTCTTGTCGCATCCATTATTGCCGCTAGTTGGTCTCTTTTCCAACTAGCACTTCCTCAGTTTTTACTATTGGGCTCAGAACTCACCAGATGTATTCACTTGGCCTTTGCAATTTGTTTAGTATATCTTTGCTTTCCGGTGCAAAAAACTTCTAGTACCTGGGCCAATAAAATTCATTGGAGTGATTATATTTTAGCGGTCATTGCCGCCCTTGCATCACTGTATTTGGCCATAGACTATTCCGGTATCGCCATGAGACAGGGAATGCCTATTGCCAGAGACTTATTTATCGGATCAACCCTGGTTATTCTACTTTTAGAAGCCGCCAGGAGATCTCTTGGGCCGGCGCTACCAACCATTGCAGCGACATTCATTCTGTATAGTTTTTTTAGTGAACACATGCCCGAAATAATTTCATTTAAAAATGCAACCATCAGTAAAATGGTAAACAAGCTAACAATGAGTACAGAAGGTATTTATGGCGTACCTTTAGATGTTTCAACTTCTACTGTTTTTTTATTTGTCCTGTTTGGCTCCATGCTTAATATTGCAGGAGGCAGCAAATATTTTATCGATTTGGCAATTAGTCTGCTTGGTAGATTTAAGGGGGGGCCTGCCAAAGCCGCGGTTTTAGCAAGTGGGCTAACCGGTATGGTTTCAGGCTCAAGTATCGCCAATACTGTAACAACGGGCACATTCACTATACCCTTGATGAAAAAAACTGGTTTTCCAGGTATTAAAGCAGGTGCCATCGAAGTTGCCGCTAGCACCAATGGACAGCTAATGCCTCCCATTATGGGAGCAGCAGCATTTATCATTGCAGAGTACTGCCATACAAGTTACTTTGAAGTGGTAAAAGCAGCATTTATTCCAGCAATTATTTCCTATATCGCCTTAATCTTTATAACTCATTTAGAGGCATCAAAGCTGGGTCTAAAGGGCCTGCCCAAAGAAGAGCTCCCCAATTTTTATAATGTCTTCATCAGTGGAGTACCATTTTTAATTCCCCTTTGCTTTTTACTATACATGCTAATTATTGAGCGTTACTCAGCACAACTGTCTGTCTATTATGCCATCATAGTTTTAATGGGTCTTATGGTAATTCAAAACTTTTGGATGGCCCAAAATGAAAAAAAATCCGGGATGTGGGCCATTAAAAATTCATTGCACCAAATTTGGCAAAGCTTTGTTGATGGTGGCAAAAATATGATGTCAATCGGTGTAGCAGTCGCATCTGCCGGCATTATTGTTGGCATTGTCACACTCGGCCTTGGTAATGTAATTACTGAAATTATTGACATTCTTGCCATGAACAACGTGGTGCTACTTCTCATTATCACCGCCATAGTTAGCCTCATTCTTGGAATGGGATTGCCGACTACCGCAAATTACATTGTCATGGCATCTTTAACGGCACCTGCGATTGTGGCACTATCCTCTAATGTGGGTCTTACAGTTCCACTGATTGCTGCCCACCTTTTTTGTTTTTACTTTGGCATTTTAGCAGATGATACTCCCCCAGTAGGACTAGCGGCTTATGCCGCAGCGGCGATCTCTAAAGAAGATCCAATTAAAACAGGCATTCAAGGTTTTATCTACGATATGCGTACGGCCATTTTGCCGTTCATGTTCATCTTTAACACCGACCTGCTGCTGATAAACATCACTAGTTGGTGGCATATTGCCTTGATATTCTCTACTGGTGTTATTGCTATGTTTGCATTTGCATCGATCACTCAAGGGTACTTTTTAGTTAAAAATCGCTTTTATGAAACCGTGCTTTTAATTCTTTGTGTGTTAATGCTTTTTAGACCAGATCTCTTTTCTAACTATATATGGGCATATCATAAATTCATTTGGTACGGCTTTGGGGTAGGGCTATATGCTATCACCATTTTTTTGCAACTGCTTAGAAAACCTAAGAAGTGACCTCATTTTTTTTAGTCTTTTAAGCTTCTTATTGAAGTGCTTGAGGTTCATAAAGTTATTATGAAACAACTTCATATTTTTCTCAACGCTTTTACACTTCTTGTTTAGCTTATGCCTTAGTCTGTCTGTAAATTTTAAATATGATCTATTAGAAGGAGTCGTGTCACTAATCTCAGCAACTATGTTTTCTGTATTTATAGTTAAAGTGCTTTTATAATCGCTACTGTGTAAGATCTTAATGTTGGCCTGTTTTAAGTTGCCATCATAGTTTTCAGGGTCGCTATTGTGGTTAACAATTGACATCCCTGCATATAGATTGGAATAAACTTGATAGACGAGAAATATTCCTTTTTTAAGCTTTTTATAAATTGGAGCAGATTTTATTTTGACATTTAAAACCTGCGCTCCACCTTTGTTAACAATTCGCTTTCTGATTACAGAGTTTGGAAATAAATCATTCATCTTGTTTGTTTGTGCATCATATGTGAAAACTCTGATGTTTAAGTCTGCTTGATATGTATCCAGAGAAACATAGAGGTCAAAGTCAAAGCTACCAAGGATAAACATGTCCCTGTCAACATATTGTTGGTAGTATTTTTGATATCCCGTATCACTTGCATCTATCCTATTGCTGTGATACTCGGTATAGTCTTCTTCTGAGTTAGGATTTGCAAATAACAGGGCATTCTCTTCCCACACTCCAAAGTGGTATAAATTGTTTGTCTGTACTTCTAAAAAGGGATAAGTATGACCTTGGTAATACTTTTTACCTGCTCTATGTGAGGCAAGGTGAACCCTTGATTCACTAATATAATTTGAGGGCAAATCCCGTAGGTGATGGGCCAGAAGTGAAACTACACGACCATGCATATATTCGGCCATCATCCCATTGTGTCCCCAGTCTCCAATATATAGTCTATGTTTTTTTCTATAAGGTGAATACTTGTCTACAATTAAAAAATTGTTTAAACTATCTCTTCCGTCTTGGTCCTTCACCATTCCAGCTATATGATATGTAGGAATGTTTATTTCCACTAAGCGATCATGTATCCCTCTTTTTGTCCAAAATGGTGATTCAATATTTGCATAGTCAGAAGAGATCAGATTCCATTCATCAAAGTCAGTTTGTAGTATTTTTGTGTCGTAAGACTCAAGAGGTGTAGGAGTAAAGAAATCTTGCTCCCATTGCAGCTGCATAATTTCGGTGACAAAGTCCTTTTGCTCAAACTCTGATTTATTGCTTAGAGAATTTATATAGTTTAATAAGCGAGTACTGCCAATACCACCTTGGGTAAAAGAGTCAGTTTGTACATTTGTGGGTGCAGATATGGCAAATATGGCCTTTAGAGAGTCAGATGCTCCAATACCTGAAGCCAATGCTAAAAACCCATCATAGCTTGTTCCTACTGAGGCAATTTTTCCATTAAAAAATGGTTGTTCTTCAATCCAAGCGATGGTTGCCTTGGCGTCATCTATCTCTTTTGGATTAAGCCACCTAAAGGTTCCTTCTGATGAGTAAGTCCCTCTTGCTGCCGGTCGTTTGACATCTGCCTAATTAAAGTAGTGCAGCTTTTTTTGAAAATTATTCCAATCTTGCGTAAAACTTCTTCGTTGAAATGTTTTCTATTATACAATACTTCTTGAAAGCATTTACTGGTCGAGGCTTCAGTTG
>JADHTQ010000090.1 GCA_016784965.1 Bacteriovoracaceae bacterium | reverse complement strand
GCACATTAAGTTCCAGTTTAGAAAATTAACTTGCAGTTAAACTTACTACTTTTTTTATTCCATAAAAAAAGCTCATTAAATCAAAGACTTAATGAGCTTTATATTTTTAAAACTTTTCAAAAACTTGAAAGAGAAATGGTGCGCAGAAAAGGACTTGAACCTTCACGGCCTTGCGGCCACTGGCCCCTCAAGCCAGCGTGTCTACCATTCCACCACCTGCGCATAGGTCATGAGTAAAATCAATAGGATTTAAGATTATATGCAAAATTTAAGATAAAGCAAACATTTTCATTGTAGAAATTAGTTTTGGAGGCAGCAACTTCTTAGTCAAACATATTGAGCTCAATGTCATCTAAATAGAACTTCAACCTTTTCCTGGATTGTTCAATGCTTTTCATTTGCTCATCCAATAACTGGAATAAGTCATCCTCCAACTCATTTAGAATCACTGCACATTTTTTTTGCTCTAGTGTCATTATCTTATCAACTGTCTGTTCGTTGGGTAATGTCTGAGCATTGCTGGTTGTCTTGTCTAAATAGGAAAACTCATTGAGCAGCTCTTCGAGAGGATCATTTGAAACCTGTGCTGATTCATACTTAGAGGTGAAGTTGATAACCGATGCAAACCTTTTGGCATCATTGAGTGTCTTTTTCATAAATTAGTCCAAATCAAAAAATAAGTTTATATTAGAGCTATAAATCACATAACCATATCTATTCACTTTTAATGCACAATCCATGCCGAGTTGCACAAAAAGTGTCATGTAAATATTTTCAGGTACTTACCTTCATTATTGGGTAGCCAGGTATGAATAATTTCTACAGTAGTGTCTAAATTTTTGGCGATTATTTGTTAAAGCTTTTTTCAATAATTGCACCACCTAAACATGTGTTATTTTGATAGAATACAATCGATTGTCTGGGAGCAACTCCACGTTGGGGATCATCAAAAACCACGTGAAGTCTATCTGCTTGAATTCTAGTAATGGTACAATCTTGATCAGCTTGTCGGTAGCGCACCTTGGCCTTACATTTAAATGGAACACTAAAATTAAACTCTCCACTAACCCAACTTATCTCTGTAGCAGATAACTCATTGGAAAATAAAGCAGGGTGGTTGTGTCCTCTACCCACCATAACAACATTGCGCTCAGTATCTTTGTCTAAGACATACCAAGGACTGCCCTGTCCACCTAACCCCAAGCCCTGTCTTTGACCAATAGTATAATAAGCCGCTCCGTCATGCTGGCCCACAACTTGGCCATCTAAATCTTCAAAGTTTCCTGGTTTAGTTTGTATATAATTACTTAAAAAGTTTTTAAAGTTTCTCTCTCCTATAAAACAAATACCGGTGCTGTCTTTTTTATTATGAACACTAAGATCCAATGCCTGGGCCATTTCTCTGACCTGTGACTTTAGCATTCCTCCAATGGGAAAGAGTACTTTATCAAGAATTTGCTTTTTAATTGTGTATAAAAAATAAGATTGATCCTTGCCCGGATCACGCCCTTTAACCAGCCTTCTTTCATTATCAATAATTTGATTTTGGCAATAGTGCCCAGTGGCCAAATAATCGGCACCAAGCTGAAGTGCTCGCTCAAAAAAAACTTTAAACTTTATCTCCCTATTGCACAATATATCTGGGTTTGGAGTGTACCCTGCTTGGTATTCTGCCACAAAATCAGCAAATACACGTTCTTTGTATTCTTTTACAAACTCTAAGGAATAGTAGGCTATGCCTATTTTTTGGCAAACCTCTATCACATCTTGGTACTCTTTGGCGGATTGACAGACACCATTTTGGTCTAGCTCCTCCCAGTTTTTCATGAATACACCGATTACATTGTACCCTTGTTGCTTTAAAATTAAGGCCGCCACAGAAGAATCAACTCCACCAGACATTCCTACAATGACTGTTTTAAAATTATTTTGATTTTTACTAAATGTTGGTTGATCAATCATATACGCCTTCTTTGGCGTCAGCATTCACCTTTTGAGATCAAAAAGCAAGGAAATAATTGAGCTTGAGATAAATTTGAAGGAATAATATAGTGACCTGATATTGAGTGTTTCCACAAAATCGTTGGAAGTATAGTGCTTGCTGTTGTTGTCCTCTTCTCTATTATGGGAAAAGACAATTGATGGTACTCCTGCTTGCTTGAAGCGAATACTACTAGCTGTAAACCCATTGGCAGTTAAGGCAAACTTGATGGGAAGTCCAGCTTTTGACCCAAAAAAAAGCAACTTATTGGCCAAATTCAGTTCAGCAAAATATCCCTTTTCATGTGCTTTTGAAATATATACTTTCATATTGCGCAAAGTTTTTGTTTTATCTGCCATCTTGGTATCGTGACCTAAAGATAGTAGATTCACAAAACCTATAATAGATTCCTGGTTTTTTATCATTCTCTTTAGATGTTTTTTTACAAAACGCCTGGCCCCTAAGTTCCCCAACTCCTCAAAATCAAAAAATACCACCCTTATGGTTCTTGGCAAATCTAATTTTGCTAAGATGCTGAGCATACTCAAATTTACAGCAACTCCAGAGGCATTATTATCTGCTCCATGTGCCTCTAAGTCGGCATTTATTACATAAGGATCTGCTGTCAAAGCAATAGTGTCTAGGTGGGCACCTACAATGATAACTTCCTTTGGGTATTTTATCCCCTTTTTTTCCCAAATGATATTTTTCCCCACAAGTTTTCTGGCTGACTGTAGGGTTTGCACCACACTATTTGCATAACTACTTTGACGAGCAAACTGTGGATCCGTTGCTGGCGTATTTCTTCTAAGGTATGTTTTAAAGTCGCGCTGATACTCCCTTATGGCCTTATCAACATCTGGTTTAAACTCATCTATTATGATTTTTCCAGTATGTTGTGGATCAACCTTTTTGATAAACTGGACAACAAATTTACTTGCATTTTTATTGCCCGTAAGTCCTACCATACGCGATGGGTGCCCACTTCTGACAAAGGCCCTAAGGTTTTTTTCAAACCTGCTTTGAGAGATCTTGGCCAAGATACTCTTTACTTTTCTAAAGTGTTTGGGACTCTTTTCATATTTACTTATAGAAATGTTTTGAGAAAAACAAACAATGGGAAATAAAGCGATCAGTATCGCGCACTGCGCCAACTTAGAATTTGGGCTCATCTTTATTCACTTCTTGGTTTTGATTATCATCGGAATCATCTTCGGTATAATCAAGTTGTTTTTTATCTTTTGGAAATTCTTCGTTATAAATATTATCAAAATCACCACACCTCTGCAAAACTCCACAACCTACTACTTTTGCTCCCTTGGCCACTGAATCATATAAGGCGACATAAGTGCCACGAGCGATGTGGCCTTTAACTGGATCTAAAAATTCTAAACTTACGTGCTGGTTACTCTTATAGTTTACAATGCAAGCAATGGGTAATTCATTTACACCAAACTTCACGTAAGCACTATGAGGCTTTGAAACATCTAAACTGGAGATATTTAAAAATTGTGAAAGAATACAAAAACTAAAAGTCCATTTATCAGTAACTGCCACATATATATTTTTGACAGAAGGAATTATTTTGACGATTTCTAAATGAGGATCAATATCGACTGGTCCATCTGACTCTAAGTTTTTTTGACCAATGTGATAACGATGAATACCATCGTGCTCTGTAATAAAGTATTGGTCTTCATAATTAATAATGCCACCCATGAGTCTTAAAGACTTGGGGGTAGACTTTTCGACAAACTCAATAAATGCATTGCTATAGCTTAGACATCTCTTTCCTGGTGATTTTTTTCTCAACTTAAAGTTAAAACCAAGAGAGTCGGCTATCTTGGAAACTTCAACTCTTCTAAGTTCAGCAAGGGGAAGAATCATTTTTTGCAAATGCGACTGTCCAAGGCAAGATAAGTCAAATGATTGATCTTGTATGGGATCATTTGCAGTGATCAAATTATAAAGGTTTGTTTTTTTGTTATATGCAATTTTAGAATAATGTCCTGTTGCGATATAGTTCGCCCCAAGTTTTTTGGCCTTATCGCAAAGAATATCTATTGTTAGTTCTGTACAATTAGCACATGGATAGTAAGCAAGACCTCCAATGGTTGCGGCCAAGGCATGATCAATAACTCGATATTTAAACAGGTCTGATGCCTCCACTGCATAAAAGGGAATGTCTAAATGTTCACAAATTTTTTGAATAAAATCTAATTGATCAACATTGCAATCGCATACAATATCTTTTTCATTTTCAGGGGCCTCATCACCACCTGTGTACTTTATTGCTACTCCAATACAGTGATACTTTTGGGTCTTAAGCAGATATGCCGCAACAGTTGAATCAAGGCCACCTGTCATACCTACAACTACTGTTTTTTTTGTATTTTCGCTGCTGCCACTACTATTATAATTTGCTTTACTCACTATTTTTTCCTCATAACATCTATTCTATACAACTATAAAAAAACAGTCAAAGAAGGTGAGACAAATTAAAAACTGCTAAAACACATTGGACTCGCAAAAACGCACTTTATCTCGCTCAAAGGTCAAAATTTTAGAGCAATCCTTGATACTAGAGGGCCTGTGGGCAATTATTATACAAGTTCGATTTTTCATTATAAACGAGATGGCCTCTTTTATGATTTGCTCATATCCTGGATCAATGTTAGAGGTCGCTTCATCTAGAATCAATATTTTTGGATTTTTTATTAAAACCCTAGTTAAGGCCATAAGTTGCCTTTCCCCAACACTCAAATTATTGCCATCTTCCAACACTAATGAATTTAAATTTTGTGACTTATTTTGCATGATTGTCAAAAGCCCAGTTTGCTTACAGGCGGCAATAATGGCTTCATCACTTACCTCTTTGCCCAAAATAAGATTGTTTCTAATATTACCCTTAAAAATGATCACATCTTGACTGACAAAACCAATTTTATCTCTTAAATAGGCCCTTTTGTAACTTTTTAAAGACCGCCCATCTAAATATATCTCACCTTCTTGATAATCATAGATCCTTGATATTAGAGATACTAGAGTAGTTTTACCACAACCAGTCTTGCCAATTAAACCTACTTTTTCTCCACAATTTATTGAAAAACTTAAATTTTTTAAAATCCACTCATTTTGCTTGTAATACATTGACACATTTTTAAACTCAAGCTTTCCCATCAAGGTTGTATCATAAACTTTTTGTAAAACCTCTTCGTCAATATGCCCATCTTCTCCTAAGGTAATCTCTTCAGGGTGTTCATTTAAAAAGCTCATGACACGCTCGGCGCCTGTAAATGCCTGTTGAACGACGTGCAGCTCACGGGCCAAAGTCATAATTGGATGGATAAATCGCTCACAGTAGCGAATGAAAGCCACAAATATTCCCACAGAGAGGGCCCCACTTATCACTCTAGTGCCTCCAAACCACAATAGGGCAATAAGAGGTAAGGAGCAAAAAAAGGCAACTAATGGTCTAATAAATGAAAATACTTTATTCGCACTCAATGTAGCATTTAGGTACTCAAGACCTTGGTTATTAAAGTTATTCTTTGACCACTGCTCAAGTCCAAAGCAGCGAATAACCTCCATACCACTTATATCTTCTGATAAACGTGCATTTAATGCACTAGATTTTTTAGAAATTGCACGGGTTACATTTCTGCTAATCTTTTTAGTCTTTAGAACAAATATAATAGCAGGTATCATCGCCAAAATGAGTATACCACCCATTTTAAAATCGGTAAAAAGCATGGCAAAGCCCGACATAATAGTCATTAAAATTGCAAAGAAAAAACGAGATAAACTAGAGGTAAAAAACTCCTCAATCCCTTCTACATCGTGGGTAATACGGGTAACAATTCTTCCTTGAGGTTGTCTGTCATAGTAACTTATAGGAAGCATATTGAGGTGAGTAAACAATTTTTTTCTAATATTAAAAATAACTTGTGATGCATGGTAGGTTAATATTTTTCTTCCATACCACAAAAGGGCCAAAGACAATATCTCTAGAATGATTATGGCGGAGGCATAAGTTAAGCAATTGGTCACATTTTTAGTAGAAATCCCAAATTCCACGAGCGTTCCCATAAAGCGAGCTGA
Organism: Bacteriovoracaceae bacterium; assembly: GCA_016784965.1. Classification (GTDB taxonomy): domain Bacteria; phylum Bdellovibrionota; class Bacteriovoracia; order Bacteriovoracales; family Bacteriovoracaceae; genus JADHTQ01. The sequence goes on along the minus strand of JADHTQ010000090.1, from coordinate 4,552 downwards.
AACTAGGGCCAAAATAGAGCTACATGCAATTAAAATCATCGCTCCAAACAATTTTAACTTTACACCAGTTGCAAAGTTAAATAGAGCAACAAAGGCCTTATAGTCCCCCAACTTATGCTTGGCCAACTGACTCCCCGATTGCTCATCCTGGGTCAAAAAACTAGGTGTTGTCGCTTCATTTTTTTTACTCATTGAAGCTCCAACATTTGGTTACAATGTCTGAGAGTCGATTTTCTATGTGCCACCCATACTAAAGTTGCAGTGGAGAGCTCCTGGTCTAAATTCTTTAATATCTTCTCTTCTGTCTTTATATCAACTGCACTTATGCAATCATCTAAAAATAACAACTGGGGCTTTCTCATCAGGGCCCGGGCCAAAGTTAAGCGCTGCTTTTGCCCTCCAGAAAGGTTAATTCCCCACTCACCAAGGGGTGAATCAAGTCCATCACTAAATTTTTTAACATCTTCATCTACAGCTGCCATTTTGAGGTAATGCCAAATTTGCTCGTCACTGAAGCTTCTATCCAAACACAGATTTTTCCTAATGGTATCTGCAAATAAAAATGATTTTTGCGGTACCATGGAAATGTGGTTTCTCAAATCGCGATGAGAAAAATTATTAAAACCTTGACCTAAAAAACTCATCTCTCCCGAATGATTCCTTTCAAGGCCTGCTAAAATATTCACCAAAGTAGACTTGCCACTGCCAATAGGACCAATAATCCCCAAGCGATCACCACGGCTAAGGGAAATATTTATATCCTTTAAGAGATATTTGCTGCTTGTTGGATATTTAAATTTTAGATTCTGGCCGCTTAAAACTATTGGGTGCTGTATATTTATCTTTTTTCCTACTGTATGCAGAACTTCATCTTGTTTAGCATTATAAACAGCACAAATTCTCTCCAAGCTAGCACTGCCTCTTTTCCAATCTGAAATGATAAAGCCAATAGACATCAAAGGCCCCTGCACCAAAAACACCAGCCCTTGCATCGCTACAAAATCACCAACACTTATTGCCCCATCAAACGTCAATTTAATGCCAAAAGAAAAGAGAATCAAATAAGAAATAACTGAAGCCCCGCCCATTGTAGGCACATACTGCAAAGATGTATTAATAGCAGCTACTTTTTTATTTCGATACTCCCAAGCCGAAAGCTTTAATCTCTCCTCCCAGTACGGCCCTGTCTGGGTCAAGCGTTGCATTCTAATTGTACTCACCATTTGACTAGAAATATCATTAAACTTCGAAAGATACTCTTGGGCCACACGATAGCGACGCATCTCTAAGTGTGCCAACTTTTTAACTACATATGGGATAAACACTAGCCCTAAAAGCGAAGCAAGTGCAATTTGCACATTTATAGAAAACATTGCTTGCAAGCTAAGCCCCCCCAAAAAGAGCATGTCAAAAGCACCAACCATGGTAAAACCATAAAGAAACTTAGCGGCCCGAACATCTGAGGTATTAATATTCATCAACACCCCCTTTGTGTATTTTTGGTCCAAATCCTTCTTGGGAAAAAAACAGGCATTGTCCCAAATTCTAGTTTTAAGCAAAAATGCAGCATGATGGGTCTGGCGTGCCATAGTTATGCGCCAACCAACTCGTCCTAGTGTTAAAAATATTCGAGAGGCAAAAAAAATCATAAACAGAGTTAAGTATTCAGTACTGCCGCCCCCCTTAACAAAAAAATCAATGATGATACCAATGTAACGGACAGTCACTACTTGCATGACATTGGTTAGAATTATGAAAAAAATGCCTAACAGGTATATTTTCCACCTTTGTAAAACAAATTTTTTCCAAAGTTTAAAAATTGTTGCTTGAGACATATTTACTTATTACCTTAAATGTGTGAAACCACATCTAAAGCAGACTAACACATATTTGATGGAATTTAATGAGAAAAAAGCCCGACTATTCCTCTAAATTTGAAAGACTACGCGCGCAATTGCCCTTAGACTCCCTCTGTGCAAGTGACTGGCAACTCTTAGAACAGATGGCCCACCGGTACTTTTTTACCTTCCAGGAACTCAAAATTCTAATTGAAATTGCCTTAGATCATAACATGTGGCAGGAAATACCATTCACTGCATTATGGGCCAAATACAACTCCCTGGAAAACAAAAAGCAGATAATTGCCAATATCACAAACGACTGGAACAAACTTAAAAGCTCACCTAAAGATTACTCCCAATTTGAACCAGACAAAGTGGACTCTCGCGCCAAGGCTCCAGAAATCAAATGGAGCGATGACAACAACACTATCCTAGGAAAGTGCCCAGTGGCCTCTTTAAAAACCCGCTGCTGCAACCTCTTAACCCTTGATGCCGTAAAAAACTGTGGCCATGATTGCAGTTATTGCTGTATCCAATCTTTTTTTCACAACGATGAAATCATTTTTGATAAAAATTTTGGCAAGAAATTATTAAACCTCTCCCTCTCCCTCGACCAAGACAAAACTTACCATATCGGAACCGGGCAATCATCAGACTCGCTCATGCACGGCAATGAGGGTGGTATTTTTGATGACTTAGTCAAATTTGCCAAAAAAAATCCCAACGTAATTCTAGAATTAAAAAGCAAATCTTCCAACATTGAATACTTTCAAAAAAACAATATCCCCAGCAATATTATCGTCACCTGGTCCATAAACACCGAAACCATAATAAAAAACGAAGAGCATTTAACGGGCACATTATGTGATAGATTAGATGCCGCTAGAAAGTTAGCAGATAAGGGAATCTTAATCGGCTTTCATGTTCACCCAATGGTCTATTATCAAGGATGGGAAGCAGAATATACTGCCATGGCCGAAATAATCTTAAAAACATTTACACCAAATGAAGTCGCCATGATCTCCATGGGCACAGTTACTTTTATTAAACCTGTAATCCGCAAACTAAAAACGAGAAAAATTAAAAGTAAAATTCTACAAATGCCATTAATTGAAACAGATGGAAAATTATCCTACCCCCAAGATCTCAAAATCAAAATGTTTAAGCATCTCTACAACTCATTTGCTCCTTGGCACCAAAGTGTTTTTTTCTTTTTATGCATGGAAAACAATGAACTGTGGGAACCAGTTTTTGGGTATCAGTTTGAAAGTAATGAAGTTTTTGAAAGAGAGATGAGTTTGAAATATCTTGAGAAGATTTATTTGGATGGGAGGTGAGGGGTGAGTGGTTGGTGTGAACGGTTTGGGTGAGCGGTTTGAGTGAGCGGTTTGAGTGAGCGGTTTGGTGTGAACGGTTTGAGTGAGCTGTTTGAGTGAGCTGTTTGAGTGAGCGGTTTGGGTGAGCTGTTTTCAGTTTTCAGTTAAAAAAAGATAGTTGAATGTCCCTTGTGGCCGGTTTCTTTTTTGCTCTATACTTATAAGGTGTTTTGCCTAGAAGAACAACATCCTCGAACTTTTTAACTGAGGTGCCGACGCCGATTCTATTTAATATCATCCGAGGGATTATCTTACCATCGCTCAAGGAACAAAAACGACAATGAAAAGGGTTCACTCCTTTTAGTTGATTTGCAACATAATATATTGCACGTCTAATTTCTTGAGCAGTGATTTTTACGCTGCTATAGAATCGATCCGCCCAGTATCTTCCTTTCCTTTTAAACCTTTTATTAAAATCTCGGGCCATCATAGAAGAAATGTATCCGATAGCAAGCGATAAATTTTTTTCAACAGGTGTGATAATTAGAATGTGTATATGCGACTTGTGCACAAAGTATTGGGCGACTGTTACACAATACTTTCTTTCGACAACCCCAACAAGCTTTTTAAATAATTTTAAACAATGGCTACTTTGCAGGGAAAACTCAATATCCGTTTTCAAAACACAATGAATTGGAGTCTCTTTTAATACATTTCTTCTAACATGTTTGATCATGCTGTTTTATAGCACATACCCGATCAACTATCAAATGTAAGAAAGCACTTAAGGCAACGCCTTCCCCCACTATATCGCCCTCATGGGCCCTGCCCGCCCCCTTCAAAATGCTTCTGCACACCCTACCCTACAAATTTTTCAAAATTACTAGCGCAAAGGACTTCAAGGGCCCCTTAAGCAATTAAAAAATAATTGTAAAAAAATATTACATCGCCCCTTCTAAGAGGAGCGACATAATTTATAAATACAGGCGCCAATAGAACTCGCAAGTTTAACCAATTCTGGATCAGCATTGTTCGAAAGGTCCATGATGGCCTGACATTCGCGCAACGAGCCCAAACTAATAGTATAAAACTTCCTCTTATCATTCAACGTCATCTTCCCAGACCCCTCCGCCAAATTCAGGGACACATTTGAGCAATGCATACAGGGAAGCAAGTGATCACCAAAATTTTCGCATCACCCACCCTTTTCATCCACACAGAGATAAGGATTTGCCCCTTCTTTTTTCTAGGAAAAATGTATCCTTGCGGTGAATCTGCATAAAATTTACTTAATTCTGTGATTTAATGCCTCTTAAGTGAGGTGAACTATGGATTTGAAAAAACTCTCTCAAGATATAGCAATTTGGCGACAAAACAAAAACTTTAGAAGTGAAA
>JADHTQ010000089.1 GCA_016784965.1 Bacteriovoracaceae bacterium | reverse complement strand
AACGGCCCACAGTCTCCCTGTTTACACTTCACATGTTTTGTTACCTGACATGCGCAAAACTCGGTACATGGTGTTATTCCTAACTTCCATGGTTGGACTTTCACCAACTAGTAAACGCCAGCTTCGCTTGGCATACATGATAGTAGTATACCTCAATAATTATGTTTGTCAACAATAATTATCTGTAAACATAATGTTCCTTAAGCATAATATCTGAGTGGGAGCAAATATCGAATTATGGTTTCCTACTTCATAGAAAGTGATGGAGTATTATTGTCTAAAATAAAGGAGACCATATATTGCATACATTCTCCCGTAGTACGACTAAACTTGCGCTTTGAACTGTTCCACTTATGTCTTTTTAATGCCAATCTAAACTCTGGTATATAGTCCATGTGAGCATCTCCTGCTACAATCTCGCTGTAATTGTGCTCCAAAACAGCAGCATAGGCAGCTGATTCAAAGTCCTTTAAAACCTTGACAAAAAAGGTGTGCGCAGGAAGCATCGCCCGCCCAAACTCTTCTGTAGTAGCAGGAGAGCCGCCTCTATCTACTAAATCTGCAATTTTTTCTAGTTGTAGATATTTTTGGACCAGAGTATTGTCGGCCATACTTTCATCTTTTCCAAGCAAACCCTTTCGCCTGAAAAAAGAAGTGGCAACTTCTTCATCCACGCGATTTAGTTGCTTGACAAGATCACCAGATTCTTTTTTCCAATCATCAGGGATAGTTGAAAAATCGACTCCATAATTGTTATATAACTGTGAAGCAACTGATTCTTGTGCTTGGAGCTGATGTCTGGCCAAAAAGTTTTCAGAAAAATTTAATTTTGATTGATCATGAAGCAGTAGAAACTCCTCCAATATTTTGGAATCGACATCTTCAAACCTTTCAGTTTGGTATTTTTGCAACAGGGCCAATCCTAGGCGGGTAACCCTTAAAATGTGGGTAAAGTTATAAAGACGATACTCATCATAGCTTTGTACAAACCTGGTAACATCACTTGGAAGATTAGACGCTGTATAGAACTCATGTTGCAGTCTGAGGGCAACTTTGGCGGCATCGCGATCTTGTGCTACTGTATCAAAGTAAGTGTGGGCAGGAATGACAACTCTTCCAAATTCAGCTTTCGCATTAGCAGAGTTGCCTCTTTCTACAACATTTGCAATTTTTTCAACTCTTAAATACTTTAGCACTACAGGATTATCTTCTAGTGCCTCATTAGGACCTAAAATCCCAGCTTGTCTAAAAAATGTAGTGGCAACTTTTTTATCCTTCCTCTCAAGCAAAGCATAAAAGTCCATGGTCATGTTGTGTTCAGTGGCAGGTAAGTCGGTAACATCTCTGTAAAAAGCATTGTCTAAAAGATCAGGAGTTTCAGTCAAAAACTCTTTTTTACTCGCCTCATGAAGTGCTAAATAGCTATGCAAAATCTTAGGGTTGACTTCGCTAAATTGGTCAGAAATAGCAAGTAGTGTTTTTCCCAGTTGTTGTATGTTGGCAACATGTTCTGTGTGACTTTGCAGTAATTGCTCACTTGTAGTCTTTGTGTCTGCAAAAGATGACCGAAGAAGCTGTGCAACTATAAATGTAACTAAAGCGACATGTTTTATAGTCATTTTTTTCATATGGTGCTCCAAAGCTTTACACAACCAGACTTGCAAAACACCTAAGAGGGTTTATCAAAAGACTATTTACCAATTTATAAGAATTTGTGAAATTGTCAGCATAATTGGCATACATAACTATTCTTTTGCTAGTGAAAGTATTGGGTCAGTGCTGCCTTGTAGAAAAACCGGCAACCATATACAAAAGAATGTGGTTTGTAAATCATCTTAGAAAATATTTTATGAAATAAATAAAAATTCATACAAAATGCTTGATGATTGTAATATTTACAGGCGATTTGTTTCAATAGTTACTGTATCTAAAATTTATTGATAGCAGCTGTGTTTTATCAACTCAATTGCGAATTTAAAATGTACAAATACACAGTATTCATTGTTGCTATGATCGTTATATATTCTTCGTTATCAATTAACTATGCAGTGACAATTAATTGTACACAAGATTTAGCTCCTTTTGCTCAATTACCTATAAAATTTGACTCATCTGTAAGGGCCAATCTTTCCAAGTTACCAACAGTTACACCTAGTGGTTATCAAACGATTGTGTCAACTACCAAGCTTAAAATCATCAGGGCAATGAAGATGGCCCAAGGCCTTGGTTTACATGTGCGCAAAAAGATTCTTGAAATTCTGCTAGCTTTTCGCAAAAACAGCGAAGATGCTCACAACTCCTATGCGACACTTTTAAATGAAATGTATAATAGAAGGTTAATTGACAAGGCATATATTGATAAGGTCATCAACTATGATAATAAAAAGAAAAAGTCCAGCTACTACTTGGCCTGGAGAGATAAACAAGTCATTGTACGAAGTGTGATGGAAGATGTTTTTGAAGATGCCAGAAATATTAAGAACAAGATTTTGGATAAGTTACATGTTCCTCCAAAAAACAGGGCCATATTTACTCAGATGTTCAATTCGATAAAGCTTCGCAGATCAGAATGGAAAACGGTCCAAAGAAGTATAAAACTACCAGATTTATCTAAAAAGACCATAGAGCGTTTTCATGCCTACTTGAAATTTGCTGAACTACGGTCTGTCGATGACCGGAAAAGAGCATTAGAGGGCCTAAAACACCTGTATGACCAAGATGTTTACTATCTCCCTATACTTTCTCGCTTTTTTTCTTACTTAAAATTTATCGGTAAGACTCAGAATGAGCAACAACGAAAAAGCATATTGGCGGTTATAGGTGATCTGTTTACAGCATCTAAAGAAACAAGTGTTATGCGATTATTTAATAAGTTAGAAAAAGAAAGGATGGAATTTGCTGGTAAGCAGATGGAAATTGTTAAGGCCTACATCATAAAAGATAATCCCCATCTATCAGCAAAACGAATTGATCGCTTAACACAACAAGAAGTAGCCGCTTTGACTAGAAAGCTTGAACGACTGCAATACTCATGTCGGGCCAATAATATAAATGCTGAGCAGAGGCGGGCGATGAAAGATACTGCAATGCTTTTTACTGTTACCGGTGTTACTTTAACAGGAGTAAATTACACCAGTCAAAATTATAATAAATTGGAAGAAGAAGGTGCCAAGCTATGGGGAGGAAAGTTGGCCTATGACATGGTATCAGCGATGATTCTTAATTATCTTTTTACCAGTTTTATCAAGCCAAAAGGTAAGTACATGGATAAGTTTTATGGCGTTTATAGCTTTTATGCAATGGTTGATATTATAAATAGTTATATATATGGCCGCCTGTTTGGTGTAAATAATAAAAAAGTTGAGGCCCAATTTGAAGAATTAAGAACCAGTCCCCAGTTTGTCAGGGATTTTGGGGATATTATGGCAAAGGTACAAAAACACCGACAGAGGCTACTGCCAAGCATTATGGGGGCTTACAAAGAGGGGCTGCCTAGATTTGTTAAGGATGAAAAAGAGGTTGAGTGGACGGAGATTAAGCCTTCTGATTTAGACCAAGAAAAAATTAGAAAAAAGTTACTTGAAGTATTAGCAGTTAAGATTTACGAAGACCAAGATGTGGCGATTCGTTCTGGGTATTTTGATATTGACCGATGGGAGTTTCATCGAATGTTTGACATACTATTTATAAAAGGGATTGCCGTGGGTCTTGTAATTCATAGAACTCTATGTATGCAAGCAATGAATAGAACATGGAATTTAGTTGGAGAGTCCAATCGCGCTTGGGCCTTCACCATGGCCTTTTCTATATATGTAGTTAATCGCGTTTTAACCGAACAATTATATTATTCTATGAGATCTAAGGCCATCGGTTTGTAGAACCATGTAAATTTGTACATATTTCTTATTCATTGCTCCTCATATCTTGACTGCTTTAATTTTAGTTGTAAAATGTTGTTTAGAACCTTTAACTTAAGTGTTTGGCCCATGAAAAATAAAAATGATCTTAAGGTCATGCTTCTGCAAATTAGAGAAGACCCTCAAGTGAAAGCTGAGGAGTTGCAAAGCTTTGCTCGTTATTCGGGTTTAAATCAAGAGCAGTTTTTTGTGTTAAATGTTTTTGACAATCCGAGCTTTGCCCCAGAGATAATTAGAAATTACGATGCTTTATTTATTGGTGGGGCTTCTTCTGCATCTGTTTTACAACCTGATAAATTCCCATTTATGTCATCATGTATCGATTTAATTCATCTTTGTATTAAAGAAAATATTGCTGTTTTTGCATCTTGTTTTGGCTTTCAAGTTGCAGTTATTTCCTTGGGAGGAACAATTATAAAAGATGATTGTGATTTTGAGATGGGAACACCACCTGTTACTCTTACCAAAAAAGCACAAACCGATCCGATCTTTAGTGGAATGCCCTATAGCTTTCCAGTAGTTTCTGTTCATCAAGAAAAAGCAACTTCCTTGCCAGATAACTGCCAACTACTGGCGTACACTGATAGTTGTTGTCACTCATTTAGAGTCACAGGCAAGCCATTTTGGGCATTTCAATTCCATCCTGAACTCGATAAACAGACGCTAACAAAAAGACTTAGAATATATCAACAAAAATACACTCAAGACAAAAATCACTTAAATGATGTTATTAATAGCATTATTGAAACCCCAGAGTCTAACTCTTTAGTGCGAAAATTTGTGGAATATCTACTTGTTCATTAGAATTTATTTTATTTTAATACTCAACTTTTCTCAATGAGGCATATACCAGACCATAGAGAATGATGATTAGATAAGTCAGAGATTGGTAACCTGTAAGCATACTGAGATACTCAATAAATCCTCCCAAGGTTGCTCCAATTAAGTTCCACCCAAAAAGGTGATCCGTTAACTGTGCTTTTTTAAATGAAATACTAAATATTAAATTGGCAAAGAAAATTGGAAGAAAAATTAACAAGACCGAAAGGATAAATCGTAAAAACATGCTTTGGATATTAAGCAGACCACTAAGAGGAAAGATGAAAGTTAAGGATGCAGATACCAGCAATAAGATATATACAAAATTTTTAAGCTTTGGTTTTATAAATACAGAAAGGGCATTGGCCAAAAGAACTAAAGCAAGGATACCTAAAAAAACTAAAGAATTGTTTATCCAGGTTGTTCCAAATAGTAGACTAAATTGAATGATGCTTTTAGTTTCAAGCAGCATAAAGGCCATTCCCATAAAGAGAAACGCTAACTTCTGATTCAAGTTCACAAATATTAGGTCTTTTAGTTTGTTATCATGGCCCTTTTTGCGATAGTATAGAGCTAAAAATAGACATATTAGACTAACTAAAAAAATCGCACCTCCCATAAACAATAGATATACATAAGAAAAGCTTCTTTGTTTGAGATAGATAAAAGGCCAATCGTCAACAGGGATATCAACATCATTTTTTATCTTTTTTGTAAGTGTTTTATTTGTTTTTCCGACTTTAAAAACACCAAAGTCTTTTTCTCCCCAAAGTTTGCGTGGATAAAAACCGAATGCTTTTTTTACCATCAAAAATATTTTATCAGTTACCCAAGGTCGACGATAGAAGTTGTAAAATAACAAATCACCGTTTTCATTTAGAAGTGACTTTGCCTTTTTAATTGCCTCAAAAGTAAATAGGTAGTTTTCTAAACGTAGCTGGGCCATAGGACTCACTTTTACTAAGGAGTCGGTTAGAGCAAAGATGATGAGATCGTATTTTTTATTTGTATAGGTAAGAAATGCTCTTCCATCATCGTTAATAATTCTAACTCGTTTGTCATTATATGGGAGTGAGGGGTGATATTTTTGTCCCATGGCGATTATGACAGGGTCGATTTCTACTGCATCTACTTCTTCAACGTTGTTTAGTAGTGCTGCTGTTACATCATTGCCTCCACCTGAACCCAATATTAGAACACTTTTATATGAGCGCCCTCCCCTATTTTTTACATCGCTATAGGGAATTTGATAAAAAGACGACTTGATGTTTTTAGATGTTTTAAGCTCTTGGTGGCCTATGCCATTGACAAATATAGTTTTAATCGCATCGACGTATTCTACTTTTTGATAGGGAGACCAGCTGACATCTATGTCCCCTTTGTAGCTGTGGTTTATCAGTAACCTCGTGTCTTGAACTTTTACAGAAACTACAATGATAGATAATATTACAAAAAAGACAGTGTTTTTTTTGGAAATATATGGAGGACCACAAGATAGAGCATACAGTGGAATAAGTATTAAAAACCAGATGTAGGCAGAAATCGCAAACCAACTGAGTCCAATAAACAAAAGTATTCCAAAACATGATCCCAAAATATCAAGGCTGTAAGCTCGAAGAGGAGCAAATTTGATAAATATCTTGGCCGTCCTTTGAGAAATCATAGAAAAAATAAATATGATTATCATAAACCAAAAGACAAGTCCTATTATGCTTAAGATCTGGCTCCCTTTAGGAGCATTAGTAAAAAAGACTTCGTCACCAATTTCACCTACCCAGTTATTAAAACCAGGCATTATTGGATCAGCAAAATTCAAAAAAACTATTAAAATCAGTAAGTAATATGTAGAGCGCATAAGCCTAGACAAAGAAGCACTATCATCCCATAAACTGTGCGAGAGAAATCCAATACCCATGCCGATAAATGCCGCTATTAAAATAAAATTGGGGAAATACCCGAGGTTCCACACATTTGCCGTTAAATATCTGATAAGAGTTAATTCTAAAAATAAAGTTAAGAATGCGAGAAAAAAAAGAGAAATTGAATCGTTGTATTTAATCATAACATGTATTGTGGCGCTTTATGGTCTTTAGTAATTACTCGTAAGAAAAGTTTATTACTGCAAAGTTGCCATTGATACAGCTTGTAAAAAACCAAGAGACAGTGTCTTGCTCCCTTTGCCTTGGATCTTGCCGATTATTGCGGCAGTGGCGCAATTTCACATTACCGAGAGTCCTCATGATTTTTATAAAATTATTATTAACACACATTTGATATTCGCCAGAGACAGGATCACGACCAAAGTTGTAACAATTTTCCAAACCTAGAGGTCCTTCTAACTCTTGTACTTTTTGAAAATTATCGTTTACACAAACAATAAATGATCCATCTAATTGGTCAGAGCGATTATTGTGACATGTTTGAAAATAATTTGCATTTGCTGAAAATGATATAAACAAACTAAATACTATAAAAAAGAAAAATAATTTCATGTGCACTTCCTCTTCTTTTAAATTAATAAATACTTTATGCAACAATATTATAGTCTAGATTTAGATTTAACAACATGATAAAATTGTAAAACTCAGAAGATCCTCTACAGATACCATTTGTGGAGGAAGTTTCCTAATGAGCATTGATGGCCCATTAATACTTATTGGAGGCAAGGTGACAGCGACGCGAGTTCCATCTTCAAGGCGAAGATCAGCAAAGCCATTTTCAATTGACTCAAAAGGACGATTCACGGATGCAAAAATCTGTCTAATAACGGCAGGGAACGCGGGAAGTGGAAAAACATCCATTGCAAATCTGTTAGTTGAGGCCATTGATCCAAGTTGGCGCGTAGTTACAGCTGAGAAGGTGGCCGAGCTCAACACCACTGGTAGAAAAAGAACTCTAAGGCTTGAAACCCCTAGATGTAAACAAAGTGAGATGGTTGAGCTTATACAAAAGGCAGCGATACTGCGAGCAGATACCCTTGTGATTAGTGAACTTATGGGAGCAGAGGCGTTTGAGGCCACTAAAATCATGCGGGAAGGTTTTAGCGTGTTGGCCACCATCGCGGCTGAGGGTGCATCTGATGCTCTAAAAAAATGTGAACTTTTTTGTTTGATGGGGCAATATGGAATTGGAGTTGACGAGATAAAGTATCACGTCGCAAGTGGTGTTGATATAGTGATCTTTCAAGAGAGATTAAAAAGTGGAAAAAGAGTAGTATCAAATATTTCAGCGGTTGAGGGGCTTGATGAAAATGGTCGCTACAGCTTAAAGCCACTTTTTGTCTACAATGAATCAGAAAGCTCTTATGAAACTACAAAAGAAGGTGAAAAGTTTCTTAAATAATTTTATAGTAGGGATGAAGTCTTTTTTATACTTTATCCCTATGGAGTACCTCATTTCACAAAACTGACTCGGCGCGCCAGCTGGGTAAGACCTATAAATTATTTACATGTTGGCTTCACTTTACCCACACTTTGTGGGTTTTCACATTGACGCATTAACATCGATAAGATACTTCCATTTTGGCAATACATTTGCCGGGGGGAAATAATAAATGAGTACCAATACACAAAGTGTATATTTTCGACTTGTTTTACAACAAGAATTGGCAGAAAGAACAAAATTAAATTCTGCTTACTCTCTAAGAGCATTTGCACGCTTTTTAAAGATTGATTTTTCTTCGCTCTCAAAGATTATGAGGGGAAAAATCGGCATTGGCCCCAAGTTAATTAGAAGACTTGGAACTCGCCTAGGCCTAAACAATCAAGAAATTGAATATCTAACCATCTCCTCTGAGAGTATCCCTGATTCTTTTTATCAATATATTAGTAATGAGCAGTTTGACCTTATCTCAGATTGGTTCAATTTTGCCATTTTAGAGCTTATAAAATTAAAAGAGTTTAAAAACGACTTCACATGGATTGCTAATAAATTAGGGATATCAAAAGAGGATGCAGAAAAATCGATTTCTAGAATGATTGAAATAAATTTAATAAGCTTTGAAGATGGAAGGTATATCGATCACTCAAATGGTTTTTCTTCAACAATACTAAAAAAACCCACTTCAAAATCTTTAAAACTGCAGCAACATCAAATTTTAAAAATGGCCCAAGATGCCTTGTATGAAACCCCCGTCGAAAAGCGAAGCCAATCATCAATGACATTTGCCATTAACTCTCAAAAAATAGATCAAGCAAAAGAATTGATTAAATCTTTTCGAAGGGAGATGGGGTTACTATTATCTCAAGATGATGAGCTTGATGAAGTATATCATTTAAGTGTTTCACTTTACCCTATAACTAAAACTACTATATCGCAGGAGCAAAAATGAAAAAATTAACTTTTTTAGTATTATGTATTTTGACAATTCTTCCCTTAACTCATGCATACAATAGAGAATCAGGCGCAAGATTGGCCCCCATGGCGATGATAATTAATTTTACAACTTTGGATAGTGAAATTGATCAAGCTGTATATGTTCAGGTTAAAGCAATGATTGATACAGAACACCTTGAAAAAAGGGCCGCCTTTAGCTCACAGAAACGTTGGGGCATAGAAGGCAAAAGAAGACTATGTGTAGAATTTAGTAAATTTACTGATCTATATAAATTTAAAGATCAAATTAAAGAACTTTTAAATTATGATTCAACCGATGAGCTTGGGTCAATAACTATTAATTATAAGCTCACATTTAGTTGTAGAACAAGAGTTCTACCTTCAGATACAAGGCGACACTGATAAATTGTAAGGTCTAGGCTAAAAGACTCCATCTACCACAGATGGAGAGGATTGACTTCCAGAAGTGGTCATACCGTAGGTATGATCATTTCCACCATCAATTGATGTAAAACTTAAACCCCCTGCGACAGCAACAGGAGAGTCTTGATTTGAGTCAGCTCCCCCATCTCCAAGTCTACCGCTAAAATCTCCACCCCAGCAGTAACCAGCGAAGGATTTATTGGAGCAGTTGATGGAGGGGTTCGGTCAATATTCTTTAATTTGTGACTCGGGACATTCTTACTTATTAGTTATTTTATGCTGCCTTAAGTTTTTCAATTTTTTTAACGATACTTTTATAACCTTTCATTTTTTCAATACCATTTGGAAAAACAAGGCCTTCTATTCTAATGCCGTAAAGGATTGAAAATTTTGCAGCAAGCTCAAGACCTAGGTTTCTTTTGTCATTTTCAAGAGATGATAGATTTGAAACTGAAATACCAATAACTTCAGAAACTTCATTTTGCGTATATCCAAATCTTGATCGCATAGATTTAAGAATTTTACCTGAAGTTAACTTCACTTTATCTATTGATCCCATATCAGTCCCCCTAGGAATAATCATGATGAGGAGTAATTTTAATTACTTTCACTGTAATTTTTCCTCTAAAATATTTATATATCAATCTACCGCCCTTCATGTTCAAAGTAATTGACCTCTCTCCTTGTCTATCATCAGATAATTTATGATCATTAAGAGATTTGGCGAAGTCGGATATTATATATTCTTCATACCCCATTTCTTCAATTTCCATCTTCCAAAAAGCAATTAAGTACCTTGATTCTCCATCAAATAGTCCTTCTTTAATTTGCTTATCTAGCTTAGTCTGAATGTTTTCATTAATTACAACAACAGTTCTCATCAATGAGAAGTTATCATGGGTGAGAACTTGATGCAAGTATGAAATGTCATAAGATGTATTATTTTAACGATTTATATTCTATGAAACTACTAGATTAACTCAAGCTTAGAGCTCCAATACTCAATATAGCTATAACATGATTTTATTGATGTTAAAAAATTTAATATGTCCTTCTGGAGAGATGATTTATGCTGATAAATATGGAGACGATTCTTGGAGTGTGTAGCTAATAAGTAAAAATGTCCCGAGTCACGAATTAAAGAATATTGACCGACCCCCTGCTTCATTAAGATAATGAAGTTCCCAATACAAAAAGGAGCCGGTCAAATGCATCTTACACCAAAACAACAAATTCG
>JADHTQ010000036.1 GCA_016784965.1 Bacteriovoracaceae bacterium | reverse complement strand
CAGATTTCGTAATTCTACGACCAGATGATAACTGCTCTAAAGATTTTTGCATTTTCTTGTTTACGCCTTCTAAGTTTCGCTGAACTGCTTGAGATTCAATGTTAGTTGCTATTCTTAAACCCATTTTATGCTCCCTTGGATAATTTTTATTAATTGCGCTCTAATGTTAGTTTTACTGTTTTGTTGTTAGTGTCTTTTAACGTTTTACAAAAGTTACTGTTTTATCGACAGGATCGCCAAATACTTGAGTAAAAAACTCAAGTATTTTTATTTTTATTCAAATATGTAAATATTTCAACTGGTTGGCGGTGCTTTTAAGGACATTTGTAATTTTTTCAAAGTTAAAAGATGTGGTAGTTTTGCTGTCTGTCATTGTGCTAGGCTCAATCATCTTTTAATCATTATAATGAAGAGGACAATGTATGCGACTTCTAAGAGTTAGGCCCACGGGTAGTTTTAAAAAATATGTGTTAATTAATTTATTTCTATTATTGCTTCTTAGTGCCTGTGCAAGAAAAGCTCAGCAGAACCTTGATTTCGATCAATGGGGAATTGTCGGACAAAGTTATCCTGCAAGTACAATTAGTGCGAATGTTGACCGCATTGAGGTGGGAGCTGTGGATTGTGTGCAGTCATCGCAGTTGTGTTGGCAAGAAAGTGACACTGAGACCATGAAGCAGATTCTGGCATTAGAAGATCAGATTCTTTTAGGCCGTGATGCTGATAAAAGCTGGGGCTTGATGCTTAAAAAATTTAGTGGTCTAAAGCATAAGTTAAATGAAGAAGAAGTGAGTGCATATGATTTAGTATTAACAGAATCAGAAGTTGATACAAGCAGTACACCTCAGCAGACAAATACTGTTGAAAAGCTCGTCAAGTTTAGAAAAGAAATTTCAGGAAGAGTAATTGCTCTTTACCGGGTGGCATACACCGTTCCGATTGGTCAGATTGCTTCTGTAGAAGACATGCAAGAAAACCTCGCTGGTTCAAAAAGTAACCTAGTTTCTGCACTTACTGATCAAGTAAGCTCAAAAAGCAACAAGAGCAAGCGCCCAAAAAGAGGACGCCCAACCATTAGTGATCTTTCAAAGAATATGGAAATTATTAGATCATCAGGGGCCTTTGGTAAGATGATTGCATTTATGTTAAATCAAACAGGAGTGTTAGAAGATACCTACTCACCCGTAAGTACCAATATGAAAAGATTTGATGAAGTTGATCCGGTAAGTGGCGAGTTTGTACCTCGTGGACTGTCAAGGCAAGCTAAAGTAGATGAAATAATTTCAGAATATGCTCAAGCTGCAGGCCTTGTAGGACTTGTGACTGGGGCAGAAGCGATGATTCCAATAGCCGGAATTCCTATGAGTATCTTGCATGAGTCTTATCAATTATTTCGTTTGCATGCTAGAATGACCTTTGAGATAGCAGCAGTCTATGGCCACGACATTCATAAAGGAAATAATTTAAGCCGCGTGGTTTTAATGATGTTATCTTATGGTGCCTTTGCTGAGTCTGTTGATATTTTATTTTCTAATATTGTAGTTCCTCTTGTTGTTAAAAACCTTTCTCTTAGAATGGGAGTTGAGCTTTCTGCTGAGTTTATGAAAAAGCTGGCCACTCGATCTCTCACTCAATTTGTTAACTTTTTTACTAAAAAAAGCCAAGAAAAAGTAATTGAGACAGTTGCCAAACAAGGCCTAAATGGTATTAAAAAGGCAGCTTTAGGATGGCTTAGCTTGGGCGTGTCAGTCTTTATTAGTGGTGCTTTCGACTATGGTTCAACTATTTTGCATGGCCGGCATGTTGCCATGCTGTCGAGGCAATGGCTCTATGATTTAATGTTAGAGGGCACAACCTACCTTAGAAATAGAACCAGAAGAAACTGTATGTTTAAGGCACTATCCGGTTTTATGAGGGCCGATGGTCAAGTGACCACACAAGAGAGTCGTCTATATCAGGCATTTTTGGCCAAGCCATATTATGTTAATGACTCCCAGTGGTTCAAACTAACTAGCGGGGAGCGCATTAAACAGTCTATGCGCCTAAAAAATACACAGGAGCCAACTCAAGCAGAGTTTAATGATATGGTTTTATGTATGGAAGAAAAATTTCAAGGAAGCAATTCCCAGCATCGCCTTGCAATTTTGGCCCACCTATATGCCATGATGCAAATTGATGGTTATGAAACAACTTCTCAGCGCGATACTTATGATCGAGTCATCATGGGCATAGATGGCAGAGGCTGGTTTGATGGTAGTGAACTAAATCTTCGCCACCTTGCTTTTTTAGAAAAGTCTATTCTTTTGATCTTAAACCCTAGTAGTTTAAGTGAAGATTCAGAGTATCATCATTTACTAGATGGGGTTTTGCCTGCAAATGCCTTAAGCTATCTTGTAAAACCTGATCCTGTTGTAGAAAAAGACTATCTGTGTGGCAGCACTGGGGTTTGTCAGTAATTAGCTATAAACTTCTTTAAAAAGTATAGCAGCACCCATCAGTAGTACAAAGTAACCAAAGCCACGCTTAAGTTGACTACCTTTTACTTTTGATGAGATCAAAGTCCCCACAAAGATCCCCACAAATGACAGCAGTGATATATTCAAAAGAAAGCTCCAGTCTATATTTGGCATCACCTGAACATCGCCTATAAATCCAATTAAAGATTTTATTGATATAATCATTAAGGAGGTTCCAACCGCAATTTTCATTTCTAAACCGGCCAAAACAACTAAGGCCGGAATGATTAAAAAGCCACCACCTGCTCCTATCATACCTGTAGCAATGCCCACGACAATGCCTTCAGTCCCTATGAATAAGGGGTTTAGAGATACCTCTTTTTTCTGAGTGTCCTTTCTTCCTTTTATCATCGAAATTGAAGAAAGCAACATTGCAATGACAAACAAAAGCATTATTGCTCCATCTTTAGTGAGGCTATAGCTTTCAATGGTAAGCAAGGTCTCTGGTAGGGCAGGAAGTAAAAATTTTCTAGTGATGTACACTCCAATAAATGCAGGGACTGCAAAAATAAAACCGACCTTAAAATCGATCTGCTTTTTTTTGAAGTAACTGATACTTGCTACACTGGCCGAGAGTCCCACAATGAACAAAGAGTACGCGGTAGCAGTTGAAGGAGACTGATTAAAAAGATATACTAATATCGGAACTGTCATAATTGACCCTCCGCCTCCAACTAAACCTAAAACTAAACCCATTAAAACTACACCTGCAAAGCCTATAATTTCCATAACTTACTCCTTTCTTTGAAAATAGGGCAAAAAATAGCTTGTTTTACATATTATTTTATTATAAAATACTAATATGTGCAAGAGATTTTTATAAGGAGGAATAAAATGGTTGAAATTAAACAACATTATTTAGCATGCTTGGCCCAGGCCAGTTATACAATAATTAGCGAAGATCAGGCGTTTGTGATAGATCCAAGGCGTGATATTTCTGAATATACAGATGAATTATATGATTTGAAACTGTCACTTGCAGGAGTTATGGTAACTCACCTACATGCAGATTTTATCTCAGGGGTAAAAGAGCTTGCAGACTGGGGGAGTGCTCCTCTTTTTGCAGGCAAAAATGCTCATGTCGAATATGATCATACAGCAGTTTCTGATGGCAGCTCCATTACCTTTGGTCGGGCAAGGATTGATTTTTTAGAAACACCAGGGCACACCCCAGGAGATATATCTGCACTACTGTTTGACTTGGATAAATCAGAAACAGATCCAGTTGCAATTTTTACAGGCGATACACTCTTTAATGGAGCAGTCGGTAGACCAGATCTTTTGGCCTCATTTGGATTTGATCGAAGAGATTTGGCGAATATGCTGTATGAGTCTCTTTATAATAAAATTTTAAAGCTACCAAATCACGTGGTGGTCTACCCCGGACATGGAGAGGGCTCTTTGTGTGGTAAATCGTTAGCAGAAGGCACAATCACTACAATTGGTGAGCAAAAGAAAAATAACTATGCTTTGCAGGCCATGAACAAAGAACATTTCTTTTATCTAATAAAAGATCAACCCAAGGCCCCAAAATATTTTGTGATGAACGCGACTATGAATAAACAAGGTGTTTGTGCTCTGGCCACAACTTTAGACAAAGTTCCAGCTCTATCTTTAGAGTCCTTTCAACAGTTAATCAATGAAGAAGATGTCTTCATTTTAGATACAAGAGATGGGTCTGATTTTGCAGATGGCTTTATACCCAACTCTGTAAATGTTTCTTTAGATGGACAGTTTGCCGTTTGGGCAGGAATTCTTGTTGACCCCGATAAAAAAATTGTGATAGTTGCTGATGAGTCAGAAGAGGAAGAGTCCATCATTCGCCTAAGCAGAGTGGGCCTTGAAAACATTGTGGGATACTTAGATGGTGGTTTTGATTCGTGGAAACAGCATGGGATGTTGGTAGACAATTATACTAGAATTAGAGCAAAAAACGCTCAGAAGTATATAGAGAGTAGTGAGGTTGGTGCAGTTATTGACCTTAGAAATATGTCTAAAATTTCCAAAGAAGGCAGAATAAAAGATGCGCTACATGTAGATCTTTTAGAGGTGTCTGAGAACCTTGAACATCTAGTTGTCGATAGAAAGAAAAAACTTCTGCTTTTTTGCTCTGTAGGGTTTCAGTCTCCCATGGCCATAAGTATGCTAAGAAAAATGGGACACACCAACCTAGTGGATATCGAAGGTGGAATGTATGCCTGGAAAAATGCAGGTGGTGAGATTATTTAAAGGAGACAAAAATGATTGAAATTATACCACGTATAGTAGAACCAATGGCGCACGTGAGCTATTTAATCTGCACTGAAGGTAGTGCAGTTGTTATCGACCCCATCTGGGACGTTGATTATTACTTAGAGCTTGCAAGCAAAAAGAAAGTGAATATCAAGGCAGTGATTTTAACACACCTTCATGGAGATAATCGGTCCGGTCATTTGCAGTTAAAACAAAAAACTAATGCCACAATATTTGTAAGTCAAAATTTTAAAGCAAACTTTAAATATCGGCCACTTGATAATCAAGAACGCCTGCAAATTGGCAATGCAATTATTGAAGTTGTTGAGACACCTGGACATACACAGGCAGATATTTCTTTGAAACTATTTGATTTAGAAAAAAACACTCAAACACCGATGGCCGTTTTTACTGGAGATGTTTTATATAATGGTGACGTGGGAAGGCCACAACATTTAGCTTTGAGGGCAAGTGATAAAAAACATCAGTTACAACAATTATTTCAATCCATTCAAAAGCTTCAAGACCTTGATCCAACTGTTGCCTTATACCCCGGACACATTAAACACCTTTTTTCTCCACAGTTTGTTTCAAAAAAACTTGAAAGTACAATTGGGGATCAACTAGAAAAAAATAAAAACTTTAATATTACTTCACAGAAGGAGTTTGTCGATACACTACTACCACAATGTCAACAACCTGCCTCATTTGTGCATCAACTAAGTCATTTAAATAATAGTAGTGCAGTAGATAACCCATCACAACCTTTAAGATTTTTAGATAACGATGATTTTTTTACTTTTTATAAATCGGATCAATATAATTTATTAGATACAAGACTGGGAGACGATTTTGCTGCAGGTTTCCTACAGGGCTTTATCAATATTGACCTCGATGGGAAATTTGAATATTGGTCAGGTATTCTTTTTTCTAACAATAAACCATTGCTTATCATTTCAGATGAAGGAGACGAAGAGGAAATTATTTTACGACTCGGAAGGATTGGGATTTCTAATATTGCTGGCTTTTGGTCCTATAAAGAAGGCGTTATTCAGGATAAGGGAATTTCGACCAAGAGCTTTGACCGGATGACCAGCAAAATGGTCTATAATAAAATTATTCAAGATCCTAACTTTATACCTGTAGATATAAGAAGCAAGTTTGAGTTGGTTAGCGATGGCATTATCAAAAATGCCAAGCAAGTTGATATGCTTGAGTCTTGTATGGGGGAAGTAGATGCATTTTTAAAACCAGTTGATAGTGAAATTGTTTTATACTGTTCAAATGGTTTTAGAACTACTACGATGGCAAGCATTTTACTAAACAATGGATATACAAAGGTAAAGGATGTAGTCGGTGGCATTAATGCTTGGAAAAACCAAAAACTAGATGTCGTCTACCCGCAGTTGTAAGCGAAACTCTAATAGATCATTAACTGGTTTCAAGCAGACTTTATTGCGACAAACATATGCAGTAGATTTTCCATCAAGAATCATCTTGTCTTTTAGTAAAGCAATACTACTTTTTGTACCATCTTGTGAAAGTGCTAAGACCTTGTTGGGGTAAAAGCGCTTGTGAACTATCTCTAAAAACCCCTTTGTTAATAAATTTAAAGGATCACCGACAATAGCAATTTGCTTGGGGGCGTTTAAATTAAAGTGCAGGGCAATAAGGGCCTGAGATAAGGCCGATGGATATTGTTGGGCCAGAGGTATAGCTGTTTTCATAATGGAATTTGCTTTTTTTAAAAATTTTTCATTATAAGTTAATAGATATAGCTTCTGTAGGTTTAGCGCCGATAATGCATTGGAGTTGGGCCTTGCACTGTCAAATAACTCAAAGTTTCTTTGGAGTAGACTGTGATCAACTTGGTTAAAGTAATATAACCCAACTTCGCTGCCCCACAAATTTTTATCTTGCCTACTTTGTAAATCTAAAATCCATGCAAATATTTTTTCATCAAAAGTAGCTTCATAGAAGTTTAAAAGGCCTTCAATTAAATAGGCATAGTCATCAAGGTAGGCATTATAGCGAGATTCACCTGCTCTATAACGGCGTTTTAAGACATTTTCTTTATCAAGCTTTTCTTTAACAAAATTAAGGGCATTATAAGCGGCAGTATAATAGACCTTTTTACCAGTGATTTGGTAACCAATGCTAAAGGCACTGATCATTAGGCCATTCCAAGAAGTTAAAATTTTGTCATCAAGGTGAGGAGCAGTACGCTTTTTTCTAAGCTTATAAAGTTTTTCTTTGATTTGGTTATGAGTGCTAGTAAAAACTGTGTATAGGGCCTTACTGGCGATGATGTTGAAGATGTTAGTATTATGTTCAAAATTTCCCTCTTTTGTGAACCCATAAATATCTTTAATGGCATCATACTCCATTTCAGTTAAAAGTTTTTTTAACTCATCAACTGTCCAAACGTAAAACTTGCCCTCAACGCCTTCAGAATCAGCATCTTCAGCTGAGTAAAAACCACCATCTTTTGAAGTCATATCTTTTAGGATGTAATCTAAAATATCTTCAGCAATGTTTTTAAAGACACTGTTGTCTGTGAGTTTATAGGCCTCAAAGTAAACTACTGCAAGCAAGGCGTTGTCATAGAGCATTTTTTCAAAGTGGGGTACAAGCCACTTGGCATCAGTGGAGTATCTAGCAAAACCACCTCCAATATGGTCATAGATGCCTCCTTGAAACATCCCCTCCAAAGTTTTGTTTAACATATCTAATGATACTTTTTTTCTTACCTTATCAGTTTCTGTGTGTATTAATCTAATTAGCAGTTTAAGTAACATTGGAGCAGGAAATTTTGGTGCAGCTCCAAAACCACCATAAGTCTCATCAAAAGAGGTAGTTAAGTAATCATGAATTTTCTCAATAGCACTACCATTTAATGTTTTGCTAACAACTGGTTTTTGGGTTTTTTTCAATATCTTTTTTATTTCTTCAGAGACTTTATATATTTGTTTTGGGTCTTGTACCCACCTTTTATTGAGCTCAACTAAAGTGGTAATAAAAGTCTGTTTGGGAAAATAGGTGCCACCAAAAAAGGGTACTTTATCCGGAGTTAAAAACATCGATAGAGGCCAGCCTCCCCTGATACTTAACATATTTGCTGAGTTCATATACAATTTATCAACATCGGGTCTTTCTTCTCGGTCTACTTTAATGGCCACAAAGTGCTGATTTAAAAGCTGTGCTACTTCACTGTTTTCGAAACTTTCTTTTTCCATCACGTGGCACCAGTGGCACGTTGAATAACCGATAGACAAAAAGATTAGTTTGTTTTGCTTTTTTGCCTGCTCAAAAGCAGCATCGCCCCATGAGTGCCACCATATAGGGTTGTCTTTGTGTTGTAACAGGTAAGGACTTTTTTCATATTTTAAGCGATTTTCATTAACCATTTTTCTATCACCAATACATGAACTAATAAACATTAAACCAGCAAGTAGTGCAAAACTTAGGTAATTCATATTTCAACTCATTTATTTTTTAAGATGGCCAAAAACTATTGTCGTACCAAATTTGTTCTTGAAGCTGTTGATCAATATTAACCAGGTCCTCTAAGTGTCCGTCTTCAAAATCAGAAAGCCATTTGTACAGTGCTTTTTCTTCTGGGTCAGAAGTGGCATTCATTCGTTCTCTATAGAGTGTGGTAGCAGCTTTTTCCATCGACATAGCAGCAGAGATCGCTGCTGCCTCATAGCTAGCAGCTGAAATTTGTTCTTTGATTTTATTAGTTAAGACGGTGGAGACAACTTCATGGGTGGCCCCAGATGGTATAAAATCAGATGAGAAGTTACCGGTATCTACAACATTTTTGTATTGTTTTGTGAGAATTTCACAGTGGACAACTTCCTCGTTTGCCATATGCCCAAAAAACTCTTTTAATTCCTTGCAATCAGTTCGTTCAGAAGTTGCTTTATAAAATGCGTGACCTTTTTTTTCTAACAAAATTGCACTTTTTAATATATCCAATGCTTTGTCGTTCATTTATGCCTCCAATTTTTTTAGATTTTAAATACTAATGCTTTATTCCCCCTTTATCAATCTATACACACTTAAAAAAACAGTCAATTTTGGTATGTTTTTATTAACGCCCGATGCTGCTGCCTGGCGTTGTTGCAAATCGACGCATTAAGGCGTAAGAACCTAGGACAAATTTGGGAGTTTTTACATGAATTTTATAGAATTGTTGCTTGTTTTTTGCATAAGCGGTGATCTTGTTGCACGTACTCATGGGATGAATAAAAATAGAGACGGTGAGTATATTGTTAAGCTGGTAGATGATCCACATCTTGTTACCAAGCAATACCTAGAGGAAACATTACAGCTTAAAGTTAGTGAGATATTGCCGGGCAAAAGTCACCTCATCGTCGTTAAAGTAGATAATTCTAAGAAGAAGAGTTTAAAAACAATTAAAGGCCACCCACTTGTTAAATATATTGTCCCCAACAAAAAAATTATAAGAAAAACCCCTAAACCATTTATGCTGAGGAATAAATCTATGTTTACAGACGATGATGCGTTTGCCAAGCAATGGGGACTTATAAATGTTGGCCAACCACGTAGATCGGGAGTCAAAGGAGTAGAGGGGGTAGATATAAATATTACTAAAGCTTGGGAATACTCCGCTAGCTTGGGTGTACCCTCAGAGATACTTGTGGCAGTAGTCGATTCTGGCATCAACTATAATCACCCCGATTTAAAAAATAATATCTGGGTAAATCAATTAGAAAAAAATGGTCTTGCAGGTAAAGATGACGACCAAAATGGTTATGTCGATGATATTTACGGGTATAATTTTGCCTATAAAAATAATGATCCTATGGATGATCATGGTCACGGGACCCATATTGCAGGAATTATTGGTGCTCAAAGAAACAATAGTCTAGGCATTGCAGGCATTAGTGGCAACGTTAAAATGATGGCGATCAAGTGGCTCAATTCCCACAATCAAGGTTATAACTCTGAGGCGATAAAGGGCGTAGAATACGCTATAGCAAATGGTGCCAAAATTATCAACTGCTCGTGGGGTGAAGAGCAAGAAGATTTTGTAGATCTTGAAAACGACCCTCTCAAAGAAGTTATGGTAAGAGCACAGCAAGCGGGTGTATTAATTGTGGCAGCAGCTGGCAATGAGGCTTCCACCAACGACACCGCCGGGATGTTACCTGCAAGTTATAAATTAGATAATATTATCTCAGTAGCTGCCATAAATAATGGAGGGAAGCTAGTAACTCCCATGAACAATGAGCACCCAGAGGTGATTTGGGGATCCAATTACGGCAAAAATTCAGTACACATTGCAGCTCCGGGTTATGAAGTGTTGAGTTATGCAATTAATGAGTTAGAAGAGGTGGATGGAACCTCTATGGCCACTCCCCACGTAACCGGAGTTGCCTCACTAATTTGGGGGCATGATCCTCAAATCAGTGCCTTTGAAGTCCGAAGAAGGATTCTGACAGGGGCCAGGCACAGGAGGTCTTTGCGCAAACTTTTAATTACTGGAGGTATGTTGGATGCCTATAGTGCTCTTGCCAACATTGACGGAGCAATAGATGAAAATGATCCAATCAATTGGGAGTCACAAGTTAAAAAGTTATCAACTCCCCACCAATACCCAGATAACTGGCAACACACATACAAAGTAAAAATCCCAAATGCTAAAAAAATTGCAGTACATTTTGTGCGATTTAGTTTTGATAGTAGTGATAAAGTAATTTTTAGAGATAGTAATATGAATGTTCTAAAAGAGAAAATCTTAGGCACTAAGGTGGATATAATTTCACCCATAGCAACTGGAGATACACTCTATATAGAAATAAAAACTGATCAAGAGCGCCATCGCTATGGGTTTGATATCGACATGGTTTATTATAAAAAGTAATCACTCATAGTGCCAAAAAAGCTCAGCACCCACATAGTTTCCATCTTCTATTCCAGTTTTTGAATCCAAAAATCTCTGCCAAATTGGATTGTGACTCCTAGCTTTTTGGGACAATTGGTTGGGTATATTAAGGTTCTATATAGCAGGTAATTGAAGTTATATGGTGTTTGGTATAATTAAGTGAGACATCGCCATTATTTCTAACAGAAGCGGCATAGTAAAGAATACGCTCTGTAGTGTCTTCACTCAACTTAATGTTTACTGCAGCACCTAGACCATATTGTAAGCACAAAATATCTGGCATAACATGTGCAAAATTGTAAGTTGAGCCTTTATGGAGTATGCTTGGCCCAATAATGGTCACTTTAGAGTTATCATAGTTGTAACTTAGTCCTTGGCAGTCAACATCACACAACCTGTCACGTAGCTCATTACAAGAATCAATATAAATTCCTTCTGCAATACAAGTGACGTTTAGGCAGTACGAGGCAATCAACAATGTGAGGCATATCTTTATCTTTTTCATATTAAGTAGTTATGACACAAAAATAAAATTGCCGCAATGTGTTTGAAAAAAATACACTGTAATAATTTAAGCTGGTTGAAAAATATTTATCCCACGTAAATAAAGGATATTTTGAAAATAGTTAAAAACTATAGCAGTTATAGATAAAATTGATTTTATCTTTTGGAAAAAAATTGCCACTATATTGCAATAAACTGGAGGTAAATAAGATGAATAGCAAAAAGATCATATTCAAGCAGCTTTTTGATCAAAACACCTGGACTTATACCTACTTAATTGCTGATGCTAAAACCCGCGAGGGTATTATAATTGATCCAGTTTATGAACAGGAGCAAAGAGACCTGAAGTTGATTAATGAGCTACAAATTGATCTAAAATATATATTTGAAACCCATGTTCATGCCGACCATATTACCTCTGCTGCTAATTTATCAAGTAAGACCAAGGCCCAAAAGGTTGTTGGTAAAGATACAAAAGTATACTGTGCTGATATTGCGCTAGAAGATGGTGAGGTTTTAAGGTTTGGATCTCTCAAAATTAAAGGAATCGCAACTCCTGGCCATACTTCGGGTTGTATGAGCTATCTCGTTGAAGATATGGTATTTACAGGGGATACCTTATTTATACGCGGAAATGGCAGAACTGATTTTCAAGGTGGATCACCCCAAAAGCTCTATCATAGCATTACCTACAAACTTTTTGCGCTACCCGATGAGACAATTGTCTATCCAGGCCATGATTATAAAGGGATGACATCTTCTACCATTTGGGAGGAGAAGCTATTAAATCCAAAAGTCAACGTCGATGTAACTGTAAGTGACTTTGTCGATACGATGGCAGGCTTGTCTTTGCCTCACCCCAAGATGATCAATATCGCTCTTCCTGCCAATCAAATGTGTGGGAATGTATAAGATCTATGTAAAAAATACCTAGTCGGAATAATCATAAAAGTCATCTCATTTTCTTTATGATAACAGCTTTATTTTTAAATATAATCTTTCATTAACGGGGAAAAACCATGAAAATCTTATTTGTATGTTTGTGTCTTGTCGTTTCAGCATTTGCATCAGCAGAAGTAAAAAATTGCACAGTCAACTCTGCCAGCTACTCTCAATATCCACAAGAAGGATACCAAGTTCCGCTACAAGATGGAACTGTTGTGGCAATCGACTATGAAGGGCAAAAATTAAACTCAGTCTTAATCAATGGCGAGAAGGTCTTTAGAAAGTGTGGAGCTGAACTATTTGAAATTAGCACCAGTGAAATGGCCAAAAATGCCTTTCAATATACTGGAGAAACAAACTTTGATCGCTTTGTAGGAGCTCAAGTGGGTATGTGTAATACCGTTGATGAAGGTTGGATGGTTCTTTTATCCGATGACGGTGGATACCTAGCATATATGGGACCTTACGAAGTTCCACTATCTTTAGTAAAGTTAGACTGTAATTAATCACGATTACATGGTCGGTGTACTCTGTTTTTTATTATAAGTTGTTAATATCAATAATAATAGTACTCTCTCCATCAACTTGAACTTCCAAAACTTTAGTATCGCTACTAGCAGAAAATTCTCCTGAGTCCATAATATCTATCTTTATGATATAGCTCCCAAGATCTAAGCGCTCTCTAAACAAGAATTTATTATCTCCTTGTACAAATGTTGCCTGAATATGTTTATCATCTATACTAAACAATGAGATCATCGCAGTCTTATCGCCTAGATTAGTGATTGCTCCCTTAAGTGATCCAGGTTTGTCAATTAATTCCAAGTCTACCTTGCTATCGTCATCAGCACTTAAGCTTACAACCTCTGATCTTACTCCTTGTTGAAAATCTTGAGCTTGTAAGTTAAAATCATTTCCAGGTAGTAGGCCATCTATGGTGTAGCTTCCGTCTGCCCTTGATGTGGTATTGCCACCAATACCTGGGCTTGATGGTGAGTATATAGTTACTTGTGCATTTGGAGTGCTCTCTCCTAGATATTTAACAGAGCCACTTACACTGACACCTTCAGTAAGTGGAATTTCAAGCTCAACCAAAGAACCAGAAATTGCTACAGGCCCTGCATCACTCCATGAATGAGTCCACTCTAAGACATTTCCATTACTTCCAGGTTTTGAAAATTGTGAGGGGCAACCGGTTGCACTTACTGCTAAATAATATTCTCCCTCAGGAATGTTTGATAGCTCAATCAATCCATTTCCATAGCGTGTATCCTTTGTAAAATAACCATTATTATTCCAAAGAGTTACTGTAACTGTCTTTCTAGAATAATCCCCTTCTACTCCTTGAACATCTCCGATGATGAGTGTTCCAATTGTTTCAACAAAGAGATTTATATCTTCAATATATGCATCGACGGCTACCGCCAAATCAATCGCATCATTTGACATTAGCGATGAGGTATCCTCATCATTACCTGTATAATAGAAAGTCCCTTTGGTAGTTTTGACATGAACCCGATAATCATCTGCTGGTGGAAGGCCATTTAATTCATAAAAAGTGGCATCATCATCATCAGCTGCTTGTATAACTACTTCTTTATAGATGTTGGAAGAAGCAGAATACGCTGTAACACTTACAGCTTCACCTTTTGCAAGAGAGTCTACAAAACCAGAGATGCTTCCTCCTGGAGCAATTGAAAACTCTAGGTTAGTTGTGTTATCTTCGTCTAAAGTAAGCTCCTCAGGGATAGATTGAACATATTCTCCGGAGATAGTTACTATGTAGGAGCTATCTTTTAATCCTTCGATGTAAAATTGAGGATTACTGCTTTTGACTGATACCACTTTTTGATTAGAAGAAGTCTTACTAGCAAACCGTAAGTTTACTACATCCCCTTGAGGTATATTGGTGATAACTCCGGATGCCGTTTTACCAGGGTTTAACGTCATATCTACTCCACTGGCAACAAATTCAGTTAGGTCTATATGAACTGCTTGGCCAATATCAACGAGTTCTTTGTCTTTGCCTGCATAACAACCAGAAATCATCTCTGCTGTTTCATTAATGCAAACAGTGAAGTCAGAAAACTTAGGAAGACCAGAGATCGCAAAGACAGTAACTTCGCCATTTCCGATTACTTCTTTTTTAACCCCTTGACTTGTTTTTTTAGACCATACAGATAAATAGGCCTTTTGACCGACTGGCAAGTTATAGATCGTGCCGGAAATTGTACCACCTTCTCTAAAATAAACATCAATATCTTGAGGATTATCTGTTACTTTAATGGGAGTTGCTGCTTGAAGATTTGGTATTAAATTACCATTTGTGCTGTAATATCCTGGTACAAATTCACTCTCTTCATGAGTAGAATCAGTAGAGTCGCCTGTGGCCTTAACCATTAACTTATAATCATCACTATTTTGCAATCCCTCTAGTACAACGATATTGGTTCCCATTGTTAGTTTTATATCTTTTGAGACAAAACTAGGTTTGGTTGGTGAGTGAATGAACACGTTTACCGTTTTGTCGTTATAGATAAAGTTGTAGATGTTTACAGTTAGTTGTTTACCTTCAGTAACCTCAATGTCCACATTCTTAAGATTGCACTCAGCTGTAAGGTCATATTCATAGGCCTCACTCCAGCGCACTGGACTTTTGGCGATTTCACTTGGTGCTTCTTTGCGATATCCACTAAGACGGGTTTTTGAATGCCAGCTCAATTTATAATCGGTTGCAGGAGGCAAATTATCTATCTTGAACTCTATTACATCATTTGAGCCCTCATTAAGTCCTTTGACATTTACCGCCCGACTAATGGACTGTGATTGCGACTGAACATAAATTTTTACACTTTCGTCTTGATTTGTCCCAAAGATCTTTCCTTCAATTGAGCATTCTGGTTTTTGGACATCGATTTCAAAAGTATGTTCAACGGACTGATCACCTTGAGTGGCACTCAAAGTGACATTTTGTGGCCCTACACCATTTGGTGTATAGGGAACATTGTTTCCAGTTAAAACGTCTCCATTTTCAAATTCCCAGGAAACGTCTGCCGAGCTAGAATTTCCACTAATTGGATCTAAGGCGAATAAATTGGTTGGTACTCCACTATAAATATCTGCCGAGTTACCAAATGATAGCAGCAGGGGACCACGTACTAAAATATATCGTGTGGCCTTGGCATCACCTACCGTGTAGGTGACTTGATAGTTACCAGGCATAAAAGCATTGAGGTTACTAGATACTTGGACCTCACTACTTATATCATTATTGTGTGCATCCGTGGCCACAAATCCAGGTTCATTATATGTTTCACCAAGATTTAACTCGAGGTAATTAGATCCAATTAAACTCAGAGTTGGAATTTGCCCAATTGGTTCGACCAAAATATTAATAGTTTGAACAATAGGATGTTCTCTTTCATCCTTGATCGCAATAGTAATCTGGGCCTCTCCCGATCTGTTTTTTTCTGGATTTAGCTCAATATAATAATTCTTATCAGCTTCTTGCCCTTTTGTGACTACAATATTTTGATTTTTAAACAGTTCCTGATTGGAAGAAGTGACAGTAGCATTAAAAGACGTAGAGTCTGGATCGGTAATACTAAAAAAGATCAAGTTGTTTTCTGAGTTCTCCAGAATCGTTTTGTCAGTTATAGCAGTAATGACAGGTCTGTCATTAACAGAAGTTACCTCAACCATAAATTCTTTAGTAGTAACTTTTTCATAAAACTCATCACTTGCTTCCACTATAACTTTTGCCGTTCCATAAAGGTTGGAAGCGGGAATGATTGGCAAAGAAATCAAATCATTATCGAGATCACTCGCACTTTGTGTCCAATCATCATCAAGTGTTGGAAGCAGCTCTGCATTGTCTGTAGTAATTTTAATGTACATCAGATCGTCATCGGGATCATACACGGTGACATTTATTTTGTGAGCCAAAGTATCCTCTTCTAGGGTTTGATTTGGTATATCTTCGATTACAGGAGCAAAATCAACATCAGCGACAGTTACTTCAAATGTGGAGGTAGTCGTTGTTACTCCATCAGATACCCTAACTGTAAAAGTAGATTTGCCAAACTTAGCGTACTCTGGATACATATATAGTGAGTAATATCCATTTCCAAGGTCAACTAATTCGCAATACTCATTGGGAAATAGCTCTTGATTAGAAGAAGAAAATGTTACATCCAGGTCGTATCTACTTTCAGTATCATAAACATCAAACTGAATTTCTATTTCATCACTATTTTCATTAATAAATTGATTGGCAATTGGCGTGATTGTAGGAGGATCATTTACGGGCAATACTGTAACTAAAAAAGCGCGTTTGCTGGTATTTATCCCATCGTTTACAGAAACTGTAATGGTAGCGCTTCCCGATTGCTCAAATTTTGGAGTAATTAGTAGATAGTAGTTAGTTTCATCTGCTTCGATGTAAATTTGATCATTGCTGATTAAAGAGAGATTTGAAGAGTTAATGCTGATTTGCACATCATTAACCAGTTGCCCCTCATTAGTGATACTAAACCTTACTTCATTATTTTCGCTGTTTTCATTAATGGAGACATCATCAATATCACTAATTTCAGGAAGTGGCGCCCACACATAAATTGAGACCTCTCCAATGTTTGAGTAATATTCACCGTCGTCTGTTACATCAAAGGTAAAGCTATCAGTGCCAGTCCAGTTTAAAGATGGTAGGTAATCAAAATATCCATTTTCGTCAAAAAATAAAGAGCCATTACTGGGCCCAGTCAAAAGGGTAAACGATAGTGGATCATCTTCTGGATCATATGCATCGGCATAGCTATTTAACTCCTTATTGGCCAATATTTCAAAACTATCATCAAAAGCTGTAGGAATTGAATTTTGTTCTGTGACATCAATGACAACTGTGGCAGTATTGGAGTAGTCTTCTCCATCCCAAACGCGATAGCTAAAGCTTGTTGCTCCAGTGTAATAGGGAAGAAACTCAAAAGATCCATCATCTTTAAAATATAAATATCCATCGGCAGTGTCTGAGACTAGCTCATATGTTAATGCATCATCATCTTCATCTTCTGCAAAAACATAGGCCTTAAGTGTTTCAGAGGAATAAGTTGTAAAGTTATCGTCATGAGCGACTGGAGCAGCATTGAAATATTCAGTTACATAAATATTAACAGTGACAGGCTCAGAGTATGCAAGGCCGTCAAACACTACATATTTGAAAGTTGTCTTGCCACTCCAGTAAGGATTAAATACAAAATATCCATCTTGTGAGAGTTGCAGGTCACCATAAACATAAGTGTCTTCTGTGAGGTAGTATTCTAATTGATTTTGGGGCGTCTCTTTGTCTTCTCCGTATAGTATTTGTGTCAAGGTGCCTTCGAGATCGACACTAAACTCTTGTGTATTTGCATATGGCCTTGAGTTTATATTTATTGTGACAGTTTTATCATCAGAGCAAGCATATAAATCACAAGCATAAAAATCAAAATGGATAGGGCCCGATTCATTTTCATAGGCCGTATAGCTGAAACTACCATCGTAAAGAAATGATAATATCCCTTTGTCTTGATAGGGAGAATAGTTACCAAAAAAGATACTATCTAGGCCAAAAGTATAGCCTATAACCTTTGCATTAACGGTTTCACCTTGATTAACGTTTACGGTTAAATCCTCTACAAATATATATTGATCAGTTGTTGTATAGGCGTAAGTGTTTGTAAAATTTAGACACAATAGCGTTGTGGCAAGTAATAATCGGCAGTATAGGCCCATTTTTTGTAAGTAAATTAGATAATCGTTGAACATTTTCAATCTCCTGATAAGCAAGCTTATACTTTGATAAATAAAATGAATTAGCTCAGTGCATTAACACAAAGAAGCAAAGAGTTGCAAAAAAATACCGCGTAGTGTAAAAATGACAGGGGTAGATGTCTCTTTGCTTATTTGGAGTTGAGCAAATACTTTAAGGGCGGTGAGATTTATCTGGAGACCAACAAAGCTTCTTAGTGTGTAGCTAATAAGTATTTTGATTTTATTTAAAAAAATGTAATTTTTTAATAAGCAACGATATGTGTACCGTCTTTTCCCTCTAGCGCGTCTGATAAATGGTCTATATCAGTGATAATGACACGGTTTTTGGGGTTTGCTTGTATGAATTCAACGGCCGCTTGCATTTTAGGCTTCATAGATCCTGCCGGGAATTCCCCTGCTTGGATATGATAGCGGACCTGAGTTAAAGTCATCGTTGAAAAATCTTGCTGTTCTTTTTTGCCAAAATTGATAGCGACTTTGCGCACACCCGTAACGATCACCAACGTGGAAGCCCCAATTGACAACGCAATTTTCATGCTAGCAAGATCTTTATCAATAACACAATCAACTCCATTGATTGTTCCATCTTTGGCATGAGAAACAGGAATTCCTCCTCCTCCTCCGGTAATAACCAAGTAATCGTGTGAGATCAAGGTCTTCATCGCTTCTTTTTCAATAATATCTATGGGGTAAGGAGATGCTACATATCTACGCCAACCTCTTCCCGCATCCTCTCTTAGAATCCATTTTTTTTCATCAGTTAAAGTTTCGGCCTCTTCTTTTGAATAAAATTTCCCAATTGGTTTAGTGGGATTAAAAAAGGAGTAGTCATTTGGATCAACTATTATTTGGGTTGGAAGATTTACGACATTTTTCCACATATTGTGTTTAATCATTGTGTTTTGCAGGCTTTGGGCAATCATATAACCAATTGAACCACAAGTCATAGCGTCAGCAATACCCAAAGGAGTTTCTGGCACCTCGTTTTTGGCCTTATCTACCATGAGCATAACAGCTCCCACTTGAGGGCCATTTCCATGAGTAAGTACAAATCGATATCCCTTTTTTAATAATTGAACAATTGGTTCAACTGCTGCTCTTGCATTTGCAAATTGCTCTTGGTAAGTACCTTGTTGCCCTTGTTGGTGGAGTGCGTTGCCCCCCATGGCCAGTACTACCAACTTATCATCATCCTCAAGTTCTCTATTCATAATTCTCCTATAGCGCTAATACTTGTTCATATTGCTTATATAATAATATAAACCATAGTAACCTATCTATAACTTTTTTGCCTCCAATTTAAAATTTTTGTTAAAATTATTAAAAAAACAAATGAGGTCAATATGCAAGCAGAATACTAATCAATAAAAATGAACATGGCAGCTAAATAGCTTCTGGGCTTATTTTTGTATTCATGGGGCTTGTGATTACCAATGCGTTTGGAGGATTTAGTTCTGTCGTAAATGAGTATCTGGTAAACCCCGATAAAATGATGCCGACTTTAATAATTGGAAGCGCCTCAATTATCTTAGGCTTTGCCGTAATGCTATATCGTTCCAAAATTAGTATTAATAAACGCAAATTGGAGATCAAAAAACAGTGGGGGGGTAATAATTTGCTTTAGTCAAAAAAAGTATTCTCTGGCCAACTGCTCAAAGGTTGTACTTAGAAAGGAAGTTAGAAGTTCTGGTAAAAGTACCAAAACTTATTTTGTTTTATATTTGGATACAAGGCCCAAGCAGGTGCATATAGCCGATTACAGCGATTTTTATCGGTCTAATTATATTTGTGTCTACTCCTGCATTGTCGCAAGAAGTGACCAACAGACCATACGTGTGGGACAAGGTCAGTCTAAGGAAAATCTCAAGTATTTACACTTGTTACTTAAGTTTTATCTGACGTCTTAATTCAAGAGGGTTTTGGGAGGAAAATCTTGCGCTCTATTGCTACTTGCGCTGTTATAGTGGAAAATATAAGTAGTAGTTTGGTTGGGTAAAAAAAATGCTTAAATTTACAATAAAATTATTAAAATGCTCTTTTTTAATATCAACTATCCTTTATAGCTATATTTGTTATGGTGGTCTTCCTCGTTGCAAAAGCCATGGATTAATCATTAAAGCAGCACTTCAGCTTGAAAAAAAGACTAAAAAAGTAGAATTATTTTCTCTGTGGTCAGAGGTGGTGGGCACTTACAAAGAGTTTTATTTAAGCGTTGATAAAAAAAAGAGTGATTTGATTCCCTTGCAGTTGGAGGTCTTATTTGTAAGTGATGGGAGTAAAAAAGCTATAAAAAGGAAAAAATTCAAGCTGGCCGTCTTAGGAGACGACTCAAATGAAAGGCAAGAATACCTAGTTGAGGAGTTTGAATTTTTAAAATACCTACTGCCACAGAAAAATTGGCCTGGAAAGATGATTATGAAGGTTCTGGGCAAGAAGAATGCAATATGTAAGCAGGAACTTTTAATTTTACGTTTAGAGCAAGTATGAAAATAGATTTTATAATGATTAGGTACTTTCTTGCAATTTTGATAATGCTAACTACTTTGGCAGTAAAGTGTGATAAAGAGAATCCTCCCAGCTATCCAAGCTATGATGGCGTAATGGGGGAGTCTTCTGAGCCCTTAGGTCAATTTGGAGGCACTTATAATTATGGTTACACAAGTAGTGACAGAACTAGCAATTTAGGAAGAGAGATTTGGGGGGGGGCAGATCCGAGCATTACTCTTAATAATTTCATGAGTGGTCCTGTATCTTATGATTACTGTCCAGTACCAAGTATGGATAGCACTGGTGGCGACGAGGATCTACTGTCTGTTAGCGCAGATCAAGGAATACAGACCATTTTTAGAAACTATACAAGGCTTGGTGGAAATCCGATGGCATTAAAGCAGGCCCTGTGTTTTCACAACTTACATAAGCATAAGAGTAAATTTAAAGTACCCAACCATCATACAAAAAATAGTCTTCGCTTAAAAAATGATAGATATATTACCATTAATGATCTAACAAAAAATTCTAATCAGAAAAGATTATTTGTGATTGATACCTATACCGGGAAGATTGAGGCATACCATTCAGCTCACGGCAAGGGGAAGCCACCTAGATCTTCCTCTATTGGAAAGGCCAAATTTTGCTCCAACCGTTATGGATCAAATGAGACTCCATCTGGTTTTATGGTGATAGGACCTGTACTAAACAGACCAGGAAAGAAAAAAGGAAGGGGATGGAACAAATATGTCCAGTTAAATGGTGTTCAAAAAGGCATCAATGACAGGACTAGGGCCCGGGGAGTGGTTTTGCATCACGGGAAAAACTATATTTCAGATACGGTTTCACCTCCAGCGGCACTCATTAAAAGTGGGGCGGTAAGCGCCAGGACTTTAGGGTGCACGGCGGTCTCAGATCAATTTTGGCCTAGAATTTCTAAAAAAATTAAAGGTGGCTCTCTTTACTATAACTATTCACCAAGAGAAGCGGTAATGGGAGATAGTTATTGCGGCGACAAGGTGATGACACTTTAATTGTGGTCAAACGATAACAAGTTTTCATCCTTAAGGCGACCTAAAATTTGTGTAATAGATTTGCTTCTATTCATCGTATAAAAGTGCAATCCAGAGGCCCCATTTTTTAAAAGATCACTACATTGTTTACTAATGAAGTCTATTCCGAAATTGATGACGGCTTCTTTGTCCTCGGGATCGATGGCCGCGAGTCCTTGCTTGACAACTTCTGGAAGAGTTGTGTTGCACGTTTTGGCAAGATTGTTAGTCATTTTATGGGAATAAATCGGCATAATTCCCGGTATAATGGGAATGGTGATGCCAGCTTTGCTGCATTTGTTTTTAAAGTTATAGTAAAATAAGTTGTCATAAAAGTATTGAGCGACGATATACTGGGCACCACTATCTTGCTTTTGTTTTAGATAATCAATCCTATTATCTTCTGGGTAGCCGACTGCTCCCAGACTAAAATCATACTTACTGTTGATAAATTGGAGCATGTCGGAGGCATGAGTGAAACTATCTGGATGGGGAGAAAAGGACTCATCAGTTGGTTTATCACCTCTAATGACAAAGACCGTTTTGATGCCAATGTCTTTGAAATTATCGAGTACAGATCCCAGGTCATCTGGCCCCATTCCAAAGCCGGCCACATAGGCCACAACAGGTAATTCTCGTTCATTTTTAAGCTTTTTTATTAGTTCAAATGAACCTTGGCGCTGACCTCCTCCTGCCCCAAAAGTTACCGAGAAATAGTCAGGGCCAAAAGATGAAAGTTCAGTTATTGCTTTATCTAAATTTTGTGCACCTTTTTGACTACGTGGAGGAAAGAGCTCAAAGGACAGTAGTGGTCTTTTGTGTGCATTAAAAAATTTTGTTACATCCATGGGCAGACTCTTTTAAAAAAGTTGAAAAATAGTTTATAGTATCGCTCTATTATTTCTTATTAAGTGATGCCTGTAAAGTCATAAACTATTGCGAGTTATAACTTAACAGTAGACCTGACGGATAAAGAAGGAAGGAAATTGCTCAGAAAGTGCTCGGTCATGATTTGCATGCACTCTCCTCTATGATTTTTAAAACGACGTTTAGAAGCATCCCATTGATGCTTTTTAAAGGCGAGTCTAACGACAGGAACATTGCCTAGATATTCATCTCCTCGCACAATTTTATCATAATTGTCTTCTAGAAATTGGGCATGAGCGGCAGATTCAAAGTCTTTTAAAACTTTAATAAAAAAGGTATGAGCAGGAATCATTGCCCGCCCAAACTCTTCTTGAGTGACAGGAGAGCTCCCTCTGTCAACTAAGTCAGCGATCTTTTCAATTTGCAAGTATTTTTGAACTAGAGTATTTTTTGCAATATCTTCATTTTGTCCAAGAATACCTTTTTTGCGAAAAAAATCGGCAGCGACCTCTAGATCAATTTCATTTAAATGTTTGACAAGTGTACCAGTTTCTTTTTTCCAATCGTCAGGTATGGCCGCAAAATCGATCCCGTAATTTTGATATAATTTTGAGGTTATGGATTCTGATTCCTCTTGTAAGGCATGTCTGTTTAAAAATGCGTCAGAACCATTAATTTTTGATTGATCATGGAGTAATAAAAACTCTTCAAGTATTTTTTGATCGATATCCCAGAATTTGACTGCTGCGTCACCCTTTAATAGCGCGGCGCCCAAACGTGTTACCCGTAAAATGTGTGTGAAATTATAAAGTCGATATTCATCGTAGTTTCTAACAAATCTGGAGGCTTCACTCTGTACTGCATTTACATTGTAGTATTCATGGTGCAATCTAAGCGCTAACTTTGCAGAGTCGCGATCGTGCATGATATTATCTAAGTAGGTGTGACCAGGCAGCACAGCTCTTCCAAACTCAACTTCAGAAGCTTTAGAGCTGCCTCTTTCAACAATATTGGCAATTTTTTCTATTCTGAGATATTTTTGCACCAGTGGACTATCTTCTAACACTTGGTTTGGTCCAAGAAGCCCCTCTCTTTTAAAAAAGGCAATGGCCACTTCTTCATCAGAATCATTATAGTAGTTCAAAAAGCTCATGGCCAAGTCGTACTCTGATTTAGTTAGTTTGGTAATGTCTGCTTTAAATAATTTATAAAAAGAAGGAGTATCGCCATCGACAGCAGATGCAAGGTTTATTGGAGCTCCAGTTATAAAGTTTCTTTTACTCAATTCATGCATGTAAAGAAACCGATTTAAGATATCAGCGTCCACATCACTAAATTGGTCAGTAAGCTTGTATAAGATCAATCCAAGTTGACGTACGTGATAGGCATGCTCTGTATGATATTTGAGAATCAATGCAGTATCAGGGTCTTCTTGGGCGAATGTTTTAAAGCTGCAAAGAAAAGTTGAGAGTAAACAGATAATTACTAATAACAACTTGAGTTGAGTTTTTGAGACCATACAGCACACCATGTAACTAAGATTGTTTAACATGGATTGTCTATCACATCAATGTAAAGAAAACTTGGAAGTATCTTTAAGTAATCTTAACCTTTGTAATGAAATTACCAGTAATCAGGTCTACATACCATTTTTCCCTTAATTGCTGCCGGACGGCTTAGGCATCTTTCAAGCCAAGAGTTGACATTTTTAAAGGTCTTTAGTTCTAAAAACTCATCTGCTTTATAAAATTCAGATAAACCATTGACCCAAGGAAAGGTGGCAATATCTGCAATAGAGTACTCATGGCCTGCCACATAACTTCGATCACTTACTCTTTTATCCAATACTGCGAGCAGCCTTTTTGTCTCTTTGGTGTATCTC
Source organism: Bacteriovoracaceae bacterium (assembly GCA_016784965.1). Taxonomy (GTDB): domain Bacteria; phylum Bdellovibrionota; class Bacteriovoracia; order Bacteriovoracales; family Bacteriovoracaceae; genus JADHTQ01. The sequence continues at coordinate 23,194 of JADHTQ010000036.1, read as the reverse complement.
GTAACGGGATATGGGTGGTCACAGTTATCTTTAGCAAATTTATAAAAATGACCAAATTGACCAAACATTGGCCCAACACCTGCTGCTTGAAAAAAGAGCCACTGCAGAGTTTCACATTTTAGACGAGGGTCTGGTGAGAGAAGTTTGCCACTTTTTTCGGCAAGATAAATAAGGATGGCACCTGACTCCATAATGGATATTGGGCCACCACCTGGACCACTTGGGTCAACTATTGCCGGTATTTTGGCATTGAGATTTATAGCAGTAAAGTTATCATGAAATTGCTCACCCTTTAAAATGTCAATCAAGTGAGCTGTATACGGGAGTTCCATTTCCTCTAGCGCTATGGATACCTTCTGGCCGTTTGGAGTGGCCAGTGAGTACAGTTGTATTTTGTCCATATCGATGATTTCTCCTTCTTTTATTTAGTAATTGTTGTCAAAGTCAACAATTCTATGTGTAAATAATAGTAGTTAAAAATTTTTCATATTAAAAGGAGAGTTTTTAATTAAAATTTCTTTGAATTTTAAGGATTTGTGTTGGATGCTAAAATTCTTGTAGAAAATCTTTCGTTTCGAACCGATGAAAAAAAATTAGATGAAGTATTTCGACCATTTGGTCCAATTCGAGAGATTAAAATTATCTATGACAGACATGCAATGCGCTCCAGGTGTTTTGGCTTTATTACTTTTTATTTTCCACTAGATGCACAGAAGGCCATTGAGCAGATGGATTGTCAGAAAGTTGATGGAAAAGAGATTAATGTAAGTATTGCCTTAGTTCGACTCCAAAATGAGAATGAGGTAGAAAAAAAACCTTTTCCAAAATTGCAGTTGCGTGAATGGTTGTTAAAAAATAAGCGGTGGGACCATACTCAATGGTTGATTCTTTTGGAGGAGCTAGAAAGAGATGGTTATCAAAATTTAACCAGCTGTCCAAAAGGCAGGGACCAAATAGGCTCCTTTTTGGAAAAACATAGAAACATAGAAACATAGAAACATAGATAAGGCCCTAAATGGCAATTGAGAAAAATTTTAATACTCTTGTGGAAGAGGAGTTATTAGCAAATGTAAATAAGAGAGCATTTTATATTTGTTCATTATACGCCTTAACATTTGCATTATTTGGTTTTACAAGTACAAGGTTTTTAAAACAGTATTTCGAAAATTTAACATTGTGGCAAAATTTGTGGCCTCGACTGTTATTTAATACCCTCCCTTTAGTTTTGGCCAGTTTATACCTTAGATTTAACACCAGTGGTGGCCAAGTAACTAAGGCCTTAATTTGGATAATCTTGTTCCCAATGATGTTTTCATCGGCTTCATTAATATACACCTGGCCTTTAATCATCAGTGATAAACAAGATGTGTTTTTATATATGCATGCTACGCATATTTATGCAGTCTCCATCATATATATAATTATAGCTCCACCTCTTAGGCTCATGATTCTACTTACGGGATTATTGGTGATATTTTTTTGGGGGCCTTTGGCGATCCTTCTTAGTAGTAATAAGGTTTTATTTTCACTGTTTTTAAATGATACATTGTTTGCCTGCATAATTAATATTATCAGTTGTCAAATTATGTATAAATTGAGGTTGCAAGTAGCCACTGCCAATGAGATCAAAAAATCAAATGCATCAAAATTTTTAGGCGGTGAAGTATCCAATGCAGTATTTGGTATGAACATGGAGAAGCTTGCAGATAAAGTACACAATGGTATTTTGCTTGAAACAGATATTAGGGGATATACCATTTTCACAAATGCCCATACAGGTAGCAACAATGACATTGTTAACTTGTTCACCAAAGAGTACTTCCACAATATTGCCAAAATAGTAGCAAAATATGGTGGATACATCCATAAAACTCAAGGAGATTCTCATCTCATTTCTTTTGGTATCGTGGATGATGGCGTGGATGATGGCGATGATGATGTTGAAACTTCAGAGGCGGCAAGACTTACGCTTCATGCAAAAGCGGCGATGCAGGCCATGGATGAGATCCCTCCAATGATGGATCAACTTCTTGATAAATATAATATCACTGAAAATTTGCGCGTTTGTGGCGCCATTGTATCGGGAACTTTAAAGACAAGATTGGTTGGAGATGACCAAAGACTTGAATGGGACTTGCATGGTGATTTAGTGATCACTGCTACCAGATTAGAAGAGTATACAAAGTGGTTTTGTAAATCCATTTCTGATAAGTTGTCATACCTTGTGTTTACCAAAGAGTTTTATCAACTCTTAGAAGTTCAAGATGAAAATTTATATACAAAGTTTGAAACCATAGAAAATCCAATTAGAGATCGCCTCGATATTAAGTATATATACTTAAAACAATACTCCACCAGATACTAATAGGAAGGTGCCAGCAGACTTGTGGGACTCACCATGTCCAATGCAGTAAGTCCCCGAAGTTATCTAAAACTGTTCTGGCATCCTCATGCCCTTATGCTAACAAAGTGTAGAAGAGATCCTTGTTATGGCCTCATGAATATTGGAGCGAGGAGTTGCTAGATTTATTCTCATGAACTGATCTCCACAGGAACCAAAGAATTTTCCGGAGCTGAGTAAGACACGTGTTTTTTTGAAGATGAATTCTTCTAGTTGATGATGAGAAAGTCCGTACTCTTTAAAACAGATCCATGCCAGATATGTACCTTCAGGTTTATGCATGTGTGCTTTGGGTAAGTTGTCTTTTAAAAGTTTTGTTAACAATTTAATGTTTTCACTTAAGTACTCAAGGAGATATTGATGCCATTGATCGGCCTTAGTGTAGGCTACCTCTAAGGCAAGAAGGCCAAAAATGTTTCCTTGGTTTAAATGTATACGGTTTGCTGTTTGTAAAAAAGTCTCTTTTAACTTTTCATCGCCAATAATAACATTCCCGCATCCCAACCCAGAAAGGTTAAAAGTTTTGCCAGGACTAGTTAGTGTAATTGTTTGGTGCAAACTCTCTGGTGAAATGGAAAATAGTGGAATATGCTGATGCCCTTCATAGACAATATCTGCATGGGCCTCATCAGAGATAACCAAAACATCATATCGAGTACACAGCTTGGACAACTTCATTAACTCATCTTCTGTAAAAACTCTTCCCGTAGGATTTTGAGGATTACAAAAAATTAAAATTTTTGCTCCATTTTTAAAATGTTCTTCAAGGTTATTGAAGTTGATAATATACCCTGTAGGAGTGTGCATAAGCTCATTTAAAAGAAGCTCTCTGCCCGTATCTTCAACTACTGAGGCAAATGCTGGGTAGACTGGAGGCATGATTACAACTTTATCGCAAGGATTAGAAAATGTATGAATTAAAACATTGAGTGCTTGAATCATACTGGGGATATTAATAATCCAATTTTTATTTATCTGGACGTTGTATCTTTTTTCATACCAGTTGATTATGCTTTGGAAATAACTCTCTGAGGTGCCGCTGTAGCCTAACACTGGGTGGTCCAGTCGCTCTTTTAAAGCGTCAACCACACAAGGAGGTGATGGAAAATCCATGTCTGCTACCCATAAAGGAAGATAGTCACCTTGTTCTACGCTGTAGGACTCATGATAAAAATCATACTTTTCACAGTTTGATCCTCGTCTGTCGACTTTACTATTAAAGAGTTTTTCTAATTGATCTTTTTCCATATACTCACTTGCGAAATGTTATGTTGATATCTTCTTTTTGTCTCTTGGATGACAAAGGGAACATCGATTGGATCTTGAACTAACTCAAAGCTGCCTGCTAGAATCTTTTTAATTCCATCTAACGTGGTTTGCTCAACTCCTGAGTTATCTTTGTATCCACCAAGCCACATCTGTCTGGGTGTGTGCTCAACTTGCCAAGTATAAGGTGAGGCAAGCACCATTAGTCCCCCATGATTTAAGCGATTTTTCATATCCAGAAGAAATTTTTTGGGATCATAAAGGCGATCGATTAAGTTGCATGCCAGGATTAAATCGTATTCTCGATAGAGATCTTTTAAGTTACAAGCATCGGCCTGAAAAAATTCTACTTTGGCGGCAAGCTCTTTTGAGATCTCAAGGTTATCTAAAGCTTGATGAGCTTGTGTGAAAAGCTCACCCTCTTGTTTTACTTGATAGAAAATTTCTCTACTAGTTTTGAGCTGATCTGCGACTTGGATGAAGCGTGCGGAAAAATCAAGTCCCGTTACATGATCAAAAGTCCTGGCAAGCTCAAAAGTGCTTCTTCCCACGGCACATCCAAGCTCTAAAGCTTTTTGCCGCTTGCTGGGATCAACAAATTCTGCGCATATTCTCGCCATTAAAGCCGGAAAATTTTCTACTCCAAAGTAGCTATCACCGTAGTGAAACTCACAATACTGGGAGATCAACTCATCTGTTTCGTAGGTACTTTGTTGGGCCTTTTGTTCTAAATCATCTGCCTCTATATAGCGAAAACCTGCGTGCTGAAAAAAATGGGCGCGAAAAGCATATCGTGCATCTTTTAGTGCTTCATTCCCCGTTGAAATCCATGATCCACCTTTAATCATATAGTGCCTATCATCGAAAGTGGGAACAGAAAAGTCATCATAAACGGGGTGTACTTTAAAACCAGAAAATGCAGAGATGGTGGTGTCGGCCCACTGCCAGACGTTTCCAATCACATCATAGAGCTTACCATGTTGAAATTTGTCCACAGCAGCAGAGGAAGCAAAGTGTTCCAAGTTGATATTTCCAGGAGCAGATTTAGGCCAAGAATGAACTTCATTAATCTCAGAAATATTATATAAGTGCCGCCACTCATCTTCGCTGGGGAGCCTGATCTTTTTTCCACTTTTGTTTTTAAGCCAATTGCAAAATGCATAGGCCTCGAGAAAATTTACCTCAACCGGCCAATTCCAAGGCATCTCAATCTCTTCCAACATAGTTCTAAGTTGGTATTGACCGTGACCTTGATTTTTTCTCCAAAAACAAGGCATCGTGGCCTTTTTAAAACCAAGCCACTGCCAACCCTCATCACTCCACCACCTTTGATCGAGGTAGCCATCTTCTTCAACAAAAGACTTAAATTCTCCATTACTAACTAAAAACTTAGATGCTCCAAAAGGTTTGATATCAGCTTTGTGCTCACCATACTCATTGTCCCAACCATAGTATGGATCATCAATTTGCTTATTCCAGCAAACCACTCCACCCTCAATCTGTATGATCTCATTAGATGGGGCAGGACCTCTATCACTACAAACAGTCCACAGCTCATCTTTTTTAACTTCACTAAGAGGAAGCTCACGAATGAGAACCGACGAGGTCTCTAAGTGGATACGCTCATGCTCGATACCCATAAAAATAATCCACCAAAATGAATCCCAACCGATCTGTCCTGCTTCAAGGGGCATCTTTTGGATAAGGTCTTCAATCGTTGTACGCACTTGGTCCCGGTATTTTCTAACATCATTAACACTGGGCCAATCATAATTTTTACTATCTAAATCATCCCACGACATCTCGTCGACCCCAATGGCAAACATTGACTCATAATGAGAGTTAAGTCGCTCGGGTAAAAATTTGCCGAGAATTAACTTATTAATAAAAAAAGTAGCGGTATGACCAAAATAAAAAATTAAAGGATGTCGAAGAGTATTCGCTCTAACGTAATAGGTATTATCTGACTGTAGGCAATCAAATAGACGCTCATACAGATCAAAGGTTTGCTGAAAATATTGTAAAATCTCCCCCCTTTTTTTATTTGGATCAGACACTATTAAGTTAAGGTTGCGAGTGACATAGTTATTTAGATCATTTGCAGGTTCCACGATCTTATCTCCTTATAACTTATAACATTTTCTAAAAAATATACTCTAGCATACTTAGGCCTTTGTGAGCAACTGGCTTGGCGCATCATCTGTGATGATATCTAGTATTGTAAAAGCTTTTAATTATGGCATACGTGCCGGTAAACGTGCCGGCAAAGGTGCCAGGTGCTTTTTACACTTTCTGCAAGCTACTTGTTCCGGAACAAGTGTTTCGGGTACATCAAGCTTAGTTCCAATACACTTATTCTTGGGCATTGCTAAAGTAAAAGTGTGTTGGAACGTATGTGTACGACTCAGCTAGTCCCACAAGTCTGCTGGCACCTTATTGTTCCGTTGCTGCAATGGCTACAGACATTACACAAAAGAAATTGTTAACAAGAGAATTAGTAGAAGAAAGAAGAACGGTTGTTGCAATTTTGGATCATGCAAGAAGCAATAAAAATTTTTCGACGACACATTTGAATTATCTGTACACCCCAATGGACTTAACTTCTGGAGATTTAATATTGTCTAGTAAAAGAAGTGGAGGAATTTATCAGATTATTCTTGGAGATTTTACCGGACATGGTATACAAGCTGCAGTAAATGTTCCTTTGGTCTCAGATATATTCTATACAATGTCTAGAAAGGGTAAAGGTCTAGAAAGTATTTTTAAAGAGATAAATACGCGTCTACATTCGAGGTTAAAAATAGGCACATTTTTGGCGTCTGCAGGAATTGAGGTTGATCTAGAAGAGATGATTTTAAAAGTATATCCTGGAGGAGGACTACCTCAAATACTACTACTTAGGCAAAATGGGCAACACCAAAATTTTGAATCGACTCATGTGCCTCTTGGAATCTGCAGCACTTCTACTATCGTTGACCAATTATGTGCTCCAGAAAATGTAAAGATTTCCTCAGGTGATAGAATCTATTTATTCTCGGATGGAATTCTCGAAACCAGTAAACCCAACAAAGAGCAATTTGGAGCAAAGAGAGTACAAGACTTTCTTATGGAAGTTAGAGATGACAATAAATCATTGGACGACATCTACGCCATGCTACTAGATTTTTCCAAACAAGATACTTTTCAAGATGATATAACACTAGTCGAATTTACAGTAGATTTCTAAAGCTGTCCCCCCTTCTCCAGCGACACGTCGAGTTAACAGTGGTGTCAGGTTTTTTTATTGACGTCTTATGAAAAGATATAGATGGTAAATTTAGCATTGATTTTGTTATGAATCATATTTAATCATAGCGGGGGATTTAAAATGAAAATTATATTGTCTATACTAATAAGTATTATTTTGGGTACACCTTCTGTTTTGTGGAGCTGTAATTGGAAAGTTTATGGCCGCCTAGAAGTAAAAAACGATCTATTCATTTCCGCGCCGGGCTCCAATGCCCATTCTCAAAGGGTTCCCATCAGTGATGTAAAAGTAAGGCTGTGGGCCTCAACTCTAAACTCTGGAGGTTGGGCCAGCTGGGGATCTACAAGGTCTAATAGTGCCGGTAACTATCAAATTAGAAAACGTCCAAGAGAAGCAGATCCCATTGGCTGTAATAAGCGCAGACGATTTAAGATCAAATTAGAATTTGATGGCAGATCTGCCAGAGTCTTAAATCCTGGCATGCAAACTCAAAGTTATACGTTTATGACCAGCAAAAAAGATGGAAAAGAGGTGCGGGTCAATAAGTATCTAAATACCACTGTTGACGACCGAAATAGGGGACAGACCATCAGTACCAGTTACAAGGCAACAAGGGCCGCCCAAATCTACTGGGCCTATCGATTGCTATATCAAAAGGCAAATGCTTGGAATGTTGGTGCAGAAAAGATTTCAGTTGTGTGGCCCGATGGGCTTGGCAATATGGATCTTTTGGGTTGGAGCGCTCCTGGTTGTTGTGTTCGCATTACTCGCAGTTGGTTTTGGTATAAAAGTGATGATACAAATGTTTGGGTAAATATTTTTGATCGAAGTGGATATTCTTGGCGGCGCAAATGGGCCACGCGGGAGCTAACTCATGAGTGGGTTCACCAGTGGTTTAACAAAAATGCATACATCCCAAATTTTACAGGAGGCAGAACGCCTGGAACCCATGATTTTTTAGAAACTCACCAAGTGACTTTCTATGAAGAGTTTGCAGAGTTTGCTGCCGTCTTTTTAAACCAAGAGGTCTTTCACATCGTTGATAACAATTACGACAATACTGAAATTCTCAACCGCTACGGTGTTTATAAGGCCTTCAAAGATGCCAGGCGCCCAAATGGTAGACCCTATTATTCAGATGGGCGGGTGTTAAAACCGATGATTCGCCAAAATTCTCGCAAGTGGAAAAAAGACCTGTATCGAGCGCAAGATTCAGTGGCCAATTATTTAAGGTTATTAATTTCACCTTCTTGGTTTCGCAAAAGTTATGGAACGGAGTCTTTTTCTGGGACAACAACAAAACCTACTCGGATATTTATTGACCCCATCCAGTATGATTGCTCAGACGTATCTGTTAGGATGTTTACCCCCAGACAGATCCTCCACGCAATATCTCGTTGGAAAAATGCTTTTAGCAATAGACGCATTCCAGATGCTGACAGAGGAATATTGGGATTTTATAACTACCTGGGACGAAGAAGTAACACTTATCAAAACGATTTTGATCAGCAAAAATCCCTATTTTTTAAACTCGGAAATCCACATTATGCAGGAAAAAAAGATGGCATAGATGCTTGCCAGAAAATATTATGAGTGAATTAGATTGTATAACTAAAGCTGATAGGCCCTTAACTGTCGACCTCTTGAAAGAGGGATTGTTGGGCCTGGGCTTAAGTAGAGGGCAAACAGTAATTGTTCACTCATCACTTAAGTCACTAGGTTGGGTCTGTGGAGGAGCAGAAGCTGTAATTGTCGCCCTAATGGAGGTTGTAGGTCCCGAGGGGACTTTAGTTATGCCCGCTCACTCCTCATCAAACTCCGATCCCACAAAGTGGCAATGTCCACCAGTTCCTAGAGATTGGTGGGATATAATCAAAGAGACCATGCCTGCTTTTAACCCTCAGACCACACCAACCAGAGGAATGGGAGCGATTGCAGAAATCTTTAGAAGTTTTCCCGGAGTACTTAGAAGCTATCACCCAGCGGTCTCTTTTTCTGCCTGGGGGAAAAACAGCTCACTCATTACCAAAGATCATGCATTAGATTTCCCTCTTGGTGACAAGTCTCCTCTAGCACGCATTTACGATTTGGATGGACACATCCTCTTGCTGGGGGTTGATCATGATAAAAACACTTCCTTGCATCTAGCAGAAAATAGGCAAAAGAATATCAAAGTAGTTACAGAGGCCTCTGCGATACTTCAAAAAGGTGTGCGTCTGTGGCAAGAGTATAAAGAAATTGATATGAATCCTGACCAATTTATGCAGATTGGATCTGACTATGAACAAATAGCTCAAGTGCGCTCAGGCATGATTGGACAGGCAAGTTGTAAACTGCTACCACAAAAAAAATTAGTTGATTTTGCAACCCAGTGGCTAAATAAAGTTGCCTCTCATTCTGTTTAATACTTGCGTCGTTACTATAACGGGAGAGTGCGACATTGCCAGAAGTAAGTTTTTTTTTAATAAAAACTTGGCATTGATTTTCGCCCCTTAGATCTTCGGTAATCAAAAATGTAACATCTTTTTTATCTTTTTTAAATAAACGTTTTATTCACGCCAAGAAGTATCTTTGATGAGTCGTTTGTTTGTCAGTGCCCCCATTATCAAAAGCGGTAGGCGGTTTCTTACATTGGTTTTTTTGCAATTGTTGTGATAGTTTCTTATAAATTAATCAGGGGAATCAAATGATCTGTAAATTGAGTGACAAACAATTAGTGGCCGGTATTAAAATAAAAGTTAAAGAGGAAAAACTAATTGTCGCAGAAGTCTTAAATTACTTAGAAGAAATTGATAAACGAAAAGTGTTTGTCGATTATGGAACACCTTCGTTGTTTAAGTTTTGCACACGAATTTTGAAATACTCTGATGCTGAAGCTGCAATACGGGTAAAAACCATACGTGCCATAAAAGTGGCGCCTATAATTAAGCAAAAGATTCAAGACGGAAGTTTAAATTTAACAACTGCTGCTTCAATAGATTCATTTTTTAAAAACAATAGAGATCAAAACAAAGATAAAATAGTTGAAAAGGTGTGCGGTAGATCGACCACAGAGGTAAAAAATATTTTAAATTCATTATCTAAAAATCCGCCACCAAGAGAATTAAAGATTACCCTTCCAGAACATTTGTTAAAGAAGCTTGAGAAGGTAGGACTCGATTTTGATGATTGTAGTGAACTTGAGGTGATCGAATGTTTGATCGATAAATATATTGAACAAATTGAACATGACAAAGCAAAACGAACGTCTACTAAACAATCAAAAAACCAAAGATATATTCCCAGAGAGGTCAGAGAATCTGTAGATAAAAGGGCCAACAATAGATGTGAAGGGTTTTCTCCCATTACGGGCAAGCGATGTACCAGTCGAGTAAACCTGCAATATGATCATCAACACCCAATTTCGTTAGGCGGAGATAGCTCGGCCCAAAATATCAGGAAGCTTTGTTTTGGTTGTAACCAGAGGGCAGCAGTCAAGGCCATAGGAGCAGAGAAAATGATGCAAAGAGGCAGTGCTACCCTGTCTCCTGGCGTCGAATATTATTTGGAAAAAACAGATATAGGCCTTCAATATAGTTTTATTCCTCCTGGTAACTAGGGGTAAGCATGAATTACAGCAAAAGATCCAAGATATATTCTAAAATTGAAAGTGACCTGAAGCTTATAAACAAATTTCCCAAGATTGTGGGGGTAACTGGGGTTGATAATGCTGGAAAGACAGAGTTTACTAAGGGACTTCATGCCTATTTAAAATCTAATGGACACAGTAGTACACTTCTTCACTTAGATGATTTTCATAATGAAAAAAAAGTTCGCTATCAGCTTGATGATAAAGTTGAAAGCTACATAAAATGTGCTTTTGATTTAGATAAAATTGAAAAAAATATTTTATTACCTCTGAAAATGAATGGATCTGTTAATACTACTTTGAACTTACTTGACCTTGACAGTGATACATTCATAAATAATAAAACATTTGAAATTCGGCCAAATAGTATTGTTCTTTTTGAGGGAGTAATGCTTTTTAGACCTCCGCTTGATCAATATATTGACTACCGGGTTTTTATAGATATTTCCTTTTCTCAAATGGTGCCAAGGGCACTCAGAAGAGATGGAGGAAGTGTTGAAGAGGTTAGTAAAGTTTACCAAGATAAAAGAATACCCATTCAAAAAAAATATTTCGAGATTTTTAAACCTAAACAAAGAAGTGACTTGGTAGTGCTTAATGATAATTATTTTAATCCGGAAATTGAGTACTTCAGCTTCAGTGACTAGACAGTTCCAGATCAAACCATTAGTTACAGCTTGAACCAGATACACTTATGCCGGAAACTGGTTGAGCAGGAGCGATAGACATACCACATCCTCCATTTCCTCCACAAGGTGCAGTAGCTCCAGGTTCAGCGTAAATATTATAGATCCAGCCATTAGCACTTAGGGTTCCGCCTGCTTTAATATATGCATGGTTAACCCAGCCAGTAGTCGAATATGTCGCACCTCCATTTATTACCACGACATCGAGTGCACCAGTATGATGGACAGTTCCACTGGTGACAACGATACTTTCGGCGTTGCCAACGGATTGACCACCTGATAATTGGTCATATTGATTGATGGACCTGCTTCCTTGACTACTACTAACTGTGCCACATAACTTGCATGCATGGGTGTTGCATGAGGTAGATTCAGTAGTTGCCCCAGAACAGCTTGCGCCGCCATTTTGAGGGGAAGGATTGGTACAACTTCTAGTTCTGGTTTTAGTTCCTCCACCACAACTAGCAGAACAACTACTCCAACCACTCCAGCCACTCCAGCCGCCATTGAGCACACAGGCCCCGGAGGTACAATACTGACTTTCTGTTGAGCCACCAGAACAACTTGCACCACCATACTGAGGTGAGGGGTTATTACACGTGCGGCTTCTGGTTTGTGAACAAGCACTTGAGCAAGATCCCCAACCACCCCAACTGCCCCAACCACCATTTATTGGACAATTGTGAGTATTGCAAGCCTGGATGTCTGCTGAACTTCCTGTACAGTCTGCACCGCCACCAGCTGGCGTTGGACTATTACAAGTTCTATCCCTAGATTGCTTGCCTCCGCCGCAGGTTACAGAGCAGTCACTCCAACTGCCATAACTGCCCCAACCACCATTGGTGCCATCAGAAAATGGAGGAATTTGCAATTTTGCACCATTTGTATTGGAGCCGAGGTCACATACAGAAGAACTACTTACTCCTAATGCGCAAGCAGCAAAGTTTCTAGCGCTTTCTCCTGGACTAAAATTATTCCCCAGGTGTGTACATCCAATATCATCTCGACCACCATGAACTTGACTACCATCAACATAGACTCTCATCGCGTTGATTGGCACACCTGTGACAAAAAGAACCCCGTTTCCTACATTCATGACGTGTGCAGTAAAGGCAGTGTACGACACGCGGTTTATGGCCGGACCAGTAATCGAAAAGCGAGTATTTACGTAACTAGATAGTACCAGCTTAACAGCTTGCCCATTTCCTGCATTAACTTCAATCTCCTGGGTAACGGCGATTGGTCCAGTAGCTGTGTAAATACCGGCATCGGGATTGGGGCAATAGGTATTGATACAGCTGTTACCACTTTGAGTAAAGCCTGTATCACAACTCCAAGTACAACTATTACTTCCTCCGCCATCTGTTGTGTAGTGGGAGTTAGATGGCCGACCTGTGCAACTGTGACGACCATTATCACCATCTTCCGAATAATAACCAATACCGACTGCGGAACAACTACTACCATTTTTATAAAAATCAACCCCGCAACCTGTAGCGCAAACTTGGGTATTACAAGAAAGCGTTTCTTCAGCAGATCCTGAGCAATTTGTCCCCCCAAAGACTGGCGTTGGATTGTTACAAGTTCGATATCTATATTTGGTACCTCCACCACAAGTTTGAGTACAGCTACTATAATCGCTCCAATTACTCCATACTCCATTTATGGGACACTGGTTAGCTGTTAGTGCATTTGAACTGGCGTAATTGCTTGATCCGTTTGAGGTATTAGTACAAGATGTACAGCTGGTAGCATTTGTAATGCTGGAGTAGGTTCCGGTACCACAAATGTTGTGACTATTATCGTTAGCGGGAGAGTAGAATCCTTCACCTACATCTTCACAAGTACCATCTAATTTTAAGTACTGTCCGGGTGCTGTGCAGAGACAGAGGCTGCGGGCAGGATTTGGTGCAAGGCCAATTCCGCAAGTGTAACAAGATGATCCATTTGTAACATCAGAGTAAGTTCCTTCTGGACAAAAAGCAATTTCATTGCTTCCAGCGACAGAATAGTATCCAAGGCCTACATCGGTGCAGGTGTTGTCGGCATGTAGATATTGACCAGCACCACAAATGATCTCTTCACAGGATTGTTTGTCTAAAGCTGGGCGGTGCCCCCAGTTACAGGTGATGAAATTTTCACTTCTGGCTTCCGGGCTTAAGTTTTGCGAGTTATCTACGGCTTGCAATAGGATAAAATATTGGGCCCCGTGAGTAAGTGTTATGCCTGTTAAGCTATCACCGGAGTTTAATGTTCTCCAACTTGCAACAACGGAGTTATCAGAAAGCAGATGTAGTTGAGCTTCATAGTGATCAACTCCGGTTCCGCCGGTATCCACCGATGGTGACCAAGACAGGGTTGGTGTCTCATTAGTGGAGACTACCTTATGTGGACCAAGCTCGAGGTTTGTAGGAGTCGTAGCCGCTACGTTGTCGTGAATGATTGTATCATCTATACATTCGGAGATGTTTAAGTTCTCATCTCTAAATTTTACATATACCCTAGCTTCTTGGTTGTGTTGAGCTAAATCAATTGGCCAATTTGCTTTGATGGGCCTAAAGATTTCCCAAATCCCTCCTATGTTACAGTCAGGATTGTTGGTTATGTACATTTCGTAAGGGATGCCGGTTGTTGAAAGTGTTAAATCAACAGCTGATTGGTTGGTGGTAGTATCTCCTTGGGCGATTTGAATTAATAACACGCGTACGGCAATATCGATGTTTACGGTAACATTGCTGCTACTTAGGTTTCCTGCAAGGTCCATGATTTTAATGGTGAAACTATCAGTTGCATTGTAGGTGTTATTTTTGTACACACATTGCAAAGAGTTTGACCTGCAAGTAAGCGTTCCATACGAGGGGTTACTTACTACCGAAACGCCGGTGATTCCTGAACCAGAATCGGTGGCAACACCTGTAGTGAAGTCAAGAGTCGTTCGATCACCTTCGTAGATTGAAAGACCCGCTATATCACCTCCACTTATAGTTGAGTCTGTGATTGATGGAGCAGTTGAATCACTTAAAACTGCTACTGACTCAGTTTTAGTAGTTGCAATGTTATCATTTAAAGTCGATTGTTCTGCTGCTGTCAGCGGCAAGGTCAAAACCGAAGCGCTGGCAGTTTCTTCAATGCTAGTGCCAACACTGCTAACGTCGGCGATACTTTTGGGACCTTGTAATGCGCCAACTCCTAGTATGGCAGTTTCTACGACAGACAGGACGGCAGTTGAAGTGTTGGCGGCAGTTGAAATTCCCGTATTGGTCACATTTTCGACCACTCCCTGGACAACAGCATCGATGGCATCTAACAGGTCACTGCCCACAAAACTAGTATCAAGCATTGTTACCATGCTTCGTGATACCACTTCTTCTAAGATACTGGTGATTTGAGCATCGTCTAAGGAGCCAATTTCTGAGATGGCAGTGGTTACTCCTGCTGTAATATTTTTAATTGCATCATTATATGAGTTTGATGCAAGGCCTATGTTTTCAACTTTTTTAATCATAGAGGCGACTACTTCTGAGATAATTTCTTGTTGCAGATCAACTTCTGTTACACCTGCTTCATCGATAGCGCCAACAACGCCAGTGCTGATTCTAGAGATTGCTAATAATTTTTCATTATCACTAAGAGTAAGGCCTGCAACTGCTTCCATTGCTCCCTCACTCACTGAGGCGATTAAGCTCTTTAGCAGTTGGGGGTCAGCAGAGAGTTCAAGGTGCAAAAGCGAAGAGGTGACACTTGCAGAAATTGCGCTGATGGCGTCTTTTATATCCACATCTAAAGCTGCACTATTTTCAACTGCCTTTTTAACGAGTTCTTTTAGGGTTGCCAAAATGTTGGTATTGGGAACACCTGCGGACCATAACTGGGAGACAATACCTTCACCAGTACCAGCTAGCGCTTGCAACAGCTGGGCGGAATTGAGTGTACTATTTTTTAGACCATTTATACTACCAACGGTGACGGACTCTACCAGTGATGAGATCCTGGAAGTACTAAAGTACTCCATGTCTTTTAGTGCTTTTGTTGTGGTAGAGCTTATAGACTTAACGGCAGTAATAACATCTGCAGCAGGAAGGGAGATCTCTGAGGTGGCCTTTATTATTTGACTGGTGGTTAAACTTATAAGCTCACTAGTGTCGGCCTCATTTTTATTTATTAAGCCGATCCCCTCTACGAGCCCCTGACTTAGCTCATTGATAATAGCAATTTTGTCAGCTGCGGGCATTGCAACGTTACCCAGGCTTAAGACTGCTTTATATCCAACATTAGCTGTAGCGGGAGTTTTTTGAGGCCCAGGCAGCGTAGTTGCTTCAATTGCAGTTGTAATCCCCCGACAAGCGACACCGATTAAATCCTTTTGTACTTGTACACCGTCAAAAGCGGCAGGAATGCTTGAGGCGATTTGGGTGGAGACTTTATCAATTGCGGTTAACAGGTCAGCGCCGCTAAATTCAGAAGGTTCTAAGCGCGAGATAAGTGTTTTGGCAGTAAGCTCGGTCATGGTCTTTAACTGCTCACTAGACATTGATAGGCCGGGCGACGCCCCGAAGCTGATCAAGCTTTTGGCAATAGATTCAGCTGCGTTCATTTTTTGCTCAAGATTATCAAAGGTAGTATTGGAAGAATTTAGTGCATCTATCGCTCCACGGGCCATCTTGGGCAGAATTAACTTGTGGTCAAAATCACCTGACCAGATGCTGGGGTCTAAGCAATGGCCCTCTGTAAGCTCTGCAATATTGGTGGCGCGGCCTTGAGAGACACCGGAGTTGATTAAGTTTTGTTTGAGCTGGTTTGAAAAGTTAGTTACCAAGTCTGATTTAACTAGTACATTAGATGAAACCATGGGGGAGGTGTTTCCGGCACTGTCTTTTAACCATAGGTTGAATGTGTTGAGATCATCTTTTGCAAAGATGGAAACAGTCGCTGGTACAGCTTCTTCTTTCCAAATACAGTTATTAATATCGGCGCTATTTTCTAAAATACAATGTTGGGTGTACTCGCTGCCAAATGTGCCGCCTACAAAGTTTGCATCATACGCTGCGGTTAGAGTCAGTGGGGCGCCTGAAGTGAGGTTGAGCGTTCCTGCATTTACAACTGTGGTATCTAAAACAAAGCTTCTAGTTACCTCTTGAGCACTTCCTCCTGGTCCTCCCTGATGATTAACTCTAAATGTGACATGGCCGTCACTTACAGAGGAGAGGTTTAATAATACTTCCCACCTACCCATAATTTGCCCAACATTTTGACAACTTGTTGAGGTGTTGGCAGCGCCGGTAATCACTACATTTTGTCCGATAGCAGTACAATCTCCTGTGACAGTAAAAGCTGTTTTTAAATCATTGTTGATGTAGCTTCCACTTGTAGGAGTGACAATTGAAACAAATGTTTGGTTTTGTGGTGCAATCGTCATCTCAGTTGTGATGATGCTACTTTTATTGCCGGCAACGTCCACAATCTGTATTTGAAAGCTTTCACTTGGGTGATACTCAGAGTTTTGATACAGGCATTTTAAAGAGCCCGCTCTACAGGTTAAGGTCCCATGAGCTGGTGGTACCACCACCTCCACACCGGCAATCTGGCTGTCGGCATCGGTGGCAACTCCCACTGAAAAGTCGAGTTCAGAAGACGCTCCCTCAAAAACTCTAAGACCTGGGATATCATTATCTAGCAGCTCGCTGTCGGTGACAACGGGAGCAGTTGAGTCATGCAAAGAACTTGTGGCCTGAGTAACGGTAGATGATACATCACTGTTTAAGGCCGACTCCACTGCACTTCCAAGTCCCAAACTTGACACTGAAGAAGTTACAGCACTTTGAATACTACCGGTTATGGAGTTAACATTTGTGATGTTTTTTGGTCCTTTTAAAGTACCAACACTTAAGATGGCATCGTTTACAACAGAGACCACTGCAGTGGATACGTTAGAATTTGCAACTCCAGATTCTTGGATATTTTCTACCGTTCCTTGGATTGCAGCATCAATGGCATCTGATAGGCCTGATCCACTTAGGGAAGTCTCACCCATTGCAATAATCGCCCTTGAGGCAATCTCTCCGATAATGTCAACCACTTGCTCGTCAGTTATAGCGCCAATCTCATCGAGGGCACTTGTTGCTCCACCTGTTATATTTTTAATGGCGTCATCTATATTACTGCTACCAAGACCTATGTGCTCCACTTCCTTTATAGAAGTTGCAATGGTCTCGGAGATCATATCTTTTTTAAGTTGTGTGCTACTGACCCCAATATCGTCAATGACGCTAACTGTTTCTTTGCTGATTAGTTTGATCATCTCCAGCATTTCACTACTAGATGCAGGTGTAAGGCCTACACCCAAAAGAGCGCCAGAGCTTATGGAAGTGAGTAGTTTTTTAAGTTGTTCTGTATTTGTCGCCTGCTCTAATTCAGAGATGGCCTGCCCTGCACTGGAAATAACGGAATTTATCATGGTGGGGGCATCAAGACCAAGCGCTGAGCTTTTTGCCATGATTGATTTGACAACCCCTTTAACGGCAACTGCTCCCAACTCGTTACTTATATTTATTTCATCCAGTTTGGAAATGATTTCCGAGCTGGCAGCATTTATAACAGTTAAAAGTTGACTGGAGTTAAGCTGACTACCTTTTAGACCATCCATCATACCCGTAGTTACAGCTTCGATTGAACTTAATAGTTGTTGCTCAGTTATCTGTCCAAGTTGTGATACAGAGAGTGTAGCAGCAGATGTAATAGAGCTTACAGCTTTATCCACATCTACGCTTAAGTCAGAACTTTGTTTTGTCATGGCGGTCACGACACTTTTGACCACATTAGACATTTGATCATTTGAAACACCAGCGGTTGAAAGTTGAGAGATGATGCCTTCACTGGCTCCAGCTAGTGCCAAAAGCGTCTGGTTGGAGTCCAGTGGGCCATCTGCTAGACCACTTACAGTGCCTTTACTAACTGCAGACACTAAGGTTTCAAGGTTAGAAGCATTGTAATTTCCCATATTTTTTAAGCTTTTTACAGCTTCGCCGCCGATGGACTTGATCGCTTGTGTAACATTTGGGCCAGATAGGTTTATATCAGTTGCACCTTTAACGATACCGCTTAAAGCATCGCTGACCATCATCTTAGTATCTTCGACATTTTTATTAAAAGTGCCTATTGCCAAGACTAGGCTGCTGCTTACTTCATCCATAATCGAAATTTTGGTTTCGTCTGTTGCGGCCATGGTCTCAAGACCTTTGACCACATTATAAGATACATCATTTAAAGTAGATGATTTACGTACTTGGCTTAATTGTAAGGAATCGACTGCTTTGGCCACGCCACTACTTGCTGCTCCAATCAACTCTTTTTTGGTTTGTGCTCCATCAAACTCTGTGGGGATCGTTTTAACTATTTCCTGGGTTATGTCTGCTATCACATCTATTAGATCGTTGCCCGCAAATTCCGCATGTTCAAGTTGTGAAATATCGGCATAAGCTATATCTTCACAAAGTGCATTTAACTCCTGTGAAGATAGGGAGTGGTTGTCGGCACTAAAGGATATTAAATTCTTAGCAATAAGTACTGCAGTGGCCTTCTTTTGGGTAATACTATCAAAGGTAGTGTTAGAAGAGTGAAGTGCACCGACTGCTCCCGTGGCAAGAGTCGGTAGTATTTGTTTGGCACTGTATCCGCTCATTAATAAATTTGGATTTAGAACAAAACTTTCGGTATTTGTAGCAATGCTCGTTGAGCGATCATGGGTTACACCAGCACTCTGTAGGTTACTTTTTAGTAGGTTAGAATAAGTGGTTGCCATATCGGATTTAACAACAGCATTACTAGACAACATCGGGCTTACATTGCCAACACTGTCTTTAATCCAAGCACTGAGTTGTTTGCGGTCATCTGCTTCTGAAAAGGTATATGTATTAGGTACTGAAGCTGTCTTCCAGTGGCAATTATTTACATTAGTGTTGTTTTCTAAAATGCAATATTTGGCATAATCACTACCAAAGCTTCCGGCCGATAAGTTTATCGTGTAGGTAGTACTTGTGGTAAGTGGTGAATTTGCTAAGATTGCAAACAAATTGATAGAAGAAATGGACCGATCTAAATTAAAGCTTCGAGTAATTGTGGTGGCACTGCTGCCTAGATGGTTTTGGTGATTAATACTAATGGGTACGGCTCCATCGCTTAAAGCGGAGACGTCCACCACTTTTGACCAGACTCCAAGGGCCGCATGTCCCACACCCTCACACAGCGCTGTAGTATTTATTGCACCACTTATAACAACCTGTTGACCAATGGCAGAGCATCCACCAGCAATATGAAATGCAGCCTGTTTGTCGCTGGTGATATAGCTTCCAGCAGCGGGTGAGATGATGGAGACAAAAACTTGATCTTTGGGTGCTATCGTTAAGTGTACGGCAATGCTGCCACTTTTATTTCCGGCAACATCCAAAATCTTTATTTGAAAAACATCACTTACATGATGCTGGGTATTTTGATATAAACATTTTAATGAATTCGGCCTACAATTTAGTGTACCATGTGATGGAGCGACACTAACTTCTACTCCCACAATTCCACCACCAGCATCACTGGCAACTCCCGTGGAAAAATCTAATTCTGAAGACGCCTCTTCAAAGACATGGAGCCCTTGAATGTCGTTTCCTTCTACGTTGCTATCGAGTATAGTCGGTGGTGTGGTATCACCTAAAACATCCACAGCGGTTACCACCGTCGAATTAATACTGTTAGTAAGAGCGGTTTCCACGTTGGTTCCAAGTGCCAAGTTTGAGATTGAAGAGATGACGGAGCTTTCAATATTGCTCGTTATAGAACTTAGATCTGGGATGCCTTTTGGTTGTTTTAAGATACCAACACTTAAAACAGCATCTTCTACTAAAGAAACTACAGCAGTCGAGATGTTTGAGCTTGGAACTCCTGCATTTTCAATATTTTCAACAGTTCCCGATATCGCTGCATTGATAGCATTTGATAAGTCGTTGCCATCTAAAGATGTATTGATCATCTCGGCAATACTTCTGGCCACAATCTCCTGAGTGACTTTGACAATCTGGTCATTATCCAAAATACCCGATTCATCGATGGCGCTAGTGGCCCCTGCGGTTATGTTTTTAATTGCGTCGTCGTGGTTGTCGCTACTGATGCCAATATTTTCCACGCCCTTTACTAAGGATGCAACAATATCTGAGATGACATCTTGCTTGAGGGTAGCATTTGTGACGCCAGCGTTGTCGATTGCGCTGACTGTTCCCTGACTAATTCCGGTGATTGCATCTAGTTTATTACTATCTCCAAGAGTCATCTGGCCGATTCCAGTCATTGCACCTTTACTAACTAAAGAGATCATATCCTTTAACTGTATAGAGTCAGCTGCCTGCTCAAGATTGGAAATAGATGAAACTGCACCTGCGGTGATCATTCACTGCCGCTTGGACATCCATATTTAGTGACTCGCTAGATTTTACCGCTTTAGTGACAATATCTTCTAAAACTTCATTGATCTTGGTACTGGCCACTCCGGCATTTTCTAACTGGGACACTAGCCCAGAACTTAGGCCCTCAAGAGCAAGTGCCAGTTGATTGGCATCTAGTTGACTATTCATTAGACCCGTCATACTGCCTTGGTTGATAGAAGTAATTAAAGTGTCCAGGGAGTTTGGTCCAAAGCTTGGCATACTACTTAAAGATTTTGTTACTTCATCATTTATTGATTCAAAGGCCCCTTGGATTTTGTCTGTTGGTAGATTTACTTGGGCAAGGCCTGTAACACTTCCTTGTACAAGTTCGCTAATTAACTTTGATGAGTCCTCGCTACTTTTGTTAAACGAGCCAATGGTTGCCATGATACTACTATTGATTTCATCCATTATACTGATTTTAAAATCATCTGAGCCAGAGATCCCACTTAAGTTGGAGATGGTTTCAAAAACAGCACTTTTAATTGCCAGCCCTTTTTGCTCAGTTGAAATATCTAAAAAATCGATCCCTCTGGCCATCCCACTACTTGAGACTCCGCTAAGCTTTCTTAACATGAAGTCATCAAAAAAATACATGGGCATCAATTTAGATATTTCATCAGAGACGTGCCCGACTGCACCGATGAGATCATCTCCCATAAAGCCGGAGCTTGTAAGGTTTCTCATTGAAGAATAAGAGAGGTCTTCAACCAGCTCTGTAAATTCACGATTTTGTAGGTGATGTCTTCTTTTTACTCCCGAGGTAATGAGCGACTTTGAAATTAGGCCCGCTGCGAGCATTTTGTGGGTACCACTAGCAAAGTGCATACTATCAAATGCAAGTGCCTCCATTGCACCCTCCAACATTCTAGGCAGTACTTTTTTTATGTTAGAGGAGTAACGACTAGATGGGGCCACTGAGGAGCTTACCGTTTTGGAGCTTACCGTTTTGGAGCTTACCGCTGCGTTTACCGTATAGGCATTGGCAGGGGTGCCACCATTTTTAGCATTTTGAGCGGCTTGATCTGAAATGATGTTTGCTTGTTGTCCGGTTAATCCACCGCCAACTAAATCTTGTCTGAACTCACCTTTGATCCGGTTAATGAGACCGCTGCGGCCACTTGTGTAGGGAGTGCTCACCTCTGTGTATTCTACACAGCTGCTTATAATCACTGAAATGACGATCAATAAATTTAGCACCAAAAATTTTTTGGCGACAGAAAACCCAGTGATGAATTTTTTCTTATTAATTTTTACGCACATAGCCTAAATTGTAGCACGGAGCACAAATTACTATAGAGGTATAAAATTTAAACGTTATTTCAGTACATTAGGGCGGCTGTTCTAAACAAAAAAAATAATAAGTGCCAACAATTTGGGCCTAAACCACTGGGCACGTGAATTTAGGTATTTAGAAGTTGTACCCAAGCTTGAAAATGTATTCTGTATTATTGATCGAGGCGTGCCCATACAAGGAATTTTGAATGAGTACAGCATCCAGAAAGATCCGTCTGCTGGCATGTATCTTGGCAGAAAATTTAACTTTAATACCGCTACTTGTTCCGGTTAAAAAGCTCTCTACTGGAGTTCCAACAATACTAAATAGCAGGGCCCCCGAAATATCAATTTTTCTTCTTGCCAGCCACCTAGGTAGCTTACTTTTAATGGTCGCACCAACTCCAAACCATAAAACCCTAAGGTGATAGGTCGTGTTTTCTACACTTTCATCATCTTGAAGCAGCCCACCCAAGGCGGCAATACTTTCAAAGCTAACAGTGGTAAAGGGTGAGATAGACTTAAAATAGTTTAGATAAGAAAAAGTTAAATCGGCCTTGTAAGTTGCGGGTAGACTCAAGTTTTGGATATCAGAGTACTTGTAATACTCAAGGCCCAAAGAAGATCTAAATTTTGCATTTGTGCGTTTGGAATCAAAATTTACTCTTCCTCCAAAGCCAATTACTGAATTTAGATTACTTTGAATGAGGGAGTCGCCCTTAATCTCTCCTTTGAGTGGGCCCGTGGATGCGCGCAAGTAGAACTCGTAAGACCGTGCACTTTTTGACCTAGAGGGTCTGGATCTAATATTTCTAGCTTTCACATCACTTGAATTGACAGAAATTTGCTTCCACTGTCCAGATGTGCGTATGACGTCAACCTGTGTGCCATTTGGTAATATACCCAGCACATTTGCCGTTAAACTAGGGCTTGACCTGAAGGTGAGTCCACCGCTATTTACTTTGATTGTGCTATCAATGATGAACTTTCCAAAGGCCCATCCGGTTTTTGTGCCGGCATATGTTAAGTTTGGTATTATCAAAAATAACAATACAAAAAGAGATAGTGACCTATAAAGATGTTTATTCATAGAGTAGAATTACTCCTCAACCCGATCAAGGTTGAAAAGTAAAACCCTCACAGATCCCCGCATGCCAATTTCCAGCACGGGGCTCCTCAAAATTTGTTTCGGTTCTACGTTATATCGTACCAAAGCTTCTCCCC
>JADHTQ010000088.1 GCA_016784965.1 Bacteriovoracaceae bacterium | reverse complement strand
CATACTTTTCTTTGTATAATAGGCCAACATTTATTGTTTGCAGACTGCTTAAGGAAAAATATCGTAAAAATGACCATGTCAATGACCAGGACAGGTATTTGAAGATCAGATCAAGTTTAGGATGAAAAATTCAGGTTACTAGGTTGCCTTCTCCAAGAGATGACACTGTAACTTGATAGCCATTACCTGCATTACTTTTTTCAACAACTGAGGCCACTTCTAAATCAGTTGGACTACTAGTTAAATCCAAGTTTGTGGCATCACTAGTGGCAGTTACCTCAATGCTGACAATTTGTGGAACCTCACCAGATAGTTTTAATTGGGCAGAATCTTCACTATTTGCAAATAAATTCCCCGAAATTCCTAACACCAAAAGGCCCATAACAATCATTTTACTCGCTCTTATCATTTTTACCCCCATTATAAAGTTAACTCACAAATGAGTTCTGCCTTTCTAAGGTTGCAAAATTCATACCATATCTTAAGGTAATAATATTAATGATAATCACATGATATAAGGAGAGGTGTAACTTTTTTGTACTGTCAAAAGTTTTGACAGTTGTAAAAAAAATTATTCAAGCGCCATGATTGTCATCGTAATGTAGTCTGTGTACTCACCACTATACTTATTTTCTACATCGCCAATGGTTACCATCACTTGATGCAAATTTCCCATAGAGGGCGTAACACCGTTTCGTCTGGTAACCAAGCGGGGAGAGGATGCACTGGTTGAGAGATTGGTTATTTGGTTGTCCACCTTTAGAGAATAGTTGATGTGAGCAGGCCTTGATAAATGTTTTAAAACACCATTGTTCAGTGATGAAAAAAATAGCGAATAACCTGCATTGGAGAGTACTCGAATATCAAAGTTTTTAGTTTGCCCCTTAGATAACTCCCCATAGTCCAGGGTTTGATGAGTATCATGTATGTTAAAAGGTGAGCCACTATCGACTAATGAAATATATAGAGTGGGCGGTATAACGGTCCTTATGGTCATAGGTTTTGAGCTTATAATCTTATTATCTGGAGTATAGAAGCTGACAACAATTGTGTCACTATAGATGCCTCTTGGGCGAACCGGGAATTCATTGGGACGACCTAAAAAGGGCAATGAGAGATAAAAATTTTTATTGTCAACAGCGAGATTAGCTAAGTTACCGTGCAAGAATTCATGGTGGTTACTTCCAGTAGAGAAATCTTTCAGTATAGTTCTTTGCCCAGAATTTTTATATATGTTGTAAGGTAACTTATTGTTGTAGCTGTCAACCATGTAGCGATCAAAGTTTGTTGAATTTCCTGAAGAGAATGTTAAAAAATAGCTTTGGCACTTTTTTTTAGGTTTTTTGTCTTGTTGGATTTGGATTGTTTGGATTAAGTCTTGTGAGGCATTAGTCCACGCAAGATCAATGTTTGTTGTGGATAAAATTATCTTACAGTCTTTGGCTTGGGACCCTAGGGGAGCAATGATAAAAAAAGTTATAAGTGCAGCGATAGTTAAGTTATTCATTTAATTGTCTCTTGGCCTTATCCATTTTTAAAGTAATGGGTGGGATTTTTTTTAGTCCATATACATTTTCCGGGATAATTATTTTTTGCGCTAAATATTTAGAGTCTTTTACAAATAATTTATAGATACCACTTTTTAAACCAAGAACTAAAAATCGCCCTGAGCGATTTGTAAAAAAGGGAATTTTAAATGATTGGATGCTCCCTGTACTTTGTAAATAACCAGTTGCTAAGCGAATAGGCTTACCATTTGGAGCAAGTAAGTGGCCAAGAAGTTCTACTTGCCGGTCCACTTCTATGGCAATTAAGTGACCGCTTTTATAATTTGGCCCAAGGGCGAGTTCATCTTTTTTAATATTTTCACCAACTTCCAGTGATGAAATATCTAAATTAACTTTATAAAATTGATAGTTGGGAAGACTAGCTAGCACCGCAGGGATTCTTTTTTTGCCAATAACTCCTTCACTAAATCCTGTTTGCGGATTGATTAATACTTCTTTGTCTATTGGATTTAAAAACTTAAATATTGCAAAGCTCCCGGTAATGGGTCTAGATAGTGAAAAAGTATCTCCGGCAAATACAAAAGCACTGCCAAATTGTAGTTGGGTTTCAGCTAATAATTTTTTATTGCTACTACTTGTTTCGTTAAAGCTAACAGTTTGATCTGCATCTAGTTTGAATTTATGATGAAGGTAGCTCGCTCTCAGCTCGCCATAGCGACTAGTTGCTGTATTTGCAAGTGTAGCGGTGGCATTAATACCACCAATGCGTTTTGGTGAATGGTAGTTCCAATCTAGCTTTTGGCTGTTGTTACTTAAATCGACAAAAGCATTAACACTTTGGTTGTGTTGATCAAAAGAATAATTAAAAAACAAAAAGATAAGATTATTGCGTACATCGTGCTCATCTTTGGTGGTGGAGAGATATATATTTGATTGCAGCTTTTTAAAAAATGTTTTACTCAGTGATAGTGAGAAAGCGACTTTATTTCTTTGAGACTGATTGCGATTAAAGGAGTACTTGCTGCCAAGACTTAGTGAGGTGTGATTTTTAAACTCATGGCTTAAGTTTATCAAAAAGCTATTTCCGAAAGTATTATATCTACTTAAATCTTCCACTGAGGCAAAGTGAGCTGCTAAGTGCTCATAGACAAAATCAACACGGTCGCGCCCATACTTGGGGTAGATAGATCCATTCCAATTATAGGTTAGTTTGAAAGCATAACCGCTGTGGGAGTTTTTAATACTGGAAAATGCCAGCTCTGTAGATAAAACACCAAAGTTGAAGGCCGAAGTGGCTTCTCCTCCTAACAATTGATTATCTCTGCTCGCTTGTAAAAATCCCCCTGTAGTTAGCTTTGGATTAATTCCACGCCTATAAAATGTGGAAAAAAGTGGGCCTTTTGACCCTTGATAATGCCTGCCATCAGTATCTGTATATGGGTAGCCTATACTTATGTTAAAATCACTTAAATTTTCCTGCAATAAATTGGCGGAGTTTGAGCTTTTAAAAAGAAGTGTTTCTAGCTCTCCTGAGCGACCTTCTACTTCCAAACGGACGTTATTTACGCCATCATAAAAAGGAAGGTTGGAAAGTGAATGGCGGCCAGCTTTTAAGGTGGAGGTTTTAACGAGAATATCATTTACATACATTTTGACCTTGGAGGGGGCTTTTAGTAGAAATTCTTGGTTATTCACTGGGGTAATTGTATTGTAGGGATCAAGGCCAAA
Source organism: Bacteriovoracaceae bacterium (assembly GCA_016784965.1). GTDB lineage: Bacteria > Bdellovibrionota > Bacteriovoracia > Bacteriovoracales > Bacteriovoracaceae > JADHTQ01. The sequence goes on along the minus strand of JADHTQ010000088.1, from coordinate 7,561 downwards.
ATATCTACTTACTGACACACCTCCCATGGGCAGGTTGGTCTGGTAACTAACTGTTGGGTAATAAAGGTCTCCAATTGAGTAACGTATTAATTTTTTTTTGTCATCTTTAACAACTCGCAGATCTCTTCTATTTAGATGGTTGTTTGTATCGTAGTCGAACCAATGTTCCAGCACAAATGATTTATAATTCATCACAAATTCAAAGTCGCCACGCAAGTAATGTGACTTGTCTTGGTTGATATAGAAGTTTTTTGTCAACATATAATTAAAATAGGAACTGAAATTTTTAGGAGAAGTGGTGTTTTGGGCCCAGCTGGGAGCAGTATACTTATTTTTAACAATATTTAATTTGGTAATTTCTAGTGGGAAGTTTATTAATAAATGTAAGTTTTGATAATCGAATTGGCAGTCAATTTTTATGGTTTTTAAATCCTCTACTGTGACACTGCCATCAACATGGATTAACTTTTTAAGTTTTACAATAATCCTTTCATCTAACTTGGATCTCAATATGTTGATCAAGGACTGTGCTTGTATATTTTGAAGGTTTTTGCTCCCCGCAACCTGTATGAAAACATCACCGAGGGAGCGTTTTTTGTAGACAAGGGCAACTTCAATCTTGTGAATCTTAAGATGTTTTTTTTTAAAGATTTTGTTGTAGATTTTGTTTTTTAAAGTCTCTTCGCTATGGGAAGGCATAGGCAGCAGTAATGAAAAAAGTAATCCAAAAATAAAAAATAAATTCATATTAATCATTTATCAAAGTGGACAGTTGCATCGATTTTTCCTGGAGAGAGTTTTTTTGGCCACGGTAAGATAAATTCTCTTGGAGTATTGACCAAGATGTTTTCTCCATCCATCCCTTTTAAATCCTTTTTTGTGAGTGTGACACTTGAGGTTTTTGATTCTTTGGCGGTTAGTTTTACTTTAAGCGAATGAAGCAATTGATGTTTACTGCCGCTATTGTTTACAATTATATGTAGCAATTTGTCCTTTTTGCCATAAAAAGCATCTTCTACTAATACATTTGATTTCGTGTTATCTGGAGTAATGTAGATGGCCCCAATATACTTGAGCAATATTTTAATATTGGCTCCGGCCTTTTTCTTGGCGTCTAACTCAATTGGAAGTTGTTCTGCAATGATTCGATATGCTTGCTCGTGGGTGATGTTTGCAGGTCCAAGCCATTTCAGTTTAACCGTTCTTCTTTCTTTGGGTGCTAGTATTACCTGATCGGGAAATAATAAAAAAAGGTCAGAGGCATCTGGGTGCTTCTCCTTACCTGACTTGTCCATTATCCTTTGGGTCATCATTAATGAAACCGCAATTTGTGCTTTTCCATCATTTTCTAAGTGGAGTAGTGCCGAGGAGTTTTTGCCCTTAGGACTTAGTGAGACAGACATGGGTGAAAATTTTAAGCAATATGCTTTGCTCGAAAGAAGCATTAGAAACAGAAGGCCAAAGCGCAACAAAATCATCTGTGAAACCCTTTTTATATTCAAAGTGGTAGTGCAAGTTACATACGCTGTTATTCTAACCTAAAAAAAGTGGATTTTACCGCAATAAATTTAAATTTATTTTGCAGCAATGTTGATGACCATCTGGTTTATTTGATTTTTTGGGGCGTTTTTTAATACCATTTTATGAGAACTATGGGTTTTGTTTACTCGGTCAGAGGTGATATGGGCCCAACTTAAGCCCTGTCCGTTTAGACCAGTTATATATACAACAGGTGCTTCTTTGCCATTGCTGGTTGTCCAAAAAGTAAATTGCCCCTCATTAGACTCATTTAGGGCCTTTTCGATATCACTATTTTCATAATTCCATGCAACCTTTAGAGTATGTGGTACTGTGGCCTGTAACACTAAAACGCCAACTCCTTTGGCCAAAGTTTGTTGGGCCATAAGCAGCAAAACTATTAAAAAACAAGAGGTTATATAACCCGAAGATGACCTCACAATACGTTCCTCCACTCAAGATACGAGCTACTATTAACATTATAATACTCGGTATACTTCGACGAGTACTTTAGTAAAACAGTATGATAATATTGTTAAATAATTATTAATTTCTAACCATATTTTCTTGAAAATGTTACGATGACATCTTCGATAGTCACAAGGGTCCGTTATGAAAGGGAAGTATTTAAAGATTTTTCTCGTTGTCGCTGTAATTTTTATCATGAGTCTGTTTTATTACTTTGATATGCAACGGTACATGTCCCTGGATTACTTGAAAGCTAACCAGTTGGCATTAGAGTTTTATTACTTGAATAACAGGTGGTTGGCCATTTTCGGCTATGTTGTGATTTATATTTTAGTCACAGCACTTTCTCTTCCTGGAGCTGCAATTTTGACCCTTGCTGGGGGAGGTATATTTGGATTTATAACATGCACTGTAATAGTTTCTTTTGCCAGCACCATCGGTGCAACCTTGGCCTTTTTGGTGTCTCGCTTTTTACTTAGAGATTACATTCAAAATAAGTTTAAAACAAAACTTGAGACTATAAATCGTGGCATGCAAAAAGATGGGGCATTTTACCTCTTTTCTTTGCGCCTAATTCCCGCTTTTCCCTTTTTTTTAATAAACCTCTTGATGGGGTTGACACCAATTAAGACTCTTACTTACTTTTTTGTCTCACAAGTTGGTATGTTACTTGGAACTATGGCATACGTTAATGCTGGAGTACAACTCTCGAAGGTGAGCGCCCTAAAAGAAATTCTCTCTCCCACACTTATTTTGTCATTTACTCTTTTGGGTTTGATTCCCATATTTGCTAAAAAAATTGTAGAATACTTGGCCAAATCAAAAGTTTACAAGGGGTTTAAGCGACCTAAAAAATTTGATTACAATATGGTAGTAATTGGAGCGGGATCGGCGGGCCTTGTGACCTCCTATATTGGAGCGATGGTGAAGGCCAAAGTGGCATTAATTGAAAAAAACAAGATGGGGGGAGATTGCCTAAATACCGGGTGTGTTCCCTCCAAGGCCTTAATAAAGTCTGCCAATATTATCCATTATGCCAAGCGCTGCAAAGAGTTTGGTATAAAGAAAATGACTATTGATTTTGACTTTGCCAAGGTGATGGATAGAGTTTCTGAGGTGATTTCTAAAGTTGAGCCCCACGATTCTGTCGAGAGATACTCTAGCTTGGGTGTTACTTGCATCAAAGGTGAAGCCAAAATAATATCCCCATTCTTAGTGGAAGTAGGTGGAAAAGTTATTTCCACTAAAAATATAACAGTGGCCAGTGGTGCATCACCGCGCATTCTCTCAATTAAAGGCATTGAAAAGATTGAGTACCTAACTTCTGATAACATATGGCAACTAAGAAAGCTCCCCAAAAAACTGGTTGTAATTGGTGGGGGACCCATCGGTCTTGAGTTGGCACAAGCATTTTCACGCTTGGGATCACAGGTCACGGTCGTTCACAGAGGGGAGCGCATATTAAAAAAAGAAGATGAAGATATAGCAGGGCTTCTTACCTCTCGCTTTGAAAGTGAAGGGATACAAGTCAAAACATCCCACACACCTAAGGAGTTTACTGCCAAGACCCTCATTTGCACCCATGAAGGCGAAGATGTCAAAATTGCTTTTGATAAAGTATTAATTGCAGTGGGAAGAGTTGCCAATATTGGTGGAATGGGCCTATCTAGCTTGGGCGTTGATATTAGAAAAAATGGAACGATTGAAAGCAATGATTTTTTACAAACCAAATACCCCAATATCTTTGTTTGTGGAGATGTAACGGGACCTTATCAACTGACCCATATGGCCGCTCATCAAGCTTGGTATTGTGCAGTCAATGGTCTTATGGGGCGCTTTAAAAAATTTAGAGTGGACTACAGCGTGGTGCCTTGGTGTACTTACACTGATCCAGAAATTGCCACAGTAGGGCTAACCGAAGTTGCAGCACGTGACAAAAATATTGCATATAGTGTTACCAAGTATTCAATTGATGATCTAGACCGTGCCATTGCAGACGGGGAAGACTTCGGTATGGTAAAGGTTTTAACAGTACCTGGATCTGACAAAATTCTTGGAGCTACTATTGCCTCCTCTCATGCTAGTGACTTGCTGTTAGAATTTGTTACTGCCATGAAGTACGGTTTGGGGTTAAATAAAATTCTAGGAACGATCCATAGCTATCCCTCAATGGGTGAGGCAAATAAGTACGCTGCAGGGGTTTGGAAGATGGCCCATAAACCACAAAAGGTCTTAAGGTTTTTGGAAAAATATCATAACTGGGAGAGGGGTTAAATTTAAATAAACTTCTTTATATAATGTTTATTTTTTTCCCGTTGAAACCACAAATCAGTGATCTGCTTTGTAACTTCTTTATACAATTGATTTTTAATTTTGGGTTTGACATCTAGATAAAGGTCGGACTCAACTAAATCTTTTTTCTTCACAAAAAAGACATGGTATTGACCAGCAAGCAATATGGGGTCTGTAAATGAACCTTCATCAGTCTTTTTTAAAGCAACTCTTAGATCTTCAAATAGCCCGTCTTCAGCAATATCTCCCAAAACATTAGTCGCCACGTCTTTAAATCTTTCAGGCAAGTTTCCGGTTACTTGAAACTCTTTAAGAATTTTTTTAAATTCTTTGACCATACCCGGTTTGAATTGGTCTTTATCCAGTGAAAAGTCCACCAAAGTATATTTAAATGCCAGAGTATTGTTAGACTCATTTTCTTTGTAGAAGGCGTTTTTGATATCCTGTTCTGAGATAGTGATCAGGGGAGAAATCACTCGGTGGTTAAAATAGCTAAACTCAATAGATTCCCGACTCAGTTCAAAATACTCCTCATAGGTTATGTTGTTCATTTGTAAAAAATCCATCAAAGCGTCGTGAGTGATATTGAGGTTTGTTTTGGTCTGCTTGATTTGCATTTTAACCTGGTCATCACCAATTAGAATTCCCTGTTCTGATAGCTTATGGCGAATAATAATTTTTCTAATCATAATTTCTGCAATTTGATCTTCCGTGTAATCTGTCTTGGCATATATTATGGGCGAGATGTTGTTTCTGGCAATTAGGTTCGTTTGAACTCGTTTTATTTGTGAAAGTGTAAAAATATTGTCGTCGACAATTGCTACGATTTTATCCAGCAGTTTTGCAGATGAGAAGCTGGGCATTACACTCAAGACCAGTATTAGGTACCATAGTTTTACATTTTTGTTCATGGTGCGCCTCCAGCGCAAAAGGATTTACAAAAAAACCCATCATAAAGGTTTTTAATCAACATTGACAGATGCGGCGCGGCTTTAGGGGGGAGGGGGAATGGCTATCTTACTGAAAGAGAAGGAAAATTGTTGCCCAAAAAGAACTCTGTCATAATTTGCATGCAGAGGCCTTTGCGCCTGACAAAACGCTTTTTTGTTTCATCCCACGCATGTTTTTTTAAGGCCAATCTAAGCAGTGGTGCGTGACTACGATATGAGTCACCCCTAATGATGTCATCATAATTGATATCTAGCACAGCAGCGTGCATAGCGATACTTGGGTCTGGGTTAGTTTTTAGTAGATATAGATGAGCAGGTGACATTTTGCGCCCGTACTCTTCTTCAAAAACTGGGTCTTTTGATCCATCGACGGCATCTGCGACTTTTTCTATCGCGAGATATAACTGGACAAGTGGATTATCCTCAACAAGTTCATCTTTTCCAAGCAGACCCTTTTTTCTAAAAAAAGCGATAGCTACTTCGCGGTCAATTTGGTTTAGTTGATCAACAAATTCCTTGCCTTCTCTTTTTAATCCATCCGATAGAGTATTAAAGTCAAGACTGAAGTTTAAGTATAGCCTCGATGACATCGATTCTACAGATTGTAGACCGTGCTGCTTTATAAATTCAGGGGATTGGTTAATTTTAGATTGGTTGTGCAGTAGTAAAAATTCCTCAAGGATTTTTGGGTCAACTTCTCTAAATTTTTCTGGTTCAGCTTTAAGTAAAAATTTTCCAAGGCGCGTAACTCGTACAATGTGGGTGAAATTATGTAGTCGATACTCATCATAAGTTCTAATAAGTTTTGTGCTCCCACCGTCAACTGTTGGTGCCTTATAATACTCATGCTCTAACCTGAGTGCCAGTCTTGCTGCATCTGTATCATTTTTTACTTGATCAAAGTAGGCGTATCCTGGGAGCATATCTTTTTTAAATCCTAAACCGACTGTTTGAGAGTGCCCTCTTTCTACGACATTGGCAATTCTTTCAATTCTTAAATACTTTTGCACCAAAGAACTATCTGCTAATGATTCATTATTTCCAATTAGCCCTTCAGAGCGAAAAAATGCAGTGGTAGATTCTTTGTCCGCTTCTCGAAAAGAGGCCAAAAGCCCATCCTCTGACTCCTTATGCATGATGGCCATATTAGTGGACGAATCTTTTTGAGCATTGCCAAGAAGGAAGTTGGTTTTAGCGGTCTCGTGTAAATACAAATATCTGTCCAAGACCTGTTTATCTACCCCTCGAAACTGGTCTGATATCTCTAGTAGAGCTGCTCCAAGGTATCGCACATGAAGTGTGTGATCTGTGTGAATCCTGAGCAATTGCATTAAGTTTTTTTCATCTTGCGTTGTAGAGAAGACAGAGCTTGTTATCCCTAAAAACAAAGTTGTAGTTATAACCTTAAGGACTAAAGCTTTCACAAAAGTTTACTCTCCATAATATTATTGTTAGCTCCCACTGAAGTTGTTGAGAAATTATCACATAATTGTGGATGAAAGATGAATTTTAATTAAGTAACCTTAATAATTATTTTGAGATCCAGCCCGAGTTGACACAGATATATAGGACACTGTTTACATTATCTACCTGCATCCGCCCACGCTCTGATGCTTCATCACAGTCAGCATTAGGAGGGGCTCCAGAAGTTAAGTCAAGCTGGATGTAACCGCTTACTTGGAGATTGCTTTGGGGAGCTGTGGTGCCTATACCTATGTTGCCACCATTTGCCACGACAAAAGAATTACTTGAATCTCCATTTATGGAGAGGCCTAAATATTTATTGGTATCATCAAAAGTAATTGTTGCACCTTCATCATTTGTACCTGTTCCAACAACAATCGAAGTTGTGCCACCGCCGTTGTCGAAATTTGCTCCGCCTAACACTTGAATCTTGTAGTCCGGAGCAGTCGTGCCGATCCCTACGTTGCCATCATTTCTGACTAGCAGTAGAGTATTGCTATCAGAGTCTGTTGCATGGATTGCAGCACTGCCAGAGTCATTGGAGGTGCCCTCAACTTGTAGTTTACTGGCAGGGGAGGTTGTGCCAATGCCTATGTTGCCTGCAAAATAATTGCTCATACTTGAGCTTTCCTGGTAAATACCCCACTCATTTGTTACTGTGGCACCTGTAAGGGGGTTGGCGATTCTTACGGCATAACTATTATTAATCGCAGTAGTGCCCCTATGATAGGGACGGACATAGAGTCCTGTCGCATTGGTAATACTTCCGGCTGAGGCATCATTTGACCCATATGTGATCATTGTGCCATAAGTGTCAGTTAGAGCGCCTGTGCCAATTATACTAGTTGCCGAGTTAACGTCTAAAGCGG
>JADHTQ010000004.1 GCA_016784965.1 Bacteriovoracaceae bacterium | reverse complement strand
GTGTCATTTTTGCAGACACCCAGATTCTCTATACTAAAATTTCAAAAACAATGTTATATTTATTTCTTTAAAAGCAAAAAGGAGTGAGTCAAGCGTCTATTTGGCCATTGAGGTGTAAGTTTTAATGTTGACAAAAGAGTGAATACAAGAACGATGTCAATTTTGGAGAGAAAAATACACGACAGTATTCACCTATGACGCCATCAATAGACTGATCAAGAAAACACTGCCGGATAATACATACGAAATAGAATACGACAGAAGAGACAATATTACTCAGATTAAAAACAATTATACCATTGTAGATTATGAATATGAAAAACATGCCGAAAATGACCTTGTAACCTCGATGCATACAAGAGGAACTGCGGCCTATTCTTATTTACCTGAATCTATATTGCAATATACATACAACAACAGTGGTAGAGTAACCAGCCTGACTAGCGGAACAGATGTAACAACCTACAATTATAGCGATGAAATCACACTCACAAGTATTACAAACCCAAAAGGAGAAATTTTTGAATTTGACTTTGACAATTTAAACAGATTGTCTTCTATTAAACGGCCAGGCAGTGAAACAGCTGTTAGTTTTGACGACAATAATTTTCTAGCTGCTATTGTTCATTCAACAAGAGGAGCAACTCCACAAGAAATCACCAAGTTCAATTACACCACGAACTTAATTGGCAATAAGACAAAAATAACAACACCTTCAGGCAACTATAACTTTAGCTACGATAAAAATAATCAAATTATTTTTGCCACCAATCCAGAAGTACAAGGAGAATTTTCGTCTGAAATTTTCACTTATGATTCTATAGGCAATAGAGCTGCCAACCAAAATGGAAACTATAGTTACGACAATACTAAGCAAAAGCTTATCGAAGACTATCAATACTATTATTCTTATAACAACAACGGTAACATGGTCAAAAAACAGACTAAAAACCTAGGTTCTACCCAGAAAGTCGAAGATTACTATTATAACAGCGAGAACCAATTAATTAAAATTAAGTTTTACACCGGTACGACATTGGTAAAAGAAGTGCACTACTTATATGGTGCAAATGCTAAACGAATAGAGAAAAAATTACTTCACTATACAGATCCTGACCAAAGTTTTACCAGACGCTATGTTTATAGTAACAATGAAATCATCTATGAATTAGACGAAAACAACACTATTCTTGCTAGTTTCACACATTCAGGTCTTAGAACAGATGATGTCTTATCGGTTAATGTGACAACTGACGGGGTGACAAAAAATATTGCTCAAACAGCAGGTAGTTATTATTATTTAAAAGATGCTCAGGGTACCATAACAGATATTGTAAACAACACAGGTCAAAAACTACAACACTATATCTACTCAGCCTTTGGCAAACTGCTTAAAATTATAGATAAAGATGGTATAGATGTAACGACAGCTCCCCCAATCAGGCAAAGATACACTTACACAGGCCGTGAATACGATACAGAGAGTGGATTATATTTCTATCGAGCACGCTATTATGATCCAAACATCGGTCGCTTTTTACAAGAAGATCCTGATCCAGGAAGGCTCCTTAATCCTCTCACAGTAATAAATAGGTATGTATATACAGGAAATAATCCGATTAACTTCGTTGACCCGACCGGAAAAAGTTTTAAGAAAGTACTACTTGGCATTGCAGCAGCAGCAGCAGCTGTGTTTACAGGGGGACTTGCTGGAGCTTGGATCGGATCTATAATTGGGAAGTGGGTTGCCAGTAGTGTGCTCGGTGCAATTTTAGGAACCCTTGGTGGTGCGATAACAGGTGCACTGGTGGGGGGGGTTACTGGGGGGCTTGTACATGCAGCCTTAGGAGGATCTTTCACAGAGGGCTTTAAGATCGGGGCGGTATCTGGTATGATAGCAGGAGGGATAGCTGGGGGATTTGCTGGTTATGATGCAGGGAGTGCAGTATCAAGGGGCCTTGCTAGCGCAGAAAATTACTCGAGCTTTCACAAAAGTTACGATGTCGGCTATATTGAATGCATGACTATTTATAGTCTTGTAGGCATAGCTGGAGGAAGTGCATCTTATGCAGCGATTAATGCAATAGGACAATATGGCTTAGCTGTAGGGGGACCTGTTTATGCTATGGCAGTTTTAGGCCTTGGTGCAGTAGCAGCATCAGTTTTCGGTTTATCGTCATGCAATGCCACACAATAAGCCTAGCATTGTTGTTCATATGATTACAATCTTAGAATAAGGATAGCTAAAATGACAATTAAGAGTTTTTCAAAATCATACAATATGCCCTGTAATTTAGTTATAATTATTTGGATTATAAATTACAGGTTACTACCCGCAGCTGTTCTGCCATTGCTCCAATCGACATTATCACAGTTGTCTCTTCAGGCAATACTAGTATGTGTAGCTATAGTGTTACTCTATGTATCGTTTTGGATTCTATTCGAGACACTATTTTTTTTCAAGCTTGAGCTTGCAGTTTTAAATGAAGAGTTAAGGTTCTCAGTACAAGGGAAACTAAAGAAAAATGTAAATGCCAAGAAAATAGTAGAAATTGTTATTGATAAAGACAACACTGTTGAGTTTATTCTTTCTTTTGCACAAAAGCTACGTTCTTCTACACTCAAATTACATAGAGTAAGTAATAATGACTTAATCTCTATAAAAAATTTTGCAAATGAAAACGAAGTAAAAATTACTAAAAGAACCATAGGCAGATCTTTGTTAAATTTGATTTTTAGCCCACTCGCATTTGGATTCCTTTTCATGTTCGTAGTCTTTACAACTCAAAAGCACACATTCTCCACAAGCCTATATGTAGAAATGCTAATAATCGTTGGTTCATTATTATTATCACATGTCCTAGCTATACGAATTATTAATATAGATATCTTAGAGTTTATTAAGAAAATAAAGCAGCAGTAAGGAACTTGTATAATGGATAAAAATCCTAAGGCACAATCACTAAAAGAAGTTGCTGAGGATTGGGGCATCGATTACCAGACCTTCTTCATTGAAATCGAGCTTACCAATATTATAAAAAAACATTGTGAAAAAGTGCTGTATCCATTAATTATTTTCTTTACGTTTTTAACTTTTGCAAATGCTGAACAATGTGGAAACAAAAATTTACAAGAAATATTGCACAAAAAGCTATCGGTGTATAATAATTATTTAGGCGGTGAACACACTACGTCTCAGGAAGAATTAGACGATCTTATTGAAGTTAATCTTCCAAAGGCACTCACACTTTTTATAAATTGTCTGAAAAAGAATGGGTTTGATAAAAAAAAAGCAAAGATTTTCTTTGACTTTTTCCTAAAAATCCAAGGGTGTGCGTCGGAAGAGATTCATTCTTATGTAAATAAATTTTACATAAATTTTAAGCAAGAAACTGTTGATGTAATCCAAAGTTACCCAATTAAGGACGCAACTGAGTTAACAGAGAGTATAAATTTTGGCTGGGATAATGCGACCTATAATGCGGCTACAAAGAAGAGTAAAAAGAAACCCGGAAGTCTATTGGAATTAAATCAAAAGCTTGGTATTGTACCTGAACCAGATATTCCTAGGAAGATCAAAAAGAAGCCAGAACGCTTAATGAAATTAAGGGAAATACTAGGTATCGGCAAACGTTACACCCCATTGCCACCTAGCAAAAAAGCAAAGTGAGAGTTAATGGTTCCAACAAAAACTATAAACTGGATTTCCTGAAAAATATTCCCATCATTTGGCAGCATCCATTAGTTACATTGAACCGAGTCTGTTTTAAAGATAAGTGTCAAGTATTCCGCGTGGAAAGCCCTTATTAGAAATGGATTTTACGTTATACATAGGTGGAAGATCACAAACATCATAACCAGTTAGAATATGAAGATTGTTGAATCCCAATTCAAAAAGCTCGGTAGTAACAACATCACCGGTTGTCTTATTTAAGCTGAAATCAATAAAAAAGATGGCATCTCGATCTTTATTCTCTTTAACTTTTCTTACCATTTCTTGAGCATCAGAAAAGAAATTGGCCTTAAGACCATATAGTTTAGCATCTTTTTTAAGAATATTTAGTATGGAGTTATCATCATCTAAGAAGTTTATTTTTAGATGATCAGGACATCTCTTGGCCTTCTCAATTATAATCGAGTCACCTAATTTTTTTGGAATTAATGATATTTCAAGCTCCTTACATTTATCCATAATATGTTGTTCATCGGCCATATTGGTCATCATGATTGCATTATCAAACAAGCAGTGTCCTGCAATAATTTCAAAACCATCATAACGTTGTCCTGTAAATTCATAATCAACAATGATGATATAATCTCTTAACGGATACAATAGATTTTTCAGACTTGTCTCAAAATGTTCTTTAGATGAAAAATAGTGAGAGGTTATACCAGCATCGTCAAACCTTTCTTTTAAGGACTTATAATATTTATATTCGTCATCAATGACAATGATTCCGGCCTTATGCTTTACTAAAATTCTGTCGATATACCATTTAGGTCGTTGAGCTAATGGTATAGTTAGTGTAAAAGTACTACCTTTTCCTGCTTCGGAACTGACTTCAATTGCTCCTCTGGCTCGCTCTAAAACTTGCTTAGCATGTGAGAGTCCTATCCCAGATCCATTCTGTTTGTTATGAGAAAACCCCTCATCAAAAATACGGTCTTTAATTTCACTTGAAATACCAATGCCATTGTCTCTGATTAAAATTTTACAGGCAGTGCTATCATGAATTAGGGAAATAATAATTTGTGCAACGTAGTCTTTTCCCATAGGTTTACAGGCCTCAATAGCGTTTTTGACAATATTTGAGACTATTGATGACAGAACATGCGGGGCCATATTGACAAACATTCCCTGAGTTGCCTGTTCTACTGAATAAAGAATTTCGACATTTTCCGTCTTCCAATTGGTACGTAAACGAGATACCAAGTATTCTAACATCATATTTAGATAGGTATTTTTTGAGGAACTGTGAAGTAAACTGGATTTATTATCAGTTTTGAGGTTGTTTACCGTATCAATAACAGAGTTAATACATCCCCTTAATAAATTACGTTGTTCAAGAGAGATTTTAGACGATACATCCCTAGTAATCCTATTTAGTGTCAACAGGTCGTGTTGTAAATTATGATGAACTTGTCTTGCTAACTTCGATAGGGCCACTTCCTTTTCTTGCTCAAGAAGTTTTTTTTCAGATTCTTTCAATTTTAAAGTGAAATCTATAATGGCATCTTTAAGATAATTAATTTCATAAATAGAAGTATAAAAATTGTTTAATTCATCTAACCTATCATCTTGGTCAGGATTGCTGATAAATGGAATGATAGCACTTATGGAGCTTGAAACTTTTTTTGAAATATAGGCAAACCTCTTGATGATAAGTAAGTAAAAAATTGAAGATAAAATGATTGAAAATATTAATGAAATAAAAAAAGGTAAATAGGTTAAGTTAGACGCAATGGTAATATTAAAAGAATCTTTTTTGTTGGCACTGTTTAATATAAATTTTTTGAAGATAATGATTGAGCCATTGACTAGAGTTACATGTTCGCTGGACGCTTCATTGATATCTAAATTATCGATTAAAACTTTCTCATTCACAATTTCGTTATTGCTCAAATCTTGTATCCAATATCCTAAGATATTATCGGCCTTCAACAGCGAATTTAATTGTCTCATCGTTTCTAATTTATCTATAGAGATGTTTTGTGCAAGATAAGACCTCATGCCTTCAAATGATGCTGTTACGTTGGAATTTACATGAAAGTAAAAAGCAGTTATGAAAACAACCAGTGATATGGTGAAGGTTATAATAGTGAGTTGGATTGCAGCAAGCTTGCTATATCCCTTCATAATCGCTTTAAGTGGTTTTATATCTCCGCTACCCATCATTAAAGTCACTCGCATAATTACAACTTGAATCAATTCCTATGGATTTATAATTTATGTATGTCTCTCCTGCTGTACTAATATTGAAGTTGCGTAAGCATATATGCCTATAACTTATGTGATTAGGATAAGAGATATTAACCGTGACATAATTATCATATAGATACTGATTTAACTTATAGTAAATCTCATTCCTGTCAAATCTATCCGATGAGAAGCGAACTTGATTGAGAAGTTGATCGATTACCTTCGAAGAAAAATTAGATATGTTAAAATGTGAGTTGCTTTCATATGTCGTAAAGTAATACTCAACATCAGGGTAATCCAAAGTTTGGGACAAAAAAGAAATTTCTGAAGAAGCTTGTTTTATTCTATCTACCAATATGCCAAATTTGATAGGGTTACATATAATCTTGATACCAATTTCTCCAAAATTATGTTTTACGAACTTACACATTTCTGGCACTTGTTCGCCCAGCTCAACGGGTATATCAAAATTTAACTCGATGCCATCATATTTGTAACAGTTTATTTTTGATAAATTTTCTTGTTGAATCTTTTTAGCACCACCGAGCAAAGTAGGAGGCAAAAAACCAATGGCCTCTTTATGATCAGGTCTAAACTTTTTGATAAACTCACTCTTTCTAAAGACTTTATTGATGCATTTTCTAAGACCAATATCGGATAGCTTCTTGCTTTTGGTATTTAGGGGAAAGAGCCATGTAACGGCAGTAGAGGAAAAATTTTGTTTAACTTTCTTATTACTTTTGTGTTTACCTCTCACCGATAGATAAATTGAAGTATCATGAATAAATCCATCTCCAACAAGTTTTAATGCTTCTGGTTCAGTAAGTTCCCACAATTCCATTTGCTCTATTAAAGGCCTTTCTCTATGAAATGGATTCCTCTCTAAGACCAAGACTTTCTTGCCTTTTTTGTTTCCAATGTTTTTAAAGACGAAAGGTCCTGTTCCTATAGGGTAACTATGCCCTTTTTTCATTTTTAAAACTTTAGCAAAGGGTGAAGCCAGCAAAGATATAAATGGTGGGTATGGTGAATCAATCTTTACCACGATACTGTCATTTACGATTTTTATGCTTTTAATCTTTTTAAACATATCCTTAACTGGACTTTTGTTATCAAGAAGTCTGTCTAAAGAATCCTTAACATCACTCAGAGTCATTAATGAACCATTAGAAAACTTGATATCCCTGTGAATTGAAAAGGTATACTGTGTTTTGGTGGAATCAAGAGTCCAATCTTTTACAAGTAGTGGAACTGTTTCCATGAATTTATTGACAGTAAAGAGTCCTTCATAGATTAAATGAGATATAGTGTGTTCAGAGGTTGAAACAAGCTCAAGAGTATTAAATTTATCTGGAATCGAATATATAGCTTTTCTATAAACATTAATTTCTGTTACATGGCTCCTCTTTGCAGCAAACAGTAGCGTTAAAACAACGGCCATTGTTACTATAGCTGTAATAATTTTGTGTGTTGCTAGTAAATGCATGGTAACATCCTATATTTAACCTGTTCTTTATACTTTCGATATGAATATTCATTGGTCAACAACTCTTCTTCCATATTAATTCTTAGAAAAGAAAAGATAATAAACAATGTAAAGAGAACTATATTTGTGATTGAAAAAGATAGAAATAGTATTCCAAGGGAAGACATAAAATAACCAAAATAAATGGGGTGTCTAACGATTCTATAAGGACCACCAAATTTTAAGGTTCTCAAAGAAGGCAAAACTCCAAATGATTCCCATAGCTCAATTACTGCCAGTGCTGAGAAAATCAATCCTATTGTGATAAGAACTAATGAGTATTTCTCATTGATCAAAATACCATCGGTTAACATCAACGGTGGTATAATCACCGGTACAAAAGTTGTAACGAGTGCCTTATTAGACGTCAGTGTCGTGCTGGCTTCTCTTTGAGCAATAAATGAAGCAACAAGTAGTCCATTAAGTGTAAGTTTACATAAAAAAATGACGTCTTTTGAAGTAGCAAAGTAATATAGATTATAAAGGAGAAACATTGAAAATATTAATACCCAAATGTATTTAGAATACTTATAAATTATTTGTTCCATGATAGTGTTTCCAATCATCTATATACCTGGAGGAGCTTTACGCTTAGAAGTTCTGGCCTTTGCGGCTTCAAGTTGAGAACGCACTAAATTAAGTTTTTCTCGAAGGTCTATTAAGTTCATTCCATTATTTTCTTCTATTTTGTTTTTTAACCGATCTGAGACGACCTCTAGTCTTTTTATATTAGCTGTTAGGCCATTTGTACCCGTACGGTCTGCACTTGCAAAGATTTGAAATACAGATAAAACACCAACAACTATAACGATAATTTGTAACGATTTTTTCATTTTGCCCCCTTTGTTGCGTTGGATATAAATTTCTTTACAACATTTGTGAATTTCTCATTCTCCTCTATAAAAGGAAAATGCTTGGAATGTTCAAAGTCAATATGAGTGATACTGCTTATCTTAAGACCATCTTTAATGTGTTTAATTGGAACAACATCATCTTTAATACCTGCCAAACTAATGGTTGGTATGGTGAGGTTCTTAAGAGAATCTGTTAAATCAAATTTTACAAGATAGTCTGCCTCTAATTTTGCAAACATATTGCCATCATATGATACTTTTCTAAGCGTGTCATGGCCCTTGTTAATACAGCTATCAACAAAATAGGAAGAGATGCTTCTTAATGAATCTCTTTGAAAGTCAGAATCTGAATAATTATCTAGTGGTGTAAAATTACTATAATCTCTAATAGTATTGTTAAATATCCATGATACAAGTAAAAGGCCATTAACATATTCTTGAGTTTCTTTTATTGCTTCTAGTGCTATTGCCGACCCAAACGAATGGCCTAATAAAAAAAGGTTGGTCCCTTTAAAATACTGTAACACATGGATCACCTCTTTTACCAAAAGATCGATTGACCCTTTTCCATATATGCTTCCACTTTTGAAGAATATCAAATCCATATCAAAAGATAGCTGTCTCAAATATGGAAGAAAATAACTATAGTCCATACCTGGACCACCATGAACACAGACCATTTTGTTTGGGCTTCTTCCACTTCCAACGATGTGTAATTTTTCTTTAATACTATCATTAACCATTGTGTCCACTCTTTGATAATATTTCGTGTTTAAATAGATCCCATTTTATCTGAGCATTTTTTAGGTTTTGTTCAAACTCTACAATTTCATCATGAGAAAGCCCTATCTCCCGATCGCGATTTATTAAATACTTCATATTGCTATTTAGAACAACAAATGCATTCATGAAATCATGACGCATTCGTTTTTTATTGGACAATTGTACTAACATAGCTTGCACCTTTTGATTTTTTATTGCCTTTAGGATTTTTCATTAACCTATAGAAATTAGATTTCCCAATACCATATCTTTCCTCTGCCTCATAACCATTACCGCAAACATCCTCGTCAATAAAATCAATCATGTCCTGTTTGATTTTGTCTAAATAGGCTTGATATCCATGTTTTCTCAAGTATGTTTTATGAAAACGAGTAAATAGTTTTTCTTGAACAAGTTTAAAGGGGTTGATATTTTTTATGATATTGTCTGGTAGATCACGAGAGTAAATTTTTGTCTTTTTTAAATTCGCTAGTTTTTGAATTTCTCTCTTTAGTTCTCGTACATTACCATACCAATTGTAACTATAGAGATATTTTTTTGCATCATCATCAATAAAAAATTTGCGAGGCTGTTGTTTTTGGTAATGTCTGACTAGAAGGGGTATATCATCTCTTCTTTCATTTAGAGGCTTAACTCTTAACTCAAAACCTTTTATTCTACTGCAAAAATCCTCTTTCATGAGTCCGAGTCCTACCATTTCTCTTAGGTCTTTACATGTAGCAGTAATAATTCCCGCATTTGTTTGAATTGGTTCCGATGAACCAATGGGTTCATACCATCCCTCATCGATAGCTATTAAAAGTTTTTCCTGGAAGTCAATACTTACGTTTCCTACTTCATCAATAAAGACTGTCCCATTTTGGGCCAAATAGAATTTTCCATCTTTATTTTCGTCTGCACCTGTATATCCTCCTTTCACATGGCCAAAAACCTCATCATTAACCAGCTCAGGATTTTTACCTCCTCCATTTACGACTTGAAATGTTTTTTCATCTCCATATTTTAACAAGTGATAACCTCTTGCCAGACATGTTTTTCCTGATCCGGAAGGGCCGGTAATAAGAATTGGGGTTTTATGTGCGTTTAATTCAAGTGCTTTTAATATGCTTGAAATAAGCTCTTCATCTTGAGTAATATATTTTGTTTCAAAGAACTCTCGCACTCTTTCTTTTCTATCACCTCTGCTAAAGAACTCTCTTACATATTCATTCAAAGTATTACCAAGGTCAATCTTTTCTAAATAATGCTCACATTTTAGACCATAGGCATCTAAAATGAGGTCTTCCTCTTCATGGCCCGAAACAACAAAAGAAGGTACATTGAGCTTATCGCATAGTTGCAATACCTCAAGGCCTTTAATCTCACCATTTATCTCAAGGTCTATTAATGCTAAATCAAAATTGTATTTCAAAAGATATTTTTTGGCTTCTATTTCATTTTTAGCATTGATGACATGGCCAAACTTTTTCAAAATATCTGTTATGGTAATACTGATAAATTTTTCATCCTCAAGAACCAATATATTTCTTTGTCTGTATTTATGTATTTTCATGAAAAAAGGTTTACTTCAAAATACCTAAAGAAGTCAACAGGAATCCCATTTTGTGACCGTATAGTCCCAATTTGTGACAACCCTGCGCACCATCAGCACTCTCGAATTTTTTTTTTAGAACTGTATCCATTGGCAATTAAAGGATAATGAAATTTTTCTTGTTTCAAAGAGCATTTTTGGCATGAGGGTTGCTCTAACAGTAATTACTTAAAACAGGGAATAAAAAATGAACGAAACAATGAATGAGATTAGAAATCTTTTTAATGAATTTTGCTATCAACTATCCTTCGATGAATTGAACAGAAATCCAAAAATTTTAAAATCTATTGAGTCATTTGAATGTGCAATTCAAAAATTAAGTGAGCCAGGAGAAAACAATGAGTGAACATAATCTGCTGAAAAGATTAAATCTACTAAAAAGGGCATTATCAAAAACGGAAAAAAATCAAAATCCAAAGGTAATGCATATTTTAAATAAGTTGAAATTGAAAATTATAACTTTAAAACCTATGACGCAAAATGTGGACTAATTGGGGTATCACAAAGGCGTACATCGGTTACTAAGGAGGTCAAGATGCACAATTTAATTTTAACAAACTTTACTTTAATACAAATATGTATTTTAAAAAACCTCAAGAAGTATCTGAAAACAGTGCACAGAAAGATGATGGGGACAGAACTTAACCATGAAAGGCTAAAAGAAATCGATGCGAAAACTATTGAGCTTATGACGAGAAATGGATTGATGTGGCCTTAATAAATATTTGTAACAGACACAGCAAAGGGAATTGAATGCAAGAGGTATCAAATATCATAAACAAAAAAATTGCCCCATGGGTCGACAATAAAGGAAATATACTGCCCAGAGAAAGACTCATGGAAATTAGTAAGGGATGGAGTGCAATAACTTGGGAGCAATATTTACAAACATTGGAAGTGCAAAGGGAAGAACAGTTACTCAAGTACCCCAAAAACATTGAAAGAATAAAAGGTGATTGCTTATTAAACAGTTGTGCTACGGGCGAAGAATTAACAGAAATTGCAGATCCTGAAGAGACCTTAAGGTTCGCCTTAAAAAAACTATCGTTGAGTGAAATAGAGGTAATAAAAAAGATATATTGGGAAGAGCGATCTGAAGCTTGTGCGGCCGAGGAATTAGGCCTATCTCGCTCAAGTATTAGAAGCTTGAAAAAGCGTGCATGTTCAAAGTTGCTACAAGAATTATCTCAGAACAAAATACAAAAAAAGGAGAAAGAATGAGGAAGAAAAACATGGTTTTTGGATGCCTATTAATTTTATTTTCAGGTTGTTCAACATTTAAAAAAATTGATGAGGCAAACAGTATTAATAAAGAGGAGGAGCGTGCCCGATCACATAGGAGACACTTCAGAGAATACCCCTATAGTCCACTCATGCGGTTGGAGTAACTAAATAATCATTAGGAGATTTTAATGAATAATATGAGTAGAAAATATAATTGGATAAGCAAAAACAGGTTTTTAGTCTTGGTATGCATTATAGTGGCATTTATTTTTGTTGCCTGTTCTTTTAAGTCAGAGGAAGAGGTTGATGGGATAGTAAATGACAGCTCATCATCAAAAGATATATCAGATACAAATGTGGCCACACTTTCAACCGGTGAGGTAGGAAATTATACATTACCATTTATTGCTTCGAAGATCTTAACAGGAAAAGAAGATCTTAAAATTGATTTTTCGCCTTTTAAGGCAGTTGAGAGAGATTTTCAATATAAACTACTTAAACCGCCAGTACATGGAGTGATTGAAGGTTGCTTCCTAGAAAATGAAACTGACAATAACTGTCAATATGTTCCAAACATCAATTTTACTGGCGAGGATAGATTAGAGTATGAGGTAAAAGTTCCAGGTACTGACAACAAACAAGCTGTAGTTATCAAATTTGTAATTCAAGCGGTTAATGATCCTCCTCTGCTAAATGAAACACCCGATTTGACTCTATTTGTAAGCGGAGGTGAACAGCTACAGGTTGAACTGCCAACGGGGGAAGATGTTGATTCAAATAATCTTGTCTACAAGATATCAGAGTTGCCAAGACATGGTGTTCTTGAAGAATGCATTGGTGAAGATGCAGAGCTTAAAAAATGTATCTATACACCAGACATGTATTTTGAAGGAACTGACTCATTTACCTATAGGGTTGTTGATGAACAAGGCCTAAGTTCGGCCAAAGTTGGCACAATAACAATTAATGTAAGCAAAGCACAGGATTCAGATGGTGATCTCCTCCCCGACTTACTTGAGCTGGAATCTGGTAAAAACCCATTTATCTCTAATTTATCTAGATTGGAGCTTACAGGTGAATCTCACCTCAAAACATCATTCAACTTAAATCACCCAGGTAATGGCAGTACCAGGTCAATAAATCTTTCATCTATTAAGGATCAAAGCGATAGCTCTCTTGCTCTTAGAGAGTACCTATTGTGCGAAGCATACAAAAAGCACCAAGGTGTTTTAGATAATGTTCCCTGGTCCTTTGATGACAGGTTTTTACACCTCTTTAAATTATCGAATTGGCAATTTGCCGATCAAATTAAAAAGATGTTTGAAATTGAAGACCTTGTACAAGAAATGTTTGAGTTTGCAGAAAATAGTGGAGAAGTCAATTTTTCACATCGATTTGGCCTTGCAAATAATCCAGGAATTAAAGAAATTGAAAATGTAAGTATTAATCTATTCGTATTCGATGGAGGACTAAAAAGCTTAGGTACTCAAAAGTCAACCACCCACGATGGTTCTAGTACCGTTTTAAATTTAGTCGATGGTCTCAGCAATGAAGAGGAGACACTGTTTTCTTTGAGTTACAAAAAACTATCCCCCTATGTTACATCTAGCGTTGTTAAAAATAGTCTTGGACTATATGCTTCTGTAGCAGATTACCAGATTAACTATTTAAATAATAAGTCAATCTTATACAAAGATCTTTTAAAAAATGTGTATAGCAAGACTGCACGTATTATCATCTCGACGGAGAATGAAACCAACATTTATTATGTGTCGCCAAAACTATTTACAACCAACAACTCTATTATTGAGTGTCTCAACAAACTTAAAAAACCTGTCGAAATAGATTCATCGGAGCAAATCCTTTCAATTGCAAACTATAAAACTGATCATTTAGGGCCAATAGACCTTTATCAAGTTCCTTTAAATCTTCTCAACAAAAAATTATGGACATATCTATCGCAAGATAAAACGTCACTTTTAGATCCAATTGTAGTTGGAAAAACTTATGCTTTTGTTTTCTCTACCATTTCACAATTGGCCGCTGCCAAAAATGAAGTACGAGAGTTAGATGCTACCCAAAAGGTCGGTTTAATAGCAGGCCAAACAACTCCTATCAAGCACCAGGTTATCAAAAACCTCAAAGCTGGCGATGAGATCACCTTAACTATTAAGAATCCGACCGTAAACAAGTACCGGGTTCAAGATTATACCAAGTTAGTTTCTCATTGGGATTTAGAACATTACTGCTCAAGAAATGAAACTGTTTGCACAAAAGAGGAAAAAACATGTATCCATTGGACGCCCATGCTTTGGACTCCTAGCGAGCAGAAGTCAAGAGGCGGATCAGGTGATGGAAGAGTTTGTGAAAAGTGGAAGGTCCGATGTATTAAAAACGAGCAGGTTTGTAGAGAATACGCAGATCGTCCAACAAACGTTAGCAACTGCGATGTTTTATATCAAAGTTATGAAGAGCAAAGAGTACCAGTTTCTTTTAGTGAAGACTCTGTCGGCGAGTTTGTTGATAGAATTGTTATTCTTGGTAAAAATGGCAACTATTTTCATATAAATGAGCTGCTTGCTGATAACACCGAACCTGTTGTTGTCGAAAGCCTAGGTGGTAGTAAATCAAAATATGTTGCAAGGCTAAAAATTAATAGTGATGTTTATAAAGCACTTGCAAGCAATGGCCTTGTAGTCTCTGTTGAACAAATTGAAGCAACTTCTGAAGCTGCCGGTTATATCGAAGATAATTGCAGGCCCTTACATGAGAGTTTTTCCAAGCAAACAACAGACCATAAATTCATTAGTGAGCCACATTTTGATATTAGCTGGACTATCGCTGGCAACCCAAGAAAAAGATGGAAATAACATAGGAGATTATCTGTGAGAGATTCAATTAAATACTATCTTTTAATCTCGGCCCTAAACGCACTTTTTTTCATGGAGGGTCTGTTTGGTAAGGATGCCTTCAGTGTCGCTAGAAAAGTTGAAAGAAATGGAACTAAACTTGGATTACAGGTCGCAGGGATAGGGATATTGCTTGCCGGAGTTGGTTATGTTTTTGGTAAGCATGACGCCAATGAAAAACTGGCAAAGGCCCTGATTGGGACAGGTATTATCTGTGCTGCTGGAGCAATTGTGGCAACAATCAAAAATTGGATTTAGGAGCTAAAATGAGTAATAGGTATCCATCATTTTTAAGAGCGTATCCCAAAATTTTTGGCATCTTTCTCTATGATGTCATTGGTGTGGCCATTTTTTTATTAGTTTTAACTCTATTTGACTTATCCACACTTACTATCTTGATCGCAGTGATAGTTACATTTGTTTTATTACTTCTGTTTAGAAACATCTTTCCCAGAAGATATTTCACACTTCTATTAACTAGAAAAAGTGAATTTGAATATGGACATAAATTTAGGAGATTAGATGAGCTTTCCAATAACAATGATTGAAGATCATAAAATATCACTAATCACAGGTGATAGTGGCCATCTATATGAGGTATTTCCACCTGATTTAGAACAAATTGATATTGATTCCCTTACCAGTTTTTATTCGGACTTAGGTGGTTGGGTCAATACTTTGCCAGAAAACAATTTTGTACGCATTTTTCATTTGAATCAACGCATTATTGTCTATACAGATCAATTAGAGTTTTCAATTCCAGATTGTAAGGTAGTACCACTTAATGACTTTAAGGAGCTTTTTTACGACTTAGATGATCTGTACTCCAATCCAACATTTGAGGGAGATAAGGCAATACTAAACGGTAGATACTATCGCCTAATCAATTTATACAACATGCCACCAAATCCAGCTAAATGTGAGCTTCTCAAATTTGAAAATTTTGCTTTAAATTTCAAAAGATTATCTGGTGAGAAGGCCAAAAAAGTACTTCACTTTAAAAGGAAACTTCACTACTCCAATCTACAAAAAAATATTCGCGATATAGAAAGTGAGTCTTCCTATCAAGAGAGTGAATCGCTTTTAGAAAAAATTATTCATGGTAGAGATTCACTTTTAGATGTTGAAGGATGGATTATTGTAAAGGCCAACTCTTATGAGCTTTTGAATCAAAAAACCGATCAAATCCTCTATGAAATGAAACAAAAGGATTACGAGGGATTGATTGAGACCGTGGGGTTGTCGACATATTTTAAAAACATCTTCTTTTTTGAGTTTCCAAGCTTTGGGAGATCACATCCGGCCAACGGAACATATCTGACAAATCTACTACCGATGAGTTGTGATGTTATCGATGAGGATGGAGTTGAGTTTAAATCCAGATCAGGTACTAAAATACATATTCAACTCGATAACAAAGTTGCCAATAACAACAACGTAGTTTGCATTGGAGCAACTGGGGTTGGTAAATCGTTTTTGATGAATAAGGTCGTTTACGAAGAGCTAAAAAAAGGTGCCAAGGCCATTATCTTAGACTATGACTCATCATTTTTGCGAAATACTCTTTATAATAATGGAAATGTTTTTGATTCAAAATTTAATCCTATGCAGTTTAGAGATCCAGTATATTTGAAGAATTTGATTTTAAGCATGACAGACAAAGATGATTTCGACATTAAGGGACAGGGAAAACTATTTGCTGCAATTAAGGATATTTTAGATCGGGATGAAAACATTACCTTCAAAGAGCTAGTACTCAAATTGAATGATGTATCCTTGGATATTAGATACTATTTTGAGGAGTATTGGGAGTATTTTACTGATGAGCTATTACCTCTTGCAGATATAACTTTTGTTGATTGCAATAAGTATCCAGATAAGATTTTACCAGGGTTGATTATCTATCTCATTGAAGTCTTTAAATCTCTTGAAGGCAGAAGGATTTTTGTTTTAGAGGAAAGCTGGAATATCTTAGAAAAAGCAGAAGATTTTATCGTTAAGTTTTTTAGAACCTTTAGGAAAAAAGGAGCAACAGCGATAGCAATCTCCCAAAGCTTGGAAGATCTGATTAAAACACCTGTGGGCCGGGTTATCGCTCAAAACTCATTTCATAAAATCATTTTCAAGCAGGATCTGAGAGAATCTGAGTTTGTTGACAAATTTGATATTGCTCAAGTTAAAAGTCTTATGGGAGTAAAAGGGATCTATAGCGAGTTTTACTATAAATCAGACTTTAACCGTAAGTGTGTCAGATACTTCGGCACCCCTTTAGAATATGAAATTTTCAATACCACCAAAGAACACTCAGAGAAGATCAACGAATTTATAAGCGATTATAAAAAATATTTCTCGGTTAAAGAGTGTATCGAAAAATTTACGGAGATAAAATATGCTTAGTTTTTTTATTATATTCATCATTTCAACTTCATCTGGTCTGGCATCATTTATGCCTCAAGATTCAATTTTACTTGCTAACTTGGTTAGTACTACAGCAAGTCAATTGGCCGAATTAACCGAGCTTTTAAATGCTCAGAAGAAGGTTACCCAACAGTTCACTACGGTATCAAATGCGATTAATGAGAAAGTCGACTTGGCCGAACAGATTCAATATCACGCAGAAGAAATCATAGCTCTAAAAGAACTCGATGTAACTGATCTGGAATCATTAGTTGATGAAGTCAAAAGGTTAAAAGGAACGATTCAAGATACCAAAGAGTTTGTAAGATCCCTGGAAAGAGAAAAAATAAGAAATAATGCGGTTACTACAAACAACAGGAAAGATAGAAGAAGAAACGCCAATAAAAAAGGACTGGCCGTAAGAAGAGCTGCTATCCCCTCAACTTCATCTCAAAAAGATATATCTTTGGCCAACGCTAAAACCAATGCAATTACTTTGAGTGAGCAAATTAATACCAACAATAACCTTCTGGATATCAAAGAACAGTTAATAGCATCCAATAACAAGCAAATTAAAAAGGATGCCTTGCTTTTGGCCAAAAACCGCAAGTGGGAAAACTTCTACGGAATGGAGGGATATACAAAAGAGTTAGCAGATTACATAGCTGTGAATCCTAAGAAAACAAATATTCCTTTTAGAAAAGGTGGTCGTTAATATGACAAATTTACTAAGAGAAACACTCTTGATAGAGGTTCCAGTAATTGCCATAGCAGCAAAGGAGCTGAGTAAATATGCTTTATACTTGGTGACACCGATTTTTATCTGGTCGATCATAACGGATTTTCTAACCGACATGCAATTTTTTGACACTACCAAAAGAATGATTTTCTCCCTTTTGATGCTTAGCTTTTATCTGCAATTTCATGTAGCAGCAGTTAATAGTAGCTTCGATTTGGCAGAGGAATTTTTAAGTTCACCAAGATACTCAAAAAATATCTTTATGAAGCTCTCAAGACTAGAAAATAAGCATAAAAGAGTTAATGGGAAAAAAAATGGTGGTTGGTTTTCAAAAATTGAACGATGGGTGATAAAAGAAGCAAAGTTTCTACAAAATGATTTTGTTTCAGGTATCCTTTGGGCCATAGTCAGGCTATGCCTGCTCTTTTTAAGATTTATCTATTCAGGAGTCTACCATTTTTCCTATGCATTTGTAGGCATTATTTCTCTGATCCATATCTTTAGTTTTGGTAAAAAGGCCGTCGGAGCAGCAATGAGAAGTACTATTTGGTGTATCCTTATGCCTTGGATCGTTAGTGTTTCCCTGATTTTTTTAGGTGCGATATACGATGGATTCAATAGAAGTTCGGGTAAGTCCATTGATGAACTGTTGCTAATGGTAGCAATCGGAGTTTTTCTCTTATTTACCCCTGTTATCTCCCAAAAGATCATCGATGGTAGCGGAATTGCATCTATGGGAGAGGCATTAGGAAAAATGGGAACCCAGGCCTTACTCTTTGGAGGCACAACTGTTTTTGCGGGGAAACTTGCATCGGCCGGTGGATGGGGAGGAAAAAAATTAAAAGATGGTCTTTCACATACCGGAAGTGCAATCAAAGATGAATTTCCAAGTACTGCTGAAACTATTGCTAGGCAAGGACTATTTTCAAATCCATTTAAAGGTTCAACAAATTTGGCCCAAACAGCAGCGTTAGGACTCGATGCTGTCGCTAACCCCATAAAAAATCGAAACATAAATAAACAAAAGCAAATGGTTGGGAATCTCCTGACCAATAAAGGATTAGGTGATTTAACACTCGGACACTCTGAATTTCTACAAAATTATAATCCCAGTAAAAGTAACTCTGAAAACGCCCAAAATATGTATTTAAAAAAGTTAAGGGAATCCAACGATATGCAAAATGGATCAGATGATTCTTCCCATAGAGGGATGTCAGAGCAGCAGTGGTATGATGCTAGGTCTTACGTCCATGATATCAACAATGGTGTAAAAGATGTATCTCAGACAAACAAAACGACTGCAAAAAACGCTTTAAAGATATGTGGTCACGGTGAAGATCAATTATGGATCAATGATCCTAAAAAATATTCAAAGCTCAAAAAGATAGTAAAAAGTAAATCAGACTTTCCTGAATTTGAGCAGGACCATAAGGAGCAATGACACATGAAGTTGATACGATATAAAATCAAGGAGTGGTACTCACAAAATAACCATAAGGGCCTCACCCTTTTATTGATCATCTTATTGACGGTGACAATAGTAGGATTTTTGCGTATTGAATACAGATCATATAACTTAAAAAACCTTCCTTTCATTGATAAAGATGGGTTGATGAGTAAGGTTTGTTATTTTGGTCTTAAATCAATTTTTGACGGTGACCCCATACAAGAATTTATGCATGAGGATACCTATCGTTATCTAAAAAGTGATGATTTTCATGGTAGCGATATTGAAGTAAAAAAACTAATTCATATTTATACCAAAAAAGAACATTGCAAAATCATTGTGCAAGATCAAATAGGTCTGAGGGCCTTTAAGGTCACGTTGGATCAAGGCCCAAACTATCTTTTTGATTTTGTGATCTCAGAAATCCAAGAAATTGAAACGACTAAAGAGATGGAGGACTACTTATGATCTTTTCGATGATACCAAATGCTATTGCCACGATATTTATCAGCTTAAAATTGGCCACAGTAGTTACTTTTGTAGATCCCGTGACAACTATCATCTATGGAGGGAAAAAAAGTGATCTGTTTATCAAAAAGGCCAACAATGACAAAACTGTAGTGATTAAACCTTTGGGGCAAAGCATCTATTCAAACTTACTAATTTTAACTAGCAAAGGACAATACAACTTCTATCTACAAAGTACCGAACATAATGCCCACGATTTCATCCAAGTTTCAAACGGGAAGATAGACAGCAATCATCGAGTTATTGTTGAAAATGACAATTTTAGAGTGCTTGAGGGGAACTCCTCAACTCTATTTGAAAACAAATTGGAAACTTCAGTCACCGTTAATCAGCAAAGGATAGATGGCAAAAATCACAGGTACCTAAACAAAGGTGCCCCGATAATTTACCAAGGCAGACGAATTTATCACTAAGGATTGTTATGGGAAAACTACTAATTATCTTCTTGCTTCCAACAATTGTATTGGGTGGAGAGGTCAATTTTCTTCCAACAAACAAGAGGTATGCACATAGAAAAAAATTTATTCCAACAAAAAAGTCAATTGTTAGAGAGGTAAAAAAGGGTATTGAAAATCTATTGTTAGGGAAGATCTCAGATCAAAATGAGGAGATAAAGGAGATTCTAAAAGTTCGTTCGGCCCTACCCGTAATTATAGACAACACATTGAGCTACCCTACAGGAACAATATTTAAAGGTACTCTATTAAACTCCGTGGTTTCGACAAACTTAGAATCACCAATGCTGGTCTCCATTCTTCCAAGACAAAAACTGGCCAAGGGAACACTCTTTAGCTGTATAGGGACCACAAAACATAAAAGGGTGGTGAGTTCATGCAACTTAATGATTAAAGACAACATCGAGTATGAAGTTAGTGCCTCTTTATTAAACACTGATGGATCAAGCGGAATAAAAGGTGAATATTTTGAAGGTAAAGAGGCCTACATTGCTGGGATGCTTGCTGCTGATATCTCAAAAGGGATTCTCTCAGTTTCACAAACTAGAGTCGCTACAAATTTAGGAAGCATTACAAAAGCAAATGTAAAAAATCAAATCCTTCAAGGACTAATAGGTGGAGCTGATACAGGTGTGGATATTTTAAAGGAGGAAATGAAAACCAAGGAACCTGTAGTGGTCATAAATGCCGGAGTAAAAGTCTTGATCTATTTCAATAGGAGGTTTACCAATGTTACCAATAATTAAAATTTTTCTTATTTTAATTTTCCTATCCTCCTGCTCAAGCTTGAAAAGATCTATGACCTATGGCGGAATTGTCGGCGGTTTTCTGGGCGCAAGTGTCGGAGCAATCGTTGGTAAAAAGCTTAGTCCAGAAGGAAAAACAAACGAAGTGGCCAATAGTTTATTAGGAGGAGGTCTAGGTGCAGCACTCGGTGGAATTGGCGGTGCATACGCAGGAAAATATTTTTATGGCGATCATCCCGAAAATAGAAAATTAAAGCAGATGATTTTGCCTAAAAACGATATTGGGAAATTCAATCTTATGGATTTGGATCTCGGCAATAGCAGGATAAGCATTGAAGCAAAACTGGAAGCATACAAAAAGTATCACGTTCCAACTGGAAATCTTCCCGAAAAATTGAAAAAAGTGATGAATAAACCAGTTTTAATAGAGCACAAGGTACAGGAGAGATATATCAACCTCAAAGACAATAAAACTATCTACATTCCAGAATTTACAATCATAGAGCAGACTTTTGAAAACTTTGGGGGTGCAAATGCAGAAGAATAAAAATGAACCTCAGGGACTTTTAGAGGTGCCAATCATGGTTGTCTCAGAATTCCTAGAAGATGTAATAAAGTTTATACTTGTGACATTTGAAAGTATCCTCAAGTGGTTATTTGTCAGGATGGGCGATCTAGTTATATCTCAGCTTATTAAAGTATTTCCTCGCTTATTTAAAGTCAAGCATACCAACATTGATGAAAAAGAGCTGACATCTAAACAATCAACTACTGCTGAGTCTGATTTAGGATACTCTGTGACAAACAAAAAGGTTTTAAAACTAAATAGTATCAATTCTTCTTTGCACAATATTTTAATTGGAGCTGCTGGCTTTGGAAAAACGAACTGTCTAAATCTTCTATTTCAACGCGATCTTAAAAAGGGGGTGCCAATAATATTCATAGATCCCAAAGGTAATCTTGAATCGCTACTGCATTTTAAGGAGCTTTGTGCTCATTACCAAAAAAAATGTTACATCTTTTCAAATTACTACCCAACAGATACCAGGTTTAATCCATTGCAAGATGGTGAAGTGGATCAGATCACTAACAGGATAATGACAGCATTTGTTTGGGATAATCCATACTACCAGGGGGTTGCTGAAAAATCATTACGCGATAATATCATTAGGTGTAATGATGCTATAGGTTAGAGGTCGCCGTGAGGGCCCTCGCTGGTTGACGATTTTTTTATAAATCTTGTTAACTGGAGGACCTATGTCTGATCAAATTTCTAGTATCAAAATTAAAAATACGCGTAAAAAGACCCGTTATTCACCTGACAAAAAGCTAAAAGTTGTTCTAAGAGCTAAAGAAATTGGCAATGTTAATGCTGCCTGTAGAGAATTTAATATGCCAGATCCTACTGTTAGACAATGGATTGAAAATTATGAAAAATTTGGCATCGAAGGACTTACCCCTAAACCCTCAAGGCCAAACCATTCTCCTAAAAAAACTTCTCAATGGATAATTGATAAAATAATTGCAATAAAAAAAGATAGATCCGAGATGGGAGCAAAATCTTTAAGCGATCATTTGAAAAGATTTGAATCAATTGATCTGTCGGCAGCAACCGTTAGGAAAATTTTCAAAAAGAATAAGCTCTGTGATGGTGATGCCGGATATGCGGAGAATAGTTATTATGTAAAAGGTGATAAAGATAAAATGTTAGAGAAAACTGTAGAGGCAGAGCTTGGGGAGTGGGAGCGGTTTGCTCGCCCAAATCCTAACGATATGTGGCAGATGGATATAATGAGTTTCTATATTCGCGACCAACACAAGGTGTACCTAATCTCGGCGCTGGATGATTGCAGTCGCTACATTGTAAACTGGGGGCTATTCAAAGAGCAGACCGCTTCAAATGTCCTTGAGGTACTACGGGGAGGACTAATGAAGCATGGCACCCCCAAAGAGATCCTGACAGACCAGGGGGCGCAGTTCAAGCACTGGAAAGGCGTTACTCAATTTGAAAAAATACTAAAGAAGCTCAAAATCCAACACGCTAAGGCCAGAAGTCACCATCCTCAAACCTGTGGTAAGATTGAGCGGTTCCACAAAACGATCCATCGAGAGTCAATTGATAAGGAATTTTTTATATCTCAGGAGCAAGCGATTGAAAAAATTGCTCGATTTATTGAACATTATAACTATGCTCGTCCTCACTCTGCACATGATGGCTTCACCCCATCAGATCGTTACTTTAAAGTGATCGAGTCGGTGAAAAAATATTTACAAGATTTTAAAAAACCTAAGAATGAGATAGAAGAGAAGGATGAATCGTTTGCTATTGGTGAGGATTCAAAACTATATTTGATTGGTAAATTTCTAGGACAAGATATTCGATTGCAAGAGCTGGCCGGCAATATTACTATCCATCTCAATAATCAGTTATTCAAAGAGATCAATCTGATGGCACCAAAACCTATTCATTAATTAAAATTAAAAATGCCACTCTTTAGCTTGTAGATTAATATTTAGTTACCAAACAAAAAATTATCAGCAAAAGAAGGAGTGGCATTGCTTACAATAGATAAGTTTCATCCTAATATCCAACTTTTTATTAACTATTTTTCCAATGCTCAGCTAAGCTATCAAAAACTGGGTGACTCGCTGGGGATTTCAAAAGAAGCAGTGAGAAAGAGGCTCGCCAAAGCAGAAGAATATCTACTTGGTTATGATAATGAGGCGCTCATTGCTCAGCTTAATATTGATCGAGAGCTTTCCCATCAAGATGAGTTGAAACGAAAGGATGGGCTCATCAAGAGGCTACAGCTACAACTTGTTTTATATTCAGCGCAAATATATATCCTTACATGTTTTAAGGAGCATGTGGGGCGGATCTTTCCGGCCTTGAAATTGACTCGTTTCAAAGCATATCAAAAATTCCAGCTACTGACGCTACTTAGAAAATATCTTCAGTTTGGTGGAATAAAAAAAGAGTTTGGGAAAGCAATAGGGCGATCCATGGGGACAATCTTAGGTTGGGAAGATCGCTTCAGAGAGAATGGCTTCAGTGGTTTACATGATAAGACCACTCGGCCCAAAAACTTTGGTAACAAAATCTCATTAAGTGTGAAGAAGTACTTGGTTGCATTATTTATTCGATATCCCCACTGGACAGACTACCAATACCATAAACATCTACGTTTCTCTGCTGAGAGATCGTACTATATCTCACTGCCTACCATTCAGAAGATTAGAAAAATGTATCTTACTAAGTCAGACATAGAAAAAGAGCGCATAAAAAAGAGATGGTGTTTTGCCACTGGAACTAATGCTTGGACCGTCGATTTTACCAGCATTATTAAAACTGCAAATTATCAGTTGCAATTATTAACTGTTTCAGATTGTCACTCTCGGTTTTTATTTAAGACTGCTCTTCTTCTGGAAACATCAACAGAACTTGTCATGGATCATCTCAAAGAACTTTTTATTAAACATGGCCGGCCAACAATTATTAAAGCTGACAATGGTCCTGAGTTTCGAACTGAATGCAGTGACAGCTTGAGAGAATTTTCGATATACTTGCTTAATAACCCCGTTTACTATGGCCAGTTCAATGGTGCCCATGAGCGGATTCACCGAACTTTGAAAAACTACATCACAAAATTTGAGAGACATCGAAATATCACTCAGCTCGTTGAAGAGATTAATAAGTTTGAAGATGAATATAATTATAAAATGCCACATGAATATTTAGAAGGTAGAACTCCTGCGCAGGAGTTATTTAGTAACAAAACATTTATTCCAGAAAAATCTGAAATAGTTACTCCATATGAAAAAGATGGTGAGCTGAGATTTAAATTTAAGAACCGAAATAATCAAGCGGCCAGATTATCTTTGCCTGTCATTGAAGATAAAAACTGTTCTTAATATTTTGTTTTTATCCATACCAAAATATGGGGCAGTAAAAAAAAATGGCTTAAAATCGAAATGAGAGCGTCATTTTTCTACAAAAAAATATCTTAATAGCTTGATGCCCATATTGACCCGAACTTTGATTCGGCCCGAAACAGGATGCTAAGGTTTGCCCATCCACCAACCTGGATGGGCGGTGGCAAATTGAGGCTAAGTTCGTCAACCTGAAATAGTTACAAAAGCACAAAAGGTATATTTACACTACAATTAGGCTTAAGAGGGAAAATACAACTATTACATTTAATAATCTTCTCAAACATTGTTCTTATGAGTTCGACATACAGCAAAAAGAAAGACAAATTGCAAATATATTGGTCGAAATCAATAAAGCAAAAGGGGAGAATAAGGTTGTATTGCAGGATGAATTAAAAGGGTTGTATAAAACAATTCTCGGATACCAGGAACAAAAAAAGGAATTAGTAGGACTAATAAATCAGCTCGAAAGAATTAACCATTCAAGTTTTGGTAAATTGTTTAATGTAAGTAAGAATGACGCATTAACAATTACGAAAATAAGAAAGGAGAAAGCGTGTCTTTACATTGGACTTCCAACTCAAGGTTTTGGAGATATTGCCAGAAGTGTAGGTAAGATATTTTTAGGTGAACTACTTTATCATTCCGATCTTTACCAGACAATTTATGCAGACTCTCACATCTCTATCAATAATCCATTATCGGTATATTTTGATGAGACGGGATCAATTATAGTTCCAGACTTCATTGAGCTGCTAAATAAGTGTCGTTCTAGTGGTGTACAGTGTACGACATGTATTCAAAGCATCAGTGACCTTGATCGAGTTTCCGAAAATATTAAAGAGGCCATAATTGAAAGTACCAGCTCAAATCTTATTATTTTCAAGCAAGCAGTTAGTAGAAATGCAGAATTTTTATCAAGCCTAATTGGTACATTTGAGTCAACAAAAGAGACAAATGTTATGGAAGATGGAGAAATCCAAACAAAAGGGAGTACTAGAGATGTGCAAAAATTTTTCTGTTCACCGAACTTGTTTAAAAGAATGCCTGTAGGAAAAGGAATTCTAGTAAGGTGGAATCCTTTTAGAGTTGAACTAGTAAATTTTAGAGATACACGAAAAAGTATGGTCTTTAAAGAAATTCAAAGGAGTGTTGATCAGAAAATGGAAGCGACGGTATCAAAGGCAGATGAAATAAGCAAGAAAACATCACCGCAAAGTAGCGGCGGTAAAAATATTTATTAAAAATTTTAGGAGATGTGTATGTATAACATTAATCCACGAGAGAGGAAAATTATAAACACTCTGGGTAAATGGAGAGTGCTTCATTTCCAAGAACTGCACAAGGAGGTTGATAAAAATATTCACAGAACGACATTTGGCAAAATAGTTGCAAAACTTGAAGAACGTGAAATTGTAAAGTCATTTTTTGATGGTCACTATAAAAAGAAGCTATTGTTTCTTTCTAATAAAGGCATCAAGCTGGTTGGTAACAAACAGATTGAATCTCTTGACTACAGCACAATTGCTCATGAAGTTGCCACAAGCAGAGTCACAAGAGAGATGCTAAAACTCACAAAGGTACATGATGCATACTTTTCACATGAAATTAATGATCCAAGTGAGTTAAACAAGGCCAATGCAATTGATCCCGATGCCATTCTTTATTGCACAGCAAAGACACAGAAAATTGTGGTAGGTCTTGAAATTGAGCTAACTCAAAAGTATAGGCAGAGGGTAACTTCAAAATTTAAAAACTACAATGAATCAGATTATTACGATTTGGCCCTTTATGGATTTGAAGATAAAAAGATATATCATGCATACAATAGATTCTTGGTAGGCCTAAAAGATGACCTAAAACCTGATGTGTGGAGTGATTTAAGAAAAACAATTATGTTTTTTTATCATCCAAATCTCCAAGTAATTGCAGATACTATTGTTGACTCTGAATGTTGTTATGATGGAAATGTGAAAAAGCTAGGAAACTATTTTGATTTTTAGCTCCGACATCTTCAATAGCTCATTAACCCATCCCAACTCTCTCGTTACTAGCTCGCGACTAAATCTTCACTACTTGACGACTACTGCTCTCTATACAAATAGCAGCACCCAACATCCTAATATTATTAGTTTATCTGCGTTCCGATTTTTGACCACTCTCCCACTCCATAAATTACGGGTAAAGTGGTCAATAATCTACTCTAGTAAAGTAATAATATTAAATAGTGTGTTGTGTATAAGTATATGGGTAGTAGTAAGTATAAGTAGTATAGGTAGTGGGGGGTGGGGGGAGCGGAACGCTGATGCGCTGAGCGAAGTTGGTGGCATGAATCGAAAGTTCTATGGTTTGCAAAGTTCAATGAAGTTTCAATGCAAATCTGGTTTGTTCTCGGCCGGAGAAAGTAACAGCATCATAACAAAGTTTGGCGGCCGGCCTTATGTCGAAATACTATTCATTTCTTTTATCAAAAACTATGCGACAGCGTTTCTGTAACTTAAATTTTCAAAGCTCAACTTCATAATCCCTTTAACAAGGAGAATATATGTACGATCCCAAACCATCAAATGAAATTCCTAAGAACCAAAATACCAAAAAGTCAGTACCAAAAAAGATTAAGTCAGTAAAAATTGATTTTAATTTGGATATTGAAAGTGATCGAAAGACGTACCAGCTTTTGGAGGAGTTAGAACTAAAAACCAATAAAAATAGTAAGGAGACAAAAATAAAAAAGGCCGATCTTTTTAAAGCGAGTGTCAAAAAACTAAATGACTCGGATCTACTTGAGCTAAAAGTCAGCACTCTTTCAAAGAAAGATAAACTATCAATTTGGACTGATAATTACAACAAAGACAAAGGAGAGACACTATCAACTGAGGACTTTGCAGTAGATGTTTTAAGGACATTATCACCTAAGGAGGCAAAAAAATATCTAGAAATTACATTGTGAAAAACTAAAAATACAGGAGGGCAAACATGATATATGGCAACGTTAACATTTTTGGAAGGATCGGGAGAATCGATGAGCTTAGAGAAACGAGCAATCAAAAAATGGTTATTAATTTCTCTGTAGCAGAAGATCACTACAAAGCTGATGACAGAGGCAGTTTTACTGCAAATCAAGTATGGCACAAAATTGTCGCCTGGGGGGCTCAGGCCCATAAGGTTAGTGAATCGTATAAAGTTGGCGATTTAATTTTTGTGACAGGGCATCTTAAGTATAACAAATGGTCAGACAAGGAGGGACATCAAAGGGTAACGGCATTTATTGATGCGATAAAGATTCGTCTTATGCATAAACTTACTATCAAAGTTGCATGGGATGATGAAAAGGATTCACCAAAGGAAGTGTGTACTTAGTTAATTTTATGGACTTGCTAAAGATTGCTTAAAATCGGCCTTGATCTAAAAAGGTACTTGGTGATAACCTAGGGAGATGGATATTATAGGATTACCGCTTTTATTACTGACAATTTATTTTGTATTTGAACTTTGTGTGTTGGCCGTGATTTGGCTTGTGGCCAAGATAATTGCAAAGTTACTTATTGCATCCGCTTATATTATTGGCACTATAATTGAGATGCCATTTAGATTTATAAGATGGATCTATTCAAAGATTAGAAGAAATAAAAAGCAACACCATCCAAGATCTAAAGAGGAATATCTCACCAAGTACCAGAGAGAGTATCAACTGTATCTTCAAAGATGCAGACGAGAGGTCTTATAAAATTCTCTAGTAAGTCGAAATTTTCGTAATAATTTAAAGAGTTTTTAAGGAGACAATGGTATGGTAGACCCTTTAAAACAAGATTCGCTCTTTGACAATTTAATAAAGATACCATTAACAGATGAGGATAAAACACCAATTGTTTTGAGTTTTATTGAAAGTCTTTTAGATAAATATATAAAACTACAAATAATTTTAAAACACGATATATTTAATGAAGTAGAAGCAGCGACCTATCTGCGTTTATCTGATCCACAAGGAGCAGGTAGAAACACAATTAGAAACTATGCTCTACGATCAAAAATGTTATCGTTTTATCAAATCGGAAGAAACGGTCTTACTTTTACAAAAAGTGATCTCGATAATTTTTTAAACTCAAGGAAAGTTAAAGGTTATCGGGAACTTTAAAAGGAGTAAGACATATGATTTATGAAATTGAAGTACAATTAGATTATAATCCAAAAGCGACTTGTTTTTATCGTAAAGATCGTGAAAAATGGGTTGTAGAGTACAATCTTCCTGCATCTGACAAAATCCGTATGGCCTTGTATTTATCTAAAGGTACTTCTGAAAAGAAGGCGAAAAATATTTTGCGTTTAAAAACTACGGATTTGTTAAGAGGCCAATTAACACAGAAGGAGTACAACAAATATATGGCAAGGGTGGATAAGAGATCTTTAACGATAGATGATGCTTTAAAGGAATACATGGAAGTTACTTTTATTGGAAAATCACCAAAGAATAGAGAAAATGAACGGTCAATCTTACCTAAGAGATTTGCTTTTTTTAAAGAGAAATTTTCTATCAACTACATCCATCAAATTAAAGATTCCCATATTATTGATTACAAAAATACTTTAATTAAAATGATTAGTAAGGGTGAAATTGCACCTTCAACATCGTTGGGTCACTTTGCCACAGTCAGAAAAGTATTCAATTGGCTTAAGGATAATAAAAAAATAAATATTAATCCGGTTGCAGACATTAAGCAAATTAGGATCAATAATGAGGAAAAAACTAGATCCATTACTTTTGGACAGGAAGAAATAAAAAAAGTAATGCAAACACCATTTTTCTCTCAGAATGGTTTTGAAATGAAAGCATTTTTTCTTTGGTTGCGAGAGACAGGATGTAGAGTAGGGGAGGCGTTTCATTTAGAATGGAATGATATTCAAGACGGTATTTGGTATATCAAGTACAAGCCTAAGTGCCCTACAAAATATGGTATGGGATGGAAACCCAAATGGGGGAAAGAAAGAGAGGTCTATTTAAGTCCAACCGCATTAGAAATCTTGGAATATTTACCAAGACATCAGACTGTGGGATATACCTCAAGTGATTCTACTCCTCACTTGGCCAATTTTGTTTTTGCTGTCAGAGATTATAATGAACAAAACCCAGGAGGATGGAGAAGAGTCGATAATATTAAAAAAACCTGGAAGTCACTACTAAAGGCCGCAGGATTACCCCATAGTGGCCCTGATTGTTTTGTTAGGCATGATCTGAGAAGGACATGGAATGTAGAAGCTAAGCAGTTTAGAGGCCTAAATGATGAAATGAGGAGTCAGCAACTTGGCAATAGCGTTAACGTCAACAACTCTAACTATGCGGGTCAAGTTGATAGTGAGATTTTAAAATTGAGGGCAAAACTTCAAAGTAGTGAAGGAACAAATCTACTAAAGTTCATTCGTCCGCTTCAAAAAAAAGTAGCTTCAACTGTCATATAACTGTCAGCGGATTTTAGAGGTAAAAAAGAAAGCTATTTTTCTCTCAAAAGATCAATGATTTCAGGGTTTTAAGTGGTCGGAGCGAGAGGATTTGAACCTCCGACCCTCTGCTCCCAAAGCAGATGCGCTACCAAGCTGCGCTACGCTCCGAATGATAGTATGACTAGTTGGGAAAAAACGTATAGTACGCCCATACATTAAGAAAAACTTTTAACTTTGGCAACCACCTTCTACAAGATTTTAAAGCAGATATTAATGACAACTATGCCCAAATAAAATGGGCCGATACTCTTTTAAATTTGAGACCCAAATATTATTACAGGAGTATCTGCTGTAAATGTTTTTCATTTGGGGCTTCTGCTTAAAAAGCTCAACAAGCTTAGGAGGGCATTTTGCTTTTGTTAGTGAGTGGTCATCGATAATTGCTGGTACAACAGTGAAGTTGCCATCGGGGGCAATTTGGACGCTGTAATATATTCCATCTACTTCATCTATAAAAGTCAGTTTGTCATTTTTTATCAACATGGGGCGCTCATTTCTTGGAATGAAGTAGGTTGTTACCTTGCCATCTCCCAACAGGAGGTACGCCTTTTCGATGAAGATATTCTTTGGAAGCGGAGTGGATAGATTTTTTATAAATATTTCTGCACGAAATAAGTCGGTCTTTCCTTCTTTGTCTAAGTGATGTCTACAGATGGAGTGCCAGGAAATTATGGATAGATCTTTGTCCTGCTGCTTGGATTTTTTCTTCCAAACTTTAAACGGAATACCATATTTATCTTTGAAAATTTCTATGTGTTGGTTTGGGCCATCTTCTTTTAGGTTTTTTAGTTGGTTAATCCATCCTCTATATAATTGGGCTGTTTTTTTGTTGCAAATTGATCCACGGGGGCACTCTTCGGGGTTTTGCGTGATTATTTCATTGCATAAACTGACGCTTGAAAAGCAGGCTATATGCAGCGCTAGGTAAAAACTAAATTGAATTGTCTTGCTAAATGTATTTGACATGCGCTGTGAGTCTCCTATATTTTTTTAAATATTATGGTACTTAAATTTTTTAAGTAAGGCCAAATTCTAAAAACTGTCGGTTCTAATACAACACCAGGTGCACACCGCTATATCTTGTATGTCGTCAAACTTTTGGCGGTCAAAGGTAACAAGATGTTGTGTTTTTATTGTTGACGAAAAGATGTGTGGCTGATTTCATATTAAGATCAAAACATTTTAAAATTGCACGCGCGAGAAACATCAAGGAGAGAGATTTTGAAACTAAAGAGATTTTTTACCAAGAAGGGAAAATCACCCTACGATAAAATGGAATTTGAAAAACGAGTGAGTGAAATCCGCCATCAAGACGGGTCGGGCACAAACTCGATGGAGATAACAGTACCTTCCCAGTGGTCTCAAGTGGCCACTGATATTATAGCTCAAAAATATTGCCGGAAAGCGGGAGTGCCTCAATTAGATGGAAGTGGCAAGGTTATATTAGATGAATTTGATAAAGTGGTAACTGGGGCAGAAACCGATGCCAGGCAAGTGTTTAATAGGCTTGCAAGTTGTTGGCGAAATTGGGGAGAAAAATATAGCTACTTTGATAGCAGCGACGACGCAGATAATTTTCAAGATGAGTTGGAGTTTATGCTGGCCAATCAAATGGCCGCACCAAATTCACCACAGTGGTTTAACACCGGTCTAAATACCGCATATGGATTAACAGGAAGGCCTCAGGGTCACTACTTTGTTGATCCAAAAACTACTGAGCTAAAAAAGTCCACTTCGGCATATGAGCGCCCACAGCCCCATGCTTGCTTTATTCAGTCCATTGACGATGATTTGGTTAATGAGGGCGGGATTATGGATCTTTGGACTCGCGAGGCCCGTTTGTTTAAATTTGGCTCGGGCACAGGCACCAACTTTTCTGCTATTCGTGGTGCTGGCGAGCGGTTGGCCGGTGGAGGAGAATCCTCGGGGCTGATGTCTTTTTTAAAGATTGGAGACCGGGCCGCAGGGGCCATAAAGTCAGGTGGAACGACAAGAAGAGCTGCCAAGATGGTCTCATTAGATTTAGACCACCCCGATATTGAAGAATTTATCGGATGGAAAGCAAAAGAAGAAAGAAAAGTTGCAGCTTTAGTTGCAGGTTCAAAAATTTGCAAAAAGCATCTACAAAGTATAATGACTGCACTTGGACAAGTTGAAGGCAAACAGCGCTTTTTTCCCAAAACCAATCCTGCCCTCAAGCGGGCCTTAAAAGAGGCAAATAGAGATCATGTGCCCATGAACTATATTGCCAGAGTAATTGATTTGGCAAGGCAAGGTATCACTAGCATAGAATTTGAAGAGTACGATACTGATTGGAACTCAGAGGCCTATGAAACAGTGTCTGGCCAAAATTCTAATAACTCGATTCGCATTCCCAACAAATTTTTTGCTCAGCTAGAGCAAGATGGAGATTTTGAGCTAACAAGAAGAACAGATAAAAAAGTTTCTAAAAAGATCAAGGCCAAAAAGCTTTGGCGGCAAATAAGTGAGGCGGCCTGGAACTGCGCTGATCCAGGTTTGCAGTTTGATGACACCATCAACGATTGGCATACATGTCCAGAAGATGGGAGGATAAATGCCTCTAATCCATGTTCTGAATACATGTTTTTAGACAATACCGCTTGTAATTTAGCATCTATAAATTTGTTAAAGTTTGTCGATCCAGTCACTGAGATGTTTGAAGTGGATAAGTTTATTCATGCTTGTGAGCTTTGGACAATGGTTCTTGAAATTTCAGTGTTAATGGCCCAATTTCCTTCAAAAGAGATTGCACAGCGCTCTTTCCAATATAGAACTTTGGGGTTGGGTTTTGCCAATATTGGTGCTCTTTTGATGGTCATGGGACTTCCCTATGATTCAGAAAAAGGACGCAATGTTGCCGCGGCCATCTCTGCTATTATGGGGGGGACCGCCTATAAAATGTCAGCGCTGCTTGCCGGTGAACATGGAGCATTTGAGCGCTTTGAGGCTAATAAAAGACACATGCAACGAGTAATTAAAAATCATCGCATTGCGGTTAATGGTGGCTCATTGGATGGCAAAAGCTACTCTGGGTTATCTGTCAAACCAGTACCACTACAAGAGTCAAAAGCTGATAGTTATTTAGTAAAAGCGGCCAAGGAGGCTTGGCAAGAAGCCGAAAGCTGTGGCGAAAAATTTGGCTTTAGAAATGCCCAGTCGACAGTTGTTGCCCCCACAGGAACTGTGGGGCTTGTGATGGATTGTGATACCACTGGTATTGAGCCTGACTTTTCACTAGTAAAGTTTAAAAAGTTAGCAGGTGGCGGATACTTTAAAATTATCAATCAGTCAGTACCAAGGGCCTTAAAAAACCTAGGATATAAAAAGTTTCAAATTGATGATATCGTCAAGCATGCTGTGGGACACGGGAGTTTTTCCGGTTGTAAGACAATCAATCATGAGATGCTCAAAAGCAAAGGCCTAAGTATTGATACCATTTCTACAATTGAAAAATCATTGTCCGGGGCCTTTGATATTACCTTTGCGGTCTCTCGTTTTGTAGTTGGAGACAAGTATCTAAAAGAAACCTTAAAGCTTACTGATCAACAGATAAACTCACCGGAGTTAAATGTATTACAGAGTATGGGATTTAGTGCCGAAGACATCGAAGCTGCCAATAACTATGTATGTGGCACAATGACGGTAGAAGGTGCTCCTCATTTGCAAGAGCAACACTTAGCAGTTTTTGATTGTGCCAGCAAGTGTGGACGATACGGAACCAGAATTATTTCACCCCGTGGTCACATCGAGATGATGGCAGCGGTACAGCCATATATCTCTGGGGCCATTTCTAAAACGATTAATATGGCGGCCGACTGTACAGTAGAGGATGTAGGTAATGCCTACCATTTATCTTGGAAGTTAATGACCAAGGCAAATGCTCTATATCGAGATGGTTCTAAACTTTCTCAGCCCCTCAATGCTTCCACTTTTGTTGACTTATCATTAATGGATTTAGATGAGGAGCCAATGACTCAAAAGATTGAAAAGGTGGCCCAAAAAATTGTGGAAAAAATTGTCTACCGGGAAGTAACCAAAAGAAAAGCTCTTCCCAATAGACGTTTGGGATATACCCAAAAAGTAAAGATTGCAGGCCACAAAGTATACTTGCGAACCGGTGAGTATGAAAATGGTAAGTTAGGTGAAATTTTCATAGATATGCATAAAGAAGGGGCGGCATACCGCTCGCTCATGAACTGTTTTTCAATCGCTATCTCTTTGGGACTGCAATATGGCGTGCCCCTTGAAGAGTTTGTAGAGGCGTTTACCTTTACCCGCTTTGAACCAAATGGCGTGGTAAGTGGACATGATAATGTCAAGATGGCCACTTCGGTTATTGATTATATTTTTCGAGATATTGCTATGAACTATCTGGGCCGCTTTGATTTGGTCCACGTTACTCCCAAAGATATAAGGCCAGATGCTGTTTCTGGTGAAGAGGGCGAAGAGCCATTATTGGCCATTATGGAAAACACCACCCAGGAGCACCACGCCGAGGGTGGAAGTAGTGTTAGCACCCAAAAAGTTTTTTCCAAGCAAACAAATTCAGGCATGATTGAGGAGCAGAGGAAGCGGCAAATGGCCAAGATTAAAGGTTATGAGGGCGATGCATGTAATGACTGTGGGGCCTTAACTCTTGTGCGCAATGGATCTTGCTTAAAGTGTGATACATGTGGAGCGACAACTGGCTGCTCTTAACAAATTATTAGTTGGTGGAGAGTCCCTGGCCTGTGTCCAGGGGCTCGCAATAATAATGATGAGACCAGCGATAACCCTCTAAAAACTTAGCTGTACTATTTGTTCCATTTTGCTCCACATCGCGTATTGAATCTATGATACTAAAAAAGTAGCTGTTACTTTGGTCGCCAGTTTGATAGAAGAATCCACTGTTGGGTTCTGCTAAGTAATTACCAAAGGCAGCACCTGCTCTGACTTTCCCCGAAGCACAGTATGCTTTCCCAAGTGCTACAATTTTGTTATAAACTTCAGTAGTTAATTTGGGCTCACCAGTTGCAGCGATAAAATCATCATCAGTCAAGCCGCCCCCTGGTTGATCACTGCCTACCCCTTCGCCAGAAATAAAGCGATTAAAGTAAACATTTAAATCCGTTTTGCCCGGAAGCTTACAGGTAGTTTTGTTGTTGCTCGTAACTCCATAATTACTGCAACAAGATGACGGAGAAGGGGTCTCATGTCCCAGAGGGATACAACAAATAACTTCATGAGCTGAGAATATTTGCTCATTAAAAAGATTGTTAGAAAAAGTAATTTTTTCTGAAGTGTTGCTGGGA
Organism: Bacteriovoracaceae bacterium; assembly: GCA_016784965.1. Lineage (GTDB taxonomy): Bacteria > Bdellovibrionota > Bacteriovoracia > Bacteriovoracales > Bacteriovoracaceae > JADHTQ01. The sequence goes on along the minus strand of JADHTQ010000004.1, from coordinate 108,567 downwards.
TCACCTCCGCTGATTAGAGCAGAAGATTCATCATAAATACCGGCCAGAGACTTACCGGCATTACTATTTGGGTCATAGTCAAACGCTGCGGCTTCAAAATCTGTGCGGGTAGGGGAGTTTAATTTAAAAAGACCATCAACGAGTTTGTTGCGATCAGAATTACAATAAATTGGTTCATAATAAATTTGTGGAATACCAATTAACTCAAATCGACCAAGCTTGGTCAGATAGTAAAGAGCATTACCAGCGTGCATACCCTCACCAGGTACAGCAGCTGCTGAATCATAGACGTAAGTTGAGGTGCCTATGACATTAAACTCTATTACAACTCCAGCAGAGACCCAATTGCTGCCAGAAAAAGTTCGACCCTTATTTGCCCTAATGTGAAAGACGTTGTACTTATCATTTGAATCATTGGCAATACACCACTGTTCTAAAGATAGATTAACCAGGGGGTTGGAGCTCATTACACATCCAGATAAGTAAGAGGCAGTAATGTCAACGTCTTCTAACACCTTCGCGTTTGCATCCTTATATCTTATTTTAACTGCAACAATATTATCTTTGCTTCCAATATAAATTGGCAGATAAAAGCTAACTCCTTCGTTGAAGGCCTGGGTGGGAAAGTAGTTAAAAATTTTGCCGTCGGAGTTTTCCATTGAAACGGGGTTAACGTAGGGTGCAGGTTGATAGGGAGCTTTGGAATTAACAGTTTGTAAATTACTACTATTGGGAGAAGTGTCTAAAGTACCAATGGATTCACTTGCTAGAATATCGTAGGGGAGAGTTAGTTCAAAGCCCTCGACCGAGGGAATCTTAATCTGCACACATCCACCGTCAGATGGCGAAAGACACAATTTGTCCTGGTCTTTGGTGTAGTTGTCACTATCAATCTTAGCAGTAGTTGGATCATCGAGATCAAGAAGTGGCGATTCATAGTTTATACACTGAAAGTTTTGAATATCAACACTCAAGCGATTGTAGTTGGTCCAATCGTGAGACCCATCTGAGAATTTTCTCACCCAGCTACCACAACAGGTTTTTGATGCAGCCTCGTTTATGGTTTTCCATTGATATTGCTTTGGTGTTTGATTTTCCTTAACAAGTGGGACCTCAGCATAGGGTACGCTGCTTACAACCCCTAGAGACTCCACAACTGAGTAACGAGAGTATCGACCGGTGCGTTTTGGCGATAGATAAGTGAGTTGATTAGTTTTGAGTTCACTATTGTTTGATCCAAGTTCGGGTATAACATTGGGGTCCCCTCCGGTAAAAAGAGTAACGGTTTGCCCAATTTCTCGACAGCAGCGGTTTAAAGTTTGGTCATAAGTACTGTAATTTGAAGCGGTAATATATGGCTCAGACTGCTGCTGCCCACACACAAGATACTCTTGCCAATACATTTGTTCAGCTTCAGTGTTTCCAAAATATTCAAGACCTAAAAACCATGAGTTTTCTTCGTGCAGTCGGTTTGGAGCACACTCCAAATCAGTTTGACAAGCAGAGCCTGCCCGCCTGAAACATGCATCTTTGACCACTGTAGGCTCTAGTAAAGAGTGTACTGAGGTTACAACCTCTGCTTCGATGGCACTAAAAGGAGACATGCCAAAAGCATTTTGGGTCTCATTACCACAGCTGTTTTGTAGGTGATACAGGGAGTTGCTGGTATCAGAAAAGATGAGATTGCCAAATTCTTCACTGTTTGGGTCACTATCAATAATAGGGCAACTATATACTCTTTCATCACCATTTTTAGTACTATCACAAGATCCAACTTGCGAGATATAATCAGTTCTTTTTAAATTATCTTTATCTTTGTGTTGAACAGTGTGTCCTGCAGCTAATTTTTTCCCAGGCCTACAAAGCCCAAAGGAAGAAATATCTCCAGAATGGATGGACCCATTATTTTTTATATTATCTCGAACTGCCGGCAAAAGATCAAAACTCGCACCCACATAAGTTTGCGGACGACCTAAAATATTAGTTTCTTGCCCAAATAAAAAGACTTCTGGATTGGTTATCTCCCTGACAATTTCTGCATTAAACTCATTTTGATTTAAAGAAGCACAATAAAAATTTGAAGCACAAGTAAAGTGTTTGACATCTATTTCACTAGAGATGTTTTGATGGTAGTTTTGCTTGCAAGGGGCACCAGCACCTCGGTAGACACATCTTTTATTAGAGGAGGTGGAGGGAAACATTTGTATTATTTGACCAGGAGATAAAAAGGACGCTTCATCGATCTGGTCATTTACAACTTCATCACCGTCAATATTAAATTTGGGCCAGTGGGTACGGTACTTGGAAATATCTGCACACATGTATTCCCACCCCAGCTTGGTCACGCAATCAGTATCGGTTTCACATTGATGATATTTCTGACAACTTGCCCCCATATTGTGCTCAGGGGAGCTAGTCATTATTGCGGGGTCATAATCAAAGTTGGCGACCATATTGTTGCCAAGGTCAGCAACCACACTGACCACGTGATACCCTGGATCGGCCAGGTCACCAAAAGGAGCATTAATTGCTAAAAATAATTTGTTGCTTGTGGCCTTTACCCTTCTGCCACTGCCAATTGCAAACCAGCTAACACCATTAAACGAACCGATGATCGCACCTTTATTGAATCCGAACCAGTCTCTTTGGTATCCATTGATAAAATAGGCGGCTTGAGTACTTAGACGACTCATTCTTTGAGTTTGCAGGGAAGAATTTTTGTTGTGAGAAAAAGGCAACATGGTAACGGGAACAAAACATGCCCGACCAAACAATGTATCTTCATAGTTTCCGTTGGTGGTGTTGCTAAAGCTATGAAACCTGCTTGATGTGTAACCAGTTGCCTGTAAACCGTGTCCATAGTTCGAGCTTGGGTGAGCACTATATGCTTCTGCCCACGAGTCAGCTACACATGATGGACATGGGCTATAGTGGCCCGAAGTAACACCTATTACATAAATTTGATCGTATTCGACACCAACGACCTGTGCTGGTAATGCTTGATTTAAATCGACAGTCATCTGGCCCAAAATGGAGTTTATATTAAACTTATCGCTGACTGGATCAACCTTGGCCAAGTCATCAAGGTAATAAAAAGGAGCTCCTTCTTGGGCATCACTGCTACTTAAGTTAGTCATATCGTCAACATTTGTCCCGTCAGCTTTATAGAAGCGGTGGGGGACCGTTCTGCCGGAAATGTTAATGCTTAAGTTTTGAAAAGGGGCGGGGACTTCTACTGACTCCGGAATCTTACAACCGACATCGACAATTTTAGTGCTGTCGCTGGCATCATAGATGTAGCGAAGACCAAAATCTGGACACACACTCTCTGGATTATAGGGAACAGGTGTCCCAAATTTAGCGGCACAACCGCATCTGATCCAAACATCGTTTTTTACAGTTTGAAAGCGAGTCAGTTGTACGTCACTCCCCTGTAGAATATTGTTGTAATCGCTTGCACCGCAGCTGCTGTCACCACTTGCACAACAACCTGAGTAATCGAGAGGAGTTTGTTTTGCCCCACTTAAGCACTTATATACCTCACTGCTACAAGTTGCACTACTTTCCAAGCAACAACTAGAGTAATCTCTATCTAGTTCATTAGTCGCCTTATGGCCATCTAAGCACTTATAATCCAAAATGGCCTGTTTTAAGCGTTTGTTTGCCTCCTCCTCTGGATTGATCGGAGTTGGTGGTGTCTCTGGTGGTCGAGGCATGTTTGAGCAGACAAAATAGATGTTTGGAAATTTTATAAAATTATAAGCTGAGGCAGCAACCTCGGTGAGTGCTTGATGATAGTTAGCTTCATTGGTGGCACCAGGCCTAAGTGAGCCATCTTTTACGCATTGATTTTCTAGGCAGCAATCAAAGTTTTGCGCCTGACAGGTGCTATTGGTGCACCCTGCAGTTGGAGAGGTAGTATTACCAAGGGGGTCGATCCTAAGGCCTAGAGCGGATAGATCTATGCTAGTCGACTCCACTAGGGTGGACAGGTCATTTCCATCTGCCTGATTTCTAATTTGACCACCGTCGGAGACGTATAGCTGAATGTCTGGGGCTTGGATGGTTAAAGAGCAGGTGGGGCATACTTCACTAGGGGCAAATGCTGATTTTGCATTGGTAATTTCAAGTTTTGTATCAATCCAAGTGGAGTTTGCTTGCTCACAAGCGCTTTGAGTTTTTGAAGTTCCATTGCTACACGAACCAGTCGTGTACAGCGTTCCCTGGCATGTACTTTGATTATCAGTAGAGTCTGGGAGGTCAACTCTAAACAATCTCTCTACCGTTCCACTTGCATAACTAGCGTAAGTAATGGGTAGTGCCCTTATTCTTAATTGATCCTTGACAGAAGGATTGGTCTCATAAAAATTGATAACTAAACAGTACTGAATTATTTGACTAGTAGTGGAGTAAAAATTTCCAGAAGTCTCTAAAAATTTTTGAACTTTGCTACCTCTTAAATAAACCCTTTTGGCAATGTTGCTATTTATAGCGATAGTGTTATCGATCTTAGCACCCTCACTATACCAGTAAACGTCACCATCTTGGGGTGTCGTATTGGTAGGCGTGGGAGTAGAAGTATTACTATTACCGTCTGAACTTACTGGACTATCACCTCTGCCACTTTGGTCTCTATTATTTTTGGGTGTAGGAATACAACCGACAAAGATTATAACTATAATTAATAGAAATTTTTTAGTCAGGTTGATCATTTACTCATTCTCCCACCTACATCATCGGCATAACAACTTGAAATGTTTATATCTATGCGCTCACATATTTGATTTTACACTGTAATCGTGGATTAAATTACTAAGGCATTGTGCTTTTATAAAATTGCTACAAAAAGACTTATGATTTCAAGGCGTTGTAGTAATTAATTACAGAGGCATTAAACTTTGTAAGCACCAAGAGACACAAATTTTGCCCAAAATTGTCAATTTTTGTTGGCAACTTATCTAAACGGAGTCAATGGATTAAAGCCAGCTGGATGATTGATTGATTGGTTGGTTGACCAAAACTCGGGGTGAGATGCCCAGCCGTTTAAAAAAAATTGGGATTGAGCACTGGCATATGCTTGATTATATTTCATAAACATTGCTTGGTTATATAAACCAGGAAGTGCCATTTTATGCGAGTAATAAGTATTCACCCAGATGGGAATGTCGGTAGTTGACTTTAAAAATGCCTCTCCAAACATACTCGAATAAGACCTCTTTTCCTTACCCAGTTTAAATCCCCCCTTGGTCATGCGGGCTCCAGGATAGGTCTTTTGCAGTTCTTTAAGCTCCTCATATCTTTGTCGTTCTAGCTCTTCATCCTCGGCACCTTGCTCAGAAATGGCTTGCCTGTCTTGTGCAATTTCGTCTTGGGATTGCTGGAAATAAGCTTGTATTCGCTTAGCTATCATTTGCTCATCGACTTCGTCTTGAGTTTGTTGTTGTAGTGGCACAAATGGAGCATTGACTGTTGGAGTTGCGGTCGTACTACATGATTTTGGAATCCTCTGTTGTATGGAGGGCTTTTTACAGGCCTCCTTTAAGGAGTTTGCTTGTTGGTGCTGCTTCATCGCCTGAGGATTAATATGGGCGACAATAGCGCTAGCGTCGTCTGTTAAATAAGAGGTAGTTGTGTCTTCCATAGGGTTAACATTATTTGTTGCTCCCTCACCACCAGCGGTTGGACAAGGGTGCAATGTCAGTTCAGTACAATTTGCCTTGGTAAAAGAGCTATAAAGCATATGCTTAAGATTGTTTAGTTGCATATACTCTTTTATTTTGCTTAATTGCGCGATTTGATTTTGCAGATCTTTTAGCTGTTCACCTACTTTGTCGATCTTCTTTTTTAGATCAGACTCATCCATTGGTAACTCAGATAAGCAAGCTGCAAGCTTTTTTGGAGGAGGGCAGTTAAAATTGGGATCTTGTTTTACTAGGTCTAAAATACTAGTTGCAGCTTTGAAAAAATCTGTCAGACCATCACCGCTTTGTTCTGGTACTTTTAGAAGTTTTAATCCGCGGTTTTGCTCTTCTGCAGCCCGTGCCTGATTGTAGCTGGATATAAGCCTTCTTCCATCTTCTAGAGAGTTTTTATTTTTTTCAAAGGCACTTAGGTATTTACTGCCACCATATTTTGCTTCAATAAATTTAGTACGATCTGCTTTAGCACGTTGTATGGCCAAAGCAATGGCCTTTCTGTCAAGCTCACCAGTGCCAGATTTTCCAAGCAGTACTTCTCTTTGCTTTTCTAAGTAAGCTATAGTTTGTGCATGAGTACTTTGTTTGTCAGCAGGTTGAGTTAGATTTAAATTTGCCAGTAGATTTGTTTGGTAATTTTCTAGTAGTTTCTTCCTTTGCTTGACGTCTAAATGCGCAGTACCTTTTTTGAAAGTTGTAAAAAAATTGACCATAAATGCTGTATCTTTATTGGTCTCAATAAAGTGAAATTCAGAGCAGATTTTTTTCTTATTATTTTCTTTAATTTTACACATTGTACTTAGGTGATCGATAAAATTGTCAGGGGCAGTTTTTTCAACAACTTGGTTTTGATCTATTAAGTAATTAATTAAGGCATTTGTTGCCAAAATTTGAGTAATATGCTTCATTCCATCTTTAACTAGCATTTTTGTCTCTACCGGAGTTGTGTCATTGGGATTGGCAGCAGCATTGTAGCGAAATACTTGGTAGCGATCTTTTTGAGACTGCAAACCCGCTAAGATTTTATAATGTGGCAGTAGTTTATCGCGCTGTTTTCTAAGCTCAATAATCTGCGGATTTTTATCGGCCTGTGCTTTCATTGTGCTTTGTTGGTCTTGCAAGGACTTTATCTCATCCTTATAAGTGTCACAAGGCTCTTTTGCCCAAGCCTGGGTTAGAAAGTAACAACAAACTAAAAGTATAAGTGTTTTAAATTTAAAATTTTTCATTACCATACCAAATTGATCGAAGTTATAATATGTAAATCCCCATTTGTTTATCGGTATTATATAAATTTGCTTGAATTTGTAATGAATTGTACCGAAAGGCTTCTCTAATGGCCTAGATGGTGCGAATAGGAGCAGGTGGATGTCGCATAAATTGCTTTTGTGTATAGTTGCTTTTGTTACTCTGCTTAATCTTGATGCTACCAATGCAAACACTCCTTGTAGTCAGCTTATGGAGCCGTGGATAGATATTTGCCCCAAAGTTTGGAGTGTTGCCGCTATCATCAACAAAATGAATGAGAAAAATGTAAAAAGAGCTGACAAAAGCACTATTTTGGCAAAACTTCAAAATATCGATTCGTGTAAAAAATTTGATTTTGAATTGTATAAACAACGAAAGATGGCCTTGTTGCTTTTAAAAAGTCGTACAAAGTATAAAAACACAAATGGCATTATCATACAAGCTCCTAAAGACTTTCCAGAGGTTCCAGGTGGTGGTAAATGGATATTGTATATACAAGATGAAACTGAGCAGTCAAATAGAAGAGCATTTAGTCCTGAAGTTTTATATTTAATTGCGCATGCTGGTGTGACCCGGGTGTCAATTGCTATCACTAAAAAAAACAGACTGCTAAGTGAGAGAATTTTTCTAACAGAGGGATATTTAAAAGAAGGAGTAAATCCCATAAGACCCCCTCCTCCAAAGCAGATTGCTCAGGCAACAGACATTCCATTAGTGACGACAGTATTTGTTGCAAAAAAGGACAAAAAAGAGGCAGAAGCTGTTATAGAAAAATACGTTGAAGAGAGTGTTGTTGATTTTCCTCCAGAAAAAAAGAAAGCATTACAGAAAACTTTTTTTCTCAGACCAGAGCTACTGCCCCCTAGAGTATTTTTGCCATTAATAAAAAAAATAGTGGCACCTGATCCACCCACACTACCACCACCATTGCCACCTAGCACACCACCTACACCTCCGCCATCGCCACCAACGCAAAGACAGGAAGAAGAAGGTGCAATAAGGCCGACCCTTCCTCCTGCATTGGGTGTAGTGCCTGCAACTTGGCAAAAAGGAGCACTCTATACAGTGTACAATGAGCGCTACTATCCTACCCTAAGAAGAATTAGGGATCAAAGGCGCAGTATAGTGTCGACATATGAAGACCATCAGAATGGTTTGATCACAGATCAAGAATTAGAAACGGCGAGAGAGGAATATGACCGTGTTAGCGCGGAATTTGATAGTATCTCAATGGAGATGTATCTTGCCTGGCTTAGCGCCTATCCAGTGAAGGCCTCTTCTATGGATAGAATAACTGCTCGAGTTTCCCAAAGTCGCACAAGAAGATCAGACCAGCAGAAGCTGCGGGCTACGGTTAGTACACTCATGTATGAGTTAACCAGTGAAAAAGGTGGTGTGATAAATGGGCAAGGCAGCCTTGAAGGTGGGATGTATAGAAGTGGCCATTATGGGTTTGGTGCAAGAGAGTATGGAGCTGGGGCCAAACAGATTATGGAAAGGATGGAGATGTCTGGTGAGACTCCAAAGCTATCAAGTGGTGAGTGGATTCATTATGATTATATATTATCGGCCGAAGGTCAAAGAACTCCTTTAACTGTCGAAAAACAAAATGAATTAAGAGGGCAAAGGACTGCCTATGAAGGACGAAACCCTTATCCATGGGAGCAGGGTCTACAGTGGGCCCCCTTATACATGGCCGATTTACAAATGAAGGCATTTGAAAAAGATGCCGGGAAGATGAGAAAGCGCATTTCCCAGCTGGGTCCTCCCTTTAGACAATATACTAAAGCTCAGTCACAACAGATGAGGCAACTCAGTGACTATTATCTCCACGAAATGCAAGATGAGAGAGTCAGACTTACCAATAACTTAACACAGCAGTGGCTACAAAGGTTTCCTCTACCTTCTATGACACAGCAGGAGTCACAACAAGAAAGTGGATGGGACCCAGAAAGAATTCTTTCAACACGTGGTTTTGGAACACAAAGAATTGAAGAGAAAATCAACAATCTAGCAGACGAGATAAGACATGAGGAAACTCTTAGAAGAAGGCAGATACAACAAGTTTACATAGATGGCGGAGCAGATGCACAGGTGAGCAGAGCGATAGAGGAATCCGATCGCAAATTAGCGGCCAAAATAGTAAAGAGAAATTTCTTGCGATCAAAATATATGTCAAATGGAGGTGATCCGACAAAAATTGTTGACCAGCAATACCTTGAAGCTATCACAACCCCTCCTGCTGTTACTAGTAACAATCTTCCTGGAGTTATCCCCCAGGTGCAATAAATGTATATTGTGATCCAGCACCCGTTTCTTCTAAAAAATAATTTGTGCTTTTTGGCAATTTAACACTGTCTCTTTGCAACATTTATGCTGATTTTTTATAAAAGACCCATGGCACAGCTATTTGAAGCTATCAAAAAGTGCTACCAGCGAGGATCGGGCCATCGTAAAATTTCCTACAAGTGAAGAGGAGGACACTGAAGACTGCCTGGATTTTGATAACTTTTGTTCAATTTTCTTTTTACCTCTTGTGATAATTGCTTCAATTTTTGATTGTGACAACGATATAGTAACCTCTGCCAATTTACAGTGGTCCCATTTGATATTAAATACTTCAGATGAATCTACTATTGCTGCCGGAAATCTCAGAATCAATACCTTGGCCAAGCCATGGTTTTATACTGCCAATTGGGACAGGGCCCATCCTTTTTCTGCTGCTAGTGCGTGGGATAGCGCCGGTGGAGATATTGACACTGCTTATAGTTTTAATACTAACTGCAATTTGACTGCCGGTGACCCATGTGCCTCCGATGAAGTAAGGTTTGATGTGACTGATTATTTTAAGGTGTTTATGGATAATCCTGAAAGGGTGGCCCATTACGGTCTATTAATTGCTCCGGTAAATAATTTTAGTAGTGTTAACCTTAAATCGGTACAATTTGGTGGAGCTAAGGCCCCTCGAATTGAGTCACTCTATACTGGAACTTGTAACAATTCCAAGACGGCGATACACAAAAAAAGTGTTTATTATCTAGGAACTCCAGTTAAGTAAGTGGCGCAGCAGTAGATTTACTTTTCTTCAAGGATAGTCACAAATTGTGACCATCTTTTTTCAATTGCTTTTTAAAAGTTAACTTAGAACAAAATTCGTTAGGAAATCATTCACAATTACGCTTTACAGCTTGATTTAGTACTTTTAACTCAATGCCAAAGTTATAAGTGGCTGGGGTGGTAGGACTCGAACCTACGACCAACAGAATCAAAATCTGCTGAGCTACCAACTGCTCCACACCCCATGAACAATAGGTTTTTTTTGAAGACTATTATGGCAACTATACTACTGTAGGAATGCGATTGCAAGTATTTGTTCTTGTGGCACGGTGCGGCAAGCGTCAGTTTACCCGTGGCGTATTAGAGTTTCTCGTCGGAGGTAGGAGGTCAAAGTATGGACCTTAATTTGGTCCCAAATACTGTCAAATTGGAACTGTACTCCATAGCCTTCTACACCATCGATAATGTGTTTATCGACAACTTTTGACTGTAGGGAGAGTTGAAGATCTTTTTCAAAAAAATCAAAATCTAAAGTTATGGTACCAAAATTTCTAATGTCCTTTGGCCCTTCAATGAATGCTCCAGATCTTGAGATATTTACAATTCTCCAATTGGCCACATCTTGAACATTACCAAAGGTAATTCGACAAGGCATGGAAGAGGTGTATCGTGTTGCATTTTGCCACCACCTAGCATCGCGAGAAAAAAATGCGACGCGGATGGAAGGAAGTAGTAGGTAGATCATTATAAATATATTAAAAGCTAACATACACAAGGTGTATAAGTGCGGGGTAGCGGCAACAAATGGCCAGGTGTAGGGTATATAGTTTAAAATGAAGTACGCCGAATACACTTGGACCATAAAAAAGATGATATAGGTAATTCTATTGATAAATAGCAGGGCGACTCCGGCAATGGGAAACAAAAACCAAAACTCAAAGATGCTTTGCGCACGATCGAGTTGGGCAATGTTGCTCAAAATAACCATAAAGGGCATGCCTGTTTCTATTTTAAAATAGATTAGCTTGATAAGAGGCTCAATCATGTGCAGGATTCCAAGAACCGTCAATACCAGTGGCTTTTTAGAATATGTAATCACTTGCTTGCTCCTTTAAAGTTTATGTACTCTATCTCTTTTTTTTAAGTTTCTGAGAAAAAATTCAGAGGTTGCCTAATGTCAACCACACCGCCACCTTTTGGTTTGGGGAAGTCAATTAATCTAAGAATTCGACTCATACATCTAACACCTTTACTTGAAAAGTTGGCAGATTTTGTGTCGATTTTTATCTTAGAGACTTTGCCCGTTTTTCCAATCGTAAAGTTGAGGTTAATTACACCCTTGGTGCTTTCAGAGTTGTGTATTAGTTCTTGTTGATAACAGTGGCGAAACTGGGGAAGATATTCAGTTAAAATCTTGCGTAAAAGTTCAGGGTCCATAGAGCCCAGTACGACAGTTTTGGGGTCTATATAGGCCGTATCAAAGTTTTTCTTTGAAATGATTCCTTTTGTCCCATAAGAGCGATCATAGCGTTTGGTCTTGTTGCCTAATCTGCCTACTTTTAATCTGGTTTTAGAGGCAGAAATCTTTTTACTTACCAGGCTACTACTGGAGCTAAAGGAAGAAACATTCAATTTTTGCTTAAATTTTATGTTCTTTTTGGGTTTACCATTAAACAAAGAGGTAAGGGCCTTTTTCATTTTAAATTGATATCTTTTAATTGGTTTTTTAACTCGTCTTACTTTTTTGGCAGTTTTTATAACCTTTCTTGCTTTAGTGGGTTTTGCAATATTTGGCTTTTTGACCTTTGCAACTTTTTGTTTTACTTCAGGCCGTTTAACAGCAACGGGTTCTGATTTAACCTCCATGCGCTCTTTGGGCCTTTCATTTGGCCTAGGCTTTTGTGCTCGTTTATAAATAATTGATAATTTCTTTTTAGGTTCCATTTTAAGATCAGTTACATCAATAAATAATAAAAGCAGCATAACACTCATAAGAATGCTAGAAATTTTCAACATATGTATTTTAAATTCTCGATCTCTGCCAAAAAATGGGGTAGAGCTAATTTGGGGGGGAGTATCAACTACCTTTATAATGATCTGGACTGACTTTTGACTCAAATATAATACATCTTCATTAAAAAATTCAATTTGATCATTATCGCTGAATGGATTGGTACATTGTTCACTTAGCAGATAGGATTTATCAAAATCATCTATTTTTAAAATATTAACGATATCACTTCTAATTTTTATAAAAGGTACTTTTTTATCACTTGAAAGAGATGGAATCAAAATGGTGTTGCCATTTTTTTGATTTGCACTCAAGTAGTAATTTTTATTTTTTATCTTTAAATAGTCCACCGATATAACATTGCCATTTGACAGCACAGTTACTTGAATTGACTTGGAAGTAACATGTTTGACTATTGGTAGAAATTGCTTTGTTTCGTCTGTGTCTATATATGATGAAAAGTCACTGGTTTGATCTAACTCACACAACATATCTGTAGGAGAAAGCATTGATTCCTCAAAGGTAATATTACAGTATTCCCCATCAATGATGGTAAAATCCTTGGCAGGAGGTGGCGTGGGAATATAGCTTTCTTCTTCCTCTTTTTTTACAAGCTTTATGTGAGACCTATCGGTGTTAAAAACAGAAGTTGAGTCAAAATATTCGCTGACATGAAATTCAGATCTACCAACTTTGAGTATGTCGCCTGCACCAAAATAGCTCTCAACCGCTCTTTTGCCGTTTACGCAAATACCATTTACGCTGTCTAGGTCAATGATTTTTCCTCCATTATCATCTAAAAAAAGCATTGCGTGGTAGTGAGAAATATGGTCATCATTTATGCAAATATCTGCTTGATCTGAACTGCCAATTAGGAGCTTATTTTTATTTAATAGATGTTCCTCCTGTACTTTGTCATTTACAAAGCATGTCATCTTCAAGATCTTTCTGGCATCATCGACTTGTTTACGAACACCCATTTTTTTACCCCTTCTTTGCAAGCTCGGAGTTTATAAGTTCCAAAAGTTTATCGTGTAACTTATTAATTTCATCCGATGCTTGCCCCCTATCGTAATTTAGTAGTTCTTTGGCACGATTGTGCTCGCCGCCCAGGTATAGTGCCAGTGCATAGTGAACTGCTATGTGGGGTCTTTTAATATATAGTTTTTTAATTTGAGAAAAAAAGTAAAGAGCTCTATTTATCTTGTTTTCTTGAATATGGAGAGTGCCAAGTAGCGCTAACACTTCAAAGTCATGCTTTTTATTGTTATAAATTTTCATAAGTAATTTCTGTGCCTTGTTGGTCATACCAAACTTTATATAAAGACCAGAAAGGTTAAACTTGGGAGTAAGATATCTAGGTGCAGTATCTATGGCCTTTTTAAGATAAAAGTGTGCCTTTTGATAGCTGCCCTTTTTTAAAAATATTAGACCTAAATTATTAAAAGGTGGAGGATAGTGTATACCCCGTGTGCGGGCGATATCGATTGCTTGCTGATAAAAAGACATGGCCTTTGGTAAGTCATTTGCCAGGTAATAACAAGTACCGATTTGGTTCCAATATTCAGGTTTATTTTTTCTTGCTTCAAATTTTTCTTTTAGCTTTTTTAAAGAATTCTCAAAATCTTTTTTATAGCATCCAATAATCTCTTGGTTGGTAGGGGATTTTAGATTTTCCAAAGAGGTTTCGCTATAGCGCAAGAATGCTTCATTAGAAAAGCTGTCATCACTTCTATCTGCGACTTCTCTAACAGAAATATTAGAGCATGACCAAAGTGTAGCAAATGTAATAAATAACAGTAACTTCCTCGCAATCATTTTGGTGCCTTTGTAGTGTCCATTGGTATATTTAAGTCAGTGGCAAAAAAATCAGCGCCTAAAACTTCTCGTATTTTATTTTTTTCCAACATCTTGTGATTAAAAACTGTAAAGAGGTTATTTTTTAAAATAATTTCTTTGGCAATTTTGTGGTATTTAGATCCTTGACCTGCAATGTTGTTGGCAAGTGGACCCATCTCTTTTTTAAAGCTAGCGATGAAGGTTTTAGTTTCTCCCTTGATGTCAACGTTTCGAATATCTTCAGCAAAAGCTTCATAGCTATCAGATAGCAGTTGGTAAGTGGCAACAGTAAGCTCAGGTGTTTGCTCATATTGCTTGTTGATTAAGGCCATCGACTCATTAGTTAGTCCTTTTAAGACAGAGATCTTCTCTGCTAGGTCGTTGTTGAACTGATTCTCATTAAACACCTCAGAAGTTTTTAAATTATCTTTTTCAAAACTATCTGCAATGACCGATAGTTCATTAAGCTTTTTGACCTGCTTGAAAAAGGACATTAAACTGCGGTCTTTGTAACCGTTTAACTCTAAGTCGATAACATGAGCATCAATTTGTTCTGCTAAAATAGCATCACCAGTATCTTTTGCGTGCCAGTAGAGTTTTATTATTGTAGAATTGAAGGTTTCATACAGGTCTTTGCTTTCAATGTTTGCACGAAAGAAACTAAAATAGTTATTGTTGTCTCTGGTGTCAAAAAAGTGGTTGATAATATTTATACCTACTTTTTGCACAATTTCTCTAGGTATCTTGCACTTTTTGCTATGGCCATATATTTTAAGAGCAAGATCTGCTTTGTTGTCAATTAATGCAAAATGAATCGACTTTTCGTATGATGTCGATTTGTTTTTATAGCGCATGTTACAGAGCCTTCTGAATGTTGTTTTAGATAGTTTTCTAGCGGATGTGAAATCCTGTAAGAAAAAGTATCTAGAGGCAAGTGTATTTAGTTCACTCTTAGATTTAATGAGGGCTTTGCGACTCATTAATTGCATGCTTAAACTTATCCATTTATATGACTTTTCAGTGTCTAGTAGGTCTAGATATAAAATTGAAGTACTATATGCTGCTTGTGAGCGAATCTTTTTCGAGAAAGTCTTATTGTTATAGAGACTTAGATATCCTTCAATTGCCTTTTGTTTATCACCACTTTTTGCTATGCCCTGGTAGCGCTCAAATAATAAGGTGGCCAAAATTAAGTGCGCTTTTTTGATGTATACCTCATCAAAGTCAAGAAGTCCTTGTTCAATTTGCTTTACTAAAATGGAAAGCTTCTGAATGTTTTTAGTTGCGATATAGTAGTCTAAAATTAGGGTCATCATTGTTTTTTGCATTTCATTTGCATCGGGAAAGTCGTTATTAAAGGCCATAAGTAGAGTGTTGGCCTTTTCTAATTTTCTTTGCTTGACATATAGATTAAAGAGCCGTTTGTAGTATTCTTTGGACTTTTTGTCATTTGGCCAATGTTTTATATACTCTGTGAACCCAAGTTCGAGATAGGTCTGAGATTTTTTTCGTTTTAGAGTGGTTTTAGAGAATGTACCTAAAAATGAGTCCAATATTTTTTTCTTCAATTCTAAGTCTTCACTTGCTATTGTGTATTTCAATGCTTTGGCATAAGAGTGTGCGGCCATGTTGTACTGATGAATAGAAAAATAGCTTTCACCTTTGTAGTACATGTATTTTCGGGCATTATTTTTATCAAGCCTGGAGAGAGCATCAAAAAAGTTTGAGATTTGCTTTAGCTTTCTTTTTGAATAGGTGTGGCGATTTTTACTGAAGTCTTTGGAGAGTTGTAGTTGCATGAGACCAACTAGCTCGCTAATCTTGCTAGAGATGTCAATTAATGTCTCTTTGTTAATGGCCTCTTTGTGAGTTTCATTAAATGTAATAATTTGCAAAATAGTTTTGTAGAATAAATCTGCCCGTGTAAATTGTCTGTATATATTAATCTTGCTTTGATAAATTTCTAATTCGGTTGCTATGTTGTTAGTACTTTGGGCCTGCTTTAGTGCAAGGTTTAGTAGGTAGTTAGCGTTTTTAAAGTCACCATTGCTGGCAGTTGTTTTTGCCATCTTGAGTATGTGCAATGATGGGTCTTTAGAGTTTTTTATATAAAACTTGGCTCCGGCCCTTGGTTTACTAGCATAAGTAAAAAATGTTCCAGCATTGTCTAAAATTTGTGATTTGACAGAGATATACCTGCTGTCTTTTGATTTGCTATTTGCCAGTAGCAGCAGGCGTAGCGCTTTTGAGTGATTTAAAACCTTGAGGTAACACCAAGCGGCGTTATACAGATGCTTTAAGTGCCACTCATCTCCAGGATTTGTGAGGATATCATGGTAATACCTAATGGCCTTTTTGTACTTTTTACTATTATAGTAATGTTCTGCTAGGGCCATTTTGGCATTATAGCGCAACTTAATATTGGCCTTGCTTTTTTTGCTAAGTTTTTTTAGGGCCATTAGTAAATATGGAGCAGTCCATATTTTAGTGCCAAAGTCTCGTGAATTTAATGCCAGCGTGTAGTAAATATTGCCAATCTTACTATAATATGGGTAGCGTTTGATTACATATTTACCGAGTTTTAAAACTTGCCTTTCAAGGCGCCTTGATCTTTTGAAAAAGCGCTTTTTCGTTTTGGCAGAACCAGATTGCAAGAAAAGTTTATTCTCTTTTTCTTTAATTAGTGCAAGCTTTTCTGAGTATAATTCAATCTTTCTATAGTTTAAACTTGCCCCTTTTTTCTTTACTTTTTTGATTAATCTCAATTCTTTATTGATTAGTTTGTTTAGCTGGTACCACTTTGGGCGCATTTGTTGAGATTCACTTTGTGTCTCGGCCAAGACACTCGTCTCGGTGAATAAAATTAATATAAAACATAATATGGTCGTTACTATTTTTTTTACAGTCATTGATAATTACCTTGTACAATAAATTTAAACTCTGGATAACCGGCAACACTTGCCGTGTGCATAACTCTTCTGAGCGATTCATATGGTAGTCTTTCATCAAATACTAGGTTTACCTTTGTAACTTTTTGAGCATTTAATTTGTTTAAATCAGTCATTGCAATGTTTTTACTATGTTCATCAACCTCACTTTTGATTTTTGATAACTCATCATAAAGAGGAGCGATTACCTCATTGTCAGAGTCCTTTAAATTAGATATCAGCTTACTTGCGATATATAGGTCATACTTGTTATTTACCGTTACGATTACTGCATTCGAGCCAAGTTTTCTTGACTGTGATAAAGGGATCTTAAGTCCTTTCATTAGATTTATTTCAAGATCGCTGGCGTTGAAATTCTTAAGTAGAAAGACCAGCAGTATAACCAGTATATCCAAAAGAGAGGTGATGTCCAATTCAAGAAACTTCGCACTACGTTTTGGTTGCTTACCTTTTTTCTGGGAGAATCTTTTAATAATCATAATAAACCTCAGATTATTGTTTCAAAAATTACTCGGTTAAAAAGTGTACTAATTACTACTAACTCGCCTTTATTGTTTTTAAATGACGTTTCATTGTCTTCGCCTTTAACTTCTCGTACAGAGTCCATGATCTTAACAAGCTTGGCATATGGGACAGTCGAAGAAGGCCTAAAGATTATAGATTCTTCCTTCATATTATCTTTTTTAATATTTATCAATAAGCTATTTAGTGACTCTAAATCAAATTCACCATTGGTAAGAACACTTAGTCTTTTTACGGTTCGTCCATCCAAACCTTTTTTGACTGTAATGTTAGTTCTGGATATTTCTAATACCAGGTTAAGTGGGTTTTTGTCGCTGTCGTGCTCGATTGTGCTAATTGCTGGTGCATCGGAGCCAATTTCATAGATGTCTACAAATTGAGCAGACATTAGTAGAAAAAAAATGAAAATGAAAACCGCATCTAATATGGGAATTAAATTTGGTTTTACAACTCTTTTTTTCTGCTCACGTTTAAAGTAACCCATCTTTTTCTCCTTTTAGGCGACGTCTTCATCTTTTGGTCTGTTAGGGGTAACAGGGACTTTTACAAGACCGGCATGATTTTTCTTAGTACCTAAAAGATCTATTAGTTTTGTAGCATATTCATCCACATCACTAATTATCTTATCTGACTTACTTACTAAAAGAGCATGTATGACCATTATGCTAATTGCTGATATTAGCCCAAAAGCAGTTGTGTTCATGGCTTTTGATATTCCCATTGCTAGAAGCTTTGCTTTTTGTGCAGGATCAGCTGCCGCTACTGCACCAAAAGACTGAATTAGTCCATAGATGGTGCCAAGAAGCCCAAGCAAAGTGGAAATGTTCGCAATGAGCCCTAAGTGAGAAAGTCTCTTTTCAACTTTGGGAACTACCTCTAGTACTGTTGACTCAATGGCGTCGTGAATTTGCTCTTTTGTTTGGTTCGCGCGCTTTAGTCCACTGCGTAGGATATACGGTAAAATTGAGGCGCTATTAGAACATAAGGTGATGGCCTTTTGTACTTCATTTAACAGCACATGCTTTTTGATACTATTCATTAAGCTTGAAGCGTCGATATCACTTTTAAAAAGATATCGCACTCTCTCTAATGATATTGCAACACCAATGGCCCAAAAACCAAAGATAATCCACATGAATATACCTCCATCATTCATAAATATTGCAAATTGCTTGATAAAGGAAGTTTCCACTGCGACTTCAGTTATTACGTTTTCCATGGATGGACTCCAATATATAAACTTGTGGATTTGATTTTGATTTGACTTACATACTACCTGAGCTAACGGACAACACAAAAACCAAATTTCTAAAATTTGTTATCTTACATTTCTCACATCAGTGATACATTCTTTGTTAAAATTATCTTTTTCATATAACTTTCTTCTAAGCTTCATATGTTTTCTATCTTTGATAGATAGATCTCCTGGGGCTATGATTTTCCCTTTGATTTGTAGATTTCCCAAGTCAAAGCGTTCATACTTCTTGTATTTATAAATAATTTTTTCCTCACAGAACGCACTTGAGCTCAAACAAATTGTAGCGGCAATGCAAATATAAATCATAGTCTTCATCTGCTTATCCTTATTTAGCTGTCTCACAATTGGATTTTAAACCAAACGAATATTCACCCAATTCATCGGCCCAAAATGCTCCTTCAAAATTCCAGAAGTCATGTGAAGTCCTGATGTTGACTTCTTCCAAGCTGCCTCTACTTCTATCGGAAACAAGGTTTTTGTTTTCGTATAGTAGAGTTCTTTTTCTGGCTATAATATCTAAATAGATACTAAACATCTCATATGAGTAGGTATGGATATCATTAATAAAATTAAACATACTTTTTTGGGCGAAATGATTAATACTTTCACTTTGAAATTTAACAAGACCTGTAAGTAGTTGTGTCGCAAACTTTATTAGCTTAGTCTTTTTAAATCTTTTAAGATGTTTTAGTTCATTTTTTGCTCTTTTTAAGTAAGTATAATCAAGGCCAAACTTAATTTTTTTCCGAATTTGGGTAACCAGGTTTCTCACAAAGGGGTTTTGCTTTTCATTATACTCAAGTGGCGCAAAGACTAGTTTGTAATAAAAGCTTTTTGATGTTTCATGTTTTTGTAGTATTTTTTTCAAGTGAATACTTCTTGCTGAGTAGACCTTGTAATATTGCTTAATGACATAATATGCATCATCCCAAAGGCAAAGCTTTAAGTAAGAAAGGGCAGTTAGAACCTCACCTTCAGGGAAAAAATAGCTTTTTAGTAGGGGGGACTTATAAGTGACAAGTAGCCCCAAAGAGCGATTATAGTTTTCTAGATAATAGTTGGACCAAGCTTTTTCTAATAAAATTGTGGGCCACAGATATGACTCTTTGGTTATTTGGTCATACATCTCCAGCGCTTTTTCATAATTTTTCTTTTTATAAAAAGAGCGTGCAACATGGATGGTACAAGTTTCATTGATAATCATGTAATATCGTTGTTGTTTGGGGTGAGAAGCGTTGTCTTGTAGTTTTTTTGCTGCTTTTTGGCAGGCAGTGTACTTGTATATTGAACGTTTGTGGTACCCCAATAAGTCTAAAATAGTCCCTTGAGTTAAGTTTGCTTCGGGGTAAAAGGGACTCTTTTTAGGAATATATTGTAGTGCGCGGTATGCTCCTTTATATTCTTGATCTCGAAAGTATTTTATCCCCAAAATGAAAGAAATTTGTTTAAAACGTTTAAATTTATTTAAAACATCGTACTCCAAGTCAATAAAAATCTCAGAGCCGCTTTTGATAATTAGTCTACCAAATACTTTTAAAAATTTATCATCAACCTTCTTTGTTCTTCTTAGAAACTCTTTGGCAAAAATTGATGCCAAAAAGTAATACTTGGACTTATAAAACTCATAAGTCATTAAACGATACTTAGTGGGAGTAGAAAACTTATTAGAATTATATATTTTATGGGCCCGACTAATAGACGCATTAGCATCTACAATCATTAGATGAAGGCCTAAAAAACAGATTGCTAGGATAATTAAATATTTTTTCATAACAGTTCACGCTCACGTTAAAAGGAAAATCCAATAACAAGTAACACATCATTATTAATATTTAGTTGCTTACCTTCTGCTTTGTTTGGGCCATAGGCACTATACCAAGTACTTTCAAATCCAAAACCTACATGTATATGTTGGTTTACGTGGAAGCGAACCAGAGTTTTTCCCAAAATTCCGGTGTAGCTTTCACTTTTATATGTATTTTGGGCACTACTTACAGTTACACTGTCAATATTGCTTTCTGCTTTTAATTGAGAAATGCCCAGTCCAAATGACCAGTCAAAATAAAATATTTTATTAAAGGTGTTTATTTTCCCATAAAAAGGAGTCCAAACTAGACTAGCTCCAAATGAGCTATTAAAGCGCCTTACAAAAGGCACAGAGCTATTGACATACTCAATGTTTTTGTAAGACGCATTATCAGAATGCCCATAGTGGTTATAAAATAGCTCCACTGCCAAGGTTTCAGTAAAGTAAAATCCTGGTCTTATTTGAATACCTTTGGTATTTTGAAAAGCGGAGGTAATGTTCATCATACCGCCAATATCACAGTATAAGGACTTATCTTTTTTAAACATTTTGTTTTGTAAGACATAGACGGACTTGTCTTTATCAAGCCACAAAAAATCATAGACTTTTTCATCCTCTCCAAATAGGGAGGGGACGAAAATAGTCATTACGAATATTGTCATAAAAAGAAAAAATGCAATTTTTTTTGTATCCATAACTTCATTCCTACTTTATGGCCCTCCCGGGACAAGGTAATCAACTTTGATTTCTGCACCTTCGGGGGGAGCGCTTTCAACGGAAAAATGTACACTGTTAGAAGTTGGGTCATACGACCATCCTTCTGTAGATGGAGCACCATTAATATAAATTTTTATCGAGTCTGCAATTGGATCTTCGGCAAGCTCAAAGCTAGTTAAGAGAGTAATAATCCTTTGACCAATTCCCTCTAGCACGCCATAAAAGTCATTTTTGATATCTGATGATGTTCCACCTGTTATGGCAGAAGCATTCATATACCGGGTTCCGCAATACCCTGGACATACATCCATGTCCGTGTCAACGATACTGTAGATTTTAAGAAGCTCATCTGAGGGCTTGTAGCTTGCAATGTTACTTACAAGGGAAGTAACAGTTTGAGCTGATTGCTCTTGCTCATCAGAAATAATGACAACCATTAAATAGGCATTTTGTCGAAGAAATGAAGCGTTGTAGCGCTCCATAAACCTCTTGGTAGTTGTAAGACCAACTTCTGTTGTACTTCCATTAATACCCACATGGATGATGTCTTTAAAGTCATCAATAAATTTATTGACGTCGGCGGCGGCGGCTGCTGCTGTTAATAATGATGCGTGATCGCTAACCATTTGGCCATCATGGTCGCTTGTTGCATCAGTGGTAATTACTGCCATTTTAAAATCGACATCTCGTTCAACAAATTCATTAATGAAAATGTCAAAATTTCGGGCCAAATCTCCCTGCTCTTCTTGCATCGATCCCGAGTTGTCGACAACCCATAAAATGTCTACTTTGGGGACCTCAGCTTTGTTTTGAATAAATACATCAATTCTTTGTTCATCAGCAGGAGGTGGTGGATCGATAATTGGGCTTTCGATGATATCCACGGGTTCTGGAACATCCTTTTTAAAAAAGTCTTGTTCATTACATGCGGTGAAAAATACTAGAGTTAACGTTAGTATAAGTAGTTTGGAAATTAAATGATCACCAGTTGACATAAGGCACTCCTTCTTAGGGGCCAAGAATATAAATTCTGTCACCGGTTGATTGAGATTTTAGTAGCGGCGTACATGCAGTAAGAGACAACGTTCAACAATAAAATCTAAAAAGTTTCAATTTAAAAGTAGCTTTGTATAGTAAACTATTTAGTCCTATAAAAAACACACTCTTATACTAGATAGTAGCGCAACGCGTTAACTAATGCAAGGGCCCAGGCGTTTAAAAAAGCAAATACCCAACGAAAACAGTCGGTTATGCGGTCAAGTTTTTTCTTCTAATTTATTAATTTTTTTATTTTAGAGTACAATGCATCAGCATTTATCGGTTTTATTAGGTAGTCATTCACTCCTGCATCCATAGAACCTTGTTGATATTCTTTAATAGCATGAGCTGTAAGGGCAATAATTGGAATGTTGCTACCATTTTCACGAATTTCTCTAGTGGCCGACAAGCCGTCTAGTACGGGCATTTGGAGATCCATTAAAATCAGATCATATTTATGTTCATTTAATTTGGCAATACACTGTCTTCCATCGTTTACAATATCGAATTGGTACTTTCTGTTTTCTAGCAACTTGCTGATTAAGACTCGGTTAGTAGGTTCATCTTCTGCCACTAATATTCTTTGATGATGATTGTTTAAATCATCGATGCCATCACTGCTTTGTGCCCGTTGAGTATTATTTGAAGTATCTAAAGCCCCAGTAGTACTAGCTGCTAGACAATTGTCAAATTCAAGTTCTACAGTACAAGTGGTGCCTTGTTCATACTCACTTTGAACGTCAATGGTCCCACCCATAACGGTTACAAGTTTTTTAGTAAGGGCGAAGCCTAGCCCTGTTCCCCCATATCTTCTGGTGGAAGACTCATCTTGTTGAGTAAATGGTAGGAAGATTTTATCATAGAAGTTGGGTTTAATTCCAATTCCCGTGTCACTTATAGTAAACCTAATTTTTGTCACATTTTGTAAAGTTGAAGCTTTCTCGATGTTAACTTTAATGCTTCCTTTGTGGGTGAATTTTACAGCATTATCTAGAAGGTTTGTTAGAACTTGCTTAATGCGTGTATTGTCTCCAAGGTAGACGTCGCCGACGTTTGGATCAATGTTGTACTTTATTTCAACGTCGCTGCTATTTGTTTTAGTTTTGAAAATGCTGATTACATCGGTTACTAAACTTTTTATATAAAATTTTTCATTTTGGACGATGATGGTTCCTGCTTCCATTTTAGTTAGATTAAAAATATCATCGATGAGTTGGAGTAAGTGTTCTCCACTTTTTTTAATAATTTCAATATACTCTTTATATTCTTGCTCGGAAGCCCCTTCTAAGAGACTTGTGAAGCCCAAAATGGCATTCATGGGAGTTCTTATTTCATGGCCCATATTTGCAAGAAACATACTTTTTGCTTTGTTAGCAAACTCAGCATCCTCCTTTGCCTGAGTTAACTTTTTTTCACTGCGGTTTTGCGCTTCATATTTCTCCTTAATAGTTTGGGCCATTTTACTTATACCAGTTTGCAGTTTTGTGATCTCGTCATTATTAGTGTCGAGCCTACTTGCTGGAGGATCGAAGTTTCCATTTTCAACTTCTTTGATAGAAGCAAGAGTATCATCTATCCTGGAAGTAAGTGTACGCCCAAAAAGAGCATCGACAATAAATGCAATAATCAAAACCAAAGTGGCAATGATTCCCACTACCAAGAGGTATTCTGAACGTTTTTTAAACATCTCTTCTTTTGAAATTGATATACCTATGATCCATTGCCAATTGTTATAATTTCGATAAACTGCAAAATGCTCCACTCCTGCAAGAAGATAGTTGGTAGTATTTATTTTAAACTGGTCTTTATTGTCAGCTGTTGGAGCAATTTTGAGGCCATCTGGAGGTTCTTCGAAAGCATGCAGTAGTATTTTGTTGGTATGGTCAATTATAAAAAAATGTTCTTTGCCTCTTTGCTGAAATGTGCTGTATTTGTCTATAATGGCCTTTTTGGCTTTTTCAACATAAATAGTCATGTCTGTTAAGCCGTGCTTTTTTAAAACATTATATTGCTCATCAATAGAGGTGTGGAAATCACTAAGCAGTAAGTTTAAATTTTCAGTGTGCATGTCAGTGAGGATATCGTTAATTTTTATGGTACCCACCCACACCATTGTAGACATCACTACGAGTAAAATTGAAATAGAGATTATGTTTAACTTTGTGAGTAGTTTCATATTGTACCAAAGATCAAAAACATTATTATAAATTGTATCTCAATTATATTATTATTCCTAGTAGCTTATTTATAAACTTTGTGGGCAAGCCTTAGCAGTTCCATCGAAGGAGTAATTCCAAGCTTGGCAGCTGTAGCTAGGTTAATCACTAGTGATTTTTTATATTGATATATTTGGGAAAGATCACGAGGCTTGGCGCCTCTTAGGATTTTTGAGATAGTGTTTGCGTAAAACTTTGTTACGTGTGTGAAATTATCTCGAGCGAGTCCCAGTAGTATTCCCTCTTTTACTCCGCCTTCTTGAGAAAAGGTGGGAACCTTTTGCTCCATCAGGGGCCCTAGTAGTTGAGTGAGGCGCTTTGAATGGGCACCTGCAAGTTGGGTTATGTAGTACGCATCTACTTTTTTTGCCAGTTTTTTATGACATGCAAGAACCTCTTGATCCAATTTATCATCATCGATTGAATCGTGAATAAAGCAGGGAACAATCTTAAATCCTTTTTCTTTGGCAACTTGTGAAATAGCAATAAGCCCAGCATAGCTTCTTCCCACATCAGTATTGATATAGGAAATCCCCAATCTTTTAAATGGCACAACTTTATAGAAAAATTCAATTTGTAGTCGATATCGATCGGGATCTACCAAGGCGTGTAGATGATCAAGACCGGAGTCATGAGCGTGTTGTATAACTTTTGCCTGTAAGGGGTCACTGGCCGACATAACAATTGTGTTTGTGCTGTGTTTGTTGTTTGCTAGATATTTACCCGCCCTGGTACCAAGTGCTAGCATCAGATCAACATCTTTTAAATTGAGTCGCTTGTAGACTGGCTTAAGTAGTTTATCAATTTTTGCTTTATCAAGTTCCCATTCAAAGTTCCAATGAGCATCTGACACAAACTCAATAAAGTTGCTGCGGATATTGCTACTAAGCCACAGCCATAGGGCCTTGCTATCTTTAGCATTTTTAAACTTAGGAATGGTTGTGGTATTTATCCAACCAATCTCCATTAGTGACATAACTGTATTGCGTAGGGTAGGGGGGTAATCTTTGTAAGATCCACCCTCTAAGTAGCCGAGACGCCATTTTTTACCATTGTTGGTTTTTGGTTTAGTGCTTGTAATTGCCTTATTTGCTAACACTTCAAAGCACAACAACCAGAGTAATAAACAAAGAAGAGAGGTCATTTTGATCATGACTAAATTATAGAGCAAAACCACAAGCTTCTCAAAAAGAATCATGACTTGCCGCACAGTAAGTTGACGTTGTTGATTGTTCAGTAATGCGTGGTGGCCCAAGTTCGTCCAAGATTTATTTAATAAATTTTAGACAATAGGTACTCTTTGGTAGTTTAATGAGAGTTATCATGGTTAGTAGAGCTCGCAATCCAATTAAAACGAAGGCAACAATCCTAAAAGAGGCGGGAACCCTATTTGCCCAAAATGGTTATCATGGAACTTCTCTAAATCATATTGTACAGGCATCTGGATACAATAAGAGAATGATTTACCACTACTTTGTTAACAAAGAAGGCCTCTATCGCGCAATATATCGCCAAAAGTTGCAGCATATTAATACAAAACTTACAAGTAAGCTTACTGCTATAATCGATGATGAGAAAAATAAAAAAGAGGATACTGATCAACTACTCATTCAAATTAGTGATATGCTTTTTGATCTTCTGGGACAGGACCAAGACTTTGTAAGGCTGCTAAATTGGCAGGAGCTTGAAAATGATGGAGCAGTTACTGGAGTTTGGAGCGATATTAGTAAGTCAATTTTTGAGCAAACAGATAAACTGATCCAATTGGCCACAAGGGGTAGCAAGCTAGAAAAAAAGCTCAGTACAACACATATATCTTCTGCATTGTTTGGTATTATTTCTTCTTACTTTTTACAGAGAAAACTGATCACACATATTATTGGTAAGGACATATTTGATGCTTCAGCTAGTAGTGAATATAAAAGGGTAATTAACTTTTTTATACACTCTTTACTCAACTCATAAACATTTAACTATTTTAAATTAGGCAAAAAAGAGATTAAATAACCAATCGGTTACTAATTTTGTTGCAATTGCTGCAGTGATGTAGTATACCCCACCCACATTGTAACCGATTGGTTACATAGGGGTGGCCAAATCAATAAACATAGTACCAAGGAGATTTAAGATGAAAAATTTAATACTAATTTTTGCCGTTTTTACAATGTTATTTAGCACAGCAAATGCCGCCATTTTTGCAGAGATTATAAAATGTAAGGGCTCAGCTCAATTTGAGGAGGAAAAAGTAAAGGTTACATTGAGAATTCTAGCAGATGTGGCCAAAATCAGCAGCCCCGATACCAAAAGACCAACTTTCATAGCTGCACTATCACAACAGATAGATGATGTGCATTTTATGCTGGCAACAGGACCATTTTTAGCAAAAACAAAAGAAGATATGGGGCTTCCTGAAAAAATAGATGGCTCGTTTGCATTTGATGCAGATGATGGTGAAGTAAACGGTGGTGAAACTATTCATCGCTTTTGGTTGAAGCTTGCTGTTGCTTCAGATGATGAAGTTTTGATTACAGGCAAAATGCAGCTTGAAGATTTTGGAGACGTTCTTTTAACTTGTAAGCTCAATACTGAACTATAAAGCGAAGGTATCAAATTTTTAAAATTTTTTTTCATTGTGACAATAAAACCGATGTCAATTATGTTTAAAAATTTATAAAATTCTAAGGATGAGTTATGTAATATATTTGTGTATCACTTCACTTGGAATCTCTGCTTTAATCACTCAGTTTGTTTTTCTTAGAGAATTTCTCACACTATTTTCTGGCAATGAGCTAACCATTGGTCTGGTTTTAGGCAACTGGGCGCTTCTTCAAGGCACGGGTGCATTTATTGGCCAATTTGGCCAGAAGATTAAAAATACAAAAGTCCTTTTAATTATTTGTCAATTTATCCTCGCCATCTTGCCACTGCTTTTGTTTTGGGCGTTAACGATTTACAAAAGTATCATTGTTGTAGGCATTTCTGTCGGATTGTTTCAAGCCTTTTGGCTCTCTTTTGTGGGACTTTTGCCAATTTGTTTGCTCTCTGGTGCCCTAATGACCTTTTTTGTTTTTATAATCACTAAGGATTATCAAGAAGGTGCAGGAGTTGCTAAAATATATTTTCTAGATTCTCTTGGCGATTTAGTTGGGGGATTGCTTTTTAGTTTTTGTCTTGTTTATTTTTTGGACTCCTTCCAAACATTGGTCTTGTTGTGTGTAATAAACTTGCTTGTGGCCGCAGTTTTAACTTATTACTACCAGTATAAGAGCTTAAGCATAGTTGCCACTTTGCTGGCCATTGTTGTACCGGTTGTAATTGTGAGCGGTTCCTTAGAAGAAAAAATACTAAAAGCACAATATCCCACAAAAAAAATATTGCTACATCAATCAACTCCTTATGGTGTTGTTGCTATAACTGAAGATAGAGGTCAAGTAAGTATTTATGAAAATGGAACTCCAATTGCTTCAATACCTCATGTTGGCCAGTCAGAAGAGATAGTTCATTATGCCATGATTCAACACCCCTTGCCTAAGAGGGTTTTGCTTGTTTCTGGAGGTGTTAATAATTTGATATTTGAAGTTGCCAAATACCATGACGCTAACAGTATTGATCTGGTAGAACAAAACCCATTAATTTTAGCTCTTGCCAAAAAACAAGCATCAACTATCACTAAACCAAAAGTTAATTTCATTAGTGGTGATGCTATCAAATTTTTGGCAAACACTTCAGGTGAGCATAAATACGATGTCGTTATAATTGATCTGCCCGATCCAATCAATGCACAAATTGGAAGGTTTTATACTCAAGAATTTTTTAAAATTGTAAAAGGTGCACTTGGTAAAGGTGGTATTTTGTCTTTTGCCCTTAGCAGTTCTGCCAATTACGACTCTGAAGAGTTAAAGCAATTTTCATCATCAGTTTATAAGGCCCTGGCAAATTGTTTTGAGCAGATAATAATAATTCCAGGGGGTCAAAACTATTTTCTGGCATCTGCTAGTGCTTTAAGTTACAACATTGGTGACAAAATTAAAAAAGAGAAGTTAGATACCAAGTTTGTCAATTCCAATTATCTAAAAAGTATCTTAACCCCAGATCGCTTAAGACAGGCAAAAGTTTTAGTGCAGTCGAACTCACTTGTAAATCGGGATCTATCACCCATTGGATACTACTATCATTTTCAATACTGGTTAAAAAAGCTAGATGCAACTCTTTTAATTCCCATATTATTAATTTTGGGAATTGTTATTGTTGTCTTTATTTTATTAGCAAAAAGCAGTGAGCTTGCGGATTCATTTACTCTTTTGTCTAGTAGCTTTAGTGCAATGGGAATGCAAGTAATTCTCATTTTGCTATACCAAATACGTTTTGGATATCTTTACAACCAACTAAGTTTTATTATTACATGTTTTATTCTTGGCTTGGCAATTGGTGCCTTCTTTGGATCTAAGTTAAACACCTCCAGGCTGCTTTTAAAAGCTGACTTTTTGATTGTTTTGTTTATTTTTGTAATTGTAATTGGCCCCTTATCTTCAGCATTTGCAACACCAGTTTATAACACCCTATTTGGTATTTTATTGGGGGGCCAGTTGGCCTACATTGCAAAAACGTCACCCGTAAACGCCACTGAAACCGCTGGATTTGTCTATGCTTTAGATTTTTTGGGAGGAGCGCTGGGAGCATTTTTAATAAGTGCATTTATGATCCCCTATTTGGGAATTCACAAGTCCTTGTTGATCATTATGCTTATAAAGATCACATCAATTTTGGGATTAGTTGTAATCCCAAAAGTTACATCCGCTTATAGGCCATTTAAGGACGTAAATTTAGAGCAATTTTTAAGTTATGGATTGATGTTATTTATCTTTTGGGGGATTGGACTTTCAATGGTTATACCAAAAACCAATGCAATTGTGTATGCCTTTTCTCTTAGGCCCTGGTTGCACTATGTTTTGTTGATAATACTTGCTTGGAAAATTACTGTCGCCTACAACCCCAAATGGCAATTCAATGTGAAGTATACTTCATGGATTTATTTTTTTGCTTTTTGGCCTTTAGCAATTTATCCATTGTTTAGATGCTACTTTAGTGTACCTTATATTTTTTGTCATGCATGTCCTAGAAAGTGTGTTTTTGGCATTATGCGAGCATATTTTATCCCAGCGGCACTGCTTATCAACTTAGACCGCCAGATGTGGTGCTATGGAATGTGTCCCATCGGCACTTTAGAAGATGGTCAGGCCCAAATTTGTCGCAGTAGTTTAAAAAAATCAAAGTTGATCAGCTTTGTTTCAGCTGTAATTGTCATTGTGGTTATTGGGCTATATATAAAAGTTGATGGTCCCTCTAAATCGCTGTCTTCATCTAATTTTGACTGGTATAATTATTTTTTTCATAACAGCTACACCACCAGTGCTACAATCGTGGGTGCTGTCATTTTTTTCAATATTTTGTCTATATTTATTCGCAGAAGTTTTTGTCGTCTGCTGTGTCCTATTGGCATAGTAACTAATTTCAGTCGCTTGGCGCGATGAGTCAAAAATTACTTAAGTTTTCAGCAGAAACCTCGATAAGAGGACGAGGTATTTTTGCAAAAGAGTTTTTATGAATAAATTAGCAAAAAAATTAAAAAAGAAACAAGGTGAAGATGGTACGTTTTGGGCAAGCTACAGTGATCTTTTTACTGTCTTGTTTATCATCTTTTTGATGTTGTACATTTTTAGTGCGGTAAAAGAAGGGATCAATACTGCTGTTTTAAAGCAGGAATTTGAAGACGAAAAGATCAACGTTGACAAAGATATCCCAACTAAAATTACCCATAATGTACAAAAAAGAACCGAGTCCTTAGAGCAGACGTATAAGGATATGGAAGATTGGCAACAAAAGCTTCAGGAGATGAATACCTTTGTTGAGACGGTTAAAAATCAAAAGAAGATCATTGAAGATTATAAGACCGATTACATGAAAATTGCGGCACTTAGTAAAAGAAAGCACACCAAACTTGAGGCCCTTGCTCAAAAAGTTAAGATGCTTGAGAGTGATTTAAAAGTTGAAGCTGACAAGGTAGTAAAAAATAAAGTGAAGCTCAAAAAACTTGAAGATGTAAAGCGAGAGTATGAAAGACAGATTGAAAATAATAAGGAAAAAATATCTAAAAAAGCAGAAGTCATAAGGATTAAAAATAAAATGATAAAAGCTGCCAGGGACCATGAAAAGGCCATGGCGCAGCAGAAAAAGATTGTCGAAGAAGATTATAAAAAAGTTGAACAACTATCACAGAACAAACAAGAGCAAATAACACAGCTAAGTAAAAAAATTGACGTGATGAAAGAAAGCTTAAAGCAAAGAGAGTTGGAGAGTTCACAAGTTCAACAAAAGTTTGCTAAAACTGAGGAAGTTAATAGTAAATTAAAGCAAACAATTGAACAAAAACAACTTGAAATTAGTAAGAAGCAAAAGCTAATTAAGCAGACAGATAAACTAATCAAGGCCGCAAAACTCGCTAAATTAGAGCTAGTTCATAGTAAGAAGGTACTAGAAGACTATAAAGATGAATATCAAAAAAGTATAGAGCTAGCAAAAATAAGAAAAGCTAAAATTGATAAAATTTCAAAAGACATGGCGGAAGCAAAAAGTGCCCTGCAACAAAGGGAGATGACAAATGCCAGTGCTCAAAAAGAGTTAGATACTTTAAGAGTCGCCAATGAGAAATATAAACAAATGGTGCAGCAGAATCAAAATGAGATCAATGAGAAGACGGCCCAACTAAATGCACAAGAAAAAATGATAGAGGCAAGTCGCAAAACAGCAACAGCCGCACAACTTGAGTTAAATAATTTAAAAGCGGCTAATGAAAAATATAAACAGATGCTGCAGAAGAATCAAAATGAAATCAACGAGAAGACTGCCCAACTACATGCCAAAGAAAAAATGATAGAGGCAAGTCGCAAAACAGCTTCAGTTGCAAAAAGTCAAAAGCAGGCACTGGAGGAGTTAAATAAAAATGCTGCCGGTCAGGTCAAAAGACAGCAAGAAATGTTGTCAGCTCTGCGTAAACAAATTGGTGATCTGAAGAATGCCCTGGGCGAGAGTAAGCTTATGGGTGGTAAAGTTAGACAGAAGTTAGAAGGCATAGCAAAGACCAATGGGCAGCTCAAAGAGATGATTGGTGAAAATGATAAGGCAATTCAAAACAGCAGAAATGTAATTGGAAAACTGCGAAGACAACTAGTAAAGGCCAAAGAAAAATCTGCTCAAATTGTACGAGCTCAGTCTGCTGTTGATCCATTTCAAACTCTAAAAAGGGGAGCTTTTGCAAAGCAGGCCAAACAGCAGGAGAAGTCTCTTTTAAAGTTATTGGGGCTTGATAGATTAGGCAAAAAAAATAGAGATCTAAGTAAGGACAACTCCACTTTAAGAGAGAGCCTCGGTCATTTGAGGCGAGCTAACCAACAGCTGCAAAAATATAGAACTCTCACCCCTGCAGAAGTAAACAACTATGACAAGTTAGAGACCTTACTAACAAGAGCAGTTGGTGGTAATGCCATAGTCAAATATGACAGAATTAAAAATGAAATTTCATTTGTCTTTGTAAATGACTTACTTTTTAAAGTTGATAGTTATCTACTCAGCACCAGGATGAAAATGAGGCTTTTGCGTACCTCTAAAATAATTTTAAGGTACTTTTTTTCTAACAAACAAATAAGGGCCAAAGTGGACAAGATTCTCATCGAAGGGCACTCAAGTCCCAGATACGTTGGACATTATGTTTCTCCGACGGCAGTAAATAAGGTAGCTCATTCTTACAATATGGACCTAAGTCTTCAGCGTGCTGCCGCTGTTTACCGCTTTTTATTTATAAACAAGCATAAAACTTTTCCCATCAGTTTAAAAAACAGAGGGAAAATGCAAAATATAGCATCTATAAAGGGCAGCTCTCACGCGGAGTCCATTGTTTTATCTGCTCCTACACGACAGCTGGCCAGTGTTGCAGATAAACAAAGATGTGGGCCCTATGATTGTCGATTATCAAGGAGAGTAGAAATTAAACTTTCCCTGGTAAAAGCACTCACAAAGAAGGATTTAGAATATTTAGACACTATAAAACTGTGATGAGGTAATAGAGATGGAAAATATTTTTCGCGAAATTTATAATATTTATGTTCTAGGTCTCATGAACAACTTAGTCCCTGCTATGATAGTGGTCTTTTTTGTCTCAATAATCCTTAAAGTGTTAATTAAACAAAGCTTTAAGATCGATAATAGGTTTGTCGTATTTATTAAAAAGGAAATGGACTATTACAACAAAGAGGGAACCTTAGAAGATGATATACATGACAATGAGTCAATAATCGATAGGTATAAAGAGGTTGTACACAAGGTTTGTGATAAGGCACTTGATTCGTATGTAACCAAAAGAAGAGCTCATCAACACAGAAGGTTTGATAAAAGTAGGACTAGGTTGGATGTTATTTTTAAATATGATATAAGCTTGTATGAACTAGTGCAAGATGTTCACCATAAAGAATTGTACAGCCAAAGTGATGGAACTCCAAATTTTGAAGAGTTTTCCCACAGAATATTTTCGCAATCAAATAATAGTAATGTTTTATTTGGAATACTTCCAATTCCTTCACTTAGTCGCTTTTTACAAATTATTCCAGGCCTGATGATTGTGTTTGGTATTCTTGGAACATTTTTGGGAATGATGGGTGCTCTGCCCATTATTGGCGGACTTGACTTAGTTGGTGATCCGGGATCGGCCAAAGAGGTAATTGCAAGTTTTTTAACCCAAATTTCTTTTGCCCTAAACTCAAGTATTGTAGGTATTACTTTCTCTATAGTGTTAACCTTACTAAATGGATTTTTTGCAACGGATGCCTTGCAAGACCAAACCATTGAGGATTTTGAAGAGTGCCTTAAGGCCTTGTGGGATAAAGTTGGGTATCATGCAAAAGATAAAGGTGGCGTAGTAAATATGTCACATCTTGTAAGATCTCTACAGGGACAATCAGAAAGCATTGAAAAGCTAGTTTCTGCCCTGAACCAATATTTGCAAGATCCAATCCCCATTCGAGACAATGTGATCAAAAAAGCCTTCTAAATACCTTCTTGCAAATAATGACAAGACAAGTTTTCATGATAGAATAAATGATTCCAACCTTTTTTAAGGAATGAAATCTTGTCAGTCACCAGACGAACATTTTTAAAAAAGTTCATCATAGCCACAGGTGGCACAGCTTTAGGCGCTTATACGATCAATGACATAATAACTGGAAATAATCGTTATGGGCTCAGAGTAGGGTTTTATAACGATGCACCAGCAAATTTGTGGAAGTGGTCTAAAAAGGCCCTATGGCAAAGTAGTGTTGGTGGTATGGTGGAATGTAGTTTATGTCCTCATCAATGCATATTGGCCGAAAATGATCGAGGTTTTTGTCGAACAAGGGTAGTTAAAAATAATCAGTTGTATACTGTGGCCTATGGTAACCCCTGTGCCTTGCACATTGATCCCATAGAAAAAAAGCCCCTTTATCATTTTTTACCCGGAACAGGTATTTTATCCTTGGCCACTGCCGGTTGTAATTTGCGCTGCTCAAACTGTCAAAACTGGGAAATATCTCAATCTCGTCCAGGCGAAACTACAAATATGGACCTAATGCCACAAAAGGTAGTGGAGCTAACAAAAGCGAAAAAACTTACTTCAATTGCCTATACCTACTCAGAGCCCATAATTTTTTATGAATATGTAGAAGATACGGCCCTTGTGGCCAAAAACAATAATGTTAAAAATGTGTTAGTAACAGCGGGATATATAAACGAGTCACCCTTAAAGCAGTTATGTAAATCAATTGATGCCGCCAATGTAGATTTAAAAAGTTTTAGTAATTCTTTTTATAAAAAAATGACCAATGCTCAGCTTGCCCCAGTTTTAAAGGGCCTTGAGATTATGCGACAAAATGATGTTTGGATAGAGATCACCAGGTTAGTTGTTCCCCACCACTCAGATGATTTAAAAGATATAGAGCAGATGTGTAAGTGGATTGTAGAAAATTTAGGCAGGGATGTGCCACTGCATTTTTCTCGATTTCATCCAGCGTACAATTTGCGCTATCTTCCTTCTACCCCGATCCCCCTTTTAGAGGAAGCCTACAGAGTGGCCAAAGTTGCAGGCCTTCATTTTGTTTATGTAGGAAATGTCCCAGGTAGTGACTATCAAGATACAATCTGCCCAAAATGCAAAACCCATGTAATTAAAAGAAATGGATATAGTATCCAAAATAATTTATTACAAGGTGGCAAGTGCTCCTGTGGCGAGCAGATACCCGGAGTCTGGATCTAAATTTTTAAAATTTTGCTGTTAGAAAGAGGGACCAGGCGGATCTATTCGCCAAAGAAAGAAATAGCGTCGTTGATTTGTCTAATTTATACTTAAAGCCCATATCAAAAACATTAGATGAATCGAGGTTCAGGTTATCATCATTATATACATATCTAAAAAAACTGTAGAGCTCATCTAGTAACTTGACATTTAGGTAGATACCACTTGAGTGAATTTTGGGCAAAAAGAAGTACATTGACTCAAAGTAGAGGTGAAAAGTATCTTGGTACCCAGTGGAGATCACACCTCCAACAATATTGGATTCAACTTGTCTGTTGGTACTTAATCTGCTGTATACAAGGATGCTATTTTTACTAAGTGATTTCTCATTTACGTAGGGAAAATAACCCATTCTAAAAGAAAATGTAGGATCTAAGGCATCTAGTTTGTTAGTAACACTTAAGTAGTAATTAAATTTATTTTTCCATTGTTCAAAAGAAAGTCCTACTTCACTTTTTTCAGGTAGCGTGTCTACTTGACTGTGAGTGTGCTGCATTTGCAAAAGGGTCGAACTTGAGATGACTTGATTACCCCAGAAATTATCCATCCAGCTAATCCATGGGGTTTGTAGCAAACCAATCCTAAATTTACTTTTTGAAATAGATGAAAGTTTTTTTTCATAGTAGCCGTAGATGAGCTTAAACTGCTTGGAACTACTTTGATAGTTATCAGCATATAGGTCTGCTCCAAGCTTGATTTTACTTTGTTGATCAATAAATAAATTTTGGCCCAAATAGAACCTTTGTAAAAAAAACTTAGAGGTCTTAGAGCTTTTTTGATAGAGATATCCCGCCTCAAGTTTGGCAGATAAATTGTGGTCGAGGGTAATGTTAAGAGCAGTAGCGCTTGTGTTGATTAAAAAAGTAGCTATTGTAAGTAAGGTTATAAAGTTATATCTTGTCATCTTTTTTTATACTCTGGATAAAGTTTGCAACTAAGTCCCGCTCCTCATTTGAGCTAACAGGAGTCAACTTTAGTGTTTTTAAGGCATTTTCAAATTGTCCATTTTCGTAGTATATTACGGCCATGTCGTAAAATGGATCAAAGTATGTCGAATCAAGGGTTTGGGCCGACTTTAAATGCTCTATTCCTTTTTCTAAGTCTCCCAGTTTAGCGAAGGCCAGACCTAGCCCCTTGGTGGCGTAGACATCACCGGGATCAATTTGTAATGCCTTTTGATTAAGTGTAAGGCATTCAGAGAAATTGCCTTGCATATACTTTATAAAGGCCAAGTTTTTAAATAAATTGATGTCTTGATAATGCTTTAACAGGGACTCAATTGCCTCTTTTGCACTGTCTAGTTTATTTTCTTGTATTAATTTTATAATTTTATCTTGATATACTTGGGGCATGATGCGGTCAAAATGGATAAATTTATAATTTTTTAGATGTTCATTTTGGTTATGGGAAACCCTGATGATAGTTTTGTCTTGCAAATTATTTTCAATAAATTGATCAAATTTAGAAAGAGACTCGGCATCAATATTGGAAGTCCCTTCATCTATAATGATTATTGGTGCATCTTTGTATAGAGATCTAAGTAGGCTGAGCTTTTGCTTTTGTCCACCTGATAAGTTGTTGCCATTGTTGCTGACCGAATAGGGACCACTTTTTTTAGAGAAGAAGTCTAAAAAAGGCAGCCTAGATAAGAATTTTTTAAAATTGTTTAAGTTAGCGTTTGTATCTAACATCGAGATGTTACTGGTAGCAGTTCCTTCAAATAAAAAGGGGTGTTGAGGCACATAAGCAAATAGGCTTCTATACTGCTGGATGGGAATTTGTTGGATGTTTGTGTTATCAATTTTAATTACACCTAGCTGGTGATCATATAAGCGAAGTAAAATATTGATGAATGTAGACTTGCCCGATCCATTAGCACCGGTTAACAAAATTCGATCACCCTTATTTATCTCAAATGATTTATTATCGATTACAAGATCAGTTGATTCTGGGTAATTAAATGATAGTCCTGATACTTTGATAGAATCCCTAAAGCCTTTTTCATATTTAGACTCGCTTTGATCCCAAAGGGGCTCCTGGGGTTGGTTTAAAAAATCATGGATTCGCTCGATGGCAAAGATTGAAGATTGAATTTTAAAATTTCTACCTGCCAAGATATTTATGGGATCGTATAATTGACCGATATAAGCAGAAAGCGCAAAGAGGGTGCCCAAGCTTAGCTGGCCTTCGATAACTAAATATCCTCCATAAAACCATAAAATCAAGTTGCCCGAAGCGGTTATAAGACCTATGACTACTGAAATGGCATTACTTTGGACGACACTTTTCATTGCCACATTGAAAATAGAGAGGATTTTATCTTGAAACTTTGAATACACAAAATTGGTGCTACCTGAAATTCTTATCTCAGTAGACCCCAAAAAACTCTCATTAATAAATTGGGTTAAGTTATCAAACTTATTGCGAAGGAGCCTAGAAATAACTCTGATCTTTTTATTAAAGAATAAAAAAGTGACCAGGTAAATGGGGACTGGAATTAATGCCAGTATAGTTAGCTTCCATGAAAGCGACAGCATCACCACCAGGATACCCAAAAAATAAATTATTTGGGTGAGTACCGTAATAAAAAAGTCAGCGATTAAAGATTTGATGGCATCTGCATCCATGATAAAGCGATTAACTATCTCTGTGTTGGAAAAGTTGTTAAGAGGTAGCATCTTCATACTAAGCATTTTTTTAAACAGCATTTTATAAATATCCATGGAGATCTTCTCTTGCACACTGTTTTGCAAGTACTCCATAGTGACGTTAATTAGCTGTCCCCCCAAAATGATACCGATGTAGATATATAAGATATTAAAAAGCAGAGATAGATCTTTGGCAATAATAGCATCATCTACCAAGGTTTTATTGATAAGAGGAATGCCGATATTAACGGTGATACTTAGTCCAATTAAGAGTGTAACGGCAAATTCTTGTAAGATGTATTTTTTTACAAATGAGTAGAAATATTTTAGTAAATAAGCATATGAATATCGTTTTTCATCATTTATTTTGTTCATTATAGTCTTTGAAATATTGTGAGTTTAGACAAAATAGCTGATCATAGCGGTCACCAGACTCAGCAAATGCTTGGATGGCACAACCGCAACGACAATCTTCAAGATAAGCGCAACCAACACACCCCTTTTTTACTTTATCGTCGTGAAAAAAACGATTATATGCAAAATTATAAGGGTTATTCCAAATTTCAGTTAACCCCTTCTTTCGTACATTTCCTTCTATAAATTCTTCAGATTGAGTCAAGCAGCCTTTAACGTTGCCATTTGCCTCAATTCCCAAACAGACAAGTCCTGCAGGACACCCCATATATTGGTCGCCAATATCCCTGGTATTGTACTTAGAAAACGGCGTTGCATCACAAGCAGCAGTGATAATCATTTTAGACTGATTTTGTCTTTTATCATGGATAAATTTGTGAAGCTTTTCAATATCATCAAAATCTAAAATGAAATCTTTATCCATTCTACCGGTGGGGAAGACTCTTTGTAGTTGCCATAAACGATTATCTACAGCAATTAACGCCTGATATAGATCTTCTAGCTCAGAGATATTCCACTTTGATACTGTGGTTATGACTGAGGTATTAATTGATGTTTGTTTTTCAATCAGTGTGATTGCTTCTAGGCATTTTTTAAAAGAGCCTTTAACTTTTCTTATATGGTCATGGGTCTTTTCCATTCCATCAATGCTGATAGCAATTTGATCTAAAGGGGCCTTTTTAATTGCCTCAATATTTTTTGGAATTAAGAGTCCATTAGATAGCAAAACTACGCGAACTCCAAGCTCGTCGTACTTATTGGCGATTGTGATCCAGTCGGGATTCATCAATGCTTCTCCACCAGAAAGAAATATTTCTTTGGTACCCAGAGACGCCAGCTCACTAGCTAACTGTAAGTGTTCTGTTAGAGATAACTCATCAGTTTTAATATCACCACACGAAGTCCCACAATGGCGGCACCTCATATTGCAGGCAAAAGTGGTCTCTAAAACCACGGACCTTGGGGTATATTCAGGTGGTAGTTCAGACGGTTTAAAGTCTGGCTTATATAGTTTCGATATTTGTGAGACCATGACATTCCCTTCCCTTAACTTAATTTAAAAGGGCCAAATTTGTCTTTTTAAAAAACAAACCTGACCCTAATTTATACTACATATCAATTAAGATATGTAAAAGATTTTTATGACCTATTCTTCATCACTGTAAGTGTCTCTTGTAAAGACATTTTCACATTCAATGTTATAAGTTCTTCCCACTTTTACAGTGTTTGATGAGGGCCTTGGTGGCATAGGCATAATTCCATAACGAGTGACCATGTCTGGAAGTGAGCTTGGTCTAACAACTGCATACCTTGTAGTGATCTCACTGAAAGGTTTTCCAATTTTACATTTTAGTAATCTAACTTGTTTTGCCATTTTTATTCTCCTTAAAAAGTTATGTTGAAAGTTTATCTGCTCAGCAATCCATTAAAGATGCTGAAGAAATAATTGAGCGACTTTTGCACTCGCAACATAACTTGTCAATGTATCGGATGGAATTTTCAAGTATTTGTATTAATTACAATGATTAGTAATATTTTAGTAGTAAAAAACTATAAATTTAGTGTCATATTGACCCCAATTATTGTTCTAAATAACCAGTATTATTAGCGATTTTTTCTGAGAGAAACTCCAACAAGATGGGGAGCTGTTTATATAGCTTGGTTTTTACAGCGATTGGAGCACTTATCAAAGGACCACTTTCTTGCACAGTATATATGAATTTACTAGAACAGCTGGCGTCCCACTGAATTTTTGCTCGACACCAGGTTAACTGAAGAGTTTTACTCTTTTCATCTTCCTTCCAAAGGGCAACTTCGAGAGTGTGCTTATCATTAAAAATAATGACGTCATCAGGGATTACACTTTTTGAAAACAGTTTGTACCAATCACTAATTGACCATTGGGTGGTGACAGTTTTGGATCGAAGGTATGAGTCTAGCACTTGTACATCTTCATTGACTTGAGCAATGAAGCTTTCATTAAAATCAAATAATGCTGACTTTTGTGTAATAAGTGATTGTAATTTTTCGTGATGTAGTTTGGGGACATTACTCTGTGTGGTAGTCATCTTTAAGTAGACCTCCTAAAATAAATTGTAGGTAAAAACGGTATGGCCCACTACTTCTTGAATGTCAAAGGTTAATTAGTAGGTTTCAAAGTTAATAAAATCATTATCAACGACAATTGCTTCTTGGGTCAGCTCATCTACCTTAGACATGGTAGGACCTTGTCCGCACCAGTTTATAAATTGGGTAATACCTTGCTGATTGCCTTGGGCGACAAGCTCAACGGACCCATCAGGTAAATTTTTGGCATACCCTACAATACCTAACTTTTTGGCCATCTTGGCCGCATTGTGACGATAACAAACCCCTTGTACTCTTCCATTAACTTTAATTTTTATTGCTTTTTTTTCCATAAACCTAATCTATAAAAAAATA
This sequence comes from Bacteriovoracaceae bacterium, assembly GCA_016784965.1. Lineage (GTDB taxonomy): Bacteria > Bdellovibrionota > Bacteriovoracia > Bacteriovoracales > Bacteriovoracaceae > JADHTQ01. Next base: position 68,328 of record JADHTQ010000004.1, on the reverse strand, counting down.
ATTAAAAAACGTTTTTTGATCAATAGTGCCCAAAGCGCCCTGTTTGGTACTTTCTTCGCTATACTCCACTACTTGATCAGATCTTGCTCCACCCCAGATAACAAGAGGTACAGGATCACTTACGTGGCAGCGCAGCTCCACTGGAGTTGGGTGATCGGGAAGTAGTGCAATGGACACATCCAAGTTCTGTGATTTAACTTCTTTCATGATGTTGGCCAAAAGCCTAGAATCTAAATCGTTAATAACTTTAATTTTTAAGTCTAAGTCTCCATCATGAGAAGCTTCATCGGCGGCTTCCACATGTAAAAAAACATAGTCGTAGTCATTAAGCGCTTTGATTGCAGCGGTAGCTTTGTTTTCGTAATTAGTTTGATAATTACCAGTAGCCCCTTCCACAGGGATTACCTTCATACCCGCGTATATTCCCAGTCCTTTTATTAGGTCCACAGCAGTGATAACTGCACCTCTAAGTCCAGTAAGTTCTGCAATAGGCTGCATTTTGGGTTTTTCACCAGCTGCCCAGGGCCAGATATAATTGGGGTGCTTTAATTCACTCGATATATTTTGATTGTAGGGCACATTCTGGAGTACTGCTTGTGAATCTAAAATTAACTTGTTAAGCGCATCGGCAGTTTCCTGGGCCTCTTTGGTATTTGCAGTTATTTGCAACTGTTCAAGAGTCTTTCCTAGATGATCGTGTGGGGGCCAGCAAGTAATATGGGAATCTCCGCGATCGACAACTAACAAATGACGATAATGGACTCCCTGATAAAAATGAAATCTATCATTGCCCAGTTTTTGGTTAAGGGCACAAATGAACTGTTTTGCGTCTTCGTGCTCTAGGTCTCCCCCGGAGTGGTTGCACATTTTTTGGTCTTTGATATAAACCAGATTACAACGCATGGCAACTTGATGGTCCGATAACTCAACACCGAGGCTAGCGGCCTCCAAGACTCCCCGCTGGCAAAAGTTTTCGACGGGGCAATATCCCATTATGGAGAGGTTTGCCACTTCTGACCCTGGTAAAAGTCCCTCTGGAACGGTGATAAACTTTCCAGTAACCCCCTCTTTTGCCAGTTGATCCATATGGGGAGTATGGGCCTGCATTAGCGGAGTTTTACCCCCAAGTGATTTTATGGGGTAATCTGCAACTCCATCGATCACTATTATTAGTCGTTTCATTTTAATTTATGCTCCAAAAGATATTTGGCAAAATCTTCGTAATTTGATGACATCTTTAAAAAATGTTCATCAGCTTGGTCGATATTGGCAAGAGATGGTGGAATAGGTGGTGTGACACCTAGAATTTTATTAACCTCTTCTTTAAACTTGGCAGGATTGGCCGTCTCCAGGCAGACGGATTTAACGTCTGCATCCAATGGATTTTCTTTAAGGAATTTTGTCATCCCAAACCAGCCGACTGCCCCATGAGGATCTAAAATAATATTGTGTTTTTTATATACTGTTTGCATGGTTTGTCTGGTTTGCTCATCGCTAACAGAACAAGAGTAGATAAGCTGTCTCATTTTGTCTAAATCTGGCTCAATATTTACCTCTCCATTTTCGTCCATAGCTCCACCAAAGATATCGATTAGTCTGGCCAGATTGCTGGGGTGGCCGACATTCATGGCGTTGGAGATGCATTTTCTGGAGGGTTCAACTTTTTGATACTCACCAGTTTGTAAAAATTTGGGAAACTCATCATTAGCATTTGTGGCAACAATTAATTTCTTGATGGGAAGTCCCATCTTCCATGCCAGAATTGCCCCCATCATGTCGCCAAAATTTCCAGAGGGGATGGAAAAAATTATCTCGGCATCGGCATTTTTTATTAAGCGAGAATATGCCCAAAAATAGTACACTGATTGTGGCAGGAGTCTGGCAATGTTAATAGAGTTTGCTGAAGTTAAGTTGAGTTTGGTTAAGGCCCTGTCGGTAAAGGCCCTCTTGACAAGCGCTTGGGCGTCGTCAAATTTTCCATCAATTCCGATAACGTCAACATTGCCACCAAGTGTAGTCATCTGCTTTCTTTGACTATCTGAAACTTCAGATATGGGAAATAAAATAACCAAGTTGATATTGGGAATTTGATAAAAGGCCCGGGCAATGGCCGATCCTGTATCCCCTGAAGTGGCAGTTAAAATTAGTAACTTTTTATCTTTGTCTAGTTTGGTTCCCATCAAGCGCGACATCATTTGAGCAGCAAAGTCTTTAAAGGAGGCAGTCGGCCCTGTGTCCAACCACAAGAGATGATTGGAAGGACTAACCGCTTCAAGTCGTGGAAAAAAAGAATACGCATCTTGGCATTTTTGCTTTAAGTCTTGCTGAGGATCCTCCATGAATTGCTCTAAAATGAGGTGGGCAATTTGGTGATATTCCAACCCATGCATATCTTTGATAACCTCTTTAGAGATAACAGGTATCGACTCAGGCATATAAAGTCCACGATCGGGAGCCAGTCCCTCTAATATCGCTTGGAAGAAGTTGAGTGGCTTAGAAATTTTATTCGTGCTGTAAAATAGTAAATCTTGTGCGGTCATAATTTGTGCCTTAATCCCAATTTAATTATTAGATTTTAAGGATATCGCATATATTTTTAAATGGAAGGCAAAATTAAAGCATTGCAGTCATAAAAGACTTGGACGGCCATGAGATGGCATTGCACATTAACAGGTGGCTGCATTGCAATAAGCTGGATTTTAGGACTTATATAGAACTTATTTTTTACTAGCGGTAACGACTTTACTCTTTCTTCTTTGTTTCGTCTTGGCTTGTGCTTTTTTTCTTTTCATCTTAAGTACTGATTTCTTGCGACCCATTCCCATGTCATTGCTCTCTTTAATTGATGCTGTAGTTAGTATTTATAATCTCAAATTAGCAGGCTCATGGATATTATTTGAAGTTCTTACTATTGGCAAGTCAAAAAGTAAGTGTTAGATTTTATGTAGATTAAAAACAATTATTCTTGATTTTGAGGGTCACGTTTAAGCCATGGGAATTAAAAAGAAAAAAATGTTGTCCAAGAGGACCTTTTCAATAAAATCTGTAGAGGAAAAAGATATTCCTCAAGAGGGCCTTGACGACGTTATAGAGAAGGATTACCTAGATCCACTCCGCGTTCTTTTGAGGTCTAGGCGTATCCATGGTAATGAGGCCAAAAAGAAAGTAGCGATTGATATGTTAGAGCGCTATACAGGCCATACTCTCGATATGTTCCATAAGCATATTATCATTACCAATTTTAATTACTATACAAAGCGCTTTTGTAGCATACTCGATGACACCAAGTTTACTAAGGGATCTGCGTTTTGCGCCGCATCTTCCAAGAAAGCCGGTGTCACTATTGTGGAGTTTGGCATCGGTTCTGCCATGGCGGCCCTAATTGGAGAACTATTGGCGGTGGCCAAACCGCGAGCAGTTTTATTTTTGGGAATGTGTGGAGGAGTACATTCTTCGCTAAAGGTTGGTGACTTTGTTCTACCAGTTGCATCGATAAGGGCAGAGGGAGTTTCAGATCATTTTTTACCACCGCAAGTTCCTGCTTTGCCTACCTTTAAAATTCAAAAATTTGTCAGTCAAATTCTGGTAGAAAATGGTCATGAATACCGTACTGGAACCATTCACTCAACAGATTATCGGTTTTGGGAATTTGATGAAACATTCAAGGCCGAAGTAATCAAAGAGCGAGTCCTTGCTGTGGAGATGGAAACTGCGGCACTATTTACGGCATGCTTTGTGAGTAAGGTTAATATTGGTGCACTTCTTCTTGTATCAGATTGCCCTTTTAAAAAAGGTGGAATTAAGACCAAAAAATCAGCAAAAAGCGTTTTTAGAAAATATACCGATACACATTTAGAGCTCGGGATTGAGGCGATGGCGGATATTGCCTCACGTGGTGAAAAGATTAGACACTATCGTTGGTAAAAGGAATTATTCATGTTTTCAAAATTTTTAGATTGGTTTTCAAATGATCTGGCCATTGACCTTGGAACCGCAAATACCTTAGTTTACGCCAAGGATCGGGGGATTATTGTAAATGAGCCCTCAGTTGTGGCGGTGCACCAAGGGATGGGCGGGGTTAGTAAAGTACTTGCCGTAGGCAAAGAGGCCAAACTGATGTTGGGTAGAACACCTGGCTCTATTAAGGCAATTAGACCGATGAAGGATGGAGTAATTGCTGACTTTGAAGTCACTCAGGCAATGTTGCGCTACTTTATTCAAAAATCAATGGCAGGATCTAAACTGATTAAGCCAAGAATTATTATATGTATCCCCTTTGGTATTACTCAAGTTGAAAAAAGAGCGGTTAAAGAGTCTGCAGAGCAAGCAGGGGCCAGAGAGGTTTATCTTATCGAGGAGCCAATGGCCGCGGCGATTGGAGCCGACCTACCCATTACCGAGCCATCTGGTAACATGATTGTTGATATTGGTGGAGGCACTACTGAGGTGGCGGTAATTTCTCTGGGAGGCATTGTCTTTTCAAAGTCAGTCAGAGTTGCCGGAGACAAATTTGATGACGCGATTTCATCCTATATCAAGAAAAAATATTCTCTATTAATTGGAGAGCGGACAGCTGAGGCGATAAAAATTAATATTGGAAATGCGTACCCATTTGAAGATGATACCAAAACCCACGAAGTAAAGGGGCGAGATTTGATAGCAGGGGCTCCAAAAATTATTGAAGTGACCTCTGATGAAATAAGAGATGCGCTGTCAGACCCAGTTTCAGAAGTGGTAGAGGCCATTAAAGTTGCATTAGAAAAAACACCTCCCGAGTTAGCGGCCGATATAGTAGATAATGGAATTATTTTAGCAGGGGGAGGCTCGCTGCTAGCTAATTTAGATATTTTAATTAAAGAAAAAACAGGGTTACCAGTTTCTTTGGCCGAAGATCCACTAACAAGTGTTGTAAGGGGATGTGGAAAGTGTCTTGAGACGATCTCTCTTCTCAAACAGGTAACCATGATATCTTAAAAACTTTTGTAGTAAGGAAGCTGTCATGCAAGGAAGCGATGGGCCTTTGTTTATCAAGTTATCTAGACCAGAAACAATTCGCAAGATCTCCAATTTGAAGTCGATTTCAAATGTGCTAATTTGGCAAAAAACAGCTGCCGCTCTAAGTTGCGATATCTTGCAAACATCCTTTGAAGATAATAACGCAATAATTTATTTAAGATGCAACCAAGAAGATCTAATTAAAGTCAAAGATATATACTTCATGAAGTTAACAATTGGACCCGTTGCCTATTTTTCAAAAGGGACTATTCAAACAACTCCACACCCCGTGGTTGGAGAGTTTCAGCTTAAGCTGACCGAATCAGTGTTTAAGCATGAAAAAAGAGACAAAGAGCGCTTACTGCTTTTTCCTCATCACGAAGCCTATGCCAATTTCAGTGTAGAATCAGGCAAAAGCTCTTCAAACAACCTGCTCTATTTAAATAAAAGTGAAAAATCCAATGTGGAGATGATTAAAAAATTCGTAGAGCAAAAAAGTGAGCAAGGCGATAATATCTGTAGATTTCGTGTGATGGACCTTTCGGTTAAAGGAATATCCTTTATTGTTAATCAAACAGAGTTTGACTATTTTTTTAACAAGGACTCTGGTGGATATGATTTTTCTATCACACTTAACAAAGATGAGTTTCCAATTAAAAATGCTTCAGTCAAATATCGTCTAGATTATATAGATTCCAGGTTTCCTGCAATTTCCATGAAAAAAATTGGGATGCACTTTGAAAGGATAGGGGACTTATTAAACACCACTATAAAAGAACTTCTAGGTCAAGAGTTTAATAATGATGGGGCTTTGAAGGAATTTGAAGAGTTTGTATGAACAATTTGTTTATCATTACATGGTTTAATATCACACTTGCTACTTCATGTGCAATTTGGGCGCCTTCTTCGCCCAAGGCAACATCACCTCACTCTTTGAAAAAAAAACTCTCACATCGGCAGTCTAAGTACTATTTAACTGATAAGTCTGGACAATACGTAGAGATAAGGGAGCGTTTTTTTGATAGCAAAACAAAAAACTTTGTTTTAAAGAGAAAAGTTGTAGATAAAGAGAATCAGAGTAAGGTTTTAGAAAAAAATATCAGCTTTTCAACACCGGGTATGTTGAATAAGATTCCATCTCTAAGACCAAATATTTCACAATACACAGTGTGGTTTGATAAAAAAAAGTATTTTTCTGAACTTAAGATTAATACCTATACAAGAAACTTGGATATTAGATTGAATTCTCCCAAAAAGCAGTGGAATGGAACCCAAAGTATTCCATTTCCTAAAGGTACGGGTGTATTTTGCTTTTTTTCTCAGTTGATTGAATGTGTGAAGGCAACTAATTTTTTTACAGAAGCTACCTCACGCAAAGTGGGACAAATGACGTTTCATGTGATTTGGGATGGCTATCCATATTTTCAGCAGCAATATGGCCATGTACCCGAGGCCGTTTTTAGTATGGCCAATTTTGTTTATGTAGGTCAGTCAAAACTTGGAGATGTTCGCTTTGAACTAACTATTGCAGATCAAATTATCCAATATCATCTCGATTCTAGTATGGATTTTAAGAAGATGTTTTGGGTGGAACAAGGTGTATCTTTGGTACGCATTAAAAAGAAATAATTAACCCATGAAGAATGTTGTTAAAAGGCTTGCATATTCTTTTTTTACAATTATTTTGGCAGTAACCGCCATTTTTTTTGTAATTCGGATGGCCCCTGGAGACCCTGTAAGTAGGATCTTAGGACCTGAGGCTTCCTTAGAAGAGGTTTTTTTGTATCGCCAACAACTTGGACTAGATTTGCCTTTATATAAACAATATATAACTTACTTTCTAAACTTGAGTAAAGGAGACTTGGGCAGCTCCCTTTATAAAAAAAAGGATGTGTTCTCACTGATTAAGGCCCGGATGATACCAACATTTACTTTAGCACTGCTTTCAATTTTTATATCTTGTATCCTGGGGACATTTTTGGGTGCTCTTGCTGCTTTTTATAAGTCCAAAACATATGATAATGTATCAAGGACCATCTCTTTGCTTGCATTATCCTTTCCCATCTTTTCACTTGCTCCAATTTTGGTGTACATATTTGCCATAAAGCTGAAGCTTGTACCGGTATCTGAGTGGGGGGAAATTAGACATGCTATACTGCCCGTTGTAACCTTGGTGATACCACTGTCTTCTATTATTTTAAGAGTTGCCAGAAATAAATATTTAGAAGAATCTTCTGCTCCATGGATTACCGTATTAAAAGCAAAAGGAATGAGTGAGTTTGGTGTTTTTTTAAGATTGGTTAAAGTTTGCTTACCATCAATTTTGAATGTAGTGGCAATACAGCTATCAATTGTTTTAGCAGGTGCTATGATTTCAGAGACAATTTTTGATATACCAGGTATGGGTAGCCTTTTATTTGAAGGGATTCAAAATAGAGATTATCCCATAGTGCAAGGAGTGATTATCTATTCAACGATTATTTATATGTGTGTTTATTTTTTAATAGATTACTTAAATAGTCTGATAGATCCCAGGATAGAGTTTTGAAAAAAATTAACACAGAAATTAGTTTGGGAATTATAATTATTGCTTTTTTAGTTTTCTGGTCTATTGGTTGGGAACTTTATGGCCGATTTGTTATGGGCAGTTTTTTAAGTCCCTATACTCCAGCATCAAATATCCAAAAAGAGTTAATCCCGCCTGGCAGTGGAGACTATTTACTTGGGACTGATATATATGGTCGTTCTGTCCTAGAGATCCTATCAATAGGCTTGTCGTATTCTCTTAGCATGGCCTTGCTGGTGAGCTTTAGTGCGGTCTCGATTGGGATTATTGTAGGGTATTTATCTGTTGTGGGACACAAGTGGGTAAGAGTTGTCAGCGATTTGTCGACCAACCTCATATTCATCTTTCCAAGAATCTTAATTGCCATTATGATCATGTCAGTGACTGGCCAGTCATTTGCTGGGCTCTTGTTTGCACTAGTGATAACTAGCTGGCCCGGTTATGCCAAGATTGCCAGAGGGGAAACGATGAGAGTTATGGGTCTAGCTTATGTAGAAAGTGCAAAGGCCGTCGGCATGTCAGATATGCGATTGTTTTTTACTGTAGTGTTACCCTCAATTTTACCTCTTTTGCTTGTGCATTTTGTAATGGGTATTAGTGGAGTTATAATCTCTGAAGCTACTTTGGGTTTTTTAGGTTTAGGTGGTAGCGAATATTCTTGGGGGACAATGCTCTCTATGGCCAAGAATGTGCTTTTAGAAGCACCATATTTAGTGATAATCTTGAGTTTATCGATGGTATTGCCTATAATGGGATTGAACCTTTTAGGAGATGGGTTAAGAGACTACCTTGACCCTCATTCAAGCAAGGAATAATAATTATGAGCAATGTTGGACAGCTAATAATTACAGGAATTAAAGGAATTGCATTAGGCCCGCAAGAAAGAGCATTTCTTGAAGAAGAAGATGTTGGGGGAGTGATTTTATTTTCTCATAATTTTGAAACTCCTGCTCAGCTAGCTGAACTCGTTAACAACATTCAACAAACCAGAAAGGAATATCCTCTTTTTATTTCAGTTGACCATGAAGGTGGACGAGTAATTCGCTTTAAAAAATATTTTTCCCAATTTCCAGCAATGGAGGACCTGGCAAAACTAGATTCTCCAAAGATCTGCTTTCATGTGCATAAAATCATGGCAACAGAGCTTTCGGTGTGCGGCATTAATGTTAGCTATTCTCCCTGTTGTGACATTTTAACAAACAAAAACAATAAAGTAATAGGCAATAGATCTTTTGGAGACGAGCCAGAAGAAGTATCTAAGTTTATTTCGGCAGCAATAAGAGGATTGCAAACAAATAATGTATTAGCATGTAGCAAACATTTTCCCGGACACGGCTCTACTACTAAAGATTCACATTATGAACTCCCTATTGTCAAAACATCTCTAGATGATTTAAAAAGCAAGGAGTTTATTCCTTTTAGTCGTGCTGTTCGCTCGCGAGTTGAGTTTATGATGGTAGCTCACCTATTAGTTGATGCCATTGATCCGCAGCTACCTTGTAGCTTGAGTCCAAAACTCTATCAACTGTTGCGCTCTGATTTGAAGTTTAAAAAAATTATTATTACCGATGATATGCAAATGAAGGCCATCGCTGATCGCTATAGCGCTGAAGAAGCTGCCGTTTTGGCCTTAAACGCGGGTGCCGATGTTTTATTATATCGGGATAGTGAAGTAGCAAAGCAGGCCATAGCTGGCATCAAGGATGCTATGAAAACAAAGGTAATTAAAAACGACGCTTTTAATGAAAAGATTGAAAGAATTCTCGACTGTAAAAGACGAAATTTATCAGAATACCAACCGGTTTATATCCCAAAAATTAGTGATAAAATCAATGCTAGGTCCTCTCAGGTTTTTTTGGAAGAGTTGGCCGAACGGATTCAAGTTATCTGATTGATGCCATGCCCCCTGCAAAAGTATCACGCACTATGACTTTCTCTAGTTGTTTGATATCATAATAGTTGTAAGCAAAATATATTAAAGAGCATAGTCCAAGATGATGGGAAGCAATTTATGCGATACAAGGTACAATTTAGGGGAAGTGAAATTGCCCAAAATGTAAAAATTGCAGATAAGTTTATGACTAGATTTATTGGACTTATGTTTAAAAAAAAAATGGAGGGGTATGACGGGTTAATAATTAAAACATGTAACTCGGTTCATACCTGTTTTATGTACTATAAAATTGATGTTATATTTTTAGATTCAGAGTTTAAAATCATAAAAGTTCTTACCAACATGTCCCCGTGGCGTATGACACTGCCATACTTTGGTGCGACTCAGGTCTTAGAGTTACCTGGGGGGCAATTCCCACCAGATGCCACTAAAGGGGAAAAGTTAGAGGTTGTATGTATAAATTAGTAATTGTTGCTGGGAAATTAAGGGGGCAAGAGTTTGAGCTTGCTGAGGGAGAAAATATTTTAGGAAGAGACCCCGATGCAGATATAAGCATAGATGTTCCTGGAGTTTCTAAAAAACATCTTAGTGTTACAGTGACAGAAGATGCAATGTATGTTGAAGATCAAGGAAGTGCCAATGGTACTTTTTTGAACGGAAAAATGATCAAAAGAGCGACGGTTAAAAGCGGTGATAAAATTGCTCTACCTAACTTGATTATTCAAGTAGTTTTGGTTAAGGAAAAAAAGATCATTATCCACAAAGAAGTAGAAAGCGATGAAGATGGTGCCCAGTTAGCACTTGATGGTAGTAATGAAGTACCTGTTGGTTTAATTGCAAAAATTAAGCATAAATTCAAGTATAAGCTGATGCTTTTGCTTTATGGAATCAATGAGGAATATGAGTGGAAAATATTAATAGCGCTAATTCTTACTTTATTTGTCTTTGTGACAATTACTCTTACAATTTTTCCAGTTTTACAAGATAGCAAGAAGCTTCTGCTATGGGAAACTGCAAAAAGAGGGGAGCACTTTGCTGATGAGATAGCCAGGATGAATGCTGTCGCCCTTGAGCAAAATAATCTTGATAATGTTAACACCAACTTTTTGGAAAAAGAACAGGGAGTCGCTTCTTACGAACTGTTTGATTTGGAAGGTAGAATTGTTAGGCCAATTGGACAGCTCAATGATTTCATTTCAGATACATTCTCCATTCAAGCCAGAGAGTGGGCAGTTAATGTAAAGGGGGAAGGAACCAGTATTATAAAGAAAATGCTCCCAGGTGGACAAATCGGTATTGCCGGAAGGATTATGGCCTATAACGCTAAATCTGGGGCGATGGAGCCCGTTGGAATAATTGCCATTAGATTTCGTCCAAAATCTTTGGCGATAGAGGCCGCAAAAAATTCGAAGGCATACTTAGAATCGCTCACCACTTCTGCTTTGGTGGCAGTGTTATTTTTTGGTGTAATTTATTTTTTAACTTTAAGACCGATCGAAGAGCTGACATTACAAATGGAAGAGGCCCTAAGGGGCAAAAGAAAAGGGATTGAAGGCAAATATTTAATGGGTGAGCTGGATAGTTTAAAAAATGCAGTAAATACTACTTTGCAGCGAATTAGAGAATTGCAAAGTGATGGAACAGAGGAAGAATTTGGTGAAGCCGAAGATGATGCCCCTTATGTAACATCTTTGGCAGAATTTATGAATGGAGCAGGTGTCCCGGTTATGATTTTGGATTCTTCCAAAAATGTACAACGGTTAAATGTAGATGCTGAAGACATTACCGGTATTAGAATGTCAGTCTCTCAAGGACAAAACATTCTAGATGTGGCCAAAGAGAGAGGATTTGCTGCAACTTTAATTGAGCTATGTGATAATTCTGCAAACAATGGAGGTACTAGCCAAGATGGTAGTTATGAGCTTACAGGTAGGAATTTTAATTTATATGTAACCTCAATTATGGGAAAGGATAATTTTGCCAAGGCATTTTATATAACCTTTATCCAGGAGAGTTAAAAAGTAAATGTCCAAAAATGTAACACAGCTTAGCAATTTCAAGTTACCGACAGCGCCAGGTATTCATCACCGCCTGCTATGCATGACGGGAAAAAACAAAGGAGTGTCATACTTTCTTGAGGGTAACAGAGTTGTTATGGGCAGAGGTGATAAAGCTGATATTATGGTCATAGATAATAAATCATCCAGAGAGCATGCAGAACTACAAAGATTTAAAAATACTTATGTGGTCACAGACCTAGGTTCACAAAATGGTTTGATAGTTAATGATTTAAAAATTGGACAACAAAGTTTAAAAGACGCAGATACGATTATAATTGGCAAAACAGTTTTTAAGTACAATATAGTTAATGTAGATGATCCCCAAAAAAAGGCACTAGTAGAGGCAAAAAATACAGATGAAGATGATGACGAGGAGGAAGAGGACACAAAAGAGACAAACCTTAGTGAGCACGAATTAGCTGAGAAACAAAAACAAAAAACCCGTGTTAGGTTGGTACTGTTTGGTTGTGTGGGAGTATTGCTTTATATGTTTATGGGAGATGAAAAACCAAAAAAGAAAAGAGTTTATAGTAAAAAAAACATGACGGGTTTGCAGGACGCAACAGACAGCTTTACTGAGCTTGTGCAAAAAAAAATGCGTGAAGAGGACAATGAAATTAAAGGCAAATTAGATGTGATACTTCATCGCGGGCAAAGAGAGTTGCGCGAAGGTAATTTCTTTAGGGCCATAGCAGAATTTAACTTAGCGCTTATTTTAAGCCCCAAAAATGGTCGTGCTAGTTATTATTTAAATAAGGCCCAACAAAATTTAGATGCTGAAATAGATGTACATTTTCAAAGGGCCAGGCAGGAAACAGAAGCTTTGAAATATGAATCGGCATTTATTTCTTATTGTTCTGTAATTCGACTATTGGAAAAATATCCAGAACACGAAGACTATCAAGCAGCACTTAAAAATATTACTACAGTAGAAGAAAAAATGGGTGTTGAGGTCGGAACGACAGAATGTTTTGGTGATAAAAGTCGGGATAGTAAGTAATGAGACTTAGTATTTATAAAAATGGCAACAAACAAACAGACCTAGATTTAACTGATGAAGTTAAAAATATCAAAGACTATAAGGTTTCGTTCTATATTGGTCGGTCGCCAGAGTGCCATGTAATTTTAGATGACAAACAAATTTCTCGCGAACATGCGGAAATATCTTTTTACAATAGTCAATGGAAAATTGAAAAAATTGCAACTTTTGCCACGCTTCTTGTCAACGGCAACACTATCACAAGTAAGGAGCTTGCAGCAGGAGATATTATCAGTGTTGGTCCGTACACGATTTATGTAATGCTTGAGCAAGTCTTTGCTCAAAAAAAAACTAATGAAAGTGAGGAAACACAGACTACTACTACCAAAGAAGAACAAGCTGGCGAGGGGGATGAGAGTTTACAAGATGACAGTGAAAGTGAAGTAGAAGGTGAGCCGGGCAGCGATGCCGAGGGTGAGAGCGACATCGGTGGTGATAATGAGAGTGACGCTGATAGTGATGAACAAGACCAATCATTTGATAGTGAATCAAGCAGTGATGATGATTCTCAAGTAGGCGGCGATGAATTTAGTAGCGACCAAGAAGGATCTGCAAGCGAATTTCAAATGGATGATTCTGGTGAAGATACTTCCGATGAATATCCAGTAGATACATTTGATGATAGCGATGGTGGCACTCAAATAGTACAGTTTTTTTCTAGATATACATTAGAATTATTTGGCGAGTATGCTCCATATGACAGTTTTACCATTGAAGATCAAGATGTGGTAATTGGTAGAGATGCAGATAAGTGCCAGATAATCCTCAATGATCCAGAAGTCTCTAGCACCCATGCTGTAATAAAAAAAGCAAAAGGTGCGGTAAGCATTACAGATTTGCAATCTGCCAATGGAACGTTGTTAAACGGAGTTAGGGTTAATAGTTCTGAGATAATTAATGAAGACGAATTTATAATTGGTAGCACTACTTTCACCGTTCGGATTACTTCTGATCTGATTAGTTCAGAAGAAGAACGCTTAATGCCGGTGGAGGAAAACCAAATTGTTGAGGTAGAAGAAGTTGTAGAAGTAAGTGGTGCCTTTGAAGAGGGGATGGAAGGAGAAGATGGATCAACCGGAGCTGAAGTCAAGCCAGGAGAAAAAACTTCAATTTTAAAAGATCCGGTCAAGAGAAAAAAATTAATATATGGTCTTGTGGGCCTTGCAGTATTATGGCTGGTAATGGGTGATGATGAGGGAGGTAAGAAGCAAACGGGTAAAAAGGGCAAACCGAAGAAGTCTCGATTGCTTAATAATATCGATCCAAACAGCACAAAAATGGCCAAGTTGAAAAAGAAGTTAACTCCCGAACAGATAGAGTTTTTAGAATCCCACTATCAAGTCGCAAAATCTCATTTTGAAAGTGGAAAATACAATAATGCTATATATGAATTTGAACTAATGTTTCCAGTTGATAAGGAGTATAAACACTCAAAAGATATGTATGAGCTAGCAAAGCATGGGGTAGCTAGATTAGAAGAGATTGAAAGGAAAAAACAAGAGGAGCTAGAGCGCAAACAAAGAGCTGATAAAATTAAAACATTGGTGGAGAGGGCGACAAAAGCGGCAAAAGAGAGAAATATGGCACTAGCTGAGGGGCTATTTTCCAAAATTTTAGAAATGGATCCAGAAAATTTTGAAGTTCCACTGCTTAGAAATGAATTGCAAGCTTGGCAAAAAGAGCAGGAGAAAATAGCCAGAGAAAAAGCCGCAAAAGAAGCAGAAAGAAAACGAAAAGAGGCGATGCTAATCCCTAGCAGAAAGTACTTTCTGCGCAAAGAATGGTATAATGCCATAATTAAATTAGATGAATTTTTGCAAATAAAAGAGATGGATGAAGACTTGACCAAGCAGGGTATTGAAATGTTAAAAGACTCAAAAAAGGAGCTTGAAGCAGTAGTGGCACCCATGCTTGGCAAAGCCAGATCATTAAGAGAGGGAAGAGATTTAAAAGGAGCTTATGAAAATTATTTAGAAATTTTAAATCATGACCCATCCAATAGTGAATCACTGGCATCTATGGGGGAGATTAAAAGAACTCTCAAAAATAGGGCCAAGAAAGTTTATCGGGAAGCAATTATCTCAGAGTCATTAAGTTTATTTGAAGATGCAAAAGAAAAACTACAGGAAGTGAAGCAAATTTCACCATCTGATGGCGAATATTATCGCAAGGCAGATGAAAAACTAAAAGACTATTTGGACTAAATTATGATGACACTTAAAAGCTACTGTGCAAAGACTTCCCAGGGACCATATCTTCAGGTAAATGAAGACGATTATGATATTGATTTGTTGAACAAACTATATGCTATTTACGATGGTTTTGGTGGTACTGGAGTTGGAGATAAATGTGTCAAACTGTTAAAAGAAAACATTAAAGCAATGTATACCAAAATCGGGGGCGACCCAGATTCTACCTTTCCTTTTTTTTATAGTCCAAAATATTTAGTAGAAGGAAATGCTCTAATAAATTCCATGCATCACTCACATGAATTAATTAAAAATGAAAATTCAAAGCAGGAAATGTCTGGTAAAGGAGGGGCATCGGCCATTTGTTTAGCCATGGCCGAAAATGTAGCAACATTTGCTTATGTTGGTAACTGCAAAACCTTGCTTCTGCGAAAAGGAGCACTGGAGACAATTATAAATCCTGAAAGTATAGGTACTCTTGCACAAGACTATTTTAACTCCAGACACCTCTATACGACTCCACTTAATGGGTTTGGAATGTTTGATCAACTGGGGCTTATGATTAAAGAATATAGGATCTTGCCAGGTGATTTAATCATTATGATGACAGATGGGGTTTATGGCAGAATAAGTGATAAGGAGGTTAGGTATATTTTAGAAGCTGCACATAGCAACTTAGAGAGCAAAATTGAAGAATTGTTTAAGATTTCTAATTCAAGAGGCAATATGGACAATCAAACGACAGTTCTGTTGCAGTATTAAAGTTATAGTTGAAAACTAGTTGAAATTGATAGAAAATATGTATGGAGGTACAAAATGGTATCAAAAATATTAGTGGCAGATGATAGTCCAACTATCCAAAAAGTTGTCCGCATTACCTTGGCAAATTCTCCATACGAAATTACAGAGTGTACAAGTGAGGAAGCCCTATTTGACAAGTTAAAGGATGCAAACTTTGATTTAGTACTACTAGACTTTACCTTGTCTGAAAATAAGTCTGGCCATGAACTTACAAAAGGTATCAAAGACCTTAATCCAAAATGCAAAGTTATGGCACTACTTGGAACATTTGATACAGTTGACGAAAATATTTTGCGAGAAGTTGGTGTTGACGATACTATAGTAAAACCCTTTGAAGGCCGTCAGTTTATTAGTACTTGTGAAAAATTGTTAGGTGAGGGAATTACTATTGATTCCGGGCCTGTTGAACAAGATATTGGTGGAGAAGTTGAACTTGAAGCAATTGAAGATGAGACACCAGAGGATAAAGATCAAGAATGGACCCTAAACGCACCTATTGTTGAAGATAGCTCAGAAGTTGATACTCCTTCTATGGATGTTGAAGATGACAATCCCCTAGAAGTAGAAGAGACTCCTTTAGAAAATGAGACTGATACTAATATGTTATCTGAAGAAATAGAGCAGTGGGGTATCAAGATCCCAGAAGTGATTGATGGCGTAGAACAAGTAGAAGATGAAGCAAAAATGTTAGAAATTCCGCCAGTCATTTCCCAGGGCATTGAGAACCTCATAGATTCTATAAGTTTTGAAGCAGTTAAGGAGCAAGATGAGCCCATGATTCAGCCTGAGGAACCAATTATTGAGCCTGAGGAACCGATACAACCTCAGGAGTCCATTACACCAGATGAGCTCGAAGATATTGAGGCAGACAAACAACCAAGTGATCAAGAAGAAGTGGTTCGGCCACTAGATCTTTCAGATAAATTGAGTATGACTGAAGAAGAAATTGACTTTCTAGGACTCAACGAGGAAAACAACTTTGATTCATCAGATGGCTTTGATTTAGAAGAAGAAATTCAAAAGGATATGTCACCGGATGAGTTTTGGGCAGTTGATCGAGATGACGATACAAATGCACCTGAAAGTCAAACAGATGCTCGACCAATTCAGCTGACACCCAAGAAGCAAAATGGGCCAGAAATTAATGAGACACAATCAGCACAAGAACCAATTGATAAAGAAGCATTGGTGAATGCATTGAAAGAATCGCTATCTCCTGCCATAGAAGCAATGGTTAAACAATTTTGTGAAAAAACTGTAGAGCAAGTAGCTTGGGATGTTATCCCCGATTTGGCAGAGAACCTAATCAAAAAAGAGTTAGAAAATATCTCTAAATCACTCTAAGTGCTACATTAAATCAATTTCAAAACTTGATGGAACGGTCATAAGCTCTTGCAAAACCTCTTTGGGACGTCTATCTTCGTATAATACAGAGTAAACACCATTAAATATCCTGGCCCTAATATCATATTTTTCAGAGAGGCGGTGAACCGCTTTTGTTGTTTTATATCCTTCGACTACCGTTCTTTGTGAGTCAATAATCTCTTGAGCAGATCTACCTTTGGCAATCTCTAGACCAAATTGTCGATTGCGACTTAAATCTCCTGTTGTGGTCAAAATTAGATCACCCATTCCACTAAGTCCATAAAAGGTCTCAGGTCTGGCATTAAAAATTTTCCCATAACGTAACATTTCACCTATGCCTCTGGTAATCATTGCTGCATTGGTATTGTTGGTAAACCCTAGACCTCTAATTATGCCCCCTGCAATTGCTAAAATGTTTTTTAGAGCTCCACCAAGCAGTACACCTTTTACATCATAACTGGGAAAGAGCTTAAAATATGATGTACCAAACATGTCGTATACTAACTCTAGCATTTTCTTTGATCTGCCAGCTATGGAGGCCAAAGTAATTTGTTGGTCTAGAATTTCTTTTGCAAAAGACGGTCCCGATAAAAATACAAACTGGTCGACTGCCTCGGGAAAGAAGTTAAAAAAGAGATCATCAGAAAGCTCTAGAGTTACCGGATCAATTCCTTTAGATAGAGAAACTACTGGAGTTGTAGTATTAAAATATTTTGCCACATGATCATAGTGATCTGCTAAATATCCTGAGATGGCAGTTGTGGGAAGACCAGAAACTATGAGCTGGACCTCAGATGTTGCCAGTTGGTCGACCTCTTCCCATGTAAGAGCGGGAGTGATATTTGATGGCAACTTTTTACCCGGTAAATAGATTTTATTCTCACCACTTTTTAGCCCTTCATACACATCAGCTGATCTTACTTTTAAAATAACTCTTTGAAAATTATTGGCCAAGACTGATGCAATAGAAGTACCAAATGCACCTGCACCTATAAGTAAGCAAGTTTTATATTTTTTAATCATAGAACTAACTCCTAAAAATAATTATAAAGATATAATGCCATCTATTTTACTGGCCTTTTTATAAATGGCCACAACTTCATCACTGGAGTTCATGGTCAACTCATAAGTAACACTTATATATTTTCCATTTTTAGATGGTTTGGTTGTGAGCTTTCCTCCTTCTAATAGGTCAGATAAAGGTGCTAAGTTATCACTTGTAACAATAAACTTAAAACGATATTTGGCAGGCCATTGATACCTTGAATCCAATAGGCCCATAAAGTTGGCATTTTTATAATGCATTTAACAACTACCTCCTACACAACGTGCTGAAAATGCGTTGGACTTGACAAGCGAAGAAAAAGCTACACATTGACGCGCGTTGCGTTATAATAATTATGCTCGCTACTCTTTATAAAAGGCACAAAAGAGTATACTCGATCTAGTGGCCGATTAAAAGGAGGAATAAGGTATGGAAGACACCCTACGACGCGCTGCATACGTTCTTTGTGCTTTTTGTATAGTTAACCTCTCTTTTGCATCTGGATATAAGTTTCAAAGTTTTAAATTGGGACCTAAGTTACAAGTAAAAAATAACAAAACTGCTAGTGCACTCAACAAATTTCACTCATCATCTATCAAAGAACATACTCCAATTGAATTTTCAGCTCCCGATGAGGACGATAATGAAAATGGTATGTTTGAGCAAATTGCTAGTTTTTTGCGTCCTAACTATCAACAGGTAGGAGACAGTCTTGCTACCTCTATAATGCAAAAGAACAAGCAATTTAATCTCGGTAAAAGAAACTACTCTGGCTTTGTTTGGCAAAAACCTATGGGCAACTTTGTAATTGGGGTAGACCGACAACTGGCCCCTGACCTTTTTGACGACACTAGGTGGATTGTTACCGATAAATTTATATTGAATATCGATGCTCACACTTATCTGCACAATTTAAACGAAGATGGTACGATCGAAATTAGTAAAAAGCAATTGGCAGCATTTGCTGGAATTGTTTTTCGAAGAGAGTATCGCTATGTCCATTTTGCAGGTAGTTTTGAAGATGGTTTGAAAAAGGATTTTAATAAACTATTTTTTAGTTTTACCAATTTTAGAGGTGGAAATTTTACCAAACTTAGGCCCTATGAATACCTGGTAAAAGAGGATTATCTGACAACCAGTGTTGGAGCATATGGCAACATTCCAATCACCAGTTTTGGTCGCTTGAGGGCAGGGGCAATGGCCCTTAAAACTCGTATCGCATCTGCTTCAATTTTGGCCCTTGGTCCCAGTGACATCAAAGAAGTAGGTGAGAAGCTTAGATTATCCTTTGAAAAAGAGGAGGTAAAAACCAGATCTAGTGAATTATCCTTAAAGTTCGAATTTTTTAACTTATTAAAGTTAACCCTTCTTTCCTATGAACGAGAGTCGGAGTATTCAAGGGCCAGTAAACTATATTTTAGTTTTTACGAAGATGATCTAGATAACTTAATTGTTGGAACACCTGTTTTTTCTGCCGTCTGTGAAGTATTAAAATTAAGGCCTTCTAACACTGAAATTTTGGCCCCTTATATCGTATCTACAGAGAGAAGAATATCCGAAAAATCAAACACTTACTATGGTATTTTACTATTTGGAGGCGCAAAAAAATATAATACTGAGCAGGTTACATTTCAAAAAAATGGTATAATAGAAACTTTTTTTACCAACCGTTCAGAGGAAATCAAATACGTAAGGGGATTATTTGGAACCATTTTAAATGCTTTGGTTGCTAGGTTTTTGCCCTTTTCGTTTTTTAGTAAATATAAATCTACCAGGGCCCGCAAGCTTACCATGGAGTTCCAAGAGTCAACTACACCACATGCTACAAAAGACATTTATATCGAATCAGAAGCAGATCTATCAATAAAAATTTCCCACAACTTTAGCACTAAAAAGACCAAAGGATTTTTTAACAGAAAGTATAGAAGATATGCAGTTCATTTTGCCAAAAACTTTACTAATCTACCATCAGACGTAATAAAGCATATAAAGCGCAAAAAAATTATAGGCCCACTTTCGATGGAAGTTACCGCCAGAATTGATGAGCCAGGAATAACCCATTTTAATAATATATCTATTTCGCACATGTTTGATATACTCGCCAGTGTCTGTCGCTATAAAAAAAGTGGTTTTGGGTGGTTTAGCTCCTACTCATCAAAAAGCACGCGCTGTTATAAAAAATTGACTAAAAAATTTGTTTCATATCTAAGTGAACTCAATCAAACGCAAGAGATTCCGCTTTGGAAACTGAAGGATTTTTTGCGATATTTTAATAAGTATTCTGATCACAGACATGATTTGACCAGGATTTTTGGAGCTGAGAATGTATATTTTAATGGTTCACTGAAGGCCATGACCAAACAAAAGGTGCCTTTTTTAACTTATTTTAATGAAGGTACTTTCACGGGCCTTGGAATTATTGCCAAATATCAGCAGGATGCCCTAATGCGCACACCAGCTTCACTTTAACTTGCTTAGACTGTTGTATTTATTCATTAAGCGGTCAAAATCAGCTTTGGTAACTCCAAACTCTGGATCATAGTGATCTGTTGCTTTTCCGTGGAAATCAGATCCTCCGGTAATGAGCAGGTCAAATTTGTTAGCAAGATGGATGTAGTGATCGATACTTTCGCCAACATAATGGGTGTAGTGGTAAGCCTCAATCCCCATTAATCCATGAGAAACAAAATCTTCCAACATATGATCAACTTGATTGGTGCCTGGATGGGCCCAAACTGGTATCCCTCCCGCTTGTTTAATTAGTTCAATGGCCTTTTGGGGGGTTATTTTATGCTTTGGAAAGTATGCTGGAGAGTCAACACCTAAGTATTTTGTGAATGCTTCTTGAAAAGTTTCAGTTACCTTCATATCGATGAGTGCTCTGGCAATGTGTGGCCGCCCCACAGCTCCACTGCCAGCAAACTTTAATACCAGGGCGTAGTCGATAGGAATATTCATTAACTCATTTAATTTTTGGACCATTTTTTTGGCCCTTGTGGTTCTGGTCTCCCGAAAGGCCTCCACCTCTTTGGCCAAAAGTGTATTGTTGTGATCTACAAAATAGGCCAAGATATGGATATCATTTTGATCCTGCTCTGTAGATAACTCAACTGCGGGAATGATCATCAAGTCGTCACCAGCACACGCCTTTGCCCTCTCTAGTGCACCAAATGTATCGTGATCAGAAATGGCAATGGCCTGTAGGTTATTTTGTTTTGCAAGTTGCACAATTTCTTCAGGAGTACTTTGTCCGTCAGAAAAAACGGTGTGAATATGTAAATCGGCAAACTTTTGTGACATGCGTGCAAAATAGCATAACTAGATCTATTTTACACGCATAAAATTAATTTACTCTAGCAGCATGTCATACTCGCCTACTGCCCCTCTGTATCCATATACACGAAGATAGTAGCTTCCAGCTGCCAAAAACTTAACAATCTTTTCCTCATTTTTGACACTGGTACTACTTGCTACAAGCTTATTGCTGCTGTTGTATAGTTTTAAATCAAGGTCTCCGACACTATGGGAAAACATGATCTTCGCAGAGACAGATTTTGCGCTTCCTATAGTAAACTTATAATAATCCACATCACTGCTATCATGAATCTCTTTTTCAGTCCCACTATAAGGCAGAGCGACTTTGGTTGCCGTTTCCCTTGAATCGTTTGGCTCATCATTTGTTACCACTGTAAGCTGGGTATCGACATTGAGTTGATATGCACCTGCGGCATCTCTGTAACCATAAACCATGATAAAATACTCGCCAGACTCGACATCAATTTCAATTTTTTCCGAGTTTTTAACTCCTGCAGAAGTGCCCACAACGCTCTTGCTTGCATCTAAGATTTTTAAATCAAGATCACCATTTCTGTGAGTAAAGCTTAAATTTACAGTTAGTTTGCCACTGCCATCAATTACCACTTTGTAGTAATCGAGGTCACCACTTTCATCAATGGCCTTGTCTGTAATCTCTGCCGGAGTACTACTGATCAATGTTGCCGATTGCGAATCATTATTGGGTTCTGTTTGATCTGTAGGTGGTGGATCGACTGGGTCTACCGGATCAACCGGATCAACGGGGTCCACAGGATCTGTACCTCCTAAGTTTAACTGGGGGTAGTTAGCAATTAAAACGGGCACAATAGATGACATAGCAACACCGGTGTTTTTATATCCACGGCCATAACCATTGTTGCCATAGCCTGCATGGTGGATAGCTATTACCAGATTGTCCTGTGCAGATAAAACAGGGCTACCAGAAGAGCCACCGAGAGTATCTGCATTATGAGATACTTCATCATCAACTTCGAGCACTTTTCCCAGCGAAAACTTTTTACTCCAATCACAGTCTCTGTCATTATAATAATCACAGTTTTGTTGAACGACATAAATTGATTCATCTACCACAGCTTCTCTTGATGCCAAAGAAGCTACACCAAAGCGTTCTCCAGGATTCCCGACACACTCAAGCAGTGCAAAGTCCAACGTTGTATTGTTACCAATAAAAGTACTACAATCAATCTTTTCCCAATTACTTTCAGACACTCCTTCGAGGTGTTTAAAAGCAACTGTTACACCTTCTGCGTCACTGGCAGACCTAATACAATGTTGATTTGTCATTACAACATTGGGAGTAATTAAAAAGCCAGTACACCTAGTTCCTCTTGCTGGAATTGCCACATCACCAACAGCACTTCCTACAATCCGTTTTGGATCAGTGGTGGGCAGGGTAGTGATGCTAGTCCAGTCAAGGTCACCGACAATAATACCTGAGAGATTAAGTTTTAAATTTTCCTTGGATATTTCCTCTTTGCCACAGCTGTAAAAAACAAATGGAAGCAAAAATACAAGCGCCATTTTTTTTAACATAATAAGACTCCTTCCTATTTATGATCATTGTTTTTAATTAAAAGTTTTTTAATGCGTGTTTGTAATCCTCCTTAAAATACGCCATTTGATAATTGTTAAACTTTTTTTTAAAAACCCCCTCCCCTTGAGATCTTTAT
Source organism: Bacteriovoracaceae bacterium (assembly GCA_016784965.1). Lineage (GTDB taxonomy): Bacteria > Bdellovibrionota > Bacteriovoracia > Bacteriovoracales > Bacteriovoracaceae > JADHTQ01. The sequence continues at coordinate 45,368 of JADHTQ010000004.1, read as the reverse complement.
AAGAGTCTAGATAATTATACATAGAAAAGTATTCAGGTGAATACAATTTTGGGCCAATAAAGGCCTACAGGCGCCTTTAATCGAACTGTAGGGCTAAGTAGTCATTTATTAAGGGCTGAGCAGTGTGTTGAGAGTGTGAAATTTACAAGTGGTTTCATCTTGACACCAGGATTATTTTGCCTAGCAAGGCCATAATTTAAGGCGATTACTTGGGTAGTAAAGCTAAAATAATTTTGACTTTACAGTTTTTGTGAGTGACCATTTTAGTACATTTTACCAAGGAGACAAAAGATGAAACAATTATTAATTGCAGCTTTTTTACTATTGACTTCAACCTCTGTGTTTGCTCAAGAACAACTTATTGGCGAGGACGTGGTAACTTATCATCGCTTTAATCCATGTACTAATTGGAAGTATGTTTCTGATTTTGATTCAGGAATTAACGGACATCTCTGTAGTTGGTCACCAATATCAACAGTAGAAGTGCCCGACATTCATAGCTTAATAAAAGTTATGCAAAAAATGATAAAAACGATAAATACTCTTGAGGACCGTATCGTAGAGTTGGAAACAAAATTACAAGTTGAGAATTAGAGTTAATCTTAATAAGTAACAAGAACCAAACAAAATACTTTTTGTCGGTTAGGCCCTATACTTAAAATAAAAAGTTAGGTTGCCACCTTTAACTTTTCTTTGATGTATTTATGTTAATAGGAAAAACACTGTGTAATTGTACTTTTTTCATAGAGCTAATTTACTACCAAGCTACTGTTATTTCATAAACCTTGGTGCCATACAGCCATACCTTTATATGGAACAATATATGTCTTGAATGCCATATTAATATATGGTATAATTTATCAGTGAAAACAAGAACCGTTTTAGAAAACAATAAATGGCAAATAAAGGTATATTCTCCCCCTCGTGAACATGGTTCTCCACATGTACATATTATCTCTAAAGGAGACAATGCCGAAGTAAAGATATATCTAGAAACCTTGGAAGTATCGGGAAAGACCAGGTTTTCTAAAAAATCGGTTAAAGGGATCATCAGATATGTTTACAGAAACTATGATCTCTTAATGAATCAGTGGGAGGTCCTTCATGGCAAAAAGAAATAAACCTAACTTGAAAAATGCTTTGAATAAGGTAGACAATATGTCAGATAGTTATTTTGGAAAAATAGACATTGATATTAAGTCGCTCCCTTGTTTTAGTAAGCCAACCAAGGAAAAAATTACCGCTAATTTTGACGCAGACCTACTTGAGACAATTAGAAGTATCGCAAAAAAGAATAATGTTTCTTACACTTCTCTAATTAATGATGTTCTTAGAAAAGTATTTATAAGCGACAAAAAGGCATAAGGCTTTTACGTATAATTACTTAAATCATAGAACGACTTTACTATCATCAATCAGGTTATTTCAGGAAACATTTCATACTGCATGAAGAAAGCTTATTTTGCTTCTATTTCATAATCGAATGTTCCCATTTTTGGGTACCCAAATTTGGGAACATTCGATGATAAACTAGAGAGTAAAAAACTCATTATAAAAAGAGAAAAACTGCCTGTTTTTTATTCTATAACTCTAAAAATGCGACCAGTTACGTTGGTTGATGTATTTGACATTAAATCCGTATCTCTGCATATACAGTATCCAATTTATGTGAATCAATAAGAGCTTGCTGATTTATCAAGTTTGAGGGTATATGCACCAGCTTTTGGGACATTGCCGTGAATTTGTAATACGACCCCTTTTTTAGTATCCAAAAGAATCTTATTGGGAAGGTTTTTGGCCCTCACTTCAACATTGGGTGAGGGCACAATATCTAATTTAATTTCTTGCAAGTTATTGCTTTGTTTTACTAGAGTGAACTTAATTTTGACCACATTTTCTTGGTTTGCAATGAAAGCATATGATTCTGGCCACTGATTTGATAACTGTAAGTCTTTGGCCGTTAGTATAATTGAGGAAAAATCATGTAACCTATCGGTGAGTGGATCAAAACTTGGATAAAAGTGTGCGATATCTACAGATTGAGTGTTGGCAAAAGTTTCATCGAAGTTTTTAAGACCAAATGGTTCGTCATTGTGTTGTCTAAATAAATAGAGCCCATCTTCTTTTAAGACAGTAGTGTAGGGATCGTTAGGCAGAGTTGTAAATTTTTGTGAATAGCACTTTTTGCGATCAGATGAAATATCACACTGGGTGTTGATAACTGGAAGAAAGTCGCTGTGATTGTTGATGCTTCGGTGTTGAATTGTAGATACTGAAATTCCAAATGCCTTTATGTTGCCTGAAGTCTCTACGGTTTTAACTTTTGTTTGATCAATTTGCGACTCTTTTACGGTATAAATAAATTTAGCAGAAAAAACAAATGACTTGCGGGCCTTATAGACAAACTTTTGGTCAGCAAATACTTGTTGAATACAAAAAAATGTCACTACTAATATCAATATTAATTTATTCATTATTTCCTCTCATATAGTTTAATGAAGTCTTGAAAATGACAATTTCGACATCCATATTTTTGCCCCATTTTGGTATTGTGAATTTTTGGATGGCATCGTAAGCATGAGTTATCCGCTACTGAAAAATTGTGTCCACGATTGGGAAGGCCTCCATGACAATCAGAACAGGTAACGGGCCTTGCCTTGTCTGCTTTTTGAGTGGTTAGGGGAAGGACAACTTCTTCGGCCCTTCTCTCTTTCATACCCATTTTATATTCTTTGAAAAGTTTTAGTTTTACTTTCTTTGCCAGGTGTACCCTGTGTAGATATTTCTGGTCTACCTTTGGTAGTTTCTTTATCTCGTCCATCGAAAGTGGACCTGTAATTGTTGAGGTATCTTTTGGGTTGGTTAAGTGACATGCTTCACAGATATCTTTGGGAACATGAGGAACATGATCTAAGTCTCTAGGGAATTTTGCACCATGAATAAAATAATGGTAAGCATCTAGCATATAGGCCTTCAAGGGCTGATGGTGACAATCGTGGCAAGTGGTTAACTCCTTGTGAGAGCTTTGGGTCCATGATACATGAGCATAATCGTGAACGTGGCAGTTAAAACAAAAGCTGGAGTCTTTCCAAACATGCTCGTAAACTTTATAGCCAGGATAGACTCCAAGTAGGGCGCCAAAGGCCAAAAAGGGCAGCATATACTTGAAGATTGTTATGGTATGTTTCCAAATTGGTTTCACCAAAGACCTCCATGGGGAAGAACTTTGGCCAAAAATAGAACTTGAAACACCGTAAATAAAGATATAAATAGGCCCAACCCGACAGAAACAATGGCCAGTAAAATTCTGTTAGTCTTTTTTGCCAATATTGTTGATAGAATGTGTTCTAAGTTTTTAGTCATAAAATGTTCACTTTCTTTTTAATCTTTTATGATAATTATTAAGTAGTTTAGAGGACTTCGCCCCATGGCAGCTTGAACAAAACCCTAAAATATCTTTTTTGTTGTTTATGAATTTTTTATTCTCACTTATTCCGTGGTGGTTGTGACATGTAAAACAGCTCATTTGACCCTTATCAAGTTTTACCGTTTTCGCCCTTTTTGTTTTACTGATAATGTTATTTTTGACATGGCTTCTTTTTTTGTCTTTATGACAGCTAAGACATAGTTTTTTAACCGTCTTTTTACGCTTGTGGGGATTATGACAATCCATACAAACGCCTTCACCACCTGGCCAGGGATGGGCAACTTTTCCATCTTTTTTAGATAAATGCTTATTTTTGCCCAGGTGAACTTTTAGCTGATAGTGACAAGTTACACAGGTATCACTAACTTCTGGCTTGGAATGCCTTGCAAATTTATGTGATTTTTTTGCTCCATGGAGTGCGTGACATGATAGGCAATGGACGTGATCTTCTTTAAAAGGATGGGAGATTGGTGCTTGCTTTGTTCCATGACAGTCTAAGCATAACTGGGAGTTAGTTTTTATTTTTAGGTTATGTTCACTTTCATGGATAGCGTGACACGACTTACAAGTTGAAACTTTTTTCCCTGGCACTAATTTTGACTTTAAATCCAGGTTTAGGTTGAAATGATTGGAAGATTGTTTAGCTTTATCCTGGTGGCATGTAAGGCATAGACTCTTATATTCTTTGCGCAAAGTTTTGTCGTGATGTTGATCGTGACATGTATTACAAGCGATGAACTTTCCATCTTTTAAAGGCAAGCTAATTGTTGATTTTACTTCAACATTTATTGGGTGGTGATTTTTTATACCTACAAACTTATCTAAGTTAAAACTCTCAGAGCCATCATGGCAAGCTAGACATTTTTCTTTAGAGTAATTAAGTTTTGCTTGTGGAGTGTCTAGTAGGTCTTTTAGTAAGTCTTTGTGGAGAAATTCGTCTACAGTTTTTGGCCTTTTGTTATCTGGTTTAGTGAGACTAACAATATTGATTGCAATCAGCTCACCAGCAAAAAAATCTGCGACAAACAGATCATCATTAATGGCCACCACATCAATAGGATATAAAAAGCGCCTTTCATTATCTGGATTGCTAGAAATTTTACCGATATATAGGCCTTGTCTATCGAAGACAAAAATGAATTTGAGACCGGAGTCGGCGACTGCTACAGCATTGTAGTTATTAAGGTAGGCTATGGCCTTAGGAGACATCATTTGTCCTTCCCAAACGCCCCACTTTCCCCATTTTTTCCAGTTATCCCACTTTGAATCATCTGTAAATGCAACAGTGCTGCGTAGGGAGTTTAAAACAAATAAGTTATTATCATTATCCGTGGTACTACTTGTATACCTCCCTCTGCTTACGATAAATTTTTCTTGCCAATTAAAAAATGGGTTGCTCTTTAGATCGCCGCCAACCGGCAATATGTCAACACTTCGTGGAATAGAGAACACTTGCCAATTTTTTTGGTTTTTGCTGATATGGACTTTGTTTGCAAACAGCAAGCAACCTCTTTGGGTGCAGTTAATATCTCTAATATGGGTTTTTTGCTCACCTGGCCAAGTGATTTTTTTTGCACTATCAGTTAGAGGTAACAGGTAGAGAGGATAGCTTTTTGGGTCAGATTTTAATACTCCTGCAATTAGAAAACTATTTTGCAAGAATTCGATAGCAGTCGCTTTAAAATTGTTAGATATCCTTTTGCCTAGATCAATGTTGTACTTTACTTTCCCCGAGTTTTTATCAAGCCTAATAATTTGATTGTTGTACAAGCTATATACACAAATATCAGTACCACATCTTGTTGTGATCGATGGTGAAATTACTTTTGTTCTAAATTTATAGCGCAACTGCAGCTCTCCACCGGCAAGCAGCCTAGAGCTTAGCAATAAAAGCATTGAACAAAAAAGAAGATTTGAGGTATTCATTGTAAATTTTCCTTGGTGTGGCAATCACTACAAGATCTTCTTAACATGGGGGTTTTGTTTTCTTTAACTATAAAATTGTCAGCAAGTTCTTCCTTTGTCCACTTTTGTCGCAAAATTAAAGATGGAGATTTGTTGCTTTTTATCAATTTATGTTGCTTTTTATCTTTGATAACAAAGCGATGGGGGCGATGGCATGAAAGGCAATTTAAATTGCCCTTTATGCCAATGTTCAATTTAGTCAAATCTTTGCCTAGGTGCTCTTTGAGCCCACTATGTGGAGATTTATTGTGGCAAGTTTGGCAGTGAGAAATGATCTTGGCACTTACTGTATGTAACTTGTTTTCTTCATGGCAAATACTACATGTGACCTGATTAAAATTAACAGATGTAATCTCTTTTTTTCCATGAGGATCTAATCTCCCAGAGCTATTTCCATAAGCACTGGAAACATTAATCCAGCAAATAAGAACTATGATTAAAGCAGAAGGTCGATTTTTCATAGCCCATTGTCCCCATGACAGTCTTTGCACCTTGTAACGTCACCAATCATTGTATAACCGCGAGCAGCATCTAAAAGATCTGTTCCTAAAGTATTTTGTTGATGAATGTTGGACCTTACATGGCAATAAAAGCACTCTTTTTTAGCATATCCGTATGGATGATTTTGTTGTGTTAGGTTTAAGTTAGTTGTATCAAAATTATTCTTTTCAAATTGTCGATCTACATCACATGATAAAATTAGAACGCTGATAAAAATAATTATTATTTTCATTGGGCCTTTCCTAAGTGGCAATTCATACAAAACCTTGCATATTGGTGACAACTGGTACACTTTTGTGGATTTAACCTTGCCTCAATAGAGTGAGAAAATCTAAAATTTGCTCTATGAACATTTTTTTTCATTGGCATTCTGTGCAGGTGGCAATCAGAACAGTCATTTTTTCTGTGACATTTAGTACAAGAGTCTGAATCAAATTGAGCAATTCTACCATGTCTTGCCGCCCAGTCTACGGCGTGATCGATTGGCTTTAATCCTTGGCTTTTGTTTTTATGGCAGAGGGTGCACTGGTTACGTTTTGGCAGAGAAATTCTACCCAAGTGACATTGGTGACAAATGGCCTTTGCCGGTTTTAAATATCGTCCCTGGACAGGCTTTGACAGTGGTCCTTTAATTTTGTTTTTAATAGAGAAATTGTGACAATTTTGGCAAGTTAAATTGAGTGTTTCAAGATGAGGCATATGCGCTTTATGTGAAAAAAGCTTTGATAATGGCTTTACCATTTTTGGTATTTGGTAAGAAGATAGGACCTGTCCTTGATGGCCGTCAAAAGACATCGCATAACTTGTAAAAACAACCATACTAATGGTAAGCAGTTGCTTAGTAATAAAAATGCGTAACATATGCTATCGCCCTTACATCAAATTCAAAAAGATGATTTCTTTGCACTTCTACCAATAGATTGGTACGAAAACGCGGTAAAATATCAAAGTCCAAGCCACTTCTTACATTATAGGCCCATCCCTTTATTCCATTAATTTTGTCTACCCACAAAGCATCACCCTCGACCCTTAGAACCATCTCGGGATTAAAGGCATACTTAAAGACACAACCAAAATCCCAAAGTTCTCCACCATAAGAAGAAATTCTAGTGATTACTGGAGCAATATTAATTTTATCAAACCACAAGTTGGCGCTAAGCTCTTCTTTATCACCGGTTTCTTCTCCCTTGGGAGAAATGTAGTCGACCTTCATTGCTTTGGCATTTATTTGTAGCCTAACATTATCTTGAATAGGCCAATCATATAGATAAGAGATTGAAGCCGTTTTTCCCGCTGAGATTGAAAATAACTTGAAAATAAAACTTCGATCTTTTAAAAAATTAGACTCTAATCGACGAGATGTATAACTTAAAGCGAGGAAGTTTCGTTTCCTAGATAATTGCAGTTCGGCTAAAGCCTGGTCATGTTTAACATATTCAATATCCCACTGATCTTTAAGTAGAAGTGTAGGTGACAAATATAAATGATCCCAAGTTTTGGCCAAGGACAAAAATGCTTGATAGGTGCCATTATAACCACCATTAACCTTCGATTGCTTAATGATTGGCCCAAAGCGAATTAGAGTATCCCATTTTTTAAGAAAAATGGAGGTTCCATAAATTTGGTCTTCAAAAGTTAAATTGGTCTCTTCTGGGATGTGAACTCCACCTGCAAATATCTTAATTCCAAATTCTGGGGTAAAATAATAAGGTATAACCGCGCCATCAATTACATCTAACTCAAACCCTTCAGTCAATAATTGGCGGCCCAGCTGAATTCTAGATCTATAAAAAGGAGCATGTGCAAAACCATTACTAAGCGGGTATGTAACATAGAGTTGATACGGGTATATGGCCCATTTATCGCGTATGAAATTGTTGTCTAAACCAAAATCTAGTACAGTTTCAATTCCACTTTGGTGAATGTGATTTACTCTCCAATTTAAAAACATTGAAACGTGCTCTTGTTGATTTATATCCTTATAGTAGCCACTTGATGCTGTTGTCTGAACACTTATGATTGCATATGCAAAGCGGGGTAATAGTACAAAGATACTCAAGAGGACAAATTGTTGAAATAGCTTCATCTCTACCTTAAGTTGAAGAATTTTTATTACTTACAAAGTATAAAGCAATAAATATAATTTTTAAATCAAATTTTAAAAATCAAAAAGAGAGGGGTGGCCATCAACCAATACCTCATCTTCTTTTATATCTAAGTGATCTTCAAAAATTTCAGTACGCCGACAAATTCCACCACTGGTGTTAAAAACAAAAAAAGACATAAGAGGATACTCTTTTTTTAAATCAACCATTGCCTGAGTAATTAACTCGATATTTTTTATGTCGTCATCGCTCATGCCAAAGCGATGGTGGGGATTGTTGCCGTATTGTAAGATAGCAGTTTCTACAGATTTTTTTATGGCCAATTTTTTCAAGGCAGCTGTATCGGCCATTCCATCATACCCTAACAATTGTCTACGTATGTCGGGATTACTTACAGGAAAAATTGATAGGTAGTTTGGTGGATTGGTAAGGTGTCCTTCATTTAGTAGTACCCTAATGCCGTCTTTAATTGTGCGCGGGTTATGGCCCCTTGCTGTAATAATTGAAATAGGTCTTTTGTTATAAACTGCATATGTAAAGTAGTCCCATGAGGGACCTTTCCACTCCTCATGGGGCCTTGTCAACGCTTTGGCGACATCATTGACAAAATATTGTTTTCTTCCTCTAAGCCGCTCGAGTACTCCCAATTTAAGGTCTCGAAAATAGCGGAAAGAACCAATGCTGTCGTCATAATCAAATTCATAATTTTGATATTCCCCACTTTTGCCAACATTTTGCCCCTCTTTTGCTAGGGCCTCTGAGCTTATTAACTTTTCTTCTTTGGTCTCTTTGTGAAATAGTACAATAGGAGTTAACAGGTTTAAAATATTGTCATCAAAGTCAAAAAAGTAAAAACTTCTTCCACCTTTATCAAAATTGCGATCCTTTTCTTTAGGAGTTTCAATGTCTAATTCAAGCTGTACTTTGCCCGTAGGTATTTTGGTTTCCTTCATATACGCTTCTTCCATGAGATGTATTAAGTAATAGGGTATTGTATTCTCAGCTTTTGGTCAATGTTGTCAGTGGGCAATTTTTAAGGGTTAATGTGCAAATATTGCCTCCTGCAATTCATCATTATATGTCATAAGATTATGGGGTGAGGGTGTGTTAAAGACCGACTGTTGTAGTCGTTTTAAAGAGGAAATGAAAATGATGCAAAAATGTCTAATTACTTTGGGCCTATCTATTTTTTTTAGTTACTCCATATATGCTGCTGCTTCTGTTTCTGCTTATAGTTGTCGTTGGTCAAGTGGAGAGCCGTCTCTTGTTAGCTGTGAGACAGATGCTAGTAATGCAAAATGTAAATTTAACAGAAATAAGTTTTGTGTAGGAATGGCAAAATGTACAGCAAGCAAAAAAAATATTGCTCGTATAAAAAAAAGAGATAGAGTCAACTACTTGTTGGCACCAACTGGTACGACAGCATATCGTATGATTTCTTGTAGGGTAACCAGTAATAGTTGTCCAAGTGCTTTAAGTTCATACTTAATGGGTAGATCAAGAGGTTGTAAGTTTTTAAATACCCCATCTTTTAACTGGCCAACTCTAGAAGATGAGTTTCAAAAGCAATTTAATAGCCAAATCATTTATAGTGGAAGTGAGTGGATATCACTGTCTCCAAAGCATATGGGCACTAGTACTCTTGGACAGAATCTACTTTGTAGCCATGGAGTTGTTGCAAAAAATAAAAACTATCGGGCCAAAGAAATATTGCGAGGTAGTGGTCATAGTCGATTATTTGTGGAAAATATACAAACTGGTAAAATTGAAACAGCTTCTTTAGAGGACTTTCGCTGTGTTGGCTCTCCCCAAGGGTCTTCCAGATTTACAGGAAAAAAGTCAACTTTTAGTGGTAAAGAAGAGATTGCGATTATCAAGTCTATCAATAAAAAACGTGGACGCGGTTTTGGCCATGATCTATGGGTTGGTGACCTTGATGATTAAAATGAGGAATGTATGAAAAAAATGATAAAGCAGTTACTTATTGTTTTAGTGGTTGTAAATTGCCAGCATAGCATTGCTGGACACTTCAAAAAAAACATAGTTGATGGTTTGATTAAGAGTTTTGATAAAAAACGAGTAATCATTGAAGACTATCGCGGTCAAGTATACGAGGTTTTAAGAAAAGATATTATTTCTACTAATAAACTTCATCAAAATCAAAAAGTTCAGTTTATAAATAAGTTTACTCCACCTCACAAGTTTGATTACTTAGATTTGCCCGATCCAGTTATTCGGGCCATGAAAATACCAGCGCTCGCAAAACTCCATCGAGCTTATGTTGATTTTGTCATAGAGTATGAAAAAGGTGAGTTTACACCACACATCCCCAGTACTGCTGAGCAAGTGACCACCTACTTTGAGAGTTATGTTTTAGATGTTGTATACGCGAGAAATAGTCGTAGTGTTTGCTTTTTTGGGGGTTGGCCATCTGTTACCACTACAAACAATAGAGTTTGTTACTCACCATGGAATAGAAATATCAAAAGTAAAAGGCAGCAGATGCTTTCTGCCAGCGGTGTAAAACTTGAGTCTCAGGCATACAAAAGTTGTGGCAAAAAGGGCGCTATTCGCTGTAATCCGGTGCTTTTTGGCAACAAACCCAAGGGCAACCTCATTCGAAATGCTTCTGGTATCAAAGGTACAAAAGGATTTTGTGTACTATCAAAAAGTGGAGATTTCTGGCGCAAGAGTCGCTATAAAAATCTTAGTGATACCTGCTCTGAAGTTGCTGGAGACAACAGTGAAGAAATTATAAATGAAATTTTAAATAATGAAGATAAGTTTAATAAGTTTAAAAATTTAAGGCAGCAAGTACTTTTATATTGTGATAAAAAAATTGATAGAAAGGCCTCCAAAAAGGGGTATACTGATCCTTGCACCACTTTGAAAAAAAGAATACAGATGGTTATGAGGCCACTTATGAGTAAGCAAAACTGTCAGGTGGAAGAGATGAATAATGAGTGGGGTTGTAACAAAGTTTTAGTTAAGTGCGTGAACTGGCATGCAAAACTTAGAGGTATGACTGAAGATCTAACCACTGTCGGTTATGCAAGTCCAAAGATGATTGAGCAATTAAAACCACTGCAAGTAAACAAAAAGCTTGCCATTAGTAACTTTCAAGAAGATTTTTTAACAGATAAGGCCTGTCAGGGCGGTGTCCCCGTTTTTCCAGGTAATACCTGTGTAAGTGATTTTTCACCAGCAAAAGATACCACACAGGGAATGTCTGATTGTGATTTATGTGCCCATCCAATTCGGTGTACACAAGATAGTGGCTCACTTACAAGGGAACCATTTACATCCCAGCTGCTACTTTGCACATGTAAAAACGCAAAAGACTTTAGGGCATGTCAAGCTGAGCTATTACACTGGTCTGTGCCAAGATCAAAAAGGGCCAGAAGTGAGCATTCTGAAGCATCAGGTGTGATATCCCGCTAATTTAACTTAAGAAGGGGTTTCATCAGCATCTTCTTGATAAACGCCAATAAATGGTAGCTCTCGGTATTTGCCCGCAAAATCGAGACCATAACCGATTACAAAGCGATCTTCAATTTCAAGTCCAATATAATCAATCTTGAGGTTGTGCACTCTTCTTGCAGGTTTGGTAAGTAAGGTTGCCACTTTTAAAGACTTAGGTCTTCTACATTTGAGGTATTCTTGTAAGTATTTGATGGTATGTCCTGTGTCGATTAAGTCTTCGACAATTAGAACATGTTTATCATAAATATTTTTTTTCAGGTCATAGGTGATATCAACTTTACCAGAGCTTGTAGTGTTATCACCATAAGATGAAGCGGCCAAAAACTCTACTATAAGAGGTAACTGAATCTTACGCACCAGATCTGCACAAAAAATAAAACTACCATTTAAAATACCTATTATAACAAGCTCTTCATCGTTATAATCAGAGGTGATTTTTTTTGCTAACCTAGAAACAGCTTTATCAATTTCTTTTTTGGAAATATATTCCACCACACTCACAATGTGCCTCCGGTCTAATTAAAGTAATTTTTTCTAAAAATAATTTCATCTCTTTCTGCACCATAAGATAAAATACCGATGGGAATTCCAATGAACTTTTCTATGGTTGTAATATAGTCAATCAGCTGTTTGCTAAAATCATTTTTAGAAAAATCATCATTAAATGGTGCAAGGTCCATGTACATAGGCTCAACCTTACTTAGGTCAATTCCTTGATAAGCACAGTCTACTTGTTTGCCCTCATATTGATAGGCGTAACAAACTTTTAGCTCTGATAGACCAGACAAAACATCTACCTTTGTTAAAGCAATAGAAGTTAAGTTAGATGCTTTAACAGAATATTTTAGTAGGGGGAGGTCAATCCAGCCACATCGCCTTCTTCTTCCCGTTGTTGCTCCAAACTCAAGCCCAATTTGTTGAATTTGGACACCGATATCATCGGTCAATTCTGTCGGAAAAGGACCTTCTCCCACTCTGGTTGTATAGGCCTTGGTAATGCCCAATACTTCATCTAAATGTTTTCCCGGCAATCCTGCACCCGTATACACACCGCCATAAGAGGTGTTAGAAGATGTTACAAATGGATATGAGCCATAATCGATATCAAGCAAAACTCCTTGGGCCCCTTCATACATAATTTTTTTACCTTCACTTGCCGCTTTATCAATAATGCTAAAAGTATCGCAAACGTAAGGTTTAATTATTTGTCCAAGCTGATATAGCCTGTCGACTTCTTCTTCAAGTGGAGGACATTCAACATTATAGAGATGCTCGAATAAAACTTTCTTTTCAAAAATACTTTCTTTAAGAGTTTTGGCCAAAATATCTTTGTTTAAGAGGTCTTTTAACTTTAGGGCCTTTCTGGAGGCCTTGTCTTCATAAGTTGGGCCAATCCCTTTTCCTGTGGTACCAATTTTAGTTGTACCAAAGTTTTCTCGTGCTTTATCTAGTATTTGATTGTACCTGGTTATAATTGTGCAATTGGCAGATATTTTCAAGCGATTGTGATCTACTTTGATTCCTGCGGCCGATATAGTTTCTAACTCTTCCTTAAAAGCTTCGGGGTCAAATACTACACCGTGACCTATCACCGATAGACAATTGGAGCGTAGTATTCCAGAAGGAATTAGATGGAGGACTATTTTCTCATTTTTTACCACAATAGTGTGACCTGCGTTATTTCCACCCTGATATCTCACCACAACGTCGCAATTTGCCCCCAAAAGATCAGTAATTTTGCCTTTGCCTTCATCTCCCCACTGGGAGCCAATAATGGCCAATGATTGCATATGTTTCTCCTTAAAGTAGAAAGGACAATTTACCCAGAATTTTGCTATCAGACAAGGTTTGCCAATTATTTTTGTCAACTAAATGCTTTGTTTGGGCCCTAGGCACTTAAAAATTGGCAAACAGGGCCACAACAACCCTTTGATTTTAAAGTTAAATGCCAAAAATACCGATAAATTATGCGGAGGATTGTCCGCGATGTCGGAAAATATAAGAATGAGACAAATTAATTTGGTAAAAACCTTTTCCCTAATACTTGCGATGTTCCTAATTTTACAGGGGTGCTTGGTTGATAAAACTCAAAATAAAGGACTGGATGAAGTTGATCCCAATAGAGGGCCAATTGATCCACCTGCTCCACAACCTTCCTGGATCGCTCCTACTGTTGGCAATAATCAAGTATTTAATACGTATGAAGATACGGCAATATCATTTCCTCTAGAAGCTGGAACCAGTTCGATTTATGGTCTTCTCCAGTATGAACTATTTTGGCCACCACTAATTAATGAGCTGACAGGCTGCTTGAACTTTGTTGACCGCTATAGTCGAAACTGCACCTATGATCCTGTAGGGGATGCTTTTGGCCAGCTTTCTTTTTCTTACAAGGTCTTTGACGGTGTGATGCGTTCAGAGCAGGTTGCTGTTGTCACTATAAATATAATCTCCGTAAATGATGCCCCAACGATTTCAGATTTGCCCAGTACCCTTGGCTTTGCAGAGGGTGCAAATGGTTCTGTTACCTTCAAGGTTGATGAGGGAGGAGGCCCTTATGAAGATGTTCAAAGCTTGGGCCTAAAAATTTCATCCAGCAATGAAGACATTATTAAGGTGTCAGACCTGATGGTAGGTGCAATGCAATCAGAGTATGGTACCTATTCTTTAAGTGATGGTAACCTTGACGCCAATATTACCCCTATAACCCTAACCGTTAATCCTGCAGACGCCAATGTTAACACTGTTGACAGTGGCCCCGTCACTATCACAATAGTTGTCACTGATGATAATGGCCAAACTTGGTATGATCGCTCGGATTTGATTGTATCCATAGAGCCACCAAACTCTGATCCTCCCTCAATAGTGAATTTAATTTCAGGAGATTCTCTAATTTACAATGTTATCACCGATGAAGATACAATGCTTTTTGCTCACCCTTTTGGTATTGACGAAGGTGGTGGTCCATCCGAAGACTCGCAAGACTTACAAGTACTAATAGCCACTAGTGATACCTCCCGTGAAATTGTAGATTTAAATAACATAACTGCCTCGTGGGGAATAATACCCCTAATTGTTGCCGGAGAAGGCTGTGTAGATCCCACCTTAGAAAATGAAAGTATTTGTGTTGATCAAGGCCAAAGGTGGGGCAGATTATTTAACGTTAATGATGTCGGGACTGCAGATGCATCCCTGCATCCATTTTATCTAAATATAATGCCAAACCTTAACAAAAACACAACGACCACAGAATCTTCGACTCCGGTTACCGTGTGGGCATATATCAGAGACAGAGATAGTGGTGACCCAAATTTTGCCCCTACTTATGCTGGTCCTGCCTTTTTGAACTGGACAATTAATGCAGATAATGATTCGCCAAAATTAGTTAGTGTGACCCCAGATTTGCTTCGTGCTTCTGAGGGAGCAGATATTAACTTTAATATTCGTGTTGATGAAGGTGGAGGAGAAGATGAAGATGGACAAAGAGTACAGGTTACAATAACTGCACCAAATCAGGCGGTAGTAGATAGTAGGGCCCACATTGATGTAAATGATACAAGAACCAATACATTTATTGAGCCTGACGATGAGGATGCAAACTCTTCGTTAATTTCCGTGAAAGTTACTCCCGGAGTAAATCCCGACTTTGAAGGGACTTTAAATTTTACGATCGAAGTAGATGATGGCATCAATAAGACGATAGAGACAAGACAGCTTACATGGGCATCAATTGATGACCGGCCAACCATAGTAAACCTGTCTGGTGACGCCAATATCCTCGAAGATACTAGTTTAATAGGCCACAAATTTAGAATAGATGAGGGGGGCAGTAGCGGTGAAAACTACCAATCATTAGCAATACAGGTAACATCGAGTAATATCCAGCAAATACCAACTTCTGCAATTAGTGCAGTATGGAATGGAGTTACTTTAAGTAGATCAGGCGACACTCCCACCGAAACGTTTTTTGTGGGAGATGGTAATATGGATGCTCTCATTAGTGATTTGCAGCTAAATATAACACCTCCAACTGATGCCACCTCAACTTCACTTGTAACCGGAAATATTGAACCTGTTTTGATTACGGTCACAGTCAACGAGTCCAATGATAACGATGACTGGCCTACATCACAAAAAGTATCATTTAATGTAACGATAAACCCAGTAAACGATCCTCCGACTATTTCAGATCCAGATTATACTGGTGAGGCATTAACAATTAATGAAGATGATCCAAATAATGCAGTTGTTAGTTTCACTACAGATGAAGGAGGCTTGGATTTTGAAAACTATCAGTCGTTAGAGTTTAAATTATCAAGCAGCAATCCAAGTGTTTTTGATATCAATGATGTTACTGCCTCTTGGAACGGCAGTAGTATCGTGGCAGATGGAAATGGTGTTTTTGCTATAGGTGATGGCAGTGTAGATTCCTCAAACTTTCCACTGCGGTTGGAGTTAGTGGCAAATGGGGAACATGTCTACTCTGAAACACCAGTTTCATTTACAATGCTTCTTAAAGATTCAGAGACGATGACTTGGGATCCAGCCGAACCTGGAGTTGTGAGCAAAAACTTTAAAATTATTGTTTTAGATGTAAATGATGAGCCAACAATTTCTTCGCAAGAAAACTTTAACATAACTATAGATGAAGGTATCACTATCCCACATGATGCCAACCTTCTAATAGACGAAGGTGGAGGCAGTGCTGAAGACTCACAAAGCATTTTTCTGAGAGTTTATACAAGTGACTCAAACTTTGTTAGTCTCTCAGATATACAGGCCAAGTGGGGAGGCACGACTTTACTTAGAAGCAACACTGACCCTAATTACCTGGTCTATTATGTGGGCGATGGAAGTAGTGATGCCAACTCATCACTTCTGACACTTTCTTTTTTACCGGCAAACCCAGACATAAACACCACTAGCCAAGATCCCCCCACACCTGTAGACCTTACAATTTGCATCAGTGATGATGGACAAGTTCCAGATATCGATGAGGATCCCAATGTTACACTAAGGGTGACAATTCAACCAGTTGATGACCCTCCTGTTTTTTATGAACCAAATGTTTTGCTCAATCGCAACAATATACCAGAAGGCAGTCCAGTAAACTTTTTTCTAACCTTGGATGAAGGTGGGGGAGCTGATGAAGATGATCAACAAGTAACCATTAGGATTACATCAAGCGATCAAAGTGTAGTAAATGATGAGCTGGATATCAATGTAGGTGGCAGTGGATCAAATGTATATACCAGTACAGAGGCAGCAGGTGCTAGTACTCATGACAGTGATGCCAACATACCAGTAGAAATCTCTCTTAGCTCCAATGTTGATTACAATGGGACAGTAGAGTTTAAGGTAGAGTTATCTGATGAAAGTGCAACACCACGGACCTTTGACGTTTATCAGACTTTTACAATTGACTGGGATCCAAATGATGACTTGCCCACCATAGCTTTAGTGCCCAGTGATCCCAATGCGTTCACTATTTTAGAAAATAACACCTTAGATGTGGCCTTTCAAATTGATGAGGGAGGGGGAGTAAGTGAAGACTATCAAGGAATGAAGCTTAAAGTTACCTCAACACCAGTGGACAACCCCAACGATACAAATATGCTTGATAACTTTACCCTAGAGGCAACATGGGGTGGAACCTCCATGTCACAGACCTCTACGACGACGGTGAGTTATTTTACAGTAAATGATCGAGGTCTTGACGCCAACAGTGCAAGCGTGCAATTAAAGGTTACCCCCAATGACAATTATTCCACACAAGACACCAACGGTATTATTTTTACTGTTGATGTATGTGATCAAGATGGGCTGCCAGATCCTCAGTGTTGGGATGTAAATACCGTTGCTGCAGTTTTTAAGCTCGATGTAACGTCAGTTAATGACAAACCCACAATTGCTCGCAATACAGCGAATGACAGTTATATAGTCTTAGAAGACGAAGTATTTAAAACAAATCGCAGTTCTGGAATCTATCTTTCCTTCGATGTAGATGAAGGTGGAGGCATTGACGAGGATATTCAAGGCGTAGAAGTCAGAGTTTCGGTTGATAATCCCACATTATTTCCCAGTGATAATATACGTGTCTATTTTGGAAAGAATCGGGCCATGGCGTGGACTAATCGAATCAATGTTAACGGCACAGACTTTACAGACCTGATCTTTGACCGTGCAACGATTGATACAAACTACATCGATGATACTAATGATCTAGACCCAAATTACAATGTATTAGACGCCAACGATCTCTCACTTATGAGTGGTAAAATGTTTTTAGACATCGTTCCAAATACTGACTTGGAAAGTGGGACACACATTGGAGATGCCAACATAATCATTGAAATCAGAGATGATGCAACCCCGACAGAGATAGTGACTGAGACAATTAAAGTGTCTGTACAAAATGCGGTCGCCACTCATGGTGGTTGGGGCTTTATCGGTGCAATTGGCAGCAAGCGAGATGCCAATGATATTCTTCAAGATGGAGATGCCGGAAAAGCGCAATTAAAATTTAACTGGTCTGACGTTATAGCTTATGAAAATATTGACGATGTCATAACACCCGTATCTTCAACAGGCTGGGCGGTATATCGCTCTAGGAAGATGGCTCCAGATAGCAACGATAACAATTTTGATTTTGCCAGTCCCATACTCATTTTGGAAGATAGTGCTAGTAGGACTTACAGCGATACAAATCTAGTCGACCCAGATCTGACAACTGGAGAAGTTAAGTGGTACCGCGTGCGTCCTGTGATTAATGGGATAATAACCGCCACAAATGAAGTGGATTTAAAAAGCGTACGTATAGTAATACCGCCTCCTAACAAGGCCTTAATACATCGGTGGAGTGTCAACCAAGAAATTTGTGGTAAGATTGGTAGAGAAACCGATCGCTTTAACCATTTTAGGTGTGAATACTCAGGACCTGGTAATTTTAGAGAGATTACTGACCCCGCTAGTAATGGCTATACTGACTACTACGATCTAGGTTACGACCTGTTGGTAGATCGTTTTGAAGCAGGTTGTAATTTTAGTGGCACTACAGTTTGTTCTGGCAATGGTTGTTTAGGGGTTACAGACCCGTCAGATAACGTTGTTGCCCAGGAAGCCGACAGATTCTACTACGACCGCTCTACTGGCGAATGTCTAACCAGCATATCGGCCGGCAGCACGGAGTGGGAAACCATAGCCGATGTTAGAAGAGGACAGCACGACTCCACTGATCCAGCTGATATGGGCGCATTCATAAACATGCAATTTAATAAGGCCAAACTTCCACCACTTACTCACCTCAACCAATTAGAAGCTCAACTAATGTGCAACTCGACAGTAAACGATCTAAACTTTACCCAGCTTAGCTCCTTAGCATTTTCTGCACGTCTACTTAGTAGAAAGGAGCAAATTGCAACAACGGCTTGGAATAGTACAGATCATGCATCGATTGCTAACGTTGAAGAAGAAGTCTGTAACACTGATTTGCTAGATGGACTTTTATTTACCAATACAAACTTACCTGCGTCAGGTCTTGGTGATTATTTACCAGGAATTTACTCAACAGGCATTAGATTAGTAGTGACCGCCTCGACAAACACTAGGTCCTGCGTTTCAAGATATGGTGTACAAGACATGGTAGGCAACGTCAAAGAGTGGACGAGTGATCGTATTTTTTGCGCGTTAGAAGATGGTAGGTATTGTTCACAAGTTTCCGAAGATTTTAATGAGGAGTACTTTTTAGCAGGTGCCAGTGATGACTTTAGTTTTTTTAGCAAGGGTATCCCTTTTCGCTACAGTCTAGGTGACCCAAATGTTAGTCAAATAACTGGTCCATGTGCCGATGTTTTAGATGCTGAGGGCAAGATAGAACCAGACGGTGTGTGTGACCCCAATACTGCCATTGGTTCATGGAAAATTGCAGAACCCCAGTTTGATGCCAAGAAATTCTTTCTACCCATGGGGCTTCCGGCCGATAGTCAAGCTTCTCCAGACTTTAGCACCTTTTTGCTTACAGGAGAAGGTGCTACTCTGCCAGCGGAGAACCTTCACGATGACGTTTATATATTTGATACCGACAAATTACTGTTAGATGAGACCACAATGCCAGAACCCAAGCTCAGTTATACTATAGCCGCCACAGGGGGGGGGACTGTGCAAGATGTGGTAGTCGTCAATAAAAATGATGGTACTGAATATGCAATAGTAGCTGAAGGGTTAGCAGGGTTGCGTGTCTATAAAACAGAAGATGGCAGTGGAGTGGATAGTTACACCTCACTTGCAGGGCCTGCTTTAAAACTAGCATTGGTTGGCACATCAAATGTATTGGGTGCGTTTGGACCAGATGGTATTATAACGATGGGGCTTAGAGATAGTGCTAGTATTTTTGACTCAAGTAATTTAAATACATATGATACACTAGGTAGTGCAAAAGATATCATTCACCAATACCACGACGGCATTGGTCAAGATGTTGCTTATGTAGCTGATGATCAGGGCGGACTTGTCATTTTAAATGTCACTCAAGCACTACTGGCCAGCGGCAATACCCCACAGCTTCTATCTACATATATAGAATCACAACAGGCCCTAGGTGTAGATGTAAATGGCAATTTGGCAGTAGTGGCCGACGGAGTAAATGGTGTGGTGTTTGTCGATATAACACTACCTAATGCCCCTGTCAGTGATAGCAACACAATTGTGTCAGAAAATGCCACTGCAATTGCTTATGATGTGGCCATGGATGCAAATTACGCTTATGTTGCTTACGGGGTAGAGGGATTAATGGTGGTCGACCTTAGCTCTTCACCAAAAGAGGTGGTTAGCACATTCTCAGGTTATGCAACAAATCCAGATGCTAGATACATAGAGGTTAAAAATAATTATGTCTACATTTCAGATAGAAATAACGGTTTAGTAATTGTCAACCTAATTGATCGTACAGTTCCTCATAATGCAGGACTTCCCATTTATCAACCTCAAAGCCCATCGTGGGGTCTCACTTTGACCTCTAATGATCTATTTATCACAGCAGAAGTTAATGGTTTGGAAGTGCTATCTTTGTTTCCTGAAATTATAAATCCAGGCGTTGGTGGTTTTGTAACGGGAGGAAGCTTTAGGTATGATGTCGAAGAGCCTAATGAAGAGCCTAATAAAGGCAATGCCGGTAGATATTCACTAGAAGTAGTGAGTCCTTATAAGTATGACTCAGAGGAAATTGGCTTTAGATGTGCTACTCCTATTGAATACTAATTGAGTATATTGGTTAAAATATCGATGGTTTCAAGTAGCTTATCAAGTGGAAAATGACTGTTTGGCTTGTTAACTTGATAGAGAAAATACTCAACCCCCTCACTCATTATCGATCCATGTGCTCCTAGGATTGTTACAAAATACTCATCTGGCATTTTATTAACATGTATGACCTCAAGAAGTTTATTGATGTCGAAATCCCCAGGTTGGCCAGTTGCAAACCTTGTCATTAATAAATTATAAAATGTGTTAATTTTTTCTGCAGTATAGTTTGAGTGCTCATCACTACGTATTTGATAGATAATTTTGCCCTTTTTTCTGGCATCTACATGCTCCAAGTTACTTGCTTTTTTCCCTTCATCTAATATTCTTGCTTCAGGGTGAATCTCTAAACCAGCATTAGCTAGTTTATAACGAGCATAATCCAAATGAGTGTTGTTTCCTCTCCACGAGCCAGAACGGTTGTTCATTTTTATAACAGTTTTATTAACTACTCGAAATTCTCCAGCTGCGAGTACAAATAGTTGGCGTAATGGTGTTTTTATTGACTTTTTAAGAGTAGGAGATACGACACCTAGTTGTCCTCTAACATGAGCAATTTGCAACAAATGATTATGAAGGCCTAGGTGAGAGGCAAGGTAGCGCTCACTATTTGCTTGAAGCGTCGGTACGCGCAAAGCAATATTGATGCGGTCATGGTGATCAATAAGATATATGTATTCACCATTTTCCAAAGGACCTATCCGTTCATCTTTAAAGTACACAATCCCTGTTTGAAAAAGTTCTTCAGGAAACAACCCCCGCACAGTTTGCTTTATTGGTAGGGGCGCTTGCATCGCACTGTCAATGGTTCGGTCAAATAATAGATGCATTAAATTGCTGTGACAGTTGGTCATAAGCCCTGTTGTTCCAAGTGCAACTTGCTGGGCGTGATAAATAATCAGAGTGAGTAGCATAAGCAATTTGTACATAAAAGTTATATACATAGCTGGTAAGTAAGAATTATGAATAAATAATTAAGATTTTATAATAGTTCGATTGAAATTTAAAAAAGTCCTTCAACGTTACCATTGCTGTCGAGTCCGATATGGTTTGCAGCAGGAACCCGTGGAAGGCCCGGCATAGTCATAACATCTCCAGTTATAATAACCACAAACTCAGCACCGGCCGATAAACGGACATTTTTGATGGGTACAATAAATTTTGATGGCGCACCCAATGCTTTTGGATCGGTAGAAAAACTATATTGAGTTTTTGCCATACAAACAGGTAGATGTCCAAAGCCGCTGCCCTGCAGATCAGAAAGCTTTTTTGTTACTTTTTTGTCTAAAGAGATATCATCAGCGCCATAAATATCCTGGGCAATGGTTCTCACCTTTTCAATCAGCTCTAAGTCATCTTGGTACAAATACTTAAAGTCGCTATCATGCTTATCAACCATTTTAACGACATGCTCGGCAAGCTCTTGCGTGCCAGCGCCACCGTCTGACCAGTGGGTACATAAAAATACATCCACATTTATATCATTACAACACTTTGTAAGAGTTTGAACTTCTTCATCTGTATCGCTAACAAATTTATTAATGGCCACCACAACTGGAACTTTAAATTTTCTAATATTTTCAATATGACGTGCAAGGTTTACAAAGCCATCTTTTAAGGCAGCAGTATTTTCCAGCGCAAGATCGGCCTTTTTCACTCCACCTTGCATCTTTAAAGCTCTAATTGTACCAACTACAACTGTTGCAGCAGGTTTAAGCTTAGCTTTTCTGCACTTTATGTTAAAAAATTTCTCAGCACCGAGATCAGCTCCAAAGCCAGCTTCAGTTACCACATAATCTGCCATTTTTAGCGCTGATTTTGTGGCGATCACAGAGTTGCATCCATGAGCGATATTGGCAAATGGCCCACCATGAATCATCACGGGATTATTTTCTAGAGTTTGTACCAAATTGGGCATAAAAGCATCTTTAAGTAAAACAGTCATAGCACCGTCCATCTTAAGGTCCCGGGCCGTAATGGGTTTTTTGCCTCTAGTGTATGCGACGATAATATTTCCCAACTTTTTTTGTAGATCATCTAGAGTTTCTGCTAAACAAAAAATTGCCATCACCTCACTGGCAACTGTAATATCATAGCTATCTTCTCTGGGATAACCGTTACTTAAGCCCCCAAGAGAACACACGACATTTCTTAAAGCGCGATCGTTCATGTCGACAACGCGATTCCACTCAATTCGCCGCTCATCAATTTGCAGCTCATTGCCCCAATAAATATGATTATCAATAGCAGCTGCCAACAAATTATTGGCTGCCCCAATTGCATGAAAGTCACCTGTAAAGTGCAGGTTAATGTCCTCCATGGGAACAACTTGTGAGTATCCTCCACCAGCGGCACCACCTTTAACGCCAAAACACGGACCAAGACTTGGCTCTCTAAGACACATAATTGCTTTTTTACCGATACGGTTTAAGGCGTCTCCTAACCCTATGGTTGTGGTCGTTTTACCCTCGCCTGCAGGTGTGGGAGTAATGGCGGTTACAAGAATCAGTTTTCCTTCATCTTGCTTGCTTTGCAGTGAGTTTATGTAGCGCCCACTAATTTTGGCCTTGTGGGGTCCATACTGAAAGAGATCCTCATCTGGGATATTAAGTATCTTACCAATTTCTTGAATTGGCCTCATTGACGCTTCGCGTGCAATTTGAATATCAGTTCCCATTTTTTTTTGACTCATAGCTCTTCCTCCAGCAAAACACCCATATAAAACGAACTCACACATTACAAAGAAACTTGCAATAAATCAAATTGATTAGATGATCCTGGCCCTTATACTCTGCTTAGGTATAATGTTTTAACATAATGAGAAATTTATTATTATTAATATTATTTGTCCCTTACCTAGCTTATCCATTTGATTCTTTGGAGCTATTAGACAAATTAATCGTATCCAAAGAAAGTGCTTGTAAAGACTTAACTTCTAAACCTAAGTACAAAAACAAAGAAGTGGCAGCTATTTTCAAGTATTACCATGATCGTTATTGCACAAAAATTATTACAAGTATGAATAGTGAGTTGCCCCCTGACCACTGGTCGAGCTCCCTTTATTTAACACTTAAAGCTGATTTGGCCCTTGAGCAAAAAAGTTATGATCAATTTTGTAAGCTGAGTATCAAAAAAGCAAAACTACAACCAGAGCAGGCCAAAGCAGAAGAGCAAATTAATAATGCAATAAAAGTTGTACCCAAAAAATTTACCCCACAACTTCGGGCCTATTTAATGCAGATTTCTCCGCGCCTAATTAAGCGACCAAAACTAACAAATTTCATTTTGGTAGGACGTGACTTCAAAAAAAATCGAAATTACAAAAAGGCATATAAATACTTAAAAAGGGGGTGGCAAAAACTTAAGCTTACTCCACAAGAAAATGCCAAAGTCTCATTTGAAATTACTCAAATTTCAAAGCTGATTCATGGATCTAATGAGTATATAAAGCAGAGTGAAAAATTTGCAAAATTTTTTACTAAAGACAAGCAAGCATACTTTAAACACTCACTCAATGCCTTAATCACTCATTGGACCAGAGGACGCAAAAAGACTGCTTTAGCACGAATTGAGAAGTTAATTAAGGTCTACAAAAAACAAAATTTTGCCTACTTGTTATGGGTTAAAAGTCTAATACTTAGAGACTTAAAGCGCACACTTGAGTCCAATAGATTTTTAAAGCTGTCCACCGCATATCTTTCAAAGGAAGAGGATAAATATTTTAGTAAAATAGTTTTCGATGTGGCCCAATTTGCTTACCAGCAAGGAGATTTGGAGCTTCTTGAAAAAGTAATCAAGCAGGACTTAACACGTTTAAAGTGGGAGCGAGATAAGCAGCGCATTCTCTATTGGTACGCAAGACTTCTAGGAAAGAAAAACAAAAAGAAAGAGGCCCAAGAAGTCTTTAAGCAGCTTATTGAAATAAACCACTTGGGATATTATGCCCTAATAGCGTCTGCTCGAATTCAACAAGTTCCAAAAGTAGTGGTGGATGAGTTTAAAGTGGACAAACTACCAAAGGAGCTTTGGTTTTTACGCTTAAGCAGTGATGAAGTGTCTGACCACTATCTAAAGCACCTAAAAGATTTTAAACAAGAATTGAGCAATGCTCTTGTATTAGTCAAAGAGATGCATGCCCAAGGAAAACACTATGAATCATTTAATTTTCTTTATGAGTATCCACAAGAGGAGTTATTGCCAGTTTTAAAAAAATATCCCAAAATATTTTACCCACAAGTGCACCTGGAGTACTTGGAGAGCTCACCCATAGATAAATATTTGGCCCTGGGAATTATAAAAAAAGAGTCTTTATACAATCCTAAGGCACAATCTGTAGCAAATGCCCTGGGGCTCATGCAAGTTTTGCCTTCAGTTGGTCGACAAATAATACGGAAAATGAAAAAAAGTAAACAATTATTTAACCCAAAAACTAATATATATGTAGGAACTAGATATTTTAAAAAACTCTTGAAACGCTTTGATAACAACATCATATTAAGTCTTGCTGCCTACAATGCCGGGCCGCACAGAGTACGAAAGTGGAGGAGAAAAAAAATATTCAGGGGGCCTTGGGATGAAAACATTGAGCGTATCCCTTACCCTGAAACTAGAAACTATGTAAAAAGAGTACTCAGAAATTATTGGAATTATAAACGCATTTACACTAAAGATTTTACGCTGGCTGAATTAAAATTTTTTGTTAAATAATTTACTCCTGTGCACTATGAACGAACTAACACACTTTTGTAATAGTTACTTAATGAAGTTATGTTCAAATCACCCCTTATAAGATTAGTTGTCAAACAGTGGTAGAGGGACGTTAGTGAATTATAGATTTCAGATAATAGTGTGGCTTTTTTTAACACTGTTTGTAAACTTCAGTCCAGAAGCTGCACAGCGGCTGGATCAGATTTCCACCCAAAGCGCTAATAATATAATGACGTTTCAAAGAGAAATTGAATTTCATATTATTAGAGTTGAATATTTGGGACTCGAGTTAGTTCGGCTGCATCCAAAAAGATTTGGTGATTTGGATAAAAAGCGACTAAGGATGTTTTTAAAACTTCACGATAGACAAAAAATTGAACCTCCAAGGCTTAATAGTAGAAGTACAAACCCGAATGATTTTAGATTTTTTCTACTGGACCTATGGAATATAAGAGGCAAGAGCCTTAAAGACTTTGAAGGAGATGAGTATACTTATAATCGCAATGTTATTGATAAGCTTAATGAGTCAGATCACAATAAGGCGATGACTTTTTTTATAAACAATGGAATGGTTCAACCTCATGGCCAGCACCTAACTAGCAGTGCAAAAAGTTTTTTCTTGGTTGAAAAAGTTGCGGATGTAGTTGATAGAGGAATGCATCAAAATACTGGCAAGGAGTTTGGTAAGAAGATGTTGCTTGCTAGTGAGTTTCTGACAGATGACTTAGAACGAGAGCTTGCTCGGTCACTTGAAGAGCACTACGATGAAGTTATAGGCAGCAATGCTGTTGCCATTAGTAACAGTAGATTGAAGCAGAGAAAACACTGTGCCGGCGCAATCATGGGTATCATGAATGGTTCAGCAAGCGCTAGTGCTACTGCTTTTTGAGCGCACCTAAGGCATTACCTATATTCATCCAAAATGTTTCACTTGAGTGATATCCCCTAAAACGATTAATTTCGTTTTCAGCAGAATCGATAATAATGAAAGTTGGAACCATGTATGCGGTTAGGAAGTATCTATCTTCAAGTTCTTCCTTGGAAACTCTAATCATTTGTAACTGTTTGGCCTCATCAGTTTTGTTATACATTTGCCCTACTTCTTTTTCAAACTTCTTACAACTTGGACACCACGAGGTAGTAATAACTAGGAGTGTACCAGTGGTTGCTTGGGCACTGGAGATTAGTACAAAAACCAACATATACTTTAGCCAATTCATATCTTTTACCTTGAGCTTTGTTAAAAAAATAACAGTGTACATTGGAATGCGCTATGCGTAAAGGGCAAATGTTCAGAAATGAAAAACATTCAACAGAAAAAACTGCAGCAAAAACAGTTTGGGCTCCAGTTATGGCGTGTTACCTTCAAATTGCTGGTTTTGCTTTGCTTGTATGGGCGATATCATTCATTATACTCATTACTAGAGCGGCACAGTTTTTTCTCATTTTTAGTTTACTGTTTTGTATCGTACCAAAATGGCCATTAATGATTTCATGGTAGTGCTCTTCCAGTGATTTCGCAAGCTTTCGGTCAAAATCATCTTTTAAAAACTCACTGGCAGGCAACATCTTTTTGCCAAACTCGGCCCTAGCATCTTGGTACATCCCACGATCTACCACATCTGCAATTTTTTCAATAAGGAGAAATTTGTTTGCAGCATCAGTTAACTGGTTGGAACCTGCATGTACCATCTTGTGTTCGATAAAAAAGGTTAAGGCCTTTTCGCGATCTGCATAATTTAAGTCATCGATGACTCTTCTGTTGTAGTTATACTCCTCACCAGAGAAGTCTTTCATGTTTTTACCTCTCATATTCCACAAATCTAACAAGAAAAATCTATAATCACGTGGGTTTAAAGTGATAACTTCAATGTCAGGAGGCTCGATTTTTTGTCTATCATGTATTCTTAGAAACTTGCGTAGCTTCTTTTTATCAATACCCCAAAAAATACCAGGGTGTAATTTAGCTAGTTCCATTCCTAAAAATTCAACTCTAATGATATGCAACTCAATTTCTCTTTGAAAAGACATGATATCTTGGGCCTTGCTACCTTCAATATCATCTCTCCACTCAAGTGCATCTGATTGAAGTGTCAGTATTATGATACAAAACTGCAAAAGATAGAGGATATATTTTTTCAACATAGCTAATCCTTTTTGTTTCCTTGAACCAAGTGATAATCACCTTTCTTGCGCAGATAAACACAAGTTTATCGCAAAATAATTACAATATTGTGCTGATTTTTTAAAAAATCTAAAAAACTAAATTCAAATAGGACTAAATATTACAAATAATCAATACATTCTCCATGTTGTTCACAACATTTAAGAATAAATGATACTAAATATGCACATAGAAATGATAATAAAAAAATATGAGGGGGTGGGATATGTTGATTCAAAGAATAAATGTTGTGTCCATTATTATTTTAGGCACAATCTCCTGTTTGGCACTAGCGACACAGGTTAATTGCCACAAAAACTTAGATGCATTTTCAAATTCTAAAGGCCCAAAGACTGTCCTTGTGGTCGATGATGATGATGAAGTTAGAGTCTATACTGAAATATTGGTTGAGGATTTTGGATATAGAGTTCTTGCAGCACAAAATGGTGAAGAGGCCGTAGGGATGTTTCAAAAAGAGCAACCAGATATGGTGTTGATGGATGTCATTATGCCAGGAATGAATGGTTATGAGACTACGAGACGGATTAAAGAATTATCTAAAGATCGCTTTACTCCAGTACTTTTTTTAACCAAGGTACCAGATGAAGATGATCTTGCAAAGTGCCTCGATTGTGGAGGAGATGATTTTTTAAGTAAGCCTGTAAACAAGGTGATATTAAAGTCTAGACTTTCAAGTTGGGGGAGGCATGCCAGTGATAGAGCAGAGCTTAGAGCAACTAGACTTCACTTGCAAAGTGAAAGAAGTCGTATGATACAAATTATGAAGAAGGTGCGCTTAAATAAAGAGTTTCAAAAGAGTCACTTGAGGTTAGTATATACCCCACTAGAAGAGACATCTGGAGACTTAGTTTTGTCGAAGGATGCTCCAGGAGGGATTAGAAACATAATTGTGGGTGATTTTACAGGACATGGTTTAACGGCTTCGGTTGGAGCCCCTCATATTCAAGATACTTTCAATAAAATGATAAATAAGGGATACAATTTAGAAGAGGTTATAAGAAGTATAAATAAGTGGCACAAACAGAGGATGCCAGCAGATCTATTTTTTGCAATGTCTGCAATCGAGTACAATCCAAAAACACAAGTTGCAAAAATTATAAACCATGGTCTACCAACTGCTTTGGTTTTTAAAGCAGATGGTACCTTAAAAGAAAGTGTTACTTCAGATGGTATGTCACTTGGTATATTGCCTGATGAGCTTTTTGACATTGCAAGCAGCAGTATTGCTTTAAATAAGGGGGAGCGAGTGTTTCTCTTTACAGATGGTATCACTGAGACAATAAATCAGCAGCAACAAATGTACGGTGAAGCTCGTTTACAAGAAAAGATCACTGAAATTATCACTGGTAATTTATCTATAGACATTTTGCTTGAAACTTTAGATGTATTTAGAAAGGATCAATCATTGCAAGACGACATTACTGTTTTGGAGTTTACAGCTTTTTAGAAAAGCGATGGATAGGAGCCTTTTATGAAAACAATTGTCATTTTGTTTTTTTGTCTACAAGTATTTACAGGTTATGCAAATTGTCCACAGGGTACAGACATGCCAAAAGATGAAAAGCTAAAGCAAAGGATGCTTAAGTTAAAAAAACGTTATGCTGCTAAGCTGCCTGGTAAAATCAAAGAGCTGATCTCCAAGTGGCAGCAGCTATTAAAGCGGCCTGATGACAAAGAGCTGTTAGAAGAAGTTATGCGCCAGGCACATACACTTGCCGGAAGTGCTGGAACTTTTGGGTATACAAAGATAGCTGAAGTGGCCAAGAATTTACAGCTTATCCTTAAAGGGCTTGTGGCCCGAGATGATGATTTTGATGGGCCACAGCAACAAAAAGGGCAGTCCTATATTAGGCAGCTGACTCAACTAATGGAAGAAGATCCAGTTGATAGATGTGAGTCACCGCAAGATGTGATTGAAAAAAGAAGCTCCATTGCCAAGATGTGGGATGATCTTCCTTATTACCAACAAGTTCAGCTGGTAGTTAACGCTACGGCAACTTTGTCTATGATTGGAATACTTTTTTATGCTACTGACACCCCATTATTATTGCGCGTTGGAGGACGTTTATTATCTATTGCCAGTATCTACTTTTTAGTTGTAAATGAAGTGGGAGCAGATGAAACATTAAGGTTCAATGTTTCAACAGAGGGTGTGGACACCTTCTTGCACGATTTGGTGCCAGTTGCACGCTTTAAGCTGCGCGCTTTTCCAGCGTTGATTGTATTTTATCGACAGCTGTATCTTGAGTTATTAGAACATGAATTAATGAATAGGTGAGCGCTCAGGAAACAACATCAAATTTAAGGCATCAAAGCATTCATCTTTTTTGTTAAAAAAATTATTTAAGATAAACTCATTTTTAAGAGTAACTATTTGTGAATAATGATCCTCTAAAGATCTAGCAAGCTTGACTGACTGAGTGTCTTTTAGAATCTCACTTGCTGCTAGTATATTTTCATTAGGTTCAGTCGAGGCAGAAACATCCATCCCCTTATCTACCAGGTTTGCAATACGCTCAATGAGCAAAAACAACTTTGCCATGGCGTTTGGTTTATTGCTGGATGCCTCTAGCATTTTATGTTCTCTAAAAAAATTGACAGCATAATCCTTCTTGAGAGCGTTTAACTCTTTAAGCACTCTCTGAAAGTAAATTAACTCCGAATCTGTTAAGTCTGAGTAATGTCTATGTTGAATGTTCCATAAATCCAATAAAAAGAATCGATAATGGTCTGGATCACCTGATATCCAGTCTAGCCTTGGAGGTATTAACTTTGCCTTATCATGAAGCTCCAAAAAAGATTTTAGTTTTTTAGTATCGATACCCTTAAAAATCTGTGGGTGTAGCCTGACAAGCTCTAGTCCCAATAAGCTAACTCTAACAATATGTAGTTGAATTTTGCTTCTAAAATCCAAAATATCCTCAAGTTCTTTTGGATTCAGTAGGTACCTAGATGCCCAGTCAACGCTGCCTAGGCAGTTTTGTGTTGTTATCAAAAGTAGAAAAATTACAGCAAGAGTTTTAATCATAAAAAGCTCGTTTGTTTAATGAATAAGATAATAAATAACATTGATTTGTGTATTATTCTTTAAGCAACTGTTAAGATTTCTTTATGCATAAAAGAATTGTATAAAATTAATATTATCATCATAATATCTTGATGCTCGTATGACAAAACGAATCTAAATTTTTAGGTGAGGTGGAGTATGAAAAAAAGGCAGACAATATTAGAAGTTCTCATTTTGTATTTGATCATAGTGTTATCAATAAATAGCTCGATTACAGCAGAATTTAATTGTGCAAAAGAGCTGAACTTGTTGTCAACAGGTCCACACTCTGGAGCACTTTGGTCAACAAGTATCAGGCAGAAAAAAGGGTCAGACAAAGAACTATCTGTTGAACAACTATATAAAGAGTTAAATAGACAATTAATTTCGTTTTTAGACTTAAAAGTGGATGATGACGGTATATTCATAGAGCTTCTGCGCAAATTACCACTATTTGAGCCTCTAGAGATAGGTGTTGTTAAAAAAGGTGAACGTGTCACTTATACATTAGGTGACAAGCAAATCCATTTGATGTTTGAAGAGAGCTCATATATTGCGGGTTTAAATAATGCACATATCTTCTTTTATACAGCAGGTGATGGCAGTCATAGGATCATAAAAGTCATGGAGATACCAGTTGCCAAATATTTACATGAAGTGCGTATGGCAAATTTGGGACAGCTGCTGGGGGCACCAAACCTATATAGGCATGGAGAAATATCATTAAACAATAAGCAATATTTATATTTAGAATTGTCAAGGCAGCTACCAGAAGTAGAATCGGTACAGATAAAGCTAACATTTATGGATGCCCAGATAAAAGAAAAGTTTATGGCGTATATGAGTGTTGATCCACAAAAAATGGTTGAGCAAATTGCAAGCTTCTATGTAAAAGCACTTGAGCAAAGAGTTTTGCCAATTGACCCTGATTTTTTATTGAGTGCTAAGGGGGAAGTTGCATGGATTGATACCGGTGACTGGCAGACTGTTAACCTTTGGGATGCTGAGACTTCAGAGTCTATAAAAAATATTGTCGCAATGACAGTGGATTATCTCAAAATGATGGATAAAGATGTGGCATCAAGAGTAATGCCAACATTAAAGAAGATGATCTTAGTGTCTCCAAGGTTGGATAAAGAAGAACAGCTAACCCTCTTAGACAATTTATGATTAAGTATTATTAATATTTTTTTCGATAATACAGTTTAGCAAAGATTTCTGTATAAAGAGATGAAACGATTAAGACAACGATTATTAACATTCCATCGATGTAGACAGTGAAAAAATAGGCAATAGATAATAACAGTAGGGCAAAGGTATTTGCTTTTTGAACAAACTCAAATGTCTTAAGCTTGATAAGCTCCTCTCTTTCATCTTTTATTTGTTTACCGTCAAAATAGTCATAAATAAAGTAGACAACGATACTGAGTAAAATAATTACATTGGGGGTGGTGAGGTAAAATCTCATAGCTAGTTATTCTCTCTTTTGGTGATCTAAAAAAAACAACTCTTCAACTTGAGTATCTAAGGCCTTTGCCAACTTTAAGACTAGTTCAATGGATGGATTAAACTTTCCCGACTCAATAGAGTTGATAGTTTGCCTAGAACAGCCCACTAGTTGGGCCAACTTTTGTTGGGTAAAGTTTCCGGCCTTAACTCTTGCTAACTTGATGTTATTTCTCAGTTTCATGAAATAATTGTAGCCTTTGCTTGACAAAATGACAAGCGTGCTTTACATTAAGTCTTGTGTAGACGACATAATGTAAGGAGTACAAGACATGATAACCATAAGAAATTACATTGCCAACAAAATTGTGAACAATCGAGGGTTTATTCTTTTTGCCCTTTTACTTTTTTCCATCAGGTGGAGTTTTGCAGATCACTACCGAGTACCATCTGGCTCAATGCTACCTACGATCCAGATAGGAGACCATCTTTTTGTAAATAAAATGGCCTATGATTTTAAATTTCCTTTTACTGACTTTGTTTTAAAAAAAACCAATAGGCCAAAGCGAGGTGAAATCATTGTTTTTAAATATCCAAAAGATCCTTCCATCAATTATGTAAAACGTTTGATAGGTTTGCCAGGAGATACCATTGAGGTGTTCAATGGATTTATCAAGGTAAATGGCAAGCTTACTTTGATAAATCCCCATAAAAAATCAAAGCTTGCCTATCAAGAAAAGCTTGGTGAAAGAGTATTTCAAGTTCAAAGAGATCCACTAATGTTCAGAAAGCACCACCTAAAATTTATAGTTCCAAAGGGTAAGTACTTTTTTATGGGCGATAACCGGGATAACAGCTCAGATAGTAGAGTATGGGGATTTGTTCCACGAGAGTACCTAAAAGGAAAGGTGACCAATGTGACAGTTTCTATAGTACTTGATGGAATAACTCCAAAAGTAGATTTGTTCAGGTTTGGTAAAAGACTTATTTAAAGTTGGTGGGACTACAAGGACTCGAACCTTGGACCATCCGGTTATGAGCCGGGAGCTCTAACCAACTGAGCTATAGTCCCATGCGACAAATTAGTATATAATGTTATAGCTCGATGTTTTTTTAATGGCAATCAATAATGACAAAAAATACTTTGAGGTTTGCATGCAACTACCATTTGAAAAAATTGTCGCTTCAGGCAATGACTTTATTGCTATAGATAATAGGACACAAATTGTACAGGCCGAGGATTGTCGAATGTGGCATAAGCTGTGTCAAACCAAAACTGGCATAGGCGCTGACGGCGTGCTTCTATTAGAAAATGCTAGCACCAAAGATGCTGATTTTAAAATGAGATATATTAATGCCGATGGAGGGGAAGTGGAGATGTGCGGTAACGGTGCTCGGGCCATTTGTTACTATGCCCACCTTGCTAATAATAAGCAAGGTACGGCTGAGGAAACTTATCGACTAGAAACCATGAATGGCCTATATACAGCGGTAGTAGATGGTGATTTTGTAAAACTACATATGACAGAAATTAATGATATAGGTAAAATTGATTTAAAGCAGTTGAGTTATCTGCCCAATACTGACTATTCACTATATTTAAATACAGGTGTTCCTCACTGTGTTATAGGCGTAAAAGATTTAGGGAATTTTGATGTAGGTACCCTGGGGCGTAAGATTCGCTATGATCAATTGTTTGAAAATGGTGTAAATGTAAATTTTTTCGAAATAGAACAAGAGGGAAAAATTGCACTTAGAACCTATGAGAGAGGAGTTGAGGCGGAAACTTTATCCTGTGGGACAGGGGCCACAGCCGCTGCAATTGCAATGCAAAAACTGTTTGGATGGAGTGGAGTAGTTGATATCAAGGTAAAAGGAGGGGCATTAAAAGTTGAATTAGATGACCAGCTAGAGGCAGTTTATCTATGTGGGAGCGTGCACA
Source organism: Bacteriovoracaceae bacterium (assembly GCA_016784965.1). Lineage (GTDB taxonomy): Bacteria > Bdellovibrionota > Bacteriovoracia > Bacteriovoracales > Bacteriovoracaceae > JADHTQ01. The sequence goes on along the minus strand of JADHTQ010000004.1, from coordinate 11,264 downwards.
GAGTATTTTCGGGCACAAGCTATATCTTATGATCGATATCTTCGATCAAATTTGGATAAATTTTATGAAATACAAAAACACCTAACGTGATGCCAAAAATATTGGCAGCAATGTCTTGTAGTTCAAAAGAGCGATAACCGGTGAGCTTTTGGAGAAACTCGATTAAAATACCCATGGCAAGCAGTGCTACTAGGATGATTAACCGCTTTGATGAAGTAAATATCTGGGAAAAATACCAGCCCAGATATGTATAAATTCCTGCATGCAATAGTTTGTCCAAATGGGGGATAGTTGAGGGTGAATCATCAAACTTTGCTAAGCTAAAATATACGACCAAGAGCACAGAAAGCACACCAATGAGTAGCCATATAAATTTGAATTTGAGCTTTTTCATCGAAAATATCATATCAAATATATTTTCGATTGTAGAAATAAATTGTAAAGTGAATATTATGCTTTATAGACACACAATTTATCGTTTAGTTTACATAGTAATTGGACTAATGATTTGGGTCGATGCTTTTGCGATAATTCGACTAAATGTTGGTATTGTTCATCAAAGGGGAGTGGGCACGGGACTAACTATTGTCAGTGAACTGTATGTTGTCGAGGATGTTTTGGGTAAAGAAGCAGTTGTTTTTAAGATGAATAACGGTGTTACCTTAAAGTTAAATGCGATGTTTTCTAATAGTTTAAAAGAGTTTGGACCTAGTTCGATGATCAATATAACTGGCAGCTTATACAACAGCAAAGGGGAGGTTATACGGATTTTTAACGAAGGTGAAATTGTAGTTAAGATCGGTGAGGAAAAACTTATTATTAACAAGACGCTATCTGATCAGGTAATTGAGCTCTCCATACTGCCTACTGTACGATAAAAATCAAACAATATTTATGAAAGATAGAATTGATAGAATACTTATTCGTGCCTGCAAGGTTAAAAGTCGCTCACAAGCTAAACTTCTGATTGAAGAAGGTGTCGTGTATTTCAAAGGTTTGCAAGTTACCAAAGTGGGGCAGATAATTGATGACTGCGATAGTGAGCGGCTTAAGATTCATAAAGAGCATCAATATGTTGGAAGAGGTGCACACAAAATAGCAAAGGCGATAGAAGAATTTAATGTCGAAATCAAAGGCAAAATTGTCGCAGATATTGGGGCCTCAACTGGCGGATTTAGTGAATACGTTTTAAGAAATGGTGCCCAAAAAGTATATGCAATTGATGTCGGTCATGGCCAATTAGATGAGAGGCTTATCAATGATCATAGAGTTTCTAACATGGAAGGAATCAATATTCGCTACTCTTTGTGTTTAGAGCAAAAGGTTGATCTATGCGTTGTGGACCTGTCATATATTTCCCTCAAGTTAGTTTTAAAAAACATATTTGCCTTAACTCATGATCGAGGTGAAATTATCGCACTTGTAAAACCACAGTTTGAGGCCTCCCAAGATATAGTTGGAAAAGGCGGTGTTATTCGGGATGACGCTGTCAGGCAGAGAGTTGTCCAAAAGCTGTACCATTGGTGTCAGGAAAATGATTGCGCTGTAAGTCAGGTATGTAAATCACCAATTACAGGTAAAAAAGGTAATGTTGAATATTTTTTTTACTTTAAAAAGATTTAGAAAATGTTTAGATATACCGATAAACTTATGTTCTTGGTACCTGTTTATTGGAAAAAGCATCGATGAAGAAACTTAGTATAGCTTTAATATTTTCAGTTTTATGTCATCTGATGTTTTTGTCTCTGCCCGTTAAACAAATAATTTTCCCCACAAGTAAGCTCAAAATAAAAAAGTTGGCCCAAAAGCGATTAAAGGTAAAGCTAAAAGGTAGGCAAGTTGTAAGTACTGAAAGTAGTAAAAAAAATGAGGTGCCTGAAGACCCTAAATATTTGAGTAACAAGTCTAATAAATTTGATAAGCAAGTGGTCTCAAAGAATATTGCAAGTTTTAAAAAAGCAGGTAAGGGAGTTGCAACTGGTGTAAAAAAAGTGATCTATGCAAAAGCCCAAAATAAAAAAACTCCACCAAAAATTACCCTAAAAGATCTTTCGATGATTAAACCGAAATTTAAAGAGTTCAAAAAGGGAACCAAGAAAGGGCAAAAAAGATTAATAACCCTGGGACAGCTAAATGGTCTAGCAAATACAGTGGGTCTGTCTGCCAGTAATGACTATGTAGATGATATACCCCTAGATGATATGACCAATCTAAATACGTTAGAATATAAGTACTTTGGTTTTATGGATCGCATTAAAAAGCAGCTGGAGCAATTCTGGGGAGTAACTTTAAAAAACAAAGTAAAAAAAATGTTAAGAGGAGGAAGAAGGCCTGCTTTTGCTGAAGATAAAATTACCTCCCTTCTCATCCAACTTGATACTCATGGCAATATCCTTGAAGTGGCCGTCAAGCATACAAGTGGCATTAAAGAGCTTGATGATGCAGCTGTCGAGTCATTTAAAAAAGCTGGACCATTTCCAAACCCACCAAAGGGTTTGATAAAAAATGGCAATGCAGTTTTGCGGTGGAGTTTTGTAGTTAAAAGTTAGTGGGGTGTTCTCGCAAAAGGCCTTTTAACTTGCTGATCCCTTCCATTTTAATATAGTCATCCCAAATAGAATCAAGTTCTCTGACTGCTTCAATGATTTGAATTGCTGCTTGATCTCGGGATACATTTAATTTTTCTGACAAATGGGTTACTGCTGTGGAGAGTGCGCCTACTGCAGGAGTTTGACAAATGGTACTAAGTCTCTCTTCATAGGAGGCATCAATGAGTTTTTCTTTACTCTTAATGACTGCAGTATTTAATAACTGAATAGATTCATGAGTTGTTTGCATTTATATTCCAATATCTTAAGCACTAAAATTTTCACAGAATTCTTTGTACTGGTCAGCACTCATCAGCTCACTTAGCTGGGTGCTATCTGTTAATTTGGCCTTGATCATCCATTTACCATAGGGATCGGCATTTAAATCTTCTGGGGAATCTTCCAAACCTTTGTTAGACTCAGAAATTGTACCAGTAAAAGGAGAAATGAGATCTGTGACGGACTTAATTGATTCGACAACTCCAAATGGTTCATCTTTGTCGATACTGGCCCCAACTTCTGGAAGTTCGACAAACACAATGTCTCCAAGAGCAGACTGGGCAAAGTCTGTGATACCAAGAGTAATCGTTTCACCCTCTACCAAAATCCAATCGTGTTCTTTAGTATATTTTAAATCATTAGGAATTGCAGTGGCCATTATTTATGTCCTCCAGTTACAAAAGCTGTTTTGTGAATACTTGCTTCTATATTATTTTTTCTTATTTGTATAAAAAGTTTTTTATTTTCGGGAAATTTATCTTTTTCAACTCGTGCAATTGCAATACCCTTATTTAACACCACAGATATAGTGCCAGAGGTTACTTCTCCAATAGTTTGTCCGTCTGAATTTAAAATCGGGTAACTAGGGCGAGGAATTCCTTTATCAAGGGAGAGTTTGACCAAACGATATTTGGGTGTGTAATCCATTAAAGCTTGCTTACCGATGAAGTTTTTTTTGGTTAGCTTGACTGCCCATTTTAAAGTGCTATCAAGAGGAGTCACACTGTCACTTAATTCATGACCATACAAAGGATAACAAGCCTCAAGTCTTAGAACATCTCTTGCTGCAAGGCCACAGGGCTTAACATCATTTGCTAAGAGTTTATCCCACAATTTTGTTATAAACTGGTGACTGCCAAATACTTCAAAACCATCTTCGCCAGTGTAACCTGTGCGTGCCAAGATGATGTGCTCACCCTCAAACTTCAGTTCTCTTACAGAGTAATAAGGCAGGTCTTCAGCTGGTAGCATTTCTAGTTTATCAAAAACTTCTTCTGTGCGTGGTCCCTGGATTGCGAGTAAAGAATATTCTGCTGACCTATCATATACATTACAATCAAATGTTTCTAAATTGTTTGAAATCCATTGCCAGTCTTTTTGTATGTTTGCGGCATTGACGCAGATTAATACTTTTTCATTTGAAATTTTATAAGCGATTAGGTCGTCGATAATGTAACCACGGGTATTACAAAGCGGTGAATAAACGGCTTTGGACTCCTCTGCATTTAAAAAGTCGTTAGTTATCAGATAATCAACTGCAGCAACTGCTTCTCTACCTTCAACAAAAAATTCCCCCATGTGGCTTACATCAAAAACTCCGACGTTATTTCTAACAGTTAGCACCTCTTCTTTTACAGAATTATATTGAAGAGGCATATCAAAACCAGCAAAAGGTGCCATTTTTGCGCCCAATTGAGTGTGATGACCATGAAGTGATGTGTGTTTTATATTCATAGTGCTGCTCCGCCACTTTTTTTGAAATTATTTGATCGGGTGTTTTTTCCTATATACTTGTAAAAGGTTTTCCTAAAATGGTAAAGTGAAAAAATGAAAATTTTAGGTATCGATCCAGGATCAAGAAGCGCAGGTTATGCACTTATAGAGAGAAGGGGTCGAAGCTTGTATTTACTTGACTCCGGCACTATGCGATATAATCGCCAAACAAATTTTAATCAACGACTTGGCCTTATTTACCAATCCTGTATTGACCTGATCACAAAGTATGATCCTGACGAAATTGCAATTGAGTCCCTCATCTATGCAAAAAATGTAACCTCTTTAATGAAGCTATCTCAAGCACGTGGTGCAATGATTGCTGCTTTTATGTACAATAAAAAATACTTAGAGCGACTTTTTGAATATTCCCCCAATTTGATCAAAGCTTCTGTAACGGGACATGGCCATGCCAGTAAAGTTAGTGTGCAAAAGACGCTGATCATGATATTTGGAGAGAAGGTGTTTAAAACTAATGACGAGAGTGATGCCTTGGCCATAGCTACCTGCCACGCACTCAGACGTCCCATTAGGGACGTTGTTAAGCCACCACCAATGGAGAGTGCTAGATGATAGGATACATACAAGGCGAAGTAATCTTTAGTGATGGCAGTGAAGCGGTGATCTTGAGTAGCTCCGGTGTTGGATATCAAATTTACTTCAATACAGTTCTCCCAGAGGGGGAGCAGATCGCGCTCTATATTTCTCACATAATTAAAGAAGCATCGGAAGAGCTCTATGGATTTGAATCCTTGCGCGATAAAAAATTATTTGAAATGCTCATTCAAGTAAAAGGGGTCGGACCTAAAACGGCATATACACTAATGAAGACTATTAAGTCACAACAAATTTGTGATGCCATTTCCTTTGACAACAAAAAAGCACTGACCAAAGCCCCGGGAATAGGCAATAAGGCCGCGGCTCAAATTATATTAGATTTGGGGACAAAAATTCATAAGGTTAAGATGTATTCAAGTCGCTACACGACCTCAAGTACAAAAGCACCAATAGAGGTAACGCATTATAAAGCCTCAGTTGATACTCAAGATGTAATGGATGAAACAATTATGGCCTGCAAAGAGCTGGGGTTAAAAGAAGATGTGGTAGTAGAGCTTGCGCAACAGATCTTGAGCAACAACTCTATCACCAAGGCAGAGCAACTAGTTCATTTGGTATTAAAACAAATCTAACCACAAAAGAGATTAGTTATGGAAATCGTTAACCATGCAGAAAGTAGAGTTTTCACTCCCGATACCTTAGATCAAAATAATGAGGTGATACAAGAGGCAAAACTTAGACCTCAGAATTTTGATGAGTACATAGGACAAAAAAAAATTGTTGAAAATATTGAAATTATGGCCAAGTCAGCGACTATCAGAAATCAGGCCATGGACCATGCACTTTTGTCTGGTCCTCCAGGTTTGGGTAAAACCTCACTGGCAATGCTTATCTCAAAAATATTGGGTACCCAGCTGCATATGATTTCAGGACCTGCAATCGAAAAAAAGGGCGACATCGCTGCCATTTTAACCAACTTAAGCCCTAAAGATGTATTGTTTATAGATGAGATACATCGCATGGATGTAAGTTGCGAAGAAATTCTCTATTCTGCTATGGAGGACTATCGACTAGATATTTTAATCGGTCAAGGACCAGCTGCCCGAACTATGCAAATAGACATAGTACCTTTTACGCTTCTTGGGGCCACTACGCGTTCAGGACTTTTATCAAATCCACTGCGCGATAGGTTTATGGCCCATTTACATTTTGACTTCTATGACAACATGGAGCTTTCGACAATCGTAGAAAATAACGCCAAAAAGTTAGGTGTAAAACTGGCGGGTGATGCCAAAGTTCAAATTGCAAAATGTGCACGAGGAACGCCCCGTATTGCCAATCGTATTTTGAGAAGAGTTAGAGATTATGCTCTAGTCAAAAACAGATCTGAAATAGATGTAGGTGACGTTATTAGTTCGTTACAACTCATGGAAATTGATGAAACAGGTCTCGATCGGATGGATAGAAAAATTTTACAAGTAATTCAAGAGTATTATGGTGGTGGGCCAGTAGGAATAGAGGCACTTTGTGCGACACTATCTGAAGATCGCGGGACGATTGAAGATGTGTATGAACCATATTTATTAAAAGAAGGCTATCTTTTGCGAACATCAAGAGGTAGGACCATTTCAGAAAAGGCAAAAAAGCATCTAGGGTTAACGTATTGAAATAATAGACATCGTCAGCTTAGTCGTCGAGACAAGTTGTTGCTTTTGATTTATGATATCGATATTCCAGACTTGACTTGATCGTCCCAAATGAATTGCCCGGGCGGTACCTGTTACAACTTCACCTTGTTTGGCAGACTTGATATGGCTGGTGTTAATATTCATGCCTACAGCATATTTTTTTTCCAACTGATCTAGACATAAGTTTGCAGCGATACTGCCCAAAGTTTCTGCAAGCAAACAAGATGATCCTCCGTGCAGGATACCTATTGGTTGGATAGTCCTATGATCAACGGGCATGGTGCCCGTCAGATAGTCATCACCAATCTCAGTAAACTCTATTCCCATATGCTCAATTGAGGTGCCAAGACCCTGCCTGGAAATATCATCTAAATTTATGTTTTCATGAAACCATATCGACATAATTCACATGTATATCACGCAAATTAATACATTGTAATTACTAAAGATGGGACATTTTTTTCATTGTGTTGCAAAATATTGCCAAAATGTGGTATTGTATTAATTGCAACATGTCAAAATTAGTTTTGCTTTTGGTGATGATATTTGATAGTTATTGTAAATTATTAAAAAAGCATTCGATTTTAACAAGTTATAAAACGAGATCTCATATATGTTATATCAAAGAACCATATCGCGAAAGCTTTCTGTCACGGGTATTGGTATCCATTCCGGACGGAAGGTTACCATGGTCCTGCATCCAGCTTCTGCTGATTTTGGTATCCAGTTTAAAAGAGTGGATATTCCAAACTCCCCAGTTACTCAAGCTTCATATGATACAGTTAGCGCCACCGATAGTGCCACTACGATTGGTGAGGGAAAGTCCGCTATTCATACTATTGAGCATTTAATGTCAGTTTTTTATGGGCTTGGCATTAACAATATTTATTGTGAAATTGATGGACCTGAAGTACCTATTATGGATGGCTCTGGTGCATCATTTATTTTCCTATTAAAAGAAACAGGTATCACGACTTTAAATGAATCAAAAAAGTTTATAGTCATAACTGAGAAGGTGCGGGTCGATGTCGAAGATAAGTGGGCCCAAATCTCTCCAGCTTCTAAACTAGAAATTGACTCCACAATTGTTTTTTCTCATCCAGTTATAAAAAAGCAGCAAAAATATTTTGAGTTCTCTTGCGAGAATTTTGTCAAAGATATTAGTCGCGCTAGAACATTTGGCTTTTTAAAAGATGTTGATATGCTCAAGCGCAGAGGGCTAGCTCGAGGTGGCTCTTTAAATAATGCAGTTATTTTAAATGACTACAATGTGATCAACCCAGACGGGATAAGATTCAAAGATGAGTTCGTACGACATAAGATTCTTGACACCATCGGTGACTTGAGCTTATTGGGATATGAAATTGCTGGAAAAATTGAGACCTATAAATCGGGGCATCACCTGCATAATCTTTTATGTCGCAAATTGTTCGCTACACCTAGTGCCTATAAAATAGTATCTTCTGCCAATCTTCGAGGAGAAGCAATCGAAGCTTTTACGTTGCCAGGGACGATGTCTTTGGCCTATCATTAAAACAAACTAAAAAATTAGATCACCCCCAAATTTGAGAGAGTGTATATGGCAAAGACAGCTATTAATCCCAAAAGATCAGAGGATTACCCAGAATGGTATCAGCAAGTAGTTAAAGCCGCCGATTTGGCCGAGAGTTCACCCGTGCGAGGTTGCATGGTTATTAAGCCCTGGGGTTATGGTATCTGGGAAAATATCCAAGCGGTTTTAGATAAAAAGTTTAAAGAAACCGGGCACCAGAATGCCTACTTCCCTTTGTTTATTCCCAAAAGTTTTCTAGAAAAAGAGGCCCAGCACGTTGAAGGATTTGCCAAGGAGTGTGCAGTTATCACTCACCATCGCTTAGAAGACGATGGTATGGGGGGGCTAAAACCTGCAGGAAAACTCACAGAGCCCTATGTCGTTCGCCCGACTTCTGAAACCATAATCGGTGCCATGTTTTCGAAGTGGATTCAATCTTACAAGGATCTGCCACTTCTGATTAACCAGTGGGCAAATGTTGTTCGCTGGGAAATGCGCACTAGACTGTTTCTTCGCACTACAGAGTTTTTATGGCAGGAGGGGCATACTGTACATGCCACAAAAGATGAAGCAATGGAAGAGACTTTAAAAATGCTTGATGAGTATGTTGATTTTGCTGAAAATTTCATGGCGCTGCCAGTTTTTAAAGGCGAAAAAACTGAGTCAGAAAGATTCCCCGGTGCCGTTTCTACATATTGTATCGAGCCGATGATGCAAGATCGTAAGGCCTTACAAGCTGGGACCTCTCACTTTTTGGGACAAAATTTTTCCAAGTCCTCAGAGATTAAATTTATGGCAACAAGTGGTGAAGAGGAATATGCTTGGACAACATCTTGGGGCGTTTCTACTCGTTTAATCGGTGGTATGGTAATGGCCCACTCCGATGACGACGGATTAATTTTACCTCCAAGACTTGCTCCTTCTCAAATTATAATTATTCCTATAATTCATAAAGAGGAGACAAAAGATAAAGTCATGGATTATTGTCAAAAGCTTCAGAGTGAACTCAAAGAAGTGTACTATGATGGATCTTCGGTAAAAGTATTCTTAGATAAACGTGATATGAGAGGTGGTGATAAAGCCTGGTCCTGGATCAAAAAAGGGGCACCCATTCGCCTTGAAATCGGGCCTCGAGATATTGATAACGATTCGGTATTTGTGGGCAGAAGAGACAAAGGCCCTAAAGAAAAAGTATCCCTCTCCCGGTCAGAATTTTTAAAAACAGTACCCAATATTTTATCAGAGATTCAAAATAACATATTCACCAGGGCATTGAACTTTAGGAATGAGCATACGCGCAAAATTGATAACAAAGATGATTTTTATGCTTTTTTTACACCCAAAAATAAAAATAAACCTGAGATTCATGGTGGATTTGCTCTCACCCATTGGAGTGGCGAGTCCAGTGTTGAGCAAAAAATTAAAGATGATCTAAACGTAACAATCCGGTGCATTCCCTTTGATGAAAAAGAAAGTGGCACTTGTCCATTTAGCGGTAAACCAAGCAAGCAAAGAGTGATCTTTGCCAAGTCATATTAAGATTAAAGGCCCATATCATGGAACAAGTTCGAGACGTCATCATAGGAATTCATAGTATCGCTGAGGCACTTAAAAACAGTGAGCGCACCCATGAAAGAGTGGTTGCCACAGAGGTGGGCATAAAAGAGTTTCAAAAAAAAACCAGAGTAAACGTTAGCAAAATTCTAAAGAAGGACCAAATTACTATAGTGCCGGTGAAAAGTTTTCAAGATCAAGGGCAAAAAATTTACGACAGCTATGGCTTTTCTTACCAAAGAATTCCCTCGCAAATCTTTTTGGTTACTTCACTTACTCCTATTTACGATGTGGCTTGGTTATACGATAAAATTTTCGACAAAATTGGTCAAAAAATCTTTTGTTTAGATCAGGTGACAGATGTTCACAATGGAGCTGCGATTATGAGGACTGCTGCCTTTTTTGGGGTGAACTGCCTGCTAATCGCCCAAAAGGGAAACTTTGGCATTTCACCAGCATTTTCTAGGATTTGCTCAGGTGCCCTAGAGCATGTAAAAATTGTTAAATGTGCCAACCTTTCTAAGACAATTACTAAGTTGCAAGGCATTGGGGTCTGCTGTGTTGGTTTTTGTGAGCGAGAAGTAGATGACGCTGATCAGCTTGCAGATAATGTTGAGCAATTAAGGCTGAATACTTGTGTCGTGATGGGATCAGAAGATATGGGGATTTCTAATGCAGTCTCACGAGTTATTGAGCATAAAGTTGCACTGAATAGCTTTGGACCAATTCAAACTCTCAATGTATCGGTTGCTTCTGCTTTGGCCATGGGAAAATTTTTTGCCTATTGAAAAAGAAAGTTCTTGCAATTAGAATTAGTACAGTTTATATAATTTATTCATAGGCAAATGTATGAGTTTTTGCTGGTTTAGCTCAGTTGGTAGAGCAGCGGTTTTGTAAACCGCAGGTCGTAGGTTCGACTCCTATAACCAGCTCCACTTTTATTTGCCTAAAATGCGGGCGAGGTTCCCGAGTGGCCAAAGGGATCAGACTGTAAATCTGACGGCTCTGCCTTCGATGGTTCGAATCCATCCCTCGCCACCAGTTTTTATGAAAGATTTAAAGCAGGTGTAACTCAGTTGGTAGAGTGCAACCCTTCCAAGGTTGATGTCGCAAGTTCGATCCTTGTCACCTGCTCCATTCTTCTTTAATAAAATCAACGCCCGTTAACTGAGTAGGAATAGATACGCTCACGTGGCTCAGGGGTAGAGCACTCCCTTGGTAAGGGAGAGGTCACGAGTTCAAATCTCGTCGTGAGCTCCACTTTATCCTTGTCAGTATAGTGATTATCGACGATACTTAGTGTGATTAAAAATGAATTAGTATAACTTTGCTTGAGGAGGACACAGGACATGGCAAAAGAAAAATTTGATAGAAGTAAGCCACACGTTAACATAGGTACGATTGGTCACGTTGACCATGGTAAAACCACACTGACAGCAGCAATTACGATGATTCTTTCAGAAGCGACTGGGGGAGAGGTCAAGTCTTATGCCGAGATTGATTCTGCACCTGAAGAAAAAGCTAGAGGGATCACTATTAATACTGCCCACG